>NZ_CP041345.1:2400000-3000000 GCF_013265555.1 Tenuifilum thalassicum | reverse complement strand
TCAAAATAGAACCGCTTCGAGTGGCGATTTAAGAAAGCATATCAGTTCAATTGCCAACATCCGAACCGATGAGTCAAATGTTGAAAGGCTGAATAGGTGGACTTCGGCTATAAGAATGTTTGAAGAAAAACCTGTGTTTGGTTGGGGGCCAGGAACCTACATGTTTCAGTATGCACCCTTCCAGGCCTCTTACCTGAAAACGCGCGAAAGTTCAAACCTTGGGCTAAAAGGTAATGCTCATAGCGAGTACCTTGGGTTACTAGCCGATGCAGGGATTCCTGCTGTTTTTGCCTTTATTCTGATAATTGTTGTTGTCTTTTACGATGGTTTCAACTTGGCTTTGAGGCTTAAAAAGAAGAGCCAGGAGCGAACTATTGTTGTGGGTGTTCTGTTAGGTTGGGTTACCTACGTGTCGCATGGGTTCTTGAATAATTTCCTTGATATGGATAAGGTGGCTATCCTTTTTTGGGGCTATGCTGCGTATATTTATTCTTTGAAGTTTCGTTATAGGAATTCGAAGCCTAGTAGCGAGATGTCATCAAAAACTTTTTCAGATGTACGCTCTTGAGCTATCTTTTCAATGATTTTATCAACGCTCTGATTGCTTGGGAGTATCTCTTCGATAATTTTTGTTGAGTAAATCACCTTGTCTCCATCTACTGTCTCAACCAGTCCATCGGTATAACATATTAAGGTACCTGGTTCATCAAAAACCACCTTGCCATCGTTAATTACAGGAATATCATCTATCATTCCTAGTCCTACGCACCCCGATTTTAGCTGGAAAATCTTTTTCGATTTATGTAAATAAGCAAATGGAGGGTTGTGTCCTGCGTTGATATATTCTAAGGTGCGATTACTGGTATTGTAACGCCCAATAAATAGGGTGATAAACTTTTCACCTTTTGCTGCTGCCAGGACTCTTTCGTTAAGCTTTTTAATTAATGTTTTCAGGTTGATGTGATTATCGAAAAGAGCCCTAAGGTTTGCTTGGAAGTTCGACATTAACAGGGCGGCTGAAATACCTTTCCCCGAGACATCGGCAATGCAGAACCCAATTTCGTTTGGGCTAAGTGCTATCACATCGTAGTAGTCGCCACCAACCTCAAAGTGTGGGTGATAGTACGAAGCAATTTTTATCCCAGGTATTTTGGGCATATCTGTTGGAGCAGGAATAAGCATGGACTGCATTCGTGAGGCCAACTCCAGCTCCTTACGGATTGCTTCTTGTTCCAAACTTTTATGGAATAGCCTTAAGTTCTCAATGGCAACAAAAATGATTATTGATAGTGTTTGAACAAAGTTTAGATGCCTGATTGTTGCGCTCACACCTTTCTCGTACTCGTTGGTGTCGCCTATAAGAACATATCCAACTGGCTGGTTGTTCTGAATTACGGGTATAATAACGTCAAGTTCTAGGAGGATAGGATTGTCCGATACCCCAACAAAGGTAATCTCATTGAAAGGGATGAGGTCGCGTTCAACGTTGATGTTCTCAACCACCTTGTCGGGGCAGTTGCTGTTTAAAAGCAGCTCCCATTTGCCCTCTTCCATTTTGTATAGAAGAATACGATCGATACCCAAGTCGTCGTTCAGGATGCGTCGGAAACGGTCTATTAGCTCCTCGGTTTTAAGCTCGGCACTAATGGCTTGAGCCATACCAAGAAGCGCATTTAGCTTGAATGTACTAAGCTGTAACCTATTCTGCGACGCTGTTATCGACATCAGATGGTGGTTTAGATAAAAATAACTTATTCCTAAAAAGGAATAAGTTACTGCAAAAATACAAATAAATCAATATAACCAGTAAAAAGATTAATTACTTAACCCTTTCGGCATACTCTCTTGTCCGGGTATCAATCTTAATTTTATCGCCAGTATTAATGAAAAGAGGCACGTTGATGGTAGCGCCTGTTTCAACAGTTGCTGGTTTAAGTGCAGTTGACGATGCAGTATCGCCTTTTAAACCAGGTTCGGTATAGGTAACTTCCATCTCTACAAATGGGGGGAGCTCACAGGTTAGAATGTTTTCATTCTCTGCTTCAACCATCATCTCTACATATTGTCCCTCCTTAAGTAGGTCGGCATTGTCAATCATGTGCTCACCAATTGTTATCTGCTCAAAGGTTTCCTGATGCATGAAGTGGTAGCCTAAATCATCGTTATATAGAAACTGATAAGGCCTACGCTCAACCCTAACTACGTTAACTTTTACACCAGCATTAAAGGTGTTCTCAATAACCTTTCCCGTTTCTATACTCTTTAGCTTTGTACGGACAAAAGCCCCACCTTTCCCTGGTTTTACGTGCTGGAATTGTACAATGGTATATATTTTACCATTATATTCAATAAAAAGACCATTCTTAAAATCTGCTGTTGTTGCCATACATTTCTATTTTACAATGGATTGCAAATATAGCAAAATTGCACCTAACTAAAAAATAACCTTATGTTATGATTCACCATGGTGCTTAACTTCTAAACACATGGTGCAAATTTTGTTGTCGTTTTTTTGTTTTTTACATATTTTAGCATAATAGTTAAATAGTGTTTACTTAAAAATTAAAAAAATGAAAAGAACAGGTGGAAATCTAGCAATCTTATTTGGATTACTCATCCTAACATCCTGCAATGGGAAAAAAGCTACAGACAATTCCGTTGGTAGTAGTGATCAAGGTGTTTGTGTTTGGGATAACGTCTCATTAAGGGAAACTCATGAAAAAAATGGCAAATGGTTATCAAGTATTAGTATTGGAGAAACAGTAGAGTATCTTGATGAATCCTACAAGGATGATAGCTCAGCTAAGAAAGTAGAATACCTTAAAGTACGGTTAAAAGATGGTAAAGAAGGTTGGGTAAGAAGCGATTTTATTGTTCTGGGTGCTAAACCTGCTGTTGTGGTTGAACAGGCATCGGTTTATAAAAGGCCCGATTTGCTAAATAAAACCGATAAGAATTTCGATGAGATGGATATTATTGCCGTTAAATCGGAGAAAGATGATTTTATTGAGGTGGTTGGAAAACGTTCAAGCGGAAAATGGATTGAGACTTGCTGGATTAAAAAGGATGTAGTAAGCTACTCTGAGGTTGATATTGCCACTGCAAAATATGCTAAAAAGGCCTTGGCAATAAAGGATGAATCGGAAAAGATGAATGCCCTTATCGAAATTGTAAATAATCCTGATTTAAGCCAGTCAGTTTTTATTGCGAAGTTAAATTCAATGATAAATTTTACAGACGAGATGTCACCCGAAGATTTTGAAGGAGACCCTTCGTCTGATGAGATTGTAGAAGAAACACAAGAAGTTGCTGATTCAACTGTAACTGAATAGCAGTTAACGTTAAACCCCAGAAATCCAAGGAGGCAAGTAAATTGCCCTTGGGTTTTTGGGGTTTTTTATGCCATTGAACGATTCGGAAGCCCCTTGTCATGCCGAGCCTGCCGAAGGAGCTCTGATGGAAGAATATGATTAAGTTAGAGGAAGTTAAATGAAGTTAGAGGAATTTAAAAGAATGACTCGGAATGATTCGGAAACAGTCGGAAGTATCGGAATTTCATTTGACAAATCTTGAATTTTGAATCCGTCTAAGCCAGACACAGCCTTGAATCCGTCTTCGCCGGACAAGTCTTAAATGTTGAATTAATGTTATGCTGAGCCTGCCGAGGCCACGTTTGTTTCCCTTCTTTTGCCTTGATGCAAAAGAAGCAAAAGATCGAGGCTGAAAAGCCTGTTCCGATGGGTACCCCGTGGGCGTGCCTGCCGCGCGGCACAACTCGCCACGCCTGCGGCATGGCTCAAACAGCGCCGCTTACTTTATCCTTCGCAACGACCCGCCCACGACTCATTGGCGGGACAGGCTTTTATGCCGGAGTTGCTTTGCTGATTGGCAGTGGTATACGAATGGATTACAAAATACGCGCTAGCGAGAAGAGGAGCGCACTTGTTCAAAAGAAATGCGCGCTAACAAGTGGAAGCTCAGGCGCAGTCCCGCTTTGCGGGATAAACTCTGCTGCTGATAGTCCGACGGCGGTGCAACCGCCGCCGAACACCGTTCGTTAATTGCTTTTTTCAGCCTTGGCTCAACATAAAACAACAAAGAACACAGGCACAGCCTGAAAGAATAGTTGGACGCAGGTACGCTTCGCTAACCTACGCCCAACTTAATGTGCTTCCTTATTTAGTTACAGCCTCGGCTCAACTGGGGAGAAGAACTAAGGTGTATTTACAATCTACTACAAAGAAAGCGAGAAGCAAACTACGCTTAGTTTCTCGTTCTTTTATTCTTTTGGTTTCTGACTACGCTTAGCAAAGATTAAAACTCAACATTAACTTTTATCCACTCCTTTAATTCATCTGTAATTTTTTTAATATAGCTATCACTCAGATATTCATTCCAAATCTTTTGTTTTTCCATTTTACTCGTTTCGTTGAAACCAATTTTTGATATATTTTTCCAATAGGGCCCTAAGATTAAATCCCAGCTCTTTTTATCTTTAAACTGAAAACAATTCAGTTCTACACATAATTGAGTGATTGCTAAACTGTAAGATGGCTCTAATCCAGAAAATTGAAGTAACACTCTCCCCTTTACTTTTAAAAAATCTGGTGCGCACAGAAGAAGTTCTTTGGACTTCAAATAGTATGACATACTATTAATATCTCTTAGCAATTGAAGCACTTTTGACAAGTCCTCATACTTGATATTCCAACTAACAGTATCCACAACGTGCTTCTCTACCCAATAATTTAAATGGCTTCTTCTAAGTAACTCGTCAAAGGCCCAGTTGTCTCCAAGTCTAGCCATGGCTGCAAGTATAAAATAATGGGATACGCAGGTGGTGCTATCGTCAAGGTAATGGCGTAGTAAAGGTAGAGCTTCAGCTACACCCCAACTACCACAAGCCAAAACTAAACTGCTAGGTATACAATTATTAACCAAAATATAGTTCTCGTTCTTTTTTATCCGCACAAGAACAAGCGAATCATAAATAGTTTTAAAATCCCTTAGAGTATCCCGCTGCTTTATTTTTTTGGCTAATTTTTTATAGTAATTACAAGATCCTGATCCTTCTCAAATCTTTTTTTCATATCATAAATAAACTTGTTTGGTAACTGTTTGCCCAACGCCAGTAACATTTTGGCCTTTACACTATCAGGGAGTGAAAGCTGCTTATTATAGTCAAGTTTTATATCATAAAATGCAACGCTATCGAGAATTGCATTCACCAGTATAACCTCGTTATTAGAGCTAGTATTATTCTGTGCTATGGATACTAGGCAAAGGTTTACTAAAAATGTTAGTAGTAAAAATCTTTTCATAATGAACTTTTACAAAATTACTGCTGAAAAGTCTTTTATTGAGAGTTTGGAATTGACCACCTATATAGCATGACATTCTGCCATTGTGTGCGGTAAAATCTTTTCCTATTGGGAATTTTATAATCCATATAGTTGTCTTTTGTTTCACTTACTGCTGGTCGTCCTAATTGTTTATCATTGAAAGTATCATAAAGATTAAGGGTGTGGCCTATTTCATGAACTATTAATTCGAGTAGATCTTCTGAACTTGAGCAATGCCCTGTGGCATACATTATAGCAAAATTATTTTTCATTACACCTCCTCCACTAAATTTGCAAATCTCATTATTTTCTTTGTAAAGTGTAATATCTGTGATAACTATATAGACGTTCTTAGGAAATCCTCCACTTGTAATTATAACTTGAGATGGTATTTTATTACGTACTGTTTCTAAAAGAGTGTTGTAAATATATCCAACTTTGTCCTGATTATCTACAAACGTAAACTCAGTTCTCATGTTGTGTCTTAAAGTATCCGCTCCAATAACACTGACATTCTTAGTGTTTACGAAAAACTGATTAAGAGATCTTTTATTGAGTAAATTCAAGAGCGCTTGAGTATCGATCCTTTTTGCTTTATTCTTTGATTTTTCTAAATAAATAATGAAAACATTTTCTATTTGTTTAACAAATGAAGATAAAATTGCAATTCTACCCACTATGTGATCTTGAATGCCATATAAATCTTTTCTATATACAAATAGAAATTGTGGTTCATTAAAATCGTTTACAACATCAACCTTCTTAGTTATATTGATTGTTTGCATATTGGAAGAAAGTTTCGCACTAATAAAATCTGGATCATACTTTAAGTAGAGCGAATCACCTTTCCTACCGCCCACTTGTTTTATTTTTAAATCAATATTATTATTATCAATCATTGTTAGCCAAGGAGAAAAAAACTCATTGCCATCTAGTAATGTAAAAGAGTGAAACTTAATACGTCTAAATTTGTCATTGGCAATCAATTTGCCATCATCAAACCCAAACTCTCCATCGTAACCACTAGGCATTTCAAACTCTATATGAGGACTTGCAATTAATCTAATGTTAAAATCAAATACCTTAACGCTATCTTTAGTATTATTCTCAATTGTTCTAACTCTATAAATTTGTAATTTTGAATCTTCATTCAAAGGAATGATTACAGTGTCCTGTCTAAATTTCAAGGAACTATTTGATTTACACTTTATAAACCATGTAATTTGATCCACGCTCATAGTTGAGTCGTCATCAAAATAAAACTTGATTTTTATTTTTCCATTTTCATTTTTAACGAGGTCAATTTTGTCATTATTATTAAATTTATGTGTGCTACCATTTATCTTAATATAAAATGAATTCTTTGTTTTTGCAGCCCCCTCCTCCATCTCGTCGAAGAGCCCGGTGGTGGACTGGGGGTTGTGGATGAGCTCCCATTGTGTTTTGATTAGGGATATGTACCTGTCGGCTAGCGCCGGGGTGGTTGGGTAGTCCATAAGGTTACCGGTTGTGCCTTGGGGTAAATATACAAAATTTTTCTCACTGTAGGTGTGGCGGATCTTGAAAAGGGATTTGAAGAAGTTAGAGGAAGTTAAATAATGAAGTTAGAGGAAGTTAAAAGAATGATTCGGAACGAATCGGAAATAATCGGAAGGATTCGGAAGATTTGAGACCGTGTTTAGTTTTTAGATTTTGGAGTTTCGAATTTTTTGACCTCACCCCCTGCCCCTCTCCTGAAAAGGAGAGGGGAGTTAAGCCTCCCCTCTCAGGGGAGGTTTGGAGGGGTCCTTGGAAGGAAGAAGGATTCGGAATGACTCGGAAATATTCGGAAGTATCGGAATTTCATGTGGCAATTCTTAAATCTTGAATCTGAATTCTTGAATCTTGAATCTTGAATCCGTCTAAGCCGGACACAGCCTTGAATCCATCTTCGCCGGAAAATTCTGAAATCTTGAATCTTGAATCCGTCTTCGCCGGAAAAAGCCTTGAATCCGTCTTCGCCGGACAAGTCTTAAATCTTGAATTTTGTCATGCTGAGCCTGCCGAATCCACGTTTGTTTTCCCTTCTTTTGCCTTGATGCAAAAGAAGCAAAAGATCAAGGCTTGTGCCTTTTAACTTTTTTGTCGGTTAACAGAGTTTTTTTAGCAAACATCAACCTAAGATAGGCCACAAGATATCCAAGTATAACGCCACCGACATTTGCAATCAGATCCCAAATATTATATGTTCTATGCGGAATTACTAGCTGCCATACTTCGGCAAGAATAGCCGCTAATATTATTAAAATAAAAACTCCAAAACTATGAACCCCTATTCCTGCAAGCAGGAGTGTAACTATTAAAATAAAGAAAAGGAAAACATGAACCAGATAATCGGAATGTATGTAAAACCCAAATACTTTAATTATTGGGAAATCCATGGGGATTATTGCTGGTATAAACAGGATTGACAGTACCCATACTAGAATTAAAATTATTAACCTTCTTTTGTTTCGTAACGAATTCATTGATTGGAATGTTAAGCCAAACAAAGATAAAAATATTCCCCTGGTTTGTTTTAATCATATAAAAATGATTGCCTGGAACTAAAATCATTTCTTAACTTTACCTGTGCAAACCAAACGATTATGAAAAGAACTATCTTGCTTTCAATCATAGGATTACTTGCTATAACTTCACGTGCACAGCAAGGGCTACAGCCAACAATCACAGCAATGCGTTGGGGTGCGGACTATAAGCTACATGTAAAGCTTGCTAATGATTCCGATTATGTTATGGATGTTAGGGGGCTTTACCACACGGGTAAAAATCTTTTCATTGACTCTACCGATAACTCAACAACCTACTATCCTGTTACGCTTGATCAAGAATTTATCGATTACATTAAAAGCAAACGCTTATATGAGGACGAAAAAGTAGATAGCACCTCTAAAACGAACAACAAAACCCTGTGGTCGGCATTACACGCAAATATTGGGGGCGGTTATATTCATTTTATTAACTGTTTGATTTACTCGCTGGAATCGCAAAACCTAAGAATGAACGATCCTATTTTGAGGCGTCCAGTAACCAAGTGGAAGCCGAAACCAATGACTAAAAGCTATAAGCGAACAAGAAAATGGACCTACTACTACCCCAATACCCAGCAGTTAGCGCATAAGGAGTACAAGCTAAGGAAGCGTGAGAACGATTTAAACGACCTTCATGGTGTGCCTCAGCCATTTATCGATCTATTTCTTTCTACCAGCCAAAGAGAGTACGAACGACTGGTAGCAGCTCGCAGAGTGCGCGAGGTGGCTCAGATCGATTTGGTACGACTACTACTAGGCGCTAAGTATTTGGGTGAAGATCAGATCCGACACATCAGCTCCAGGGTGCTTATTGCAATTCAAAAATACAATGTAAATACCATGCCATCGGTTATAATCTTTGACGATTATAATGCTGCAGTTGCCCTTTCGCTGGGAATGTATGGTTATAAAATTGAAAAAATTGTATATTCCGATGGCGAGGTCGTTTCTGGCGCGGAGCTGGATGGGAGAACAGAACTAATTGAGGCCCTAATAAAAAGAGTAAACGAGGCAAACGAAAGGGTTTTTAGGAAAAAGCTTAGAATATACTACCAGAAAACCAAGTAGATTTTCAGGTTCCTTTATTACAACCTTTAATTACTTCCTTTCCAGCAATACCACATTCTCAACATGATGTGTCTGTGGGAACATATCAACCGGTTGAATTTTTGTTACCCTGTACTTTTCAGACATAAGAGCGATATCTCGAGCTTGTGTTGCTGGATTGCAGCTAACGTAAACAATTCTGATGGGGTTGGCTTCAACTAGCGTGTTGGCAACATCGGGATGTATACCTGCTCTGGGTGGGTCAAGTATGACAACATCAGGTGTGCCATGCTGTAACAAAAATTCTTTTTTTAGCAGGTCCTTGATATCACCTGAAAAGAAAGATGTGTTTTCAATCCCATTTATTTTAGAGTTTACCTTCGCATCATCAATGGCTTCGGGGACATACTCAATTCCAACCACTTTCTTTGCTTTCCGAGCTACAAAGTTGGCAATGGTGCCTGTGCCAGTATAAAGGTCGTAGACTGTTTCGGAGCCTGTAAGGTTGGCAAAGTCGCGTGCAACGCGATATAACACAAGTGCCTGCTCGGAGTTAGTTTGATAAAATGATTTTGGTCCCACGCGGAACCGCAGGTCTTCCATCTGCTCGGTTATGTATTCTTGTCCATGGTAAAGCACTAAATCCAAATCGTTAATGGTTTCGTTCAACTTAGTGTTAACCACATAGAACAATGATGTTATCTGGGGAAACTCATTTTTAAGATAATCTAAAAGACCTTTAACCTGATCGGTTATTTGGGTTACCGATAAAATAACCATTACCTCATTTGTGGTGGTAGTTCTGATTATGATATTCCGAAGCACCCCCTGCTTTGAGTAAAGGTTGATAAACGGTATGGAGTGTTTTAATGCATAATCCTTAACAGCAAGACGGATTGAATTGGATGGCTCGGGTTGTAAGTAGCAGTTCTTAACATCGAAAACTTTATCGAACCTCCCTGGTATGTGATAGCCCAAGGCTGGTTCTTGAATTATTTCATCGGATTTTTCAATCTCTTCTCGGGTTAACCATCGCGAGTCGGAAAAGGTGTATTCCAACTTATTCCTATAGTACTGGGTTTTGCTTGATCCAATAATTGGAGATATCTCTGGAAGCTCAACCTTACCAATCCTTTTTAGCTGATCGGATACCTGTTTTTGCTTATACCGCAGCTGCTCGCTGTACGGAAGACTTTGCCACTTACAACCACCACAAAGTCCAAAATGCTCACAAAATGCTTCAACCCTGATAGGTGAAAATTGATGCCACCTAACTACCTGCCCCTCCATAAAATTTTTTCGGTTCTTTGTGACCTGTATGTCAACCACATCGCCCGGTACCGCAAATGGCACAAAAACTACTTTGTCGTTAACCTTGCCTATGGCTTTTCCTTCTGCTGCAACATCTTGAATATGAACCTGCTCGAGCAGCGGTTTTTTTCTCCGTCCCACTTTATTTTAATTGGTTAGTTTGAACTTTCGTTATAAAATTATTGTTTTGCAAAGGTAACTATTTTGTATGGATTCATTAACACATGCCCTTACTGGTGCAGTTATTGGGGATGCTATTGCTGGACAAAAGTTTGGCCAGAAGGCAATGCTGATTGGTGCATTTGCTGCCAACATCCCCGATTTAGATGTGCTGGTTACAAATCTTTTTAATCCGGTGGATGCCCTTTTTGTTCATCGAGGATTTAGCCACTCCTTCCTGCTGATGATACTAGGCTCAGCTGCTTTGGCCTATCTTCTTAATAAGAGGTTTTCAAAAAGATTAAATTTTACTAATTGGTGGCTACTTATACTTATTCCATGGTTTTCACATTTATCAATGGATATCTTCAACACATACGGGACAGCCATTTTTGCGCCTTTTAGTAATACTCGGGTATCAATCGATTCCATGGCGATAATCGATTTAAATCTTCTTATAATTCTGCTTTTCTCATTATTAGGAATTTTCCTTACGAAAAGAATGCCAAGGTTTAAACGTTTCCTTTCTGTGGCCTCACTGTCAGCTGTAATTATTTACTTTGTTGCAGGCGTTTTAATTAAGGCAGCTGTTGAAAGGGAGGTGAAATCGTATTTATCCAAAAATGATGTTGGCTACAACCGAATTTATTCCACCCCCGTTCCGCTTACCAATTTAGCCTGGATGGTATTAGTTGAGGATTCGGCCTCGTTTAGGGTTTCCTATATTAATGTTCCAAAGAATCAGATTTATAGGCATTTCTATATCAAGAAAGTTTCTGTCAAATTAGATTGCCCTGTACTAGAGGAAAAACTGGTTGATTTTAGCAAGGGGTTTTATGCAGTGAAGCACGATGATGGCAAAATCTTTTTTACCGATTTACGCTTTTCCACATTAGCCGGAGCCCCTCAAAACAGCCCAGTACTTAGCATTGAAATCAACCCAAATTCGTGTAAAGCAAGTAGAAATCATCCAAAAAGGGATATCAACCTAAAGAATGCAGCAGCCTTGTATAGAAGGCTGTTGTTGGATAAATAGCCATTGATCAAGGCTAATATAGCTTTTACGACGCCTTCTCTTTGTGGTACCGCGTTTCTCCGAGAGCGGCCTGGAGGGATTTATGCCCCTAAACCACCGATTTGGGTTCGTGGCCCAGGAGCAAATTCAGCTCGATGACAGAAATAACCTGAGTGCCATGCATATTGCCCGCACTGTGGCCCACGAGCTGGCGCATGGAGTTTTTAACCTGCGGCAAACCTTCAGTGATAAAAATTTTGTAACTTTACCCCAAGGAACAACCGGTAACCTTATGGACTACCCAACCTCCCCGGCGCTTGCCGATAGGTACACAGCACTAATCAAAATCCAATGGGACCTCATCCACAACCCCATCTCCACCACCGGGCTGTTCGACGGCATGGAAGAGGGGGCGCTATCTTCTGAATTTAAGGGCACGCCAGTTGTATTCTTGGGTGATACAGCTATCAGAAAAGAAAGATTGTTTATTTATAACGATACCTCGAAAACCGTAAAAGTAAAATTTGAAACAGCAGATACCTCTAAAACTAAAGTCGCATTTCAACTTATAATCACCACAGAACCAAATAATATCAAACTGCCCTATCCCAAAACCGGCTGTGACACTTTAGTATTCAATGAGATAAAACAAATACGGCTGGATTCTATTCCAAATGGGAAATATACCCTCACGTGCAAGGTAAAAGTAAAAACGTTAAAGAATAAAAAAGAGGTAGAAAGTGAAAAGGTATTTACAACCCATTTCTTTATAAGGACGAAAAAACTTGAAATAACGACAGAGCTATTGAAAAGCATTTTCGCAAATAACCCCGATACTGTCAGGTTGGGCCGGGTGGCCAGGGCAATAAATAAATATTCAGAGCAGTTTGGGTTAGTAAACGTTAATCGGATGAGTCATTTTTTAGCACAGGTAGGCTATGAGAGTGATGGGTTTAAGGGTAAGTCAGGTGAAGGAGGGTGTTATACAAAAACAAATACAAATTGGAGCATATGGTTTAGTTTAACCTGGAAAGAACGACCATTTTGTAATAATTGCAATTGTGATACAACATTAAATTTGCCAATACAAAGAGGAAGCAAAAAGTTAAAATGGACAGCTGTTGAATGTAAAGCAGAGCAGAAGGATTGCTATGCTGTTCCCGATATATTTATTTGTAAAAAGGCCGGGAAAGAACAAGATTCACTATTTTTGAGTTATGTATATCAATGTGAAGGAGGCAATGGCAACAGTTCCACCGGGGATGGCTATAAATATCGAGGTCATGGCGCAATACAGTTAACATGGAAAAAGACTTATCAAGCATTTGATGAGTGGTTGAGAAATAATTATCCGAAAGTTTATAAAAATGTGGTATCCAACCCGTCAGTCATCGACAAAGATGAAGAGTTATTTGTTTTATCTGCTTTGTGGTTCTGGAGCTCTGAAAAAAAAAATAAAAAGTTGAATGACTGTGCTGATTTAGGAAATTATGAAGAGATTACAAGAGTAATTTCAAATTCAACAAAAACAGTAGAAGAAAGAAAGAAAATATTTGATAAACTAATAAAAACTTAAATTAATATGAGAATAAAATTGTTAATTATATTTTTAGTAACTTTTAAATTCTGTGATGGACAGAATATAGAAAATACTTTTTGGACAGATTGTGATAATTTCTTTAAAATCTATCAAAAAAAGAAAGTTATTGATGTTAATATATATGATGATGCAATACATCATTATATTTTGTATTACGGTTTTTACGATTCTTGTGAGATAACAAGTTTAAATGATCTGAAAAGGAAAGGAAAATATTATTTTGAAGTTTTTACTTCTGAAGAAATAACAGGTCAAGATTGTGCTGAGCTATTTATTAATAAATATGAAACTGATACCTTAATGACGATATATTATAGCAGTAGCCAGAAATATTTTACCTACAAAAAAATTAACTCTTTACCAGAAAATGTGATAAAATATTTAGAAGAGAAAGGGATAGAGATTAATATGTTGAAAAAATAGCATAAACTAAAATGTAACAGTTAAATCTTCTCCATCAGCCGAAACCCATTACCAAGCCTCGCTGGTGGGTTTCATGCCCTTCAGCAAGCAATTTGGCTACTCATCAAAAATTGATTGCAGACCCTCCTATCGCCAGAAAGGACTATATACTTTGCACTTTTGTGCAGCTAACCTGCACCAGGCGCTATCCCTTTGGCCTAAAAGCCCGACCCGGCAATGGGTCGAGAGCGGATCGTAGATAGGGGCCTGTGCAAGCGACACTGTCTGAGCCACGCCGCAGGCGGGGCGAGTTGTGTCGCGCATGCAGAGACGCTCTCGGGGCACCCATCGGAACAGGCTTTTCAGCCTTGATCTTTTGCTTCTTTTGCATCAAGGCAAAAGAAGGGAAAAACAAACGTGGCTTCGGCAGGCTCGGCATGACATTAATTCAAGATTTAAGATTCAAGATTTCAGAATTTTCCGGCGAAGATGGATTCAAGGCTGTGTCCGGCTTAGACGGATTCAAGATTTGTCCTGCGTTGACGGATTCAAGAATTGTCATATGATCTTCCGATACATTCCGAATGTTTCCGAATCATTCCGAATCCTTCTTCCTTCCAAGGACCCCTCCAAACCTCCCCTGAGAGGGGAGGCTTAACTCCCCTCTCCTTTTCAGGAGAGGGGCAGGGGGTGAGGTCAAAAAAATTCGAAACTCCAAAATCTAAAAACTAAACACGGTTCTTCCGAATCCTTCCGATTATTTCCGAATCGTTCTGAATCATTCCGAATCATTCTTTTAACTTCCTCTAACTTCATTATTTAACTTCCTCTAACTTCCTCATATTTTCCACCAGATCCGCCACCCCTTCAGTGAGAAAAATTTTGTATATTTACCCCAAGGAACAACCGGTAACCTTATGGACTACCCAACCACACCCGCTCTTGCCGACAGGTACACCCACCTGCTCAAACCCCAATGGGATCAAATACACAACCCCCAGTCCACCACCGGGCTCTTCGATGGTATGGAGGAGGGGGCTGCAAAATATAGTAGCCCTACAAGTGGTATTGCCAAGAAACTAAGATTTGTTATTGGCAAAGATAAATATGCGGATAACGATTCGTATTACAGTATATACAACAATAAAGAAATTGAAGTTAAGCTCGAAATAGCTGATACCAGTTTGAAATTTGACCTTACCAAAATTAAATGGAAACTTGCAGGGAAAGAGATACCTTCAAAAGACAAAATGCCAAATGTACTGTCTTTTAAAATCAATGCAACTAACCTCCCAAAGCGCACTAATAATTTATTGGTTTTGGATAGTTTAGGGAAAAAACTTATAAGGTTAAAAATAAGAGCATACTATGCTCCAATTGTAAGGTTTGAAGAAGGCTCAGGCTTTAATGGTGAATATTTCTTCGACAAAGGGTATGAATTTACAGCATTATCCAGCCCAACATATTACGACACAATACATGTAGGCAAAAATAAAGAAACGTATTTTGCGCCTGTTCTGGGTTTAAATAAAGGTCAGTCAGCAACAATAAAGGTAATAATCAATGGTTTTACAGATAATGTGCTTAATGATAAAGATTTCAAGATTGTATTTAAGCCGGAACTTACCGGAAAGATAACAATTAACGGACTGGACTCCCTTGTTTTGGATGCAACAGGTTTAGACAAATTAAATGACATAGATATTAAAGCCCTTAACTACATAAACCGAGATGTTTTGGCGCCAATGTCAATAGGAATATACATTGCTTCCACAAGGGAAAAAGTAGGCCTGTTAAAATATTATTGTGCCGAAAAAGTGACAAAGACTATAAAATTGATTTATACCAAGTTTAAAGATGAAAGCAACTTTCCTTCTTATATAACCCCAACCGGACTGTCCCAATTTCTGAACAATAACTCTTTGAACCAGTTTTTTCTGAATATTATAGTTGATTCTGTTCATTTTACATCTAAGAGGTATAAAGTAGCTACAATGAATGGTTGGAGTAATACTCAGATAATTGATTCGTTGAACTATGAAAAATTTGGGGTCATAAATGGTGCTACACCAGCAGGTTATTCCATAAAAGATGATTATTTCTATATTACAAATTTAGTGAGACCAGGATCAATACCTGGTACCTATTTAGGCGGTTTTCATAATGTAAAGAGACCAGGAGGAGTTCAGGTTAGATATATAACAACCCCTTACAATGAATCAGCGGAAGAATTGACAGCCCATGAACTTGGACACTGGTTGGGATTACCACATACGTTTGAAAAGAATGCTCAGGTACCGGTAATTGTTGAACCAACCCAAGGAAGAACAAAGGATAACTTTATGGACTATAATGTGAAGCGAAAGAAATGGTTTAAAATCCAACTGCTTAATTATATCAGAAACTAATTTGTAAATTACTGGTTATGAAAAAAATATTAATCATATTTTCGGTTTTAGTTAGCTCAACAATTTATGCCCAAAGCCAAGAAATAATTTCCAACGATTCATTGCTTAAACTATTTCAGGTAATGAAGCCTTTTGAAGTATTTGAAAAGATCCGATTTAGCTGGTTTGATTTTAAATCCTGTTATATTGATTCTTTGTTAAAGCCCTATTTGATGAAATGGTTGGACAGAAAAGAATATTTTAACTATGTTTTGGAGCAAGAAAAAAAGACCATCAGTAATAGACCTGATTGGATAAAAGATGAAATTATTTACATGCTTAACAAACAAAACCGTAGAGAAGCGCTGGATTCAATATTGAATGATTCCGTTCTATATAGCCAATATCGGGATAGCGCAATATCGGTATATATTAGCAGATATTTTGAAAGTTATAAAGGTGAACATAAGGTTCCTGACAGGGCTATCATGATACATTCTTATTTAGCTTATCCTGAAAGTTATGCTATTATCAAGCAGTGGTGGGTTGAATCTGGCAAACCAACCGAGAGGAATGAATATTTTATTCCCTTGGTGAGAATGGGGGACCCTGAGGCCCAAGAATTATATGATAATAGAATTAAACAGTTTGTTAAAACCAATGGTGAAATACCAGATTTATCCACAGTATATGGAGAATTGACAGAACTTAACAATTCATATTCAATAATGAAAATGATCGAAATATTGTCCGTTGATAAAAATTATATTCGCTTGTCAGAAGGAGATCCAGGGATCCCTTTTAATTGTGAGATAGTTATGTATTTGTTAGGTATTTTTACTTACTATTTTGATATTGCAACGACTGTACCGGTAAAACAAGATATGCCTTGCAAAAAAAACCTTAAGCATTTACCTGAGATAAAAGCTGCGGCCAAAAAACTGATTGAGAAATACAAGGCAGAAGAATATTATTGGATGAAGAACATGCCTTTCTATAAAAAAGAATAATAGGGTCGCAAAGCAATAATGTCTTTTAAATAAAGCACAACCTTACTAACCTTTGTCTACAACCAAAAAAATATAAGAACGAGAAGCTAAGCGTAGATTGCATCTACGCTTTCTTTATATAGTGGCTTGTAACTACACCCTAGTTCTTCCCTTGTTCGCGCGCGTCTTTTTGGGCGCGTGCGCTCTTCCGCTCGCTAACGCGAATTTACCTTCGGTGAGCTCCCTTCGGTCGGTTGTAATCCATGCGCATAACCACTACCCAGCATAGCAACTCCGGCCTAAAAGCCCTACCCGGCAATGGGTCGGGAGCAGATCGTAGATAGTGGCCTGTGTAAGCGACACTGTCTGAGCCACGCCACAGGCGGGGCGAGTTGCGCCGCGCTGCAGACACGCCCACGGGGCACCCATCGGAACAGGCTTTTGAGCCTTGATATTTTGCTTCTTTTGCATCAAGGCAAAAGAAGGGAAACAAACGTGGCTTCGGCAGGTTCAGCATGACATTAATTCAAGATTTCAGACTTGTCCGGCGAAGACGGATTCAAGACTTGTCCGGCATTGACGGATTTCAGACTTGTCCGGCATTGACGGATTCAAGATTCAAGAATTGCCACATGAAATTCCGATACTTCCGAATATTTCCGAGTCATTCCGAATCCTTCTTCCTTCCAAGGACCCCTCCAAACCTCCCCTGAGAGGGGAGGCTTAACTCCCCTCTCCTTTTCAGGAGAGGGGCAGGGGGGGAGGTCAAAAAAATCGAAACACCAGAAGCTATAAACTAAACACGGTTCTTCCGAATCCTTTCGAATATTTCCGAATCGTTCCGAATCATTCTTTTAACTTCCTCTAACTTCATTATTTAACTTCCTCTAACTTCTTCAAATCCCTTTTCAAGAACCGCCACACCTTCAGTGAGAAAAATTTTGTATATTTACCCCAAGGAACAACCGGTAACCTTATGGACTACCCAACCACACCCGCTATTGCCGATAGGTACACCCACCTGCTCAAACCCCAATGGGATCAAATACACAACCCCCAGTCCACCACCGGGCTCTTCGACGGTATGGAGGAAGGGGCGGTGCTTGATTTTAATATGTCAAAGGAAAGTATTAAAAATGTTATAGATTTAATCAGGAATGCTAATATTTCAAAAGAAGAAAGAACCGATTTATCTATTTATGCATTTTCAAAAGGTGTTACTGCCAATTTAAGTTAACTTCTGATTTTATATTGGATTATATTGAGATTGATATTAAATCAGGTAAAAAAATATGGGAACTTATGAAAATCCATTTCTATGCGAAGCTTTAATTATTAATCCTATGGAACTTAAATATGAAAATACAGCAACTCCTTCGGGACAGGAAGGAAGTTTTGTAAAAGTTTATTATACAAGATTAGATAAGGCTTCGCCCCCCTTTATAGGTTATTGTAAAACAAATAGGTTAGCAGTTTCTTTTGTTATAAAGGAAACTCAGAAAGATGAATTTGAGGAATATTTATATGCTATAAAAACTGTAAATCTTAATACAAGCTGGGTTAGTCAATTTGACGAAGATATTTTTGGTTTGTGTTATGGGTGTTGGAATGAAATAAAAAAAATATGAATGTGACTGTTGGCCTAGTGCATGCTGTAGACGTGCTGCCGAGTATATGATGGGTAATACAAATATTGCTAATTGTGCGGATAGTGTAATTGTAGCAACACCACCATATTTACCTATATTTGGAAGGATTAACTTAGCAACTTTTTCTGATAATACCAGTTTATATAATGTTACAACTTATAATGCTGCAACCCTAATTTTTGACAATGATAAATTTGTTGAAGCAATAAAATATATGAAAGACAAACTTAGAAATGGATTGCCTGTGCTTATTGGAACTCATTATACTAATGGAACATCGAACCCGCCAAACAATAGTAATAGAGCAACTAGACTTTTTATGGTTGTCATAGGGATGGGAATGAATGGAGATAACCTATATTTCAGATTTTATGATCCAGGAAGGAGAGTTATTAATCAGTCTTATGCCACATCTCCAGATAATAAACTTATTATAAATAGACAAAATAGTTCAATTCGAGGACAATATTATGACAGGACATACACAATTACTGAAATAATTAAAGTAAATTAGATGATTATGAAACGTGCAATTTTACTAATATTAAGTTTAATATAAATTTTGCTGGTTATACTCAAACATATAGGAAAAAATTTTGTGGATCTTTTCGGGAATCTAAAAAAAGAACAAATTAGTTTTGGTAGATTAATTAATTGGGACAATAAAATGACAAAGCAAGAAGCTTTGGATTATGTATATAATGGAGATACATCTAGATTGTATTGTATTCAGAAAATTTTTAATATGGAAACTGAAAAGACTGAAGGTGTATCAAGAGACATATATTTACCAAATAAGAGTCTAAGAATTGATGGGGAAAATTATATATTAATAGCTACTACTTCTTTTGAATGTCAGAATATAATTGAGATGGTAAAGGTGAAACTAACTCTATCATTAATAGATAATAATTATAATCTTAAGGATACATTATTAGTTTATGAAGGAAATGATTATGATTATAAAATTTCAGGATTGCTAAATACATCAAACGGTAAGGTTTTCATAACTGGTTTTGAAAAAGAGATTGGAAGATATGCAAAGCTGTTAGAAATAAATCCGGAGATTTTAAAGTTTGAAGTGGTTAAAGAAAAGACCAACGCGGAGATAAGTTCTGAGAATTGGAAAAGAGAACTTGAAAAATTAGGATGGTATGAAGAATTTATAAGTCAGTAGTTTACTATAAAATGGTTTACCTCCGCTCGGCGAAGTCTCTGACTACGTCGTAAATAAAAAGTAGTCTGTGACTACATATAAACAAAAAAAATGAAAAGGAAAAATAATTATTAAGCAAAATTGAGTATTTCATCAGGTTATCAAATAAAAAATCAGGAAGGACTGTATTACATGACATTTCAAGTAATAAACTGGATCGACATATTTACGCGCTCCTATTCCTTCCGTATCATTCCTCTAACTTCTTCTAACTTCCTTTAACTTCATCATATTCCTCAAAAATAGCTGCTTCGACAAGCTCGGCATGACAAAAGTCTTCCGATTCGTTCCGAATATTTTCGAATCATTCTGAGTCATTCTTTTAAATTCCTCTAACTTCATTTAACTTCATCTAATTCTTTGGAAAACGTGGTTTCGACAGGCTCAGCCACCGGCAAGCTCGGCATGACATTCCTTAGTACACCGTACACCGCACACTGCACACTATTTCTTATCCAGTTCATTTTTAGCTATATATTCTGTAACTTTTTATCATAATAAATGTAAAACAAAGCGTTGAGAAAATTTGCTTACATACCATTACTCATTTTTCTTGTCGTGTTAACCTATAGCAGCACGGCGGGGGTTAGTTATGTTGATAGCCTTAAGGTAGCTTTAAAGAGTCTCGATAATCGATCTAAAGAGAAATACGAAACGCTTATTAAACTTGCTAAAGCCTACTCCGATACCAATTACTCGGTATCCTTAGAATACTGGCAGGAAGCTTTTCAAACGGCTCAAAAGATTGGTGATAGGGGGCTTATTGCCGATGTATATCACCAAATTGGCTACACCTACATGAATCAGGGTGAGTATAAAACATCACTGGAGAACTTAGAAAATGCTGCTGCAATATATCGAGACCTAGATAGCCTTAAAAGCTATGCTGGAATTCTAAACGATATTGGGCTTATCTATAGGAACTGGGGTAAATATGATAAAGCATTAGAATACTACTTAAAGGCTTTAGATATTAGCAAAACAATTAATTACCACGAAGGAGTGGGAATGACATCCAATAGCATTGGTCAGATCTACTACTATCGCGAAGATTATTCCAATGCTATAAACTTTTTTAAGGAGTATTATAATGCCAGTAAACAGCTTGGTAACGCTAGAGCCGTTGCAGGGGCATCAAACAACATAGCTAGCTCATACCTTGAACTTGGCAAGAACGATGAAGCGCTAGAGTATTTCCTAAAATCACTTAAAATTTACGATTCCCTTGGTATCTCTATAGGTGTAGCTATTATTCAGGATAACATTGGATCGCTTTACTACAAGCAAAAACTTTACGACAACGCCCTGCTTTATCACCTTAATGCCCTTGAAATATTTGAAAGCCTTCAGAGCCCTGCCCGGATATGCTATACTAAAAAGAATATTGGCGAAGTTCTTTTAGCTCAAGGTAAAATAGATAGAGCCATTGAGATGTTTGATTCATCAATCAAAATTGCCAAGGAGATTGGTTTAAAGGATGTGGAAAGGGACAGCTATAAGTTTCTTTCCGAATGCTATAACTCTAAACAGAACTACAAAAAGGCTTACGATTTCCTTCTCAACCATATGGTAATTAAAGATTCCATACTCAATTCGGAATCGATTCAGAAACTTGAAGAGCTTCGGGCTCAATATGAGAATGAGAAAAAGGAACAAGAGCTACAGGCAATTAGCTCAAAGCTTAAAACCCAAAGAACCTTTGTTTATGTTTCAGCCGCCTTTATCGCTTTGCTAATTTCAATAATCGCACTGTTTTACCTTGAAAACAAAAAGAAAAAGCGTGCAATTAGCAGGCTTGAAAGTCTAAAAAACTATATTTTTCAAAACTTCACGCAAAATATTTGTAATCTGGATATTATTAAAACCGATAAGAGTTTAGTAGAGCCTTTCAACAATAGCTGGGATTTGTTTGATTTAGGTGTTGAGATAGGGAACAAGTTGAGCTTCTATCATTTTAAAATAGGAAGTTATACCATCTGCTACTATATATCGCATCCCCAAAATATGCCCTGCTGCGATATTATCAACTTCAATATCTACATTAAGATTTCAAAATTTATTAAAGATAATGGCGAGGTAAATGAAAAACTAACCGAAGAGATCCATCAGTATTTAAAGGCTGAAACCCTGTTAAAGTTCTTCAATGAAAATGACCTGATATTATACCCATTTGTGCTGAAAGGGAAAAAAATACTAAGTCTTTGCCCCAAAAACATGGCATTGCGACAGTTTGGCTCATTCATTTATTACGACAACTCGCAATGGATGAATATAAGAGAGAGCGATATTGTTTATATTTTTGGAAGTGCTCGCGATATCAAGGTAAATAACGAACTCCGAAAAATTGTTAAGAGCATAGACCTTCTGGAGTTTGATGAGCAGAGAGAGATGACCATTAACCTTTTAAAGACAGAAAATTTGATAGAAGATGTTTTTATTTCGGCATTTAAGGTTTAACTCTAAAGTTTTTTTATTTTTACGGAAATTAAAATCTATCTAAAATGGTCAGACTTCTTTTAATCAGCAATTCAACAAATGCGGGAGAAGCTTACTTAGAGCACCCTAAAGAAGAAATAGCAAAGTTTTTGGGTGATATCAAAAAGGTTCTCTTTATTCCATGGGCAGCAGTTACCTTTAGCTACGATGAGTACGAGCAAAAGGTACAAACCCGTTTTAGCGAGTTTGGAGTAGAGGTGGATTCAATCCATCATCATCGGAATGCTAAGCTGGCTGTTCAAGAGGCTGAAGCTATAGTTGTAGGCGGTGGAAATACTTTCAAACTATTGAAGACCATCCAACAAACTGATATCATTGAGGCAGTTAGAAACAAAGTACTTAGCGGCACACCATACATAGGATGGAGTGCAGGTTCGAATGTGGCATGTCCAACTATTTGTACTACAAACGATATGCCTATAACCGAACCCGATAGTTTTAGCGCTTTCAGCCTGGTTCGATTCCAAATCAACCCCCATTATCTGGATGCAAATCCCGATGGCCATGCTGGTGAAACTCGCGAAGAGAGAATTATGGAGTTTTTAGAGATGGACCCAAATGTTTATGTTGTTGGACTTCGTGAAGGAACAATGCTTAAACTTGAGGATGTTGAGTTTAATCTAATTGGACCAAAACCTGCTAGAATCTTTAAGAAAGGTCAGGCACCACGAGAGGTATACCCAGGCGACGATTTAGATTTTCTTTTTGAATAGAAATCGAGATAAAACAGGGCACTCGCCCTGTTTTTTATCGTTTTACAACAACATATTCGGCTGGTAGTGTTACAAGTAGGGAGTGGCTAATATGCTCAATTCTAATTACTACCTTTTTCTTGCCTGAATGTTCAACCATCTCACCCTCAACACCCTGAAGTGAACCAAAACGCACCACAACTTTAGTCCCTGGTTCAATATATCCTTCTACTGCCTCAATCTCAATATCCTGTACCAGTAGCTGCTTAATCTGTTCTATTTGCTTATCGGGTATTGCAACTGCCTTTCCTTCGAACGTAACATAGCGTACAACACCCATAGTATTAAGGACATCGTAGTATTGTTTTGGCTCTACTCTTACAAAGATATATGAGCGAAAAAGTGGCTCCTCAACCCACTTTTTCCTATCGCTCCAATGCTTTAGCCTTTTTTGCAGGGGCAAAAACGTTTCAATCCCTTTTTCAACTAACCTGGTATAAACCTTTTTCTCATTTCTTGGTTTTGTATATACAGCATACCACTTAGCCGAGTCCATAACTTCGCCCATATAAAACAATTTAGTTTACAAAGGTAGCTTATTTTGATTATTCAGGAATTACTGCATCGGGTTTGCTTAACATATCTTGCTGTTCCGTGTTGAGCTGCAGGTCTTCTATTAGCTTAAACCTGCTAGGTTTTATTGTTAGTAAGACTAACAAAGAGGCCAGCACAAAAACTATAAACAAGGAACTTCCTGTGAACATGTAGCCAATAGCGGCAAACAATGCAGGCCCCTCAACCATTGAGAATCTTATAATTTGAAGTGTTCTGTACTTTATCAGCAAGCTTTTTAGGTCATTTGAATTTCTCAAATTTTTCAATCCTGCTCTATAGATAACCTGGCTGCCCAAAACAGCAGCAATTAGGAATACAAGAGCGATTATTTTTACAGTATCAGAAAGAAAACCAATGTTTAATTCAATTAACGATAGGTGTTGAACAACCACTGCAATAACCAGTAAAATTACTAAAGCTGAAAGCTGGGCAAAGTATAACACTTTGGTTGACATAAAATACTGCTCAATAGTTTTAAAATCATTCATATCTAGTTTATTTATACAATTATCCCTTTAGGTATTTTAAAATCGTTTTTCTGATGATTTAAAAATAATATATTTGTATACTACAAACATTAAAGATATTAGTTATGAAGCGATATTTCTCTTACGCAATTCCAATTGCTTTTGTTATTTATGTTTTAATTTTACTGCTGTTCCGTTTGCTTTTCGACGGGTACTCAACGTTCATTAATGAGATTTACCAAAACCTATTCATTTCTATTTTATCGGGAATCATTTATGTTGCATTGTTCTTTGGTTTTATATGGTTTAACCTGAAAAATACATTAGGATATTTAGAATCGGATTCGTTCGATGAACCTAAGTATGGGCATAAGCTAGTTGAAGAAATTGAAACCAAATGCAACGATTTTAATCAGCTAAAAGAAATTTTTATTAAACATTTCCCAAGCGTAAAAGTTTCCGAAGATAAAAGTGCCATTAAGTTCCTAGGTCCAATTTCACTGAAACGCTGGAATGCAGGTGGCATTTCCTACTTTAATCCAGATAATAAGAAGGTTAAAGTGATTCTTATTCCATATATGGGCTACTCACAAAGGTCCGAAAAACTGCTAAAAGATGAGATGGATAAGATAAAAAACCTCGTTCACGGATAAATTTTATGCTTAAATTAGCATAAAATTATCTCATGATTCTACTTGTTGTTTCCGACCTACATATCGACACAGGAGGAAAGCTAGGGACTTTTGGCTGGAAGCCTAAAAAGTTTATCGAGGTTGTTGATGCTATAATTCAGCATTATAAAGTTGATAAGGTAATACTAAATGGCGATATTTTCGACCTTTATAAGGATTCGTACAAGGATATTGTAGAAGCCAATAAAAAGATTATTGATTACTTTCATCGAAATCAGTTTGTTTTGATAAGGGGTAACCACGATATCTGGGTGCCTAGCTTTAAAAATCATCTTACTATTAAAAATTCATCGGGCAAAACTATTCACATAGAACATGGGCATAAGGCCGATTTTTTAAATGGTACCAGATTTGGCCGCGGAATAAGTTTGGTCTTTTATTCCATGCTTAGAATACTTGTAAAAATTAGATGGGTTGAAAGACTGTTCTTCAAAGCAGTTAGCTATATTGATGAGGTTGAACGAATTCCTCGTAAGTATAACACTTTTAAGTACCTGATTTACGCACTTAAGCTTCTTAGGAGGTACGATATGGTAATTCTTGGTCATACTCATAAGCTGGAATCGCATAAAATTTACTATCTAAACAACAAAAAGATATACCTTAACTGTGGAACATGTTCGCTGAAACGTTTTCAGGCAGCGCTTGTTGATACTGAAACATTAGATTATGAGCTGATAAAAATCCCCAAAAAAGCAAAATTCGATGTTGCGTTTCTTCCCCCTTTTTAAAATAAGAGAACAACCAAAAGCATAAGCCAACCTTTTTTAACAAACCAATATAAATTTAATAGAATTATTACCTTAAATTCGAAAATCGTTAGTTTAGTTTTTTAAAACGATTAAACTTAGCGGCAAATTCAATGTCATAGATAAAAATTGATTGAAAACTTATTTCATTATGAGAAAAAGAATTTTGAGCATTGTTTTATTATCGTTTATCATATCTACTGCTGCATACTCGCAAGAACCATGGACTTTGGAACGTTGCATTGATTATGCTTTGTCAAATAACATTCAGGTAAAGCAGCAGGAGTTAGCAGTTAAATCGAACGAGGTTAACCTGCTTCAATCAAAAATGGATGCTCTGCCAACCCTTAATATTACGGGAAACCACTCCTATAGTTTTGGATTGGTAACAAACTTCCTGACAAATACTAAAGAGGCCTTAAATACACAGGCTACAAGTTTTTCTATAAGCACCAGTGTGCCAATTTACAATGGTTTTCAGCTAACAAATACTCGAAAACAAAGTAAGTTTAACCTTGAAGCCTCGGTAGCCGATGTTGAGAAGGTTAAGAACAATATTGCTCTGTCTGTAGCATCGTTGTACTTGCAAATACTTTACCAGGAAGAGCTGGTGGAGCTAGCCAAGAAACAGGTTGAGCAGTCACGGATGCAACTTAACCGTACAAAGGTACTTGTAGAGGCTGGAAGCCTTCCAGAAGGTAACCTTTACGAGGTTGAGGCCTTACTTGCTTCGGATGAACTACAGCTTGTTAATTCTCAAAACCAGCTCACACTCTCTTACCTAAACCTTGCACAGCTCCTTGAGCTGAAAAACCCTGAAGGGTTTAAAATTGCTAAACCAATAATTCCCGCCATTGATAGTTTAACTCTTTCAAAAGAAACACCAGAACAAATCTTTACCATTTCCGACTCTATTATGCCAGAAATAAAAAGTGCAAAGCTTCGTTTACAAAGCTCCGAGATTGGAGTAAAAATAGCAAAGGGAAGCCTTTATCCACGCTTATCGCTTGGGGCGAACTATAATACTGGCGCACAATACCGCATACTTGATAACTACGATTTTTCTGGCGACCCCTTCTCCACACAAATTAAAAATAATGCAAGTAAGTCAATTGGATTAAGCTTATCTATTCCAATTTTTAATGGATTAAGCGCAAGAAGTAGAGTTACATCTGCAAAAATTAACCTGCTAAATTCTAAGCTAGCTCTAGACAACGAGCGTAACACCCTATTTAAATCGATACAGCAGGCCTATACCGACGCACTAGCTGCTGAGAAGAAGTTAATCGCTTCGGAAAAAAATAAAACCGCTTCGGAAGAATCTTTTCGTTATACCGAGAATAAGTTTAACCTTGGCCTAGTTACTGCACTAGATTATACCACCGCTAAGAATAAACTTGCTAAAGCCGAAACCGAATTGTTACAGGCAAAATACGAGCTCATTTTTAAAGTTAAAATATTAGAGTTCTACAAGGGGTTACCCCTTAAATTATAGACTACGTTAAAACCAAACGAGAAATAAACAAATTGAAATGAATAACCTAAAAATATTAATCTAATGAAAAAAGGACTTCTCAAATACTTGCTTGGAGCAGTTGTATTGCTGATTGTTTTTGTTATTGTTGGTAAGAAAATGGGGTGGATTGGAAAACCCCTTACCACCGCTGTTTATGTTGAAAAGCCTGAGTTTAGAACCATTACTGAATCAATTACAGCCAATGGAAAGATTCAACCCGAAGTTGAAGTAAAAATTAGTTCAGAAGTTTCAGGTGAGATTATTGAACTTCCTGTTAAAGAGGGTGATTGGGTTGAGAAGGGTAGCTTACTGTGCCGCATAAAACCCGACACTTACATTTCAATGAAGGAACGTGCTATTGCTTCGGTTAACTCAGCCAATGCTCGCCTTTTGCAGTCTAAAGCACAGCTAGCTCAAGCAGAGCTATCATTTAAAAGAAGTAAGCAGCTCTACGAGCAAAAGGCCATTTCGGAATCAGAATTTGAAACTGCTAAAACAAACTATGAGGTAGCACAAGCTGAGCTCAAAGCAGCAACCTACAGTGTTGAAAGTGCCGAAGCTTCACTTAAAGAAGCTGAAGAGAACCTTAAAAAAACCACCATCTACTCACCAATCTCGGGTACAGTTTCAAAGCTAAATGTTGAGCTTGGCGAAAGAGTGGTTGGAACCATTCAAATGGCTGGAACCGAAATTATGCGTATTGCCAACCTCAATAGAATGGAGGCAAGGGTTGATGTTAACGAAAATGATATTGTCAAGGTTGAAATTGGTGATACCGCTCTTATTGAGGTAGATGCATATTTGGGTCGTAAGTTTAAGGGTGTGGTTACACAAATTGCCAATACTGCCAACGTGCAGGGTGCAACTACCGACCAAGTTACCAACTTTGAGGTTAGAATCTTTATCCTTGAAAGCTCCTATAAAGATTTGGTTACAAATGCCAAAACAAGCCCTTTCCGCCCAGGAATGTCAACAACAGTTGAAATTCTAACCAATACCAAGCAAAATGTGCTAACTGTTCCAATTCTTGCCGTTACAACACGCATCGATTCTGTTAAAACCAGAAAGGAGTGGGATAAGGTTGGTGAAAATAATACTGAGGAAAAAACCTCTAACTCAAAGATTGAAGCACCAAAGGAAATTGTTTTCGTAGCAAAAGGCGATACTGCCCGCATTGTTGAGGTGAAAACAGGTATACAGGATAACCAGTATATTGAGATAATAGAGGGGCTTTCACCTGATGATGAGGTGGTTTCGGCACCATACAGTGCTATTTCACGAAAGCTGAAGGATAAATCGCTTATACGAAAAGTAAAGACTAAAGAGGAACTTTTTAAATCGGAATAGTTAGATTTCTTTTTAATGGCTAAAATACTTTGCATCGAAACCAGCACCACGGTTTGTTCGGTTGCGCTAGGAGATGAAAATGGCATACTTGGGGTCAGAGAGGTATCTGACCCCAAGGCTCATTCTACCAAATTGCCTCTGCTAATTGAGGAGGTCCTTAAAGAGTCGAATATCACTGCCAATGAGCTCGATGCTGTGGCTGTTAGTAAAGGCCCAGGTTCTTATACTGGTCTTAGAATTGGTGTATCGATGGCTAAGGGGATTTGTTACGCATCTAAAATTCCCTTGATTGGTGTTAGCAGCCTACAAGCCATGGCAATGGGCATTTTGTTTACCAAAAGTGATATTGATTCCAGTTGGCTTCTATGTCCAATGATTGACGCCCGAAGAATGGAGGTTTATACCGCCTTTTACGACTCCAATGCAAATCCTATTACTGATGTTAATGCTGTAATTATCGACCAGAATTCATTCAGCGAACATTTAGCAAGCAAAACCATCCTCTTTTTTGGCGACGGTTCACATAAATGCAAGAATGTGATTTCAAATCAAAATGCTATCTTTATAGATGATTTTTTACCTTCGGCACGTTTTATGCTGCCTTTAGCATTAAAAGCATTCAACAATGAGCAATTTGAAGATACAGCCTACTTTGAGCCATTCTACCTTAAAGATTTTATTGCAACAAAAGCAAAAAACAAAATCATTCCGAACCGCTAAGCTATTGGTTCTCTCATTTTTATTGTTTTACTCATCTGCTTTACTTTCGCAAAACAACAAAAGAGCCTTTACCGGAGGTGAAGTGTTGAAATATGAAATCTACTATGGTTTTATTAGCGGTGGCGAGGCGGTACTAAGAGTTAACGAGCAACAGTTTAATGGCAAGCCTGCCTATCATCTCTACCTAAACGGAAAAACTGTAGGAATAGCCAACACCCTTTATAATGTAAACGACACTTACGAAAGCTTTACCGACGTTGAAACACACTGGCCATTTTACTCCATTCGAAATATTCACGAAGGACGATATCGCCATTATAGCACTCAAACATGGGATCATTGGAGCCGCGAAGACTCATCAATAGTAATCAGCTCCAAAACAGGAAAAGTGATTGTTGAGAAGGGCTGCCAGGATATACTATCGTCGTTTTACTACCTGCGAAACGTCATGTTAACCATGCCACCACTTCAACAAGATCAGGTAATTACCATTCCCACCTACTTTACCGATGAGAAGTATCCGCTATCGGTACGGTTTAAAGGCTATGAGACCATAAAGACCGATATTGGCTATGTTAAATGCATGAAATTTATGCCGGTAGTGCTAACAGGTAGGGTTTTCAAAACAAAGGATGATATGACTATTTGGTTCTCGAACGACGAAAACTTTATTCCCATCCGCGTAAAATTCAACATCTTTGTTGGTTCGGTTTATTGCGATTTGGTTGAATATAAAGGACTAGCCAACAAATTTACAGCACTAAAGAAAGGGCGGTAATCGTTAGAAGTTAATCGTTAGAATTAATCGTTAAGCGTTAAAGATAAAAGTTAAAAGTTAAACAAAAAAGTATGACCCGTCCTAAATAAAGTCTACATAAAAATGTAGATATGAATAAAATATTTGCGTTTCACTCAATACCTTCTATGGCTTGGCTTGTCATCCTGAGCGAAGCGAAGGATCTATTGGAGGGTACATAGGGCTATCAATTCTCTAAACACCAAAAACTAAAAACCAAACACGGCTCTTCCGATTCCTTCCGAATATTTCCGAGTCATTCCGAGTCATTCTTTTAAATTCTTCTAACTTCTTTTAACTTCCTCATATTCCTCAGCCAAAGTTGCTTCGGCAAGGTCAGCATGACATACTGATTCTTTGGGCAATTTATCAAAATTGCGATGCAACGTTTCATATTCGCTCTTTGGTGTGGTTCTTTCGTGCATCGTAAATTACTCAGGGGCTTGATGATTCTACCATTACTTAGCCCCTACGGGGCAATGTTTTCAAACTTTACTAATTGGTTGATTCTGAGCACACATTTCTAAACACCAAAAACTAAAAACGAAACACGGTCTCAAACCTTCCGATTATTTCCGAATCGTTCCGAGTCATTCCGCATCATTCCTATAACTTCCTCTAACTTCTTTTAACTTCCTCATATTCTTCAACCAGAGATGCTTCGGCAGGCTCAGCATGACAAAAGTCTTCCGAATCATTCCGATTATTTCCGACTCATTCCTATAACTTCCTCTAACTTCCTTTAACTTCATCATATTCATCAAGAAGAGATACCTCGGCATGCTCAGCATCCCAAACCTCTATGCACCGAACACCGTAAACTAATCACAACCTTTAAATTTTTAACTTTTTCTGCTAACTTTGTGAAAATATCAAACTATAAACAGCTATGTACGGAAAAATTAAAAACGAGCTGCAGCAGCAGCTAGAGAATATTAAAGCCGAGGGGCTCTATAAAAACGAACGTATAATTACCACTCCACAGGGTGTTGAAATCCTGGCAAATGGGAAAAAGGTGCTTAACTTCTGTGCCAATAATTACCTTGGTTTGTCATCGCATCCTGCAGTAATTGAGTCAGGGAAAAAAGCCATGGAGGAGTGGGGATTTGGTATGTCGTCGGTAAGGTTTATTTGCGGAACGCAAGATTTACATAAACAGCTAGAGAACAAGATTAGTGAGTTTTTAGGAACTGAAGATACCATACTTTACTCTTCGGCTTTCGATGCTAATGGTGGAATTTTTGAGCCCATTCTTACCGAACAAGATGCGATTATTTCTGATGAGCTAAACCATGCTTCTATAATTGATGGAGTAAGGCTTTGTAAGGCTCAACGTTTTCGCTACAAGAACAACGATATGGCTGATCTTGAGGCAAAACTTAAAGAAGCCTCAGGGTGCCGTTACAAAATGATAGTTACCGATGGCGTATTCTCCATGGATGGTATCATTGCCCAGGTTGATAAGATTTGCGATCTGGCAGAGAAGTACGATGCTATGGTGATGGTTGACGATTCGCATGCCACTGGTTTTGTTGGTAAAACTGGTCGAGGTACACATGAGTACTGCAATGCCATGGGTAGGGTAGATATTATATCAACAACCTTTGGAAAGGCCTTAGGAGGAGCATCGGGTGGATGTATCTCTGGACGTAAAGAGATTGTTGACATGCTACGTCAGCGTTCAAGACCATACCTGTTTTCAAACTCATTGATGCCTGCCATTGCCGGTGCAACTCTTAAAGTGCTTAACATGCTTAGCGAAACCACTGAGCTACGCGATAAGCTCTGGGAGAATACTCAGCTATTCCGTAAAGGAATGTCAGAGGCAGGTTTCCGTATTGTTGAGGGGGTACATCCTATTACGCCAATTATGCTAGGACACTTACCCAATGATGCTAAGCTTTCGCAGGATTTTGCCGCGGCTTTACTTGAAGAGGGCATTTATGTAATTGGCTTCTACTATCCTGTTGTTCCAAAGGGTAAGGCACGTATTAGGGTTCAAATAAGTGCTGCTCATACCCGCGAGCATATCGAGTTTGCCATTGAAAAGTTTACAAAGGTGGGTAAACAGCTTGGTGTAATCTAATTTCTTCCAATTTTCTATACTTAAGACCGATACAGCAAAAGTATCGGTCTTTTTTATCGTTTATTCAGAAATCACAGAAACTTGGATAGGTTAATTAAGCAGATTTCGTTTGTTGGACTTTTTTTACAGCTTTAAAATTATAAGCAGGTCATTACTAATTTATTTCATAACATGAATTGATTATCAATTCTTTCGTGTTTCGTACTTTTACAGTAGCTTAATTTTTCCAGTTTTTTTACTTTTTGCATTGATGACGATGTCTTATAAGTAATGATTTTGCTATTTATAAGCCATAAAAAAAGGCTACCCTTTCGAGGTAGCCTTTTTATAAAAAATAATTTCTAACTAGATACGTGATAGTTCCATTGTTAATTTCGTGGTGAGTGTAATGCCCATCTCCTCAACGGTTTCTACAGTATAACCCTTCACATGAGAGTTAGACTTCTCTGTTAGTGTAAGTTCGAATGATACTTCATTAGGAAATTCGTATATAGTTAATTTGTCACCTTTTAGTGTGTAAGTATATTCTGAACCATCTGTGTCGATAGCAGTACCATCGGCCTTAAATTCAATTACCCCATCATTTTCGGTAACCTCAGAGTCAATTGGGGTGCCAGAGGCAGAATCGCCCATGTAGTATTCAATGGTAGTTTTATCAACGTTCCATTTGCCAACAATGTTGAAATCTTCACTGTCCTTTTGGCATGATGTGAATGCAAATGCAACTCCAAAGAAAAGTGCAATTAATCCAATTTTTTTCATAAACAAATTAATTATAGGTTAGACAAAATATTAGAATAAACCGTGTATCTGTGCATCAATCTTATTGATTATAAATCTTAAATCTTCAGGTTTATCGGCAAAGTCAAGGTTATCTACATCAATTATAAGAAGATTTCCAAGCTTATAGCCTTCAATCCAAGCCTCATAACGCTCATTAAGGCGCTGCAGATAGTCGAGGCGGATGTTTTTTTCGTAGTCTCGTCCTCGTTTTTGGATTTGTTTTACCAGAGTTGGCACTGAGGCCCTTAGGTAGATTAGTAAATCGGGAGGATTTACCAGAGTGGTCATCAGGTTGAATAGCGAAAGGTAGTTGTTGAAATCGCGGGTGCTCATTAAACCCATATCATGAAGGTTGGGCGCAAAAATGTGAGCATCCTCGTATATGGTTCTGTCCTGAATAACATCTTCACCGCTTCGGTGAATCTCAACTATTTGACTAAATCGGCTATTTAAGAAGTAGATTTGAAGGTTAAAGCTCCAACGCTGCATATCCTCATAAAAATCGTTTAAATATGGATTGTCATCAACATCCTCATATTGAGGTTTCCACTTATAATGCTTGGCAAGTAAACCTGTTAGGGTTGTTTTGCCTGATCCAATATTACCTGCAATTGCTACGTGCATAAAGTTAAAATTCTTAAATAAATACTTTTATAAAAGTAAAAAATAAGGTTTTCTCTCCAAAAAAAATGGTTAATAAACTTTACAAAATATCTTGATGATATGTTGAAATAATACTATCTGTTGACAAACTACCTGTTTGAAATAAGCCTGTTGTGAATTGCAAGCAGCTCATCGATGTATTCGCGTGTATTAGAGAGCCTAGGCACCTTGTTTTGTCCTCCTAGCTTTCCTCGTTCACGCATCCACTCAAAAAAAGTTCCAGGAGCAGCTTGAGTAACCTTGGGAAAGTCAAGGGTGACATTCTTGGCTCGTTTTGCCTCATAATCGGAGTTTAGCTCACAAAGCGAAGAGTCTAGTATATTTGCGAAAGTATCAATATTCGCAGGGGCTTTTTCAAACTCAATTAGCCATTCATGGCTTCCCTTTTTGTTGGTTTCCATAAAGATAGGTGCGGCAGTGTATTCCGAAATTATTGCTCCGGTGGCTGCGCAAGCCTTTTCAAGGGCACGTTCAGCGTTATCTATTATAACCTCTTCGCCAAATGCGTTGATGTAGTGCCTGGTACGCCCAGTTATTTTTATTTTGTGTGGCGATTTTGAGGTGAAAGTCACCGTGTCGCCTATCATGTACCGCCATAGTCCCGAGTTTGTTGATATCACCATGGCGTAATTCTTTCCTATCTCAACATCGGCAACTGTTAGCGTTTTGGGGTTTGGCTTTGAAAGTTCCTCAAAGGGTATAAATTCGAAAAAGATGCCATAGTCGAGCATTAGAAGCATGCTATCGGAATTTGGGTCATCCTGAATGGCAAAAAAGCCCTCGCTGGCGTTGTAAGTTTCCATGTAGTGCATGTTGGGCGAGGGAATTAACTTTTGGAATTGTTCCCTGTAAGGGGCAAAACTAACGCCACCATGCATAAAGAGCTCAAGGTTAGGCCATATCTCAAGCAGGTTGTTTTTCCCTGTATGGTTGAGTAGGTGCTTTATCATTACCAGGTTCCACGATGGAACCCCTGCCAAGCTGGTTACGTTCTCTTTTAGGGTTTCAGTTGTAAGCATTTCCAACTTCTTTTCCCAATCGGGAATAAGCGCAACCTTTTGGCTGGGTGTTCTTATGAAGTCGGCCCACCAGGGTTGGTTCTCTATCAGGATAGCCGATAAATCGCCATAAAACGATTTTATGTTGAAGTTATCGACCTGATGGCTGCCTCCAAGAGTAAGCCCCTTGCCGCTAAATAGGTTATTATCGGGGTAAAGGTCGAAGTAAATGGCCAACACATCGCGAGCACCTCGAAAGTGACAATTCTCTAAAGCCTCGTTGCTCACAGGAATAAACTTACTTTTGCTTTGCGTTGTTCCCGACGATTTGGCAAACCACCTTATTTCGGATGGCCAAAGTAGTCCTTCCTCTCCTTCTCGGAGCCTTTCGATATAGGGCTTTATCGACTCGTAATCGACTATAGGAACCCTTTGCTGGTATTCTTCAATGGATTTAATGCTTTCAAAACCAAAACGCTTCCCATACTCAGTGGATGCGGCTTGCTTTAGCAAGTCGAAAAGCACATCACGTTGTACCTCAAAAGGGTACTTTCGGAAAAGGTCGATGTTATACAACCTTTTGGTATTAATCCAGTTTAGGATAGAATTAAAAAAAGGCATGCTTCAGGTTTTAATCTATCCAAATCTATATGATTTTTAGCAAATGGCAAAGCCTCTATTTAAAGCTTAAACGTTATGCCAACTCCAAAAATCTCTTTAAACTGAACTCTTGGCCCGTTTGAATCGATTATACCATCGTGGTTGGTGTCCTTGGCTATTTTTACCTTATCGTCGTAAATTAGTTGGGTGTTAAGGTTAACATTGATATACTGGTTCACCTTCATAATAACCAGTGTTTCCCAGTTAACAACAATATTCTGAGGATTTTCAAGGTAGTTTGAAAACAAATCGAGCTTTGAGGTTAGGGTTAGGTTCTTCAACCATTCGGGTTTAAAATCGTTCTTGCTGAATACTATTCTAAGGTAACCACCAAACTCATTTTTTATTTGCTTCCCCTTTTCAACACCAAATGCCCCAGCATTTGACAGCATGGTATCGGTTACAAAGGTTACCTTACCAGTTAAAGGGGCATAAAATGCGCTAAGGTAATCGTTTGGTTTGTAGTCCATCCCGACTGCACCCACAAGATAGGCAGGAGCAAAAAAGTTTGAGATTTTTGTTCTGGTGCTATCGTTGGGGTAGTTATAACCAGTTGAAAACTGGGTTTTGAAGTTCAACAATGCTGCATAGTAGAAATTTTTGCTTGCTTTTCGTCCAAACTTAGATAATACATCAATTTTATCATCAGTCTTTTTAATATATTTTACATCCTCCTGGCTAAGTATGCCGTATCCTAAATCAATGGTGTTCACCCACGATGCGTTGGGGCTTTTGTAGTTGATGAATCCACTAAAAACCGAATTCAATGCAAATGAGCTTTGCCCTCCTGCTGCCCAGTTTGTTAGAGAGGTTTGGTTTACGTTAATTCCTAAAGCTATCCCCTTTTTCCAGCCTTTAATGGTATCGGGCTGAAACGATTTTAGCTTTTCTGTAGTTTCTTTTAGCTGACCAAATGCTGTAATAGCTGCCAAAAGCATAATGAATTGCAGGCTTAATATTTTTTTTGTCATGGGTTATTTAGTTTTTTTTATTCTTTTAAATCTGTTCAACAAGAGTTACTAAATAATTGTTTCAAAGATTAAAGTGATTTTGATACTAGAAGCCATTTTTTGTGTCGTTCGATGTCATCTCAAAATATTTGCTTAGCACTAAAAGCGATATTAAACGCTCTCTCTTTTTATCCCTAAATCGATTAACGTGATTGTGTGCATTGGCAATTATGGCTTTAGCCTTATCGGGGTGATTAAGGTAAAAGTTAATCTTATCTTCAAGGTCGGAGAAATCATCGGCAATGCTAATGTAATGATAATCGGGTTTAAGGGTTCCTTCCATGTACCAGGTCTCAAACTTTGGGATGGTTGAAACTGCCACGGAATTCGACGACATCACCCACTTTAGATTGGTTGCTACATCCACACCCTCCAGGCAAAGAATGAATTTATACTTTAGCTGGTCTTTGATTGTTAGCCATCCTTTTTTCCAGTCAGGGTTACCATCCCAATTATTGGTATAACCTGCATCGCATAACGGGTGATCGTGAAATTTTTCTAAAAAGTCGATTCTGTTCTGTTTTAGCTTCGAAACATGTCCTCGCCAAACCAAAATATCTTTCTTATCCTCATATTTTATTGGGTCGTTAATAAAGTTGAAATGGCGGTACTTATCGAGGTTAAGAAGTACAGAGTTTTGGTTGTTATCGCCAACTGGTCGGCTTTTTACAATCGAAGGAGCATCTGGTACAAATGTTATATCGCCAAAGAGTGGGTTGAACTGGTAATTCTTTGGAAAGTAACGGAGATACTCTAGCGTATCGAAGTAGTATGCGCTACTGTAATCTTTTAGCTTAAATTTTCCTATAGCCACTGTTTTTTTACTCCCTTCAAGGGGATGCCTTTTGGTTAGCTTGTTGTAGTAGTTGACTCTAAATTGAACTTCAGTATCCCGAGTATCCGAATCGGTTATTATCTTTTTAAGCCTTCTCCTTTTAAGTGAGAAAGGGTAGAGCATCATAAAAAGTGCCTTGGCATAGTAAAATGCCTTTATCTTTTTAAAGCGATAAATCATCTCATTTGAAGGATTTTTGACATCAACAAAAGTAATAAAATCGATTTCAAACCTTTAATTTTCCATAAAAAATTGATTTTCTTGTATTTGTTTGGCGGTAAAGTTGTACCTTTGCACGCTAATTTTTTAGGGGGATGAAAGGTATCAGAAACATCGCAATTATTGCACACGTCGACCATGGCAAGACTACCCTAGTGGATAAGATGATTATCCAGGGAAAACTTTTCAAGGAGCACGAAAATCCTGGAGAACTAATTCTTGATAGCAACGATTTGGAGCGCGAACGGGGTATAACCATACTGGCAAAAAACGTATCGGTAAACTATAAGGGATATAAAATAAACATAATCGACACTCCTGGTCACAGCGATTTTGGTGGCGAAGTAGAACGCGTACTCAACATGGCCGATGGCGTTTTGCTGCTTGTTGATGCATTTGAAGGAACAATGCCTCAAACCCGTTTTGTACTGCAAAAGGCCTTGGCTATTGGACTAAAACCTATTCTTGTTATCAATAAAGTTGATAAGCCAAACTGCCGCCCCGAGGAGGTGCAAGAGCAAGTTTATGAGCTGATGTTCAACCTTGATGCTACCGAGGAGCAGCTTGAGTTCCCTACAATATTTGGAAGTGCTAAGCAGGGTTGGATGAGTAGCGATTGGCGCAAACCTTCAAATGATATTACACCGCTTCTCGATTGTATTATCGACTATGTGCCCGCACCTAAACAGCTGCAGGGTACACCACAACTTCTAATCACTTCGCTCGATTACTCAAACTATGTAGGCCGAATTGCTATTGGGAAGTTGCATAGGGGCACGCTGAATGCCGGACAGAATGTTTCTTTAGTAAAACGCGACGGAACAGTTGTTCGAACTAAGATTAAGGAACTACTGGTTTTTGAAGGTTTGGAGCGCAAAAAGGTTGATGAGGTTCACTCTGGCGATATCTGCGCACTTGTTGGTGTTGAAGGGTTTGATATTGGCGATACTGTTGCCGATTTTGAAAATCCAGAACCACTTCCAACCATTGCCGTTGATGAGCCTACCATGAGCATGCTTTTCACCATTAACGACTCACCTTTCTTTGGTCGTGATGGGAAGTTTGTCACCTCTCGTCATCTCAAGGATAGGCTTATGCGTGAACTTGAAAAGAATTTGGCGCTTCGAGTGGAAGAAACCGAATCGGCCGATGCATTTACTGTATATGGCCGTGGTGTGCTTCATCTCTCTGTTCTTATTGAAACCATGCGCCGCGAGGGCTATGAGCTACAGGTTGGGCAGCCAAAAGTTATCATTAAAGAAATAGATGGGGTTAAGCATGAACCCATTGAAATACTTTCCATTGATGTTCCCGAAGATGTTTCGGGCAAGGCCATTGAACATGTTACCCGCCGCAGAGGTACGCTTATTTCAATGGACCGTAGGCACGATAGGGTACACCTAGAGTTTGAGATTCCCTCGCGTGGCATTATAGGATTGCGTAACATAATCCTTACAGCTACGGCTGGTGAGGCTATTATCTCTCATCGATTTAAAGCTTTTGAGCCTTATAGAGGTGAAATAGAAACTCGTACTAACGGTTCTCTTATAGCCATGGAGAGCGGAACTGCTTTTGCATACGCTCTTGGTAAGTTACAGGATAGGGGACGATTCTTTATTGATGAGCACGAGGAGGTTTATGCCGGACAGGTAGTAGGTGAAAATACACGCGCTGGCGATATTGTTGTAAACGTGACCAAGTCAAAAAAGCTTACCAATATGCGTGCTTCGGGCTCCGATGAAAAGGTGTTTTTGGCTCCTCCAGTTAAATTTACCCTCGAAGAGGCCCTCGAATACATTCAGGACGATGAGTATGTTGAAATAACACCAAAGGCAATTCGTATAAGAAAAATTTATCTCGACGAGAATGAGCGTAAACGTAGGGCTAAGGCTCAATAGAATATCATCTATTTTGATGATTATTTTTAATTTTTTTGGGTTGATTTGAATTTTTATAACTTTGCACGTTGATTTTTTGAGAAGGTGGGAACGGTTTTAAAGGCATATACAATTAGTTTTAAGGGACTTAAACTTGGAAAACACTCGTTTGATTTCGAAGTTAATAACGATTTCTTTTCCGAGTTCCCCGAAGGCGAAATTAGAGAGGGCGCTCTCAATGCCAAGGTCAAAATGAATAAGCAGGAAAATCTGCTTGAATTTGACATAGTGATTAAGGGAGAGGTTAAGGTTACCTGCGACAGATGTTTGGAGCAGTTCTTCCTACCAGTTCAATATAAAGGTTTTCTTCTAGCCAAGATTACTAGCGAGGAGATGGAAGACGAGGCCGACATCATGTATTTAACCGAAGATGACCACGAAATAAACCTTGCCCGCTACCTGTACGAAAGCATTCACCTGAGCCTACCAATAAAACGGTATCATGGGCTAAACGGAACAAGTATTGACGATTGCGACCAGGAGATGCTCAAGTACATTCATTTTGAGGAAGAACAGGAAGTAGAGGTTGATCCTCGATGGGAAGCGTTAAAAAAATTGTTAGATAATAATAACTAAGTTGGACTATATAATTTGTTGAAAAATGGCACATCCTAAATCAAAGATCTCGAAACAGAGAAGGAACAAGCGTAGAACTCACTACAAAGCAGTAGCTCCAACCCTGGCAACATGTTCAAACTGTGGTTCAGCAATTGAATTTCACAGGGTTTGCCCAGAGTGTGGATACTATCGTGGTAAGTTGGCAATCGAGAAGGCTGTTAATGCCTAAAATGTATTTCGAAAATAAACCCGTGCATTAATGATTAGAATTGGCGTTGATGCAATGGGAGGCGATTTTGCACCCGATGCTGCCGTATCGGGTGCAGTTTTGGCTCTTCAGCATCTTAAAGCCGATGAGCGCATTGTGCTTTTTGGCGATAAGCAGCAAATAATAGATATCCTCGCTCGTGAGAACGTTAGCCCTGATAAGTTCGATATTGTTCATGCTTCCGAGGTTATCGAAATGGGAGAACACCCTTCTAAGGCATTCTCCAAAAAAACAGACTCCAGCATTGTAAAAGGTTTTATGGCTTTGGCTGCTGGCCAAATCGATGGTTTTGCCAGCGCGGGTAGCACTGGTGCCATGATGGTTGGTGCTTTCATGGTGGTTAAGCAAATCCCTGGAGTTATTCGTCCAGGAATTGCAGGTTTTATACCCGTTTCTGAGAACAAACTCAACCTTATACTCGACGTTGGGCTTAACCCCGATTGCCGTCCCGATGTGCTTTTTCAGTATGGAAAGCTTGGCTCCATCTATGCTAAACAAGTGCTTGGTGTCGATAATCCACGGGTGGCCCTACTTAACATTGGCGAGGAGGAGGAAAAAGGAAACCTGATTACAAAAGGTGCCTTTGAACTTATGAAGGAAACCTCTGAGTTCAACTTTGTTGGGAATGTTGAGGGTCATCATTTATTTCATGATAAAAAAGCCGATGTGATTGTTTGCGACGGATTTGTTGGTAATGTGGTGCTGAAAGAGGCCGAGGCATTCTATCACCTCCTCAAAAAATTTAATCCTGATAACACTTTTATTGAACGATTTAACTCCGAGAACTATGGCGGAACGCCTGTTCTTGGCGTAAATAAACCAGTTATAATTGCCCATGGAGCTTCAAGCCCCGTGGCTATAATGAATATGATTATCCAAACTCGCGAGGTAATAACTTCGAACCTCTGCGAAAAAATTAAAAATGCATTTGTATAGCTATGGGAAAAATTACTGCCGCAATCACAGGCGTTGGTGGGTATGTACCCGACTACATTCTTACCAACGAAGAGCTTAGCAGAATGGTCGACACCACCGATGAGTGGATAATGACCCGAATTGGTATAAAAGAACGCAGAATCCTTAAAGGCGAAGGCCTCGGAACTTCCGATATGGCTGTGAATGCCGTTAACGAACTGCTGCGCAAAACCAATACCCACCCCGATGAGGTGGATATGCTCATTTGCGGCGTAGTTACACCCGATATGCAGTTCCCCGCTACCGCTAATATTATTAGCGATAAGTGTGGAATTAAAAATGCTTTTGGTTACGATATGAACGCTGGTTGCTCGAGCTTCCTATATGCTTTGGTTACCGCTTCAAAGTTTGTGGAGTCTGGAACCCATAAGAAGGTGGTTGTGGTTGGTGCCGATAAGATGTCGTCAATTACCGACTATACCGATAGAACAACCTGCCCTATCTTTGGCGATGGTGCTGGCGCTGTTTTACTTGAACCTAGCACCGATGGCTTTGGCCTGCTCGATGCTAAGATGCAGGTTGATGGCTCCGGACGTAAACACCTTCACCAGGTGGCTGGTGGATCGTGCTACCCCGCTTCGTTTGAAACAGTGGCAAAACGCCAGCATTTTATCTACCAGGAAGGACAGCCAGTTTTTAAAGCTGCTGTTTCCAACATGGCCGATGTGTCGGTTGAGATGATGGAGCGCAACAACATTAAACCCGAAGATCTTGCATGGCTTGTTCCCCATCAAGCTAACATGCGTATTATTGAGGCCACAGCCAAGCGCATGGGAATTAGCAAGGAACAGGTTATGATTAATATCCAGCGCTATGGGAACACTACCAGTGCAACTATCCCGCTATGTCTTTGGGAGTGGGAGCCTCAGCTAAAGAAAGGCGATAATATTATTATTGCCACATTTGGTGCTGGCTTTACCTGGGGCGCAGCATACCTGAAATGGGCTTACGATGGCGAAAAAATGAACAAGTAGAACTGTTTAAGATATTCCTACACATGCCGGCCTAGTGCCGGCTTTTTTGTTACTGCATATATTAGGTATGGGAATCTTTTACTTTTTTTTGTGGTAAAATCCTTTTCTAACCCTCCTCTTTCAATATAGGTGACAGGGGTGAGGTCTAAAAAAAATCCAAGCACCAAAGGCGTTAAACGTTAAGCGTTAAACGAAAAACTCTTCCGACTCCTTCAGAGTATTTCCGAATCATTCCGTGTCATTCTTCTAACTTCTTCAAACTTCCTTTAACTTCATCATATTCTTCAACAAGAGATGCCTCGACTACGCTCGGCATGACAATAACACATGATTTAAGGCTGTGTCTGGCGAAGACGGATTCAAGATTTGACCAACAGGTTGGATTTTTGGTTTTCAAGATAACGGCATAAAAGGCTGTTCCGCCAATGGGTCGTGGGTGGGTCGTTGCGTAGGGTTAAGGAAGCGGTGCTGTTTGAGCCATGCCGCAGGCATGGTGAGTTACGCCGCGCGGCAGACACGCCCACGGGGCACCCACGGGACAGGCTTTTCAGCCTTGATTTTTTGCTTCTTTTGCATCAACGCAAAAGAAGGGAAAAACAAACGTGGCTTCGACAGGCTCAGCCACCGGCAGGCTCAGCTACCACAAGCGTAACCTTGGCAGGTTCGGAATAACAAGACGCTTCCGAATCATTCCGAGTCATTCATTCCTCTAACTTCTTCTAACTTCCTTTAACTTCCTCTAACTTCATCATATTCTTCAAGTAGAGATACCTCGGCTTCGCTCGGCATGACAAGGCGCTTACGAATCATTCCGAATCATTCCGATTATCCCTTATTAATTGTTTTAAAAACTAGCACAAAACGCTATTAAATAAAAAATAAATAGTAAAAAAAGACAAATAAAGCGCGTGTGATAAAATAAACGCAGATGATTACATTGTTTTTTTGACTTCTTTTAAAAATAGCTGTAACTTAACCCACCTTTTAAAACTTTTTTACAACTTTACCACCCCAAAGCTGTTACTAAACTTTGACCCTTCAATCTGGCAAAACCGGACAAGCTTTTGAACCTTAAATCCGCCTTCGCCGGGCAAGTCTTGAATGTAGAATTTTAAATTTTGAATTTTGAATTTTGAACCTGAAAACTTGAATCACTAACACTAAATATAATGCCTATGAAAACAAGAAATCTACTCAAAACATTAGCCCTAACAGTCATCCTGCTCATTGCAGGTAAAGTCGGGTGGGGGCAAGGAAGCGAAGATTTTACAAATTTCCCAGAGACTAGTTCTAGTTACGTAGATGGGACTTTTACAGGACTGGATGGCTCTACCTGGACATATGTGCAATGTAGAGGGGATAACGCTATAGCTGCACCAACTCCTATGTTAGGAAGAAACAGAACCCCTGCTGCAGAAGTGACGTCAGGTATAATTTCTGGTGGTATTGGGACTTTAACGTTTGATTATAAACAAGCCTTCTCTACCAATGTTAATCTAGAAGTATATGTAAACGGTAACTTAATTACAACTGTAACTACATCCTCAGAGCAGGATGTTTTGAAAAGTTCTGGAACAATTAATGTAAATGTTCCTGGAGATTTTACTTTATCTTTTAAGCAGCCATCTGGATCTGGTCAGGTATGTATAGATAATATAGTTTGGACAGGATACGCTGACACCCAAGCCCCACAGGCCACCTTTGACCCTGCCGATGGTGCAACTAATGTAGCTGTTGATGCTAACATAACAATTACATTTGATGAGCCTATACGTAATATTGATAACTCTGAAATTACCGATGCTAATGTGGCAAGCCTGCTTACCTTAAAGGAAACAGATGCTTCTGGTGCAGATGTTCTATTTACTGCTACTATTGACGCTGGAAAGCAGGTAATTACCATTACCCCCAGCTCAAATCTAGCTAATAATCAGGATTACTATGTTGCAATTGCTCCAGTAGAGGATGCGTCCGATAACCCAACTTCACTTTTATCCTCTACTTTCACAACTATTGATGCTACTGCTCCTACAATTAAATTAACCTATCCCAACGGTGGCGAAACATTCCATGCTGGCGATGTTGTAACCATTACTTGGACCTCAGCCAATATGGATGCTGAAAATATTAAGATTGAAGTTTATGCAAGAGATGGCCAAACACCAACATGGAACTGGGTTGAAGTTATTGCTAGCACTGCTAATGATGGTACAGAAGATTATACCATACCTGCAGACGCTTCATATGGCACTCAATATAAAGTAAGAGTTACTGGATTGACCAGCAGTACAGCCGATGAAAGTGATGCAACCTTCACTGTAATTTCAACCCCAACTATTAATATGATTCAATCGGATAACACTGCTGGTGCATCTAATTATAGCGACGATATTGTTAAGTTTTCAGGTATTGTTACTGCTGTTAGTTCGTCAAACTTCTTCGTACAGGATGGTTCTGGTGCTTGGAATGGTATTTATGTTAAGAGTAGCCCAACAACTGTATCTGTAGGCGACCTGGTTGAAGTTGAGGGAACTGTAGCTGAAAGTTATGATCTAACCGTGATATCCCCTGTTTCATCTGTAAATATTACATCTTCAGGCAATGCTTTACCAGACCCAGTTACACTTACAATACCAGAAGCAAATAACGAACAGTATGAAAGTGTTTTGGTTAAGCTGTCCAACGTGGAGTGCTCGAATGCTGATGCTGGTTATGGTGAGTACACCTTAAGTGATGGAACGAATGAAATTAATGCCGATGACCTTTTCTTTGCATACACCCCAACTCTTGGAAAGAAATATGATATAACTGGCATACTAAATTATTCTTTTGGTGCATTTAAGGTTGAGCCTCGTGACGCTTCCGATATCCACGAGTACAGCTCCGATGCCACACTTTCAGCCTTTACCCTTGGTGGTCAGGATGCTATGGTGCTAGCTAACGTGAGCGTTGCCGACCCTGTTAATGATGCCGGTGCAACAATGTACGTTGCCAACTTTACCGGTTTTGCCGGTATTGTTGCTACTACAACCAATACCAATGCTACATTTACGGTCACCCTGAATGGAGCTGTTGTTGACCCCGCAAACTACGCAACCCAAGCATTAGCCGATGGTGATGTGGTGGTTGTTACAGTTACTGCCGAGGATGGTACCATGGGATACTACAAGGTAACTCTGACAGGTGAGAACCGCTCACTAACCGTAACTGCTCCAACTGGTGGCGAAACCTACAATACTGGTGAAGTGGCAACAATTTCATGGACCTCAGCAAATATCACCAATGTAAACATTTATGCTGAGGATGCCGTAACATCCGAGCTCTATCCCATAGCAGCTAATGTTGATGCCACCCTTGGTACATTCGATTATACAATTCAAAATGGCGATCACGGTACTGTTTACATCCGCGTTGCAGATGCAGCTGATGAGAACTTCTTTGCAAAGAGCGCAGGAACGGTTACCGTTACCGATAATGTTGCCCCAAGCATTACCGATAGGTATCCTGCCGTAGATGCCACCGATGTACCTGTAAGCTTTACACTAACCATTACCTTCGACGAGGATGTTCAGGATGGAACCAACGGTGCGCTCGAAATCCGTAAGACCAGCGATAACAGCGTTGTTCTCTCTAAATCTTTTGCCGACCTAACACATCAAGATAACAACCTAACCCTTAATGTTTCGGGTCTGGAGTACTCCACCTCTTACTATGTAACCATTCCTGCTGGCTTTGTTGTTGATATGAGCACTGCAAACGGCAATGCAGAGGTTGCTGCAAATGCATGGACATTTACAACCATGGCACAACCACCAATGGACCTATTCTTTAGTGAATACATTGAAGGTGGAAGTGTTAGTAAAGCTCTTGAGATTTACAACCCAACAGATAATGATATTGCCCTTAGCAATTACCTATTAAAAGGTACTGCTAATACCTCATCAGATTGGGAGTATGATTATCCATTCCCTGCTGGCGCTGTTGTTCCAGCCCATGGTACCTATGTTATTGTTGATGACGCATCTGATGCTTCGTTGCTTGCTTTAGCTGATTGGGTATCAACTGGATATGAATGTGCATTTAATGGTAATGATGCTCGCGGGTTATTTAAGTTTAATGGAACCAATTATGATCTAATTGATGTAATTGGTGATCCTAATAATCCTGGAAGTGCCAATTATTCTGTTGCTGGCATTGCTGATGCAACTGCTGATCACACCCTAGTTCGTAAGAGCAATATAGTAATTGGAAACCCCGATTGGACTGCTTCCGCTGGTACCGATGCTGCTAGCTCTGAATGGGAGGTTTATGGTGTGGATGAATTTTCTTACCTGGGTTGGCATATAGCTAAGAGCTCTGCAAAGGATATTGTAGGCTTTGAGCTGGCTGAGCAGACTGGACCAGCTACTATTGATAATGCTAGCCATACCGTTAATATTGAAGTTGCTTATGGTACAGATGTTACAAGTCTTACTCCTACTATTACTGTATCAAAATATGCAACAGTAAGCCCAGCAAGTGGAGTAGCGCAAAACTTCACTAATCCTGTAACATATACAGTTACAGCACAGGATGGAACAACTCAGGATTGGGTGGTAACAGTTACCGTAGCTGCTACTCAAAGTTCAGCAAATGATATTGTAACATTTGAAATTCCTGGACAGATCTCTGCTACCATTGACGCCAATGCAGCCACTGTTGATGTATTGATGCCATTTGGAACAGATGTTACCAGCTTAACTCCAACCATTACAGTTTCTGCAGCAGCTACAATAAGCCCAGCTAGTGGGGTATCCCAAGACTTTACCAATCCTGTTACCTATACCGTTACCGCTCAGGATGGCTCAACCAAGGTTTGGACTGTTACTGTTACGGTGCAGCAGTTATCGCTCACAAGCATTTATGATATCCAGTATACCTCAGATTCAAATGGAGACTCACCTCTTGTTGGTCAGCAGGTAAAAACTAAGGGCTGTGTAACTGCGATTTATGAGGGTTCTTCATCGTACAATATTTGGATTCAGGATTCATCAAAGGCATGGAATGGTGTTGAGGTGTATGGCATTGATAATGCTCTAGGCCTTGTTTCGCTTGGCGATACCGTAGAGGTTGTTGGCGATGTGGAAGAAAACTATAATCTGACACGTCTAACTAACGTTACCTACATTAACGTTAAAAACTCAGGTAACACTATTTCACCTCTTGAGGTATCAATAGCAGATGCGCTAACCGAAGCTTATGAGGGTGTATTTATTAAGCTAAGCAATGTTGAGTGTACAAATGCCGATGCAGGCTATGGAATGTTTGAGGTAAGCGATGGAACCAATTCAATCCTAATTGACGATGATTTATACAAATATACCGCTACTCAAGGTACACGTTATAACATTGTTGGTTTAGGACACTACAGCTATAGCGCACGAAAGGTGTTACCACGTTCTGCCAGTGATGTTGAGGTTGCAGAAACCAAGTACACTGTTACTTTCACCGTTACCGATGGCACAAATGCAGTAGAAGGTGCTACTATTACAGTAACAGGACAAGGCGACCTAACAACAGATGCTAGCGGTCAAGCTACCATGCAGCTGCCAAATGGCGACTATACCTTCATCGTTCTAAAAGATGGATTTAACACCTACAATGGTTCATTCACCGTTGCCGATGCCGATAAAGCTGTAGAGGTTACACTTGTTCCAACTGGTGTGCCAGTTAATACCCTTGCCAAGCTAACCGTTTATCCTAACCCATTTACTTCCCGTATCAACTTTGAGGGTGCAGAAGTTACCCGTGTAACTGTTACCTCAGTAATTGGACAGGTTGTTCTGGATCAGATTGTTGAAAATGCAAGGTCAATTGACCTAAGCAACATTGAAAAAGGTATCTACCTTGTTCGTTTCTACAATAATAAAGGTGAATCTGTTCTCCGTAAGTTGATCAAGGAGTAATTAGCAGTACCTTTATAGATATCATTGAACCCCGCTTCGGCGGGGTTTTTTGTTATAACCAAAAGTGCAGTGTTCACTGTGCAGTGTTCAGTGTACGGTGTTCAGGTTACTGAGGGATGTCATGCTGAACTTGCCGAAGATGCTCTGGTGGAAGAATAAGAGGAAGAAAGAAGTTAGACGAAGTTAGTAGAAGTTAAAAGAAGTTAGAGGAAGTTAAAGGAATAAGATGGAAGACCGTGTTTGGTGTTTAGTTTTTGGTGTTTCGATTTTTTTGACCTCACCCCTGGCCCCCCTCCTGAGAGGAGAGGGGTAGAAACCAATTCTACCTCCTACACAGGAAAAGCCTCCCCTCTCAGGGGAGGTTTGGAGGGGTCTTCGGAAGAACGATTCGGAAATATTCGGAACGAATCGGAAGTTTAAATGACAATTCTTGAATCCGTCAACGCCAGACAAGTCTTGAATCTGAAATCTTGAATCTTGAACCTTTACCCGACCTATATTATATACTTTTTTTGATAAAAGGATTGGAACAACAAAAGTGTCCACCAAAAAAATGCTGTGAATTATATAACATTTTTTAAAAAAAATATTTGCATTTAAAAAAAACGCCGTAACTTGCTTATGTGATAAATATCAATCAAAAATTGATAAGTGATAGATAATCAGATAAATAGCAAAGAACAAGAGGGTTTAAACGAGTAAATTGGGATTTGGGTTACATGAAAAAAGGGATATTAGTTTTATTTAACATATGTGGTTTTGAATTCGAAGTTAAGACGAACACCTTAGTCTTAGCTTTTCTTTTTGTTGTAATTGTAAGTTAAATTTAAGGTTTATATACTATGCGTAGGATTATTAGTTTGTTAGGAGTTTTAACACTTTTATTATTTGTAAAAGCTGGCTATCCTGAAGGAACAAAACAGCTAATGCCAAACTCAACCGATAGGTTATGGCTTGAGTTTAATACATGGCAAACAGGAAGTAACGATTTTGCCGGTTATGACTGTGCTGCCGAAAAGCGTTTGAATATAAGGTTAAACTCTGGCGAAAAGGTATTCTTCGGTTTTAAAATGAATACTACTAACTATGGTGGGAATGTAAATACCAATCCTTCTAGGGTTCGATTCAGAATTAAAAAACCCGACGGCTCAATTGCCTTTTCCGAAACAACAATGCCAACCTCGGGTAGTGGTTATATAGCAAGTTATACCCAGGCTATAACCGGACCCAACGGCGCCAAACTTAATGGGGTAACTATTTCGGGTGGTTATACTCCGCTAAACTTTACTGCCGACCAGTCGGGTGATTATTATATTGAATTCCAACATCTCGATAATTCGCGTTGGGCGCTTGAGTTTTTTGATATAACCGTTACAGATGCCAGTAACAATATAATCACCAACCCAGGTGAACCAAATATTCCAGCGGGACGCATCTGGAGTAAAAGCTGGCAGATGACTACTACAAGTTTTACTCAGTATCCGGTAAATAACTTTTTCTATGTTATTACTGGTGATGAGTTTGTAAATAAGATTAACTTTAAATACTACCCTTATTCATTCAAATTCCAATCTAATGCATATGGAATAATACCCATAAGTACCGAATCGAATTATATAAAACGAGCGCAAAGTAAGGAGGATGATCAGACCTCAAGCGCTATGGAATATCCTGTTTTCTTGAATGATCCTGACAGGACAGAGTGGCCAACAACAAGGTTAGCCCCGCCTAAAGTACAGGTTTGGGCTGAGGATACACTCTTTTACGATTACGACTACGTTCGCACTCCTATGGAGCTTCCAGTGAACGACTATGACATCTACCTTGAAAAGAACCGCCCTGGCTGTCCTTATAGCTCTGTAGCTATTTTTAAAATTCAAACCAATATCGATGCTTTTGTTGCTATCCTAATTGATATTGATGGCGATGGCACCTACTCTACTACTGGTAGTGATAGGGTTATTTTCCGTGAACTTGGGAAGGGAGCAAACTATATTCTTTGGGATTTTAAAACCGATGCCGGAGCCGATGTACCCGTTGGTAACTACAAAGCTTCTGCCACATTCCTTGGACGCGGTCCTACTAACTTCCCTGTTTACGATGTGGAACAGTGCGATGGTGTGGTAACCTCATCGGTGCGCCCATTCAGAAAACTAAATGCAACCATATACTGGGACGATACCTATATTACCCGTTGGGGCGATGAGACCGGACAGGGTCTTATGGATGAAACCCAACAAAAGCAGCTTGTACATGGTGCTGATATTCCTCGTATCTGGTCATGGAATAGCGCATTACAAAACACTAATTTCAATGGAAACAGAAATACAATTAATACCTGGTTCAATGCCATTGATCTGGGTTATTCAAATATCACCATCCATGTAACCCAAAGCGCAACTAAATGTATCGACGGGCTAGCTCCATGGGTGGGCGATGTATATAAGGAGGCTCCTTTAAATACTGAAATTACATTCACCCAAGAGGATTTCACCGATAAGTTTTTTGACCCTACCGAAGTTGCATTTAATAGAATTCGCATTACCTCTTTACCTGCAAATGGTACACTTTATAATGGTTCAACACCAATTTCAACAGTTCCTACAACTATTACAGCTGCCAATTTGGCGAATTTGAAGTTTGTACCAAACACCAACTGGTGGGGGCGTACATCGTTCGATTACGAGGCTCGTAATGCCGATAGCCGTTGGTCGAATAACCAGGAGAAGGTGTATCTTACCATTAACACACCGCCTACAATTACCCCACCTTCCGATCAAAACGTATGTACCAATGCAACACCTTCGCAGCTGAACTTTACAGTTAGCGATGGATCACAAACATCTGCTGACGATATTACTATTACAGCTTACTCACACGACCCCAACTTCGTACTAAATGGTAATATAGAGGTTGGTGGTTCAGGTTCAAGCCGGTGGGTAAAAGTAACCCCAGTAGCCAATAAATCGGGTAATGCAATCATCTACCTCTTGGCCGACGATGGCTATTCTCAAACCATTGAAGAGTTTACTGTTTATGTTGGTCCCGATTTGGAGTTTTCTGGCGATACTACTCTTTGTGAAGGTCAGGATTTATATCTTGTTGCCCAAGAACAAGGTGCTACTTATGAGTGGAAATACGAGGGTACAACAATTTCTACTTCTCAAACACTTAGTAGAACATGGGGTAACTTTAACCCAGGACAATGGTCTTTAACCGTATCGAAAGACGGATGTACATCAACCCGTTACTTTACGGTTGAGATTGCACCCAATACCTCGTTTACTGGCGATGTTAATGTATGTGTGGGTGAGCCAATCGACCTTAGTGCCGAAGAAAATAACGCATCGTATGTATGGCGAAAAGGCTCAACTATTATTTCAACTACCAAACAGTACTATAAAGCTAGTGCAACCCTTTCCGATGCTGGTTCTAACTATACATTAGAGGTGACTAAAGCAGGCTGTAACGGAACTTCTGCTCCGTTTACAATTAGCGTGGTTAATCCTCCTACAACTGGTTTAACGGTTACAGGCAGTACTGTTGATCCTGGGCATGATGGTACTATTACCGTAAACTCTACTCAAAACGGTGTAACATATAATGTTTACAAGAATGATGTATATGTTACTTCGGGAGTGGGTAACGGTGGTAATGTTAGTATTACAGTTCCTGCAGCAAATCTTGAGGTAGGAAGTAACCTTTTTGTTGTTAAGGCCGATAATGGCAATTGTGAAATACCATTAAGTTCAACTGCTACAATTACCGTTCGTACTCCAGGTTTCACAATCTCAGCTATTTCAGGGAATACTACAGAGGCAGGCGGTACAGCAACCTTTACGGTTGTTCTTAAAACTCAGCCAACTGCCAATGTTACCCTACCTATTAGTAGCTCCGATGGAACCGAAGGTAGTGTTAACCCTGCTTCGCTAACATTTACTTCATCGAACTGGAATGCGCCACAAACCGTAACAGTAACTGGTGTGGATGATTATATTGTTGATGGTAATATAACCTACACCATTAATATAGGTCCGGCGTCAAGTTCCGATACATATTACAATGGTATTGATCCTAATGACATAACCCTACAGAATATCGATAACGATGTTGCGGGTGTTTACATTAATCCAACCTCACTAACAACATCAGAGAGTGGTACAACTGCATCATTCTCTGTAAGGCTCACCGCTCAACCTTCGGCCAGCGTTACTATTACGTTAACTTCAAACGACCTGACCGAAGGTACAATTAATAAATCAAGCCTTACTTTTACAACCTCAAACTGGAATACCAATCAGGTGGTAACTGTTACAGGTGTTGATGATCAGGTAGATGATGGGGATATCACTTATGCCATAATCACTTCTAATACCAGCAGTACCGACCCAGTATTTAATAATATTGTTGTTTCGGACGTAACCGTTACAAATACCGATAATGATGTTGCGGGAGTAGTGGTTAACCCAACCAGCGGACTTACCACAACCGAAGCAGGTGGTCAGGCTACATTTACCATGAGGCTAAATAGTGAGCCAACAAGCAATGTAACAATCAACCTGTCATCTAGCAATAGCGCTGAAGGAACGGTTAGCCCTTCGTCGGTAGTATTCACCCCAGCTAACTGGAATAGCAATCAAATCATCACAGTTACTGGTGTTGACGATGATGTTGCTGATGGAAATATTACCTATACTATTATTACTTCACCAGCTATTAGCTCTGATCCTAGCTACTCAAATGTCAATCCTGCCGACGTAAGCGTGGTTAATACCGATAATGATAATGCAGGAATTACGGTTACTCCTACTTCTGGTTTAGTAACTTCCGAAGCAGGCGGAACGGCTACATTTACTGTAAGGTTGAATAGTAAACCTTTAAGCAATGTTACTATTAACCTAACCTCTACAAAACCTGCTGAGGGTATTGCTTCGCCTGCAACACTGACATTTACTCCATCGAATTGGAACAGTACACAAACGGTAACTATAACTGGTCAAGACGATTTTGTTGATGATGGTGACCAAACCTATAATATTAATGGTACAGCATCGAGTGGAGATTCGAAATATAATGGTAGAACCTTCTCTGTTTCGGCAACTAACACCGATAACGATGAAAAAGGATTTAATATCAATCCAACCACTGGTTTGGTAACCACTGAGTCTGGTGGACAAGCAACATTCACCATCGCCCTTACTAGTCAGCCATCGGCAAATGTTACAATTGATTTAAGTTCAAGCAATACTGCCGAAGGTACTGTAAGCCCCGCTTCAGTAACATTTACGTCAGGCAATTGGAATATTCCTCAGACTGTAACAATAACAGGTGTTGACGATGATGTTGCCGACGGAGCACAAAGTTATACTATAATAACAGCAGCTGCTTCAAGCTCCGATGCTTCATACCATGGGTTGAACCCAACCGATGTTTCCGTAACTAACATGGATAACGATGTGGCTGGCATATCTGTTTCACCAACTTCTCTTACAACAAACGAGAGTGGAGGAACGCAAGCATTTACCATTGTGCTCAATACCCAGCCAACGTCCAACGTTACCATAAATATTTCATCCGATGACCTAACGGAGGGTACCGTGTCGCCATCAAGTGTAACATTCACCTCCTCGAACTGGAGCACCCCACAAACAGTTACGGTAACCCCTGTAAATGATGATGAGGACGATGGGGATGTAACTTATCATATTGTTACTTCAAATACAAGCAGTTCCGATCCAAACTATAATAATAAGGATGTTGACGATGTAACCGTTTTAAATATTAACGACGATGTTGCTGGAATTACGGTTAACCCAACTTCGGGCCTTCAAACAACCGAAAACGGAGGGACGGCTTCCTTTACCATTCGATTAAATTCAAAACCTACAGCCAATGTAACCATTGGGCTAACTTCATCCAATACCTCTGAAGGTACTGTTTCGCCAGCGTCTGTAACATTTACACCAGGGAACTGGAGTATAGCGCAAACTGTTACAATAACTGGCGTAGACGATAATATCGATGACGATAATATATCTTATACCATCGTAACAGCTAATGCTTCAAGTTCCGATAGTAAGTATGACGGAATTAATCCAGCCGATGTAACTGTTACAAATATCGACAATGATGTGGCAGGATTTACCGTTACCCCAACCTCGGGCTTGCAAACAACCGAGGCTGGCGGTACTGCCCAGTTTACCGTTAGGTTAAATACTCAACCATCGGCAGATGTTACAATTACCTTAACCTCAAGCAACCCTGCTGAGGGTTCTGTTAACCCAACCACACTAACATTCACCTCATCTAACTGGAATACAAATCAAACCGTTACTGTAACAGGTGTTGATGATGATGTGGACGATGATGATGTATCGTACCTAATTATAACAAACTCTGCTACAAGTGCAGATAGTAAGTATAGTGGAAATAACCCAGCCGATGTTTCTGTTACAAATATCGATGATGATACCTTTGGCTTTACTGTAACTCCAACAACATTAACTACAAGTGAGAATGGTACTACAGCACAATTTACCGTCAAGCTAAATACACGACCAACTGCAAATGTTACCATTCCAATATCATCGAGCAATACTGCCGAAGGAACCGTTAGCGTTTCCAGCGTAACATTCACACCTGCCAACTGGAACGTTGAACAAACGATTACGGTAACAGGAGTTGATGACAATGTGGACGATGATAATGTTACCTATACCATTATAACAGGTAATGCTGTAAGTACGGATTCAAAATATAGTGGACAGAACCCACCAAATGTAACTGTTGTTAACCAAGATAATGATACTGCAGGAATTACGGTTAGTCCAACATCTGGATTGCAAACCACCGAGGCTGGAGGTACAGCAACATTTACCATTGTACTCGATACTCGACCAACTGCAAATGTTACTATTGGTCTAAGCTCGAGCAATACAGCAGAGGGAACCGTTTCGCCTACATCTATTACAATAACTCCAGCAAACTGGAACAACCCGGTAACCATTACAGTTACTGGTGTTGATGATAATATTGACGATGGCGATGTGTCATTTAATATCATTACTGCTAAAGCATCAAGTTCCGATGCCAAATACAATGTAATTAACCCTGCTGATGTTACCGTCTCGAATCTTGACGACGATGAGGCTGGTGTTACTATCAATCCGTTTAATGGTCTTTCTACAACCGAAGATGGCGGAACTGCATCATTTACCGTTAAACTGAATTCCCAACCTACAGCCAATGTTAGTATATCGTTCAACTCAAGTAATACCAGTGAGGGTACAGTATCGCCCGCAACATTAACCTTTACCTCATCAAATTGGAATGTTGCGCAGACTGTAACAATTACAGGTGTTGACGATGATATTGATGATGATGATGTGGCCTATACTATTAACACTCAACCCTGCGTTAGCTCTGATACTAAGTATGATAATTTAAACCCACTTGACGTATCGGTTACTAACCGCGATAATGACGTGGCCGGTTATATCGTTAATCCAACTTCATTATCGTACACCGAAAGTGATGGCCCTGTAACTGTTACATTTAAACTCGCAACCAAACCTACGGCAAATATTACTTTTAATATTGTCTCGAATAATACCAGCAAGGGAACCGTTTCTCCCTCATCCCTAACGTTTACTACCTCTAACTGGAATGTAGAACAGAATTTAACTATAACCCCTATTAACAATTTTATTGATGATGGAGATGTTGATTTTACAGTAGAAACTTCGGGTGTTTCAACGCTCGATACAAAGTATTCTGCTATTAATCCTCCCGATATTCTCGTTACTTGTATTGATGATGACGATGCAGCAATAATAGTTTCATCAATTTCAGGTAACACACGTGAAGATGGTACCACTGCAACATTTACCATTAAGCTAAACTCACAACCAACTGCTAATGTATCAATTGGAATCGGCTCTTCAAATACAGCTGAGGGTACGGTAAGTCCTACAACCGTGACATTCACTACTGTAAACTGGAACAGTGAACAAACAATTACGGTAACAGGAGTTGATGATGCTATTGCCGATGGCAATCAAACATACACTATCACTCTTGACCCTGCAATTTCTTCCGATGCAAACTATAACGGATTAGATCCTAACGATATAACCCTTCAAAATATCGATGACGATAAGGCAGGCGTAAATATATTCCCTGTAAGTGGTTTAGTTACCACTGAAGCAGGAGGAACTGCTACTTTTGAAATGAGCCTTAACACTGCACCAACTGCAAATGTTGATGTTACATTTACTTCTAGCAATACAAATGAAGGGACAGTTTCTCCGTCATCACATACATTCACCGCTGGCAATTGGAATACGCCAGTTACTGTTACACTAACTGGTGTGGATGATGATCTAGATGATGGTGACCAGGCATACCAGGTTGATATTACAACTTCAAGTACTGATCCAAATTACAACAACCTATCCATTTCACCTGTAACTGCTACTAATACCGATGATGTTACACCACGTCCTGTTGATGATAATACAGCTACGGATGAGGAAACATCAATTGATATCGCTGTTTTGGCAAATGATAAAGGACTTGATAAGGGTGTTAAGTCTGTGACAATAACCACCGAACCCGATGCCGATAAGGGAGCTGTTATTGTTAACCCTGATAATTCAATCCGATTTACACCAGTTAAAACATATAACGGACCTGTTTCATTTAGCTATAGGGTTACTCTTAATAATGACAATTGGGCCGAAGCTAATGTAACTGTAACAGTAAGTGCAATTGACGATACTCCTATTGCCGTTGACGATAACCGAGGAACAACGGTAAATCTTCCAAGAGTTGTTGATGTGCTTATAAATGATACCGGTCTTGAAGATGGCGGAATTTCCGTAACTATTGAAAATAATTCGATACCGGCACAAGGAAACGCCGCTGTAAATGCCGATAACACAATTACATTTACCCCAGCTACCGATTATATAGGATTAGCAACATTTACCTATAGAGTTACTGATGGTGATGGCGACTATGATGTGGCTACCGTAACTATTAATGTTCGTGATAATAACCACATCCCTGTAGCTAACGACGATGCTGCAACAACCACTAAGAATGTTGCAAAAGCAATTAACGTCCTAGCAAACGACAGCGACCTTGACGACGGGTTTGGTAGTATAACTATCTATACTCATCCTGCTCATGGTAATGTTGTTGTTAATGCTAACAGAACCATCACCTATACCCCAGATGCCAATTACGTTGGTTCCGACGAGTTTGTTTACATGCTTCAAGATGTTGACGGTGACTACGATTTAGCTACCGTTACTGTAACCGTTAGCGATACTCAAAACAGCTTACCTGTTGCTAATCCCGATTCAAGGGCAACATCTAAAAACGTTGCAGTTAAGGTTGATGTGTTAACTAACGACACAGGTTTAGACGATGGAGTTGCATCGCTTACAGTTATTAATGATCCAGCTAATGGTACATGGGAGGTTAACGCAACAAACGATTCTATTACCTATACACCTAATACCGATTATGTTGGAACCGATGCATTCCAGTATCAGGTTTGCGATAACGATGGCGATTGCTCTGTTTCAACAGTAACCATAACGGTTAAGGATGGTGTTAATATTACCCCTATTGCAGTAAACGATACCGTAACTACTACAATCAATAATCCAGTAGTTGTGAATGTCCTACGAAACGACAGTGGTCTTGACGATGGCTTTGGTAGCCTTACTATCTACCAAAATCCTGAATTCGGTTCTGTTCAGGTAAATGCTAATCGTACTGTTACCTACACACCTACCTACATGTTTGTTGGAACCGAGGAGTTCTACTACATGATTACTGATGTAGATGGCGATTTGTCTATAGCTAAAGTGGTAGTTAATATCATTGATACCCCCGATTACCAACCCGTAGCAAACGACGACCGCCGCGGCTGTAGCTTTAATCAAAGTGTAAATGTTGATGTTCTATTCAACGATACTGGTCTTGAGGATGTACCTGTAACTGTAACCCTAGCCGAGTTACCACCTTCTGGAACTGCCGTTGTTGAAACCAACAACACCATTACATTTACACCTGCGACAGATTATGTTGGTGAAATCACTTTCCGTTACACAGTTACCGATGCCGATGGCGATAGCGATAATGCTTTTGTAACTATAACCGTTAAAGATCAAGATCATCCTAATGTGGTTCCAGTTGCCGTCGACGATAATGCAACTACAAAGCTAAATACACCAGTATTTATCAACGTACTTGCCAATGATAATGGATTAGACGATGGCTTTGGTTCGCTATACATATACAAACAACCCGACTTTGGTACAGTTACCGTAAATGCTAATCGAACAGTTACCTATACACCAAGCTACATGTTTGTTGGAGTAGAAACATTCCAGTATGTGGTTGAGGATGCCGATGGTGACTACGCTCTAGCTACTGTAACCGTAACTGTTCTCGATAAGCAAAATGCTATCCCTGTTGCTAACGACGACTATCGTGGTTGCAGCTTTAACCAAAGTGTTGTTGTTGATGTTCTATTCAACGATACTGGGCTTGATGACACCCCATTAACAGTTACTCTTAACCAGCCGCCTGCATCAGGTACTGCAACTGTTAATGCCGATAATACAGTGACATTCACTCCACAAACCGACTTTGTTGGCCAGGTAACCTTTACATACATAGTTACCGATGTTAATGGCGATAACGATGAGGCAGTGGTAACTGTTGCTGTAAAAGCTGGTGAAAACCATGTACCCGTTGCTCAAAACGATAACGCTAGTACTATAATGAATACTCCTGTCGATGTCAATGTGCTAGCTAACGATACTGGTTTTGAAGATGGTTTTGGAAATCTTACCATTCATACTCAACCTTTATTCGGAACTGTTGCAGTTAATGCTAATAGAACCATAACCTATTACCCAAGCTACATGTTCATTGGCGACGACACCTTTGAATACCTGGTTGAAGATGCCGATGGCGATTACTCTGTTGCAACTGTAACAATTACCGTTGCGGAAAAAACCGATGTAATACCAGTTGCAAACGACGACCGTGCAGGATGTAGCTTCAATCAAAGTAGAACAATTGATGTTCTATTCAACGATACAGGTTTAGATGACGAGCCTCTTCTTGTTACCATTAGTCAGGCACCTGCTCAAGGTATAGCAGTTGTTAACCCCGATAATACAATTACCTTCACCCCTGCAACCGATTTTGTAGGTGAGATGAATTTCCGATACACTGTTACTGATGCCGATGGCGATAGCGATGACGCTTTGGTAACAATCAATGTGAAGTCTGGTACAAACTATGTTCCTACTGCTGTTGATGATGCTGCCTCAACTAAGGTTAACACACCTGTTATTGTTAATGTACTCGCTAACGATAGTGGGTTAGACGATGGCTTCGGAAAACTTTATATCTACAAACAGCCACAGTTTGGCTCAGTTGTAGTTAACACCTCTTCAAGAACAGTTACCTACACACCTAGCAACATGTTTGTAGGTACTGAAACATTCATGTATGTTATTGAAGATGTAGATGGGGATTGGGATGTGGCAACTGTTACCGTGACTGTTAACGATAAAGTTAATGTTGTTCCAATCGCCAACGACGACCGACGTGGTTGTAGTTTCAACCAAAGTGTAAATGTTGATGTCCTCTTTAACGATCAAAACCTCGACGATGAACCAATTGTTGTTACCATAGCAGAGAACCCTGCTCAAGGAACTGTTCAGGTTGAGAGCAACAATACTATCACCTTTACTCCTGCGACTGATTTTGTAGGGGAAATGACTTTCCGTTATACTGTAACCGATAAGGATGGAGATAGCGATGAGGCTCAGGTTACAATTAGAGTTAAAGATGGAGAGAACTTTGTTCCATTGGCTAACGATGATGCTGCTACTACGACGATGAATACAGAGGTGGACATCAACGTCCTTGCTAACGACTCAGGCCTGGATGATGGTTTCCAAGATTTAAGAATTCAAACCCAGCCTCAGTTTGGTACAGTTGTTATTAACCAGAATAGGACAATTCGATATATACCTTCGTACATGTTCCTTGGTACCGATACCTTCCAATATATTATTGAGGATGTAGATGGCGATTACTCGGTTGCAACTGTTACCGTTACTGTTGTTGAGGGTGTTAATCATACTCCAGTAGCAAATGACGATTATCGAGGAGTAGCTTTCGAAACACCTCGCGTAGTTGATGTACTTTTCAACGATAAAGGAATTGAGGATGAGCCACTTACTATTACTGTAGTTGAAACACCAGCAAATGGTGATGCTCATGTTAACGATGATCATACTGTAACATACACCCCAACTGTTGAGTTCCTTGGCTCCGATCAGTTCAAGTATAGAGTTACCGATGCCGATGGTGAGTGGAGTGAAGCTACGGTTTACTTGAATGTTAAGCCTTTCAACATGATCCCCGAGGCTCATGACGACTACGTTACTACTTATGTTAATACCCCAATTGATATTTCTGTACTTGACAATGACACCTTGTTGAATGAGGGAATAAAGAGTCTATATATTTTAACGGATCCTCTGTTCGGAAGTGTTATTGTTAATGCCGATAATACTGTAACTTATAATCCTAGCTACTTCTTCTTAGGTAACGACGAGTTTACCTATGTGGTTGAAGATGTGGATGGCGATTACTCAATTGCAAAGGTATATGTTAGTGTAGTAGAAAAACCTAACAGTATTCCAGTAGCAAATGACGATAGACGTGCTACATCAATCAATACCCCTGTTGATGTTGATGTACTAATCAACGATTCAGGCTTAGACGATGGTTGGATTGTTGTACACATCGAAAGCGAACCAAATGCTTCACATGGTTCGGTTAGTGTAAATGCCGATAATACCGTAACATTCACACCAGCAACCGATTATTTAGGCCTGGCTGAGTTTACCTACTTCTTAACCGATGTAGATAATGATACAAGTAATGTGGCAACTGTAACCATTAATGTGAAAGAGCAAAACTTTGTTCCAGTTGCTGTAAACGATACTGCTATTACCGAGATGAATAAACCTGTACTGGTTGATGTGTTAGCAAATGATCAGCAGCTAGATGATGGTGTTGATTTCATTGAGGTCTTTAGCAGTCCTAGGCATGGATTTGCTTATGTATACGATAGCAGGAACATTAGATATATTCCTTCGAGCTGGTTCATTGGCTCCGATTCATTAAAATATCGTGTAGTAGATGAGGATGGTGACTACAGCATAGCAACAATCTATGTAACCGTTACTGAACGCGAAAACCATAAACCAATTGCTAACCCCGATAACCGAGGCACTGTTCTAGAAACACCCGTGTCTGTTGATGTGCTATTCAATGATACTGGCTTAGAAGATGGTGGAATTAAGCTGCTAATAACTCAGCGACCATTGAAAGGAACAGCCGTTCTCAACTCGGATAATACCATAGAGTACACCCCAGATGCAGGCTACTTAGGCGAAGACTACCTGCGCTATCAGGTATGCGATATTGATAACGATTGCTCTTCGGCAGCAGTTAACATTAGAGTTAAGCAAAGTAATAATATTCCTTTAGCTTACAACGATACTGTTACTGCTTACAGAAATAGAGCCGTAGAGTTTGATCCTACATTCAACGATATCAATAAGAATGATGGGGGTATAGTAGCTGTTGTATATCAACAACCGCTAAATGGTACTGCCGAAATGGTTACGGGAAGCAATACCAAGGTAAGGTACACACCAAATCAAGACTTCTACGGAGTCGATTCGCTCTGGTACTACATCCAGGATATCGATGGCGATTATTCGGTAGCAAAAGTTGTTATTAATGTTCTTAACCGCGAAAATTATACTCCTGATGCTATTGACGATGAGGTAGAGTCCTATGTGAATGCAACCATCATTGTTGATGTCCTTGCAAATGACTTGAACCTTAACGACGGAGTTAAATCTGTAACACTTGAAACCTCACCGGTAAATGGTAATGCAATTATTACAGGTGATTACCGAGTACAGTATACCCCTCTAACAGGTTTCAAAGGACAGGAAAGCTTTACCTACAAAGTTTGTGACATCGACGATGAATGCGACATTGCTACCGTAACAATTAATGTAGTTACAGATCCAAATAAGAAGGTTGAAGTGCCTGATGCATTCTCTCCTAATGGCGATGATATCAATGATACATTCGAAGTTCAAAATATTGAGTTCTACCAGCAAGTTACCTTACATGTTTATAATCGTTGGGGGAACCTTGTTTACAAGAGCAACCACTATAAGAACGATTGGGATGGAACTTCAAATGTTTCTATGGCTATTGGCTCTAAACTGCCTGATGGCACTTACTATTATCTACTTCAAATAAAGGATACTGGTAAGATTTACAAGGGAAGTGTATTTATTAAGCGTTCGTACTAAAATATTTTATGGTTATGAAAAAAGTTTCAATAATAGTTGCAATAGGAGTTGCTGTCCTCTGGACAGCATCTCTTAAAGCGCAACAGGAACCAATTTTTACCCACTATTTGCATAATCCTGTTTCGATAAATCCAGCAATTGCTGGAACTGTTCGAAATTTAAATATGAGCTTGCTATCGCGTTTGCAATGGGTGGGATTAGAGGGTGCTCCTACCACATTAAGCTATTCCGCTCATATGCCCTGGCCCGACAAGAAAATTGGTGTTGGCTTAAATCTTATGAGCGATAATACCTGGCCTTTGTCAAACACTCATTTTTCGGGTTCTTATGCCTATCGCCTTAGAGTAACCGATGATATCACGCTATCGCTTGGTATTAAAGGGGGCTTTACTTATTACCACGCCTCTGTTACAAATCTTAACGTTGTAAACCCCGATGACCCAGCTTTTACTCAAAACGAAAAAAGATTCTACCCTAACATTGGAATAGGTGCTTATATTTATTCTTACCAGTTCTATGCTGGTCTTTCGCTCCCTAGAATGCTTCAAACAAGCTTCGACAGAAAGTTTGACAAAACACTTAAAAGTCCTCTCTACATTATTGGCGGGTATAACTACGAACTCAACTCCGATTGGGTGTTAATGCCATCAATGTTAGCGGGTGCAATGATTGGGGTTCCTATGACAGTTGACTTAACTGCTCAAGCAATGTACAAAAGGCGTTTTTATTTTGGTATGCATTACAGGTTTGGCGATGCAATGGGTATATTTTTTGACATGAAACTAGATAATGATATTTCCTTTGGGTATGCATTCGATTTCTCTCTTAACAAGTTGTCGAGAATCAATACTGGTACCCATGAGCTAATGCTATCATATTCTTTTGCGCCTAAGTGGAAGTTTTAAAAGGTTTCTAAATTACCCTTAAATAGCATATTTTTTTTGGGAAGTTAAATTTATGTCTATAAATTTGCCATGAGTTCAATGATAAAAGTAAACCGTTAAACTAAATTTTAAAGAGATGGCATACAAGATTTCTGACGATTGCACCGCTTGCGGAACATGTATTGATGAGTGCCCAGTAGAAGCAATTTCTGAAGGCGATATCTACAAAATTGACCCTGAAATCTGCACCGATTGTGGTTCTTGTGCAGATGTTTGCCCTGTTGAGGCTATTCATCCAGAATAGTAGGTGCAATAAAAAAACACAAGAAAATCCGTGAGAAATCACGGATTTTTTGTTTGGTAGAAATTAGATATAAAATCAACTTTTTTGTTAATCTAAACTTAATTTAGTGTGACCCAACGCGACCATAAGGGTTATTTGATAATGCAAGCATATTGAAAAGACGAACCTTTAAAATGAACTATTTTGATTTAAAAGATATTCTTATAGTTCTGCTAGCGTGATATTCAAAATACTATCTTGTTTTACACTTCTAAAAAACCCTTTTTCAGCCAGATGTTTTGCTAAGTATTCCTGTTCTGTTTGGCCGGGAGTGGGAACCAGCAGCCCTGATTTTCCTATAGTGAGCAAATCCATTATGGTACTGTAACCCGAACGGGCAACTATGTACCTTGCGTTTTTAATAGCGCTGTAAAATTCAATATCCGGAAGGTGTCCCGATTTCCAAACATATTCCGATTCTTGGATTATTTCGTTGCCTTGGTTTGGAATGCCTTTAAGGATTAGTGTTTTGAGCTTAAACTTCTGTCCAAGCTGGGTTAGCTTTTCCTCAAAAATGGTTCGGTGGGCTTCTGGGCCCGAAACAATACCAACCAGCTCCCAGTATCTATCAGATGTGTTAGGAGTAATTAGTTCAAATCGGGATAGCAAGCCAATATACTTTATGTTGGGTAAACCGTTACTTCTGGAAAGTTCTCCGGCAATGGAATTTTCTTGGGGGTAATCGGGAATCCAAACCTCGTTGAATCTTTTCAGCCATCTCTTTAATAAAATTTCGATTAGCTTGCTGGTAAAACCAAATGGTTTGGGAGGAATTATCCTGAGTTGATGGGTAATAATAACACAAAAAGCTCTTTTTGAATACAGTCCATAGCGATTGTCCGAAATCACCATGTCCACCTTGTATTTCTTTATTATCTGCTGAAGTTTTCGATGTTCCCTAATCCGAACAAATGGTATCCTAAGAGCAAACCAAAATAGGGGCAATAGTTGGTTATTATTTTTACAAAATCGAACGTTTATCGATTTAAACGGAATGGTTGTAATGTTTGGGAATGTTGATTTTACTAGGGCGATGCTGCTTTTATCAGCGGCAACAATAACGTTATTCCCTTGCTCTATTTCTTTGGAAATGAGCGGTATAATTCTGCTGGCGTGGCCAAGTCCCCAGCCAAGCGGGCTAAACAGGATTGTTTTCTTTTTTGTTTCGCTCATTTAGTACGATACCTGAACAGGGATTCCAAGCGATTTTACCAAATTGGCTATTTCGTCGAGACGGGGTTTGCTTACCTTTTGTAAACCGGTGAGCGGTGTATCGCGGGCAATGGTATAAACCATAACCTCCTTGGGATTTATCTGCTTGACTACCTCTAGCCAGGCTTTTATTTCGGTATCTGTTGTGTTGTCAATTTCTTGTCCCTTGTATTTTCCTTTGATGAAAAGAGTTTGTAGAATTAAATTTCCTCTAAATCGTTTTAGGTTGCTAATGAGTTCTTGTAGGTTGAATCTGTAAAGGGGTTGGTTTAAAACTTCAATTGTTGACTCAATTGCAGAATCTAGTTTTAGAATGTTCTGGTCGACTTTAAGAAGCGATTCGAAAATCTCCCTTCTATGGATTAGCGAAGAGTTTGATAAAACTGCAATTTTAGCTTCAGGGCAATAGGTGTTTCTTAGCTCTATGGTTTTGTCGACAATTTCAGGAAAGTTAGGGTGTAATGTTGGTTCTCCATTCCCAGCAAATGTAATAACATCGGGCAACTCACCTATAGCTCGCATCTCTCTTAACTTTTCCTCTAGTTTGCTTGAGAACAACTCAAATGATGGGTATTGGTCGGTATCCATGGAGTCGGTCCAACCGCATTCACAGTAAATGCAATCAAATGAGCAAATCTTCTTATTTGTAGGAAGGAGATTTATTCCTAACGAAACTCCTAATCGCCTGCTCTTTACAGGTCCAAATATTATTTTATCAAATAGAAAAGTGGCCATTATAGTTAAATTAATCTTTGTGCAATACTATCCTTTGTCGGCTTCATATTTTTAAAATCGAAATTGGTAATTAGTACCAACCCTGGACTTTTCCCTTTCTCAATGCTACCAAGTTTAGAGTTAAACCCAAGGGCTTTAGCACCATTAATAGTAGCCCAGGAGAGAGCTGTTTCGAAATCAATGTCGTTAAAATTATCTAAAATGATATTGATTTGGTTTAACATGGAGAGCGATGTTGCTGATGCAAGGCTATCTGTTCCTATTGCGATATTTACCTTTAAATCTTTAAACTTGCTAAGTTTTGGTAGTGTTTTCTCTATTATCTGGTTTGACTCTGGACAAGTAACTAATGTAAGGTTACTGTACTGTTCCGATAACAGCTTAATTTCATCAGCTTGAGAAAATGTGTTGTGAATAAGAAGAAGTTTAACGTGTGGAGGAATGTTATTAATTACAATTTGAGCTGGAGTTAGATTGTTTGGAACCTCAAAATTAATTTTAGAACCCTTGTATCTATTATAAAGTGGCCCGCTGCCACTTTCTAAGAATTCGTATTCTGCCTTACTTTCGCCATAATGAATACTTGCCCTTTTTATTTCCTCTGATTTTAAATGATTATGGATGTGATTCCAAAGTGGTTTCGAAAGTGAATAGGTAGAATGTGGGGTTAAGCTACTTTGCTTTGGGAAGTGTTTTTTGAATTGATTGAGCACCCTTATGCCATTTTCAAAAGTATTTTGTGCTACTGCAGGGTCAATTCCAAAAAGTTCAACGAAATTGAAAAACTCAATTTTAGATTCCAACTTATGCGGAAGCGTATCGGTTGTATTACAAATATCTCCAATTGCAGATGTTCCCGCTTGATATGCTTCCTTAAGAGAGTCTTCAATACATTTATGGATGAACTCATCCGAAACCTTACGTTGATTAGTAACGGCTTCAATAAAACCCGCTATGCCTGGTTTATCGGGTTTCATTCCCTTAAGGTGCGACAGCTCAAGATGGCAATGTGTATTGACAAAGCCTGGTACAATCACTCCATTAAAGAACTGTGTGGAATGAATTTCCTGAAAGTTACCACCCTGTTCAAAGATGTTTGTTATTTGGCCATTTTCATCAACCTCAATAACACCATTTTTAATTGGAGCGGAAGTGACAGGAAATATATAGTTTGCGGCAAAGCGCTTCATCGTTCATCAACTTTTTTTAACTTTTTAAGTGGTTTTAACTTGCCTTTATTAAGAGGCAAGGGGGTTTCTTTAATTTTTTCCTTAGTTGGCGTGTAAGTTACCATGATGTTTTCAAACTTAGCACTTCTTTTAAAGGAACTGTTTCCGTTACCAGTATCGTAAAGCCAACCTTTAAGGTGAGTTACCTGTTTGTTTTTTAATACAAACTGGTAGGTAAAGTGGTGCTTCTTGCCGTCTTTTTTATATACAAAGGTCTTTGGGTTTTCTCTAACACCGGTTGGGGTATTGTTGTTGTAATAGAAGAAAATATAATGCCTAGCATCAATGGCCTCATCGTCGGGGAATATTTGTGCATCAAACGATATGGTATATATACCAAGACTAGGTGTTGGGATATCAAAGCCTAGCGAAGGATTATTTGAATAATCAATCGCCATATTCCATGAGGTTTTTAAAGGCCATAGGTTAGCAGAACTATTAACTAAAGTTTCGGTTTCGTGGTTTAATGTATCCTTTGCTTGTAATAATTTATCCTTTTGAATTGTTAGCTGCATTATCACATTATCATATATTCTATCTAGTACTTCTGTTTTTTTAGAGTAAAAAATTATTGAGCTATCAAATTGTTCAGCAGTGTAGCCATATTTCTCTAGGATGGGTTCGTAATAGCCAATTGTATCGATTCTGTACAAAGAACTTTTTGAAGGAACACTGATTATCCCATCTGTTAGATAGATTTTGGTTAAAATGGTAACCATTTCCTTTTCTGGAATAATGCTTTTTTCTTTTTTACAAGTGACCGATACAAAGACAAGGATTGTTAGGACAATATATTTTGAAAATTTCATCATACCGAGAGTTTAAATTAACTTACAAATCTATTACATTTTTTCGTACCTATAATTAAAAAATAAAAAAGGGAGCAGGCTTGCTTCCTACTCCCTAATCTAAATTGTAAAATAACTATTTAAGTTTATCGAAATTGTAACCAAACATAACTTCGTGAGAACCAGAGTTGTATTTTCTAATGCCAAGTAAACTCCAGTCAAATGAGTAACCAATCATGTATTTCTTTTGCCAGGTAAAACCCACCATGATAGCAATGGCATCCTTGTATCGAACCGATAGGCCACTCCAAACATTATAATCTTTTTGAAGGTATGTGAATTTACCATTAACCTCAACCTGCATAGGATTTCCAAACATGTACTTTAAAAGAAGCGAAGTCTCAATTTCCATATTTCTATTCAGGGAGAGCCAGTAGCCACCACTAAGCATAATATGTTGTTTTAGACGATTTGGCTCAATGGGTTTAGGATAAAATTTTAAACGCTGTCCAAAAAGCTGATGCGCAGAAAGCCCAACATTAAAGCTGGTGCTGTAGAGATAGAATCCAATAGACGCATCAGGCGTTACTAATGTTTTAGTAGAGTTAATAATGGCAGGGTCGTATACAGGGTCAGCTTCTTCACCAAGTTTTAACTTGGTTCCATCTAACCTGTATAGCATCATACCAAAGGAGATACCTCCAGAAACTCTGATGTCGTCGGTTAGCATCATATTGTAGGCATAGGTACCCATAAAGTTGGTTTTAGCTGTAGGTCCCGTTACATCGTTTGTAATGTATGCCCCCCAACCCATGTCGTATTTGGTAAATGGACCATAAATGCTAGCGCTAACAGAAAATGGGGCGTCGTTAATGCCTACCCATTGGTTTCTATTATTTGCACGTACTTGGTAATGATTCAGAGTTCCAGCAATAGCTGGATTAAATAGATATGGGTTAAACATAAACTGGGTGTATTGGGGAATCTCTTGAGCAACTGTAGTGCTGGGTGTAAGAAGGCATAAGATTATGCCGACTATTGTGAATTTTTGAAGAATTGCTGTACTTAACGTTTTCATATCGGGTAATATTTTTGCCTTTACCTAACAATAGTTACTGAACCTGTAATTGGTTTCCAGTTAGCACCTTGTGCGTCTATGTTGTACTTAATCACATAGTAATAAGTACCAATTGGCATTTTCTTTCCACTATTTGATTTCCCATTCCATCCCTTTGCTGCATCATCGCCACGGGCCGACCAAACAAGTGATCCCCAGCGGTCGAAGATTTCGATAGAGAGGTCAGGGAACAGATAGCTCTTTGGAACACGCCAAATATCATTGATACCATCTCCATTGGGAGAGAACACATTTCCAATGGTTACATCATTTATAATCTTAGTATACAATCTGATTGAGTCGGTACAACCTTGTTCGGTAGTTGCAATAACATCAACAAGAATGTATTCATTAGTACGTTTAGTTACCGGATCTTGAATCTGAACAATACGATTTTGAGGAATTTTACTCTTGATATCATCGTTAACCAGTATTCTTGAATTCCAACTTGTTGATGGCAAGAACATTTCTGCAGGTTTCCATTCAAAGGTTGTTGGGTATTCAACACTCTTGGTTATTACATCAATGTTGTACTCTTTTCCTAGAAGTATTGAAATAATTGTGTCTTGAACTGCAGAAACGTAAAGCGGTACTTGCAATCCAATTTCTGGTAGAACGTTTAGGTTGATAGTGTCAACTTCAACACAGGTGGGGGAACCTTGATTGTAAACCTTGAGTAGATAGGTTTTGCTTTCGGTTAGGGTGACAGAGAGCGTGTTATTATTTGATAATTGGTCTGTGTTTTCAAACCAGTAGTAATCAAATGTTAAACTTGGATCGCCGCCCGATACAGTACCAACAAGAGTAACCGGATTATTAAAGCATACCGTTGTATCGTTTCCTGCAACAGCTCTAAAATCGTAGAATGGTTCTCTACCAACAACAAATGTTGTATCGTACTGACAATTTGCAGTATCGGTAATTCTAAGGGTGTAGTTTCCTGCTGTTAAATTTGTTATGGAAGTACCTGTTTCGGTTCTGTTAATCCATTCAAATGTAAGGTCTGTAAAGTCACCAGAACCTCCAGTGCTATTTGTAAGCGTGATACTTCCTTTATCGGTACCATTTATTTCCCGACAATAAGCAAGTTCAATGTTAGCATCTACACGCAGCATGTCTGGCCCATTGATTTTGAATGTATCGACCTTAGTACATCCGTAGGAGTCGGTTACCTCAACCCAGTACTTTCCAACAATGAGGTTAGAGATATCCTTGGTGGTTTCGCCATTTGACCACAAGTAGGTGTAATCGGGGGTTCCACCTGTGACATCAATGGTAAGAACACCATCAGGAGTGTTAGGACAAGCTAGTGTGTCGTCGGGTGATGTTCGAGAGATCATTATCTGAGAAGGTTCGTTAATGGTTATGTCTGGATTAGTGATGCTTGCAGTACAACCATTATCATCGGTAACCGATATGGTGTATGTTCCTGCAGGTAAACCAGTAAATAATCCAGAATTATTCGAGTGGTTTTCTGGTCCTGTTATTGTGTAGGTTAATGCACCTGATCCACCCGATGCATAAATGGAGATTTCTCCAATTGTATCGCCATGACAGGTAACATCTACGGTTTTAACTGAATCAAGAACAACAGGAGCAGGATTGTTGAAAGTTACATCCGAAATCTCAACGTAGCAACCATGTGAATCTTCAATCCTAAAGGTGTATGTTCCTGGTAGCACAGTTGATGCAACTGTGTCGGTTACTGGACCAAAGTTGGTTGTTCCATCGGTCCAACTTATGTTATAAAGAGAATCGGTCCCTGTTATTATAACTGGAGTACCACCATCTACCTTAAATGTTGCAACGCCATCGCTTGAGTTGTTACATAAAGGATCTTGAACGTTAAGAAGGGTAGCAACTAGCGGGGCGGGTTCTATAACATCAACCTGATAGGTTGGATAGGTGTAAGAATTAGCATCAGTTATTGTTATGATGTATGTGTCGCCAGGTAAACCAGTAACGTTAAAAGAGAATGTGCCAGGGGTTGTTTCACCTAAGTCGTTTACTGTGAATGGTGTACCACCAAGGTTTGTACATGTTACAGTAAATGGTGAAACGCCTCCAGTAATATCAATTGTTATGGTTCCATCGCTATCTCCTGAGCAAGTTACATCGGTTGAAGTCACTGTAATGTTAGCACCAAGAATTATATCGTTGGTTTCTACATTACATCCATTAGCATCAGTTACCCTAACACGATAGGTGCCTGTTGGTAATCCAGTAAAATCACCTGTTCCATTAGTTTGGATAACAGAGTTGTTTTCAAGCAGATCGTATGTTAAAGCGCCTGTTCCACCACTAGCAGTTACATGAATCTCATCGGGTTGAATAACTGTAACATCAGTGATAACAAGTTCTGCAGGTTCTGAGATAGTTACAAGCTGAGTTTGAGGGCAGTTATTAGCATCATTTACAGAAATGATGTAATCGCCTGCAGCCAAACCAGTAAATGCATTGTTTGGACTGTAGGATGCACCACCATCAATTGAGTATTGAAGAGGAGGTGTTCCTCCGGAGGCAACAATCTGTAGACTTCCGTTGCTATCACCGTAACATGGTGAAACATCAGTAATAATGACATTATCGATAGATATTGTTGAGGGTGATGTTAAAGTGATAGGCGCTGACGATACAGGACCACAACCATTGTCGTCGGTTACATCTACAGTGTATGTTCCTGAACCTAAACCATTGAATACCCCAGTTGTGTTGGATATACCACCAGGTGTTAGTGTGTAGGTTAGGGTGCCAGTTCCTCCGCTAGCAACAACAGTAATGCTTCCGGGAGAGGAACAAGTTGGGTCAACAGATGTAATATTATCGATATTAATTGCACTTGGTTCTGTAACATCGGCATTAGCGCTTGCCATACATCCATTTGCATCCATTACCTCAACCAAGTAAGTTTTTGCCGTTAGTCCAGTAAAGTTTCCGTTTGCTTGCCATGCACCGCCGTCAATTCTATATTGCAATGGGTCAACTCCGCCTGTTGCAGTAGCTGCTATCTCGCCATTTGCCTGTCCGTTACATTGAATATTAGTTGTTGAAACGCTTAGGTTAATAGGAGCAGGCTCATTTATAGTGATGTCTTGGGAATAGGTACAGCCATTTGCATCGCGGACAATAACAGTATAAACACCACCATTTAGACCATTTTTAATATTTGAAGGTTCATAGTTGCTTCCTCCATCGTATGAGTATTCATATGGAGGAGTACCACCAGAAGCAGTAATTGAAATTTGGCCGCTTGCATCGCCATTACAAACCAAATCGACAGTGGTGTAAGTGTAAGTTAGTTGTAACGGTTCGTTAATTGTATAAGGCCCACCAGTAATTGGCCCACAACTATTGGCATCATTAATTTCAACAGTATAGGTTCCAGCAGAGAGACCAGTAAACGATCCGGTATTATTTGAAGCAACCTCGTTTGATCCTGCATCAAGAAGACGGTAGGTGAGAGGTGCGTTACCACCAATTGCTTCAACTGTTATAGTACCATCATTTGCACCAAAACAGGTAATGTTAGTTGAACTTTCTGTGTTTATTGTAAGCAATGCTGGTTCAATAATATCAACAGGTGCTGAAACTATTGTTACGCAACCATTGTTGTCTTGAACTGCAGGTGTATATGAACCAGGAGTGAGGGAAGTGAAACTTCCAGTAGTATTTCCAAATGGAGCACCACCTGTTATGCTATAGCTATATGGAGGTGTTCCTCCGTCGGCTGCAAGTGTTATTGTACCGTCGTTAGCACCATTACATGTTATGTCGGTTTTATCGAGAGTGCTAAAGTAAAGTGCTGGAGGCTGGTTAATGGTGAAATCTTGTGTAAGGATACAGCCATTTGCATCACGTACATACATGGTGTAATTACCAGCCGTTAGGCTGTTAAATGTTCCTGAACCGAAGAAGTTAGTGCCATCAATTGAGTACTCAAGAGCACCAGTTCCGCCGCTTGCTGTTGCTGTTACATCGCCATCGGAACCTCCAAAGCAGGTTACATCGTTAGTGGTAAGGTTATCCATTACAATTGCTGGAGGTCCACTTATGTTAGCTGGTTGTGTAACAATACAGCCATTTGCATCACGAACGTAAACAGTATAAGAACCAACCCCAACGTTAAAGGTGTATGTTGTTGGATAAAAGTCGATACCATCTATTGAAACCTCTTTTAATCCAGTACCACCTGACACACCTGTTACTTTTATGGTTCCGTTAGTATTATACCAGCAACCAGTAACGTCGGTAGTTTGAACTGAGAAAGTGATAGGAGTAGGTTCATTAATATAGATTGGATTGCCGTTATTGGCCACAGAAATACAGCCATGAGAGTCTTTAACTCTAATGGTGTAGGGATTAGTTGGCCCGCCAGGTAAATTCTCAAAAACAGGACTTGTTTCCCATACAGCAGGGTCATAAATAGAGTACTCGTAACCCGAGCCAGAACCACCAGCTACATTACTGATTGTTATTTTACCTGAATTATCGCCATTACATGTTGTAACCTGTGTGATTTCGTAGGTAAAGGAAATGGCCGAAGGTTCAACGAGTTGTACGGTTGTTGGCCAGGTTTCTGTACATCCATTAACATCACGAACTACAATATCGTAATATCCTTCGCCAACTGTGAACACATTGCTTGCCTGGAAGTTCGCACCATTGTCAATTGAGTATTCTAGAGGCGGAGTACCTCCAGTGGCTGTTATGGTAATAGTTCCATCTGCAGAACCCGCACATGATATTGGAGTTGTTGTAACATCGGTTATTTTGATTGAGTCGGGACCGCTAACAACTATATCCTCGGTATATGCAGGACATCCATTTACGTCGGTAATTTCAACTGTATAGGTTCCTTGACCAAGACTGTTGAAGATTGCGGTAGCAGGATGAGCAGGGGTTTGGGTTCCTAAATTTGTTGAGCCTTGGTATAGCGTATAGGTATAGTCTGGAGTTCCCCCATTTCCTAGTACCTCAATTGAACCATTGGTGTTTGTTGCGCAAGTGGTTACATCGGTAACGGTTTTTGAAGCAAGCCCAATAGCTGCAGGTTCCGATAGGGTAATGCTTCCTATTGTTTGGCATCCTGCTGCATCAGTAACGGTCACGTTATATGGAGTACCTGCTGCAAGACCAGTAGCTGTTTGTCCGGTTTGAACAGGAGATGTATTCCAACTATATGTGTACCCTGGCGTACCGCCTGAAACGTTTACGGTTGCTTGTCCATCGGTATAGCCATTACAGGTTGGATCGGTTGTTGTGAAACCATCAATTACAAGGTTTGCACCAACAGTAATTTGAACCACATTGCTTGGTGAATCGGTACAAGGACCACTATTAACCAATCGTCTGAACCATGTTGTTTGTGTTAATGCACCTGGTTGATAGTTAATGTCTGTCGCGCCAGCAATATCTGTGAATGGTCCGCCAGCACCAGTAGTACTGCTCTGCCACTGATAAGTATAACTTCCATCCCCGCCAGTTGGGGTTGAGCCGTCAAGTTGTGCTGGTGTATTGTTATAGCAAATAGACTGGTCGGCACTAATGGTGTTATTATCAATTGCGGGTAGAACTGTTATGGCAACAACATTACTAATATCAACACATGAACTAGATGTAACAACTCGGCGGTACCATGTATCTGCAGTTAATGCAGGTGGAGAGTAGTTTTGAGAAGTTGCACCAGCAATGTTACTAAAAGGACCAGTTGGCCCAGTAGTGCTAATTTGCCAACGATATGTGAAAGAGCCAGAACCTCCTCCTGGAACGGGGCCAGTTAGCTGAGCTGGGGCAGAATTGTAACAGATAGTTTGGTCGCTGGCTATTGTGTTGCCTGTTATTTCTGGAATAATGGTTATGGTAGTAGTGTTAGAATAAACAGTTCCGCATGTGTTGGTTTCCACTCTTCTATAGCATCTGGTTTCTGTTTGTCCAGCAGGTGGGTCATAGGTTTCGCCAGTTTCTCCTGCTATAGTTGTCCAAGCACCAGCGCAGTCTGACTGGTATTCCCAGGAGTATGCCCAAGTTCCATCTCCACCATTAGGAAGCGTAGTGCTATTTATTGGAGCAGGATCGCCATTGAAGCAGAGTGTTTGGTCACCATCAATTGTACCTGGGGTTAAATCAGGGTAAACGGTTACCGTAACCTCGTTTGAGTATGCTGTTCCACAGCTATTGGTTGCAACCCGTCGGTAAGTCCTAGTGGTTGTTTGACCAGCAGGAATATCATAGGTTAAACTATTAACACCCAGGGAAATCCATGGACCTCCTTCGTTGTACTCCCAATCATAAGTCCAAGCTCCGCTTCCACCAGAAGGAGAAACAACATCAGTGAATGGATCGGGATCACCATTATAGCATACTGGTGAAGGTGTGCTAATTTGTCCACCATCTACTGCATTGGATACAGTAACAGTTACAACATTTGAATATTTAGTACCGCAAGAGTTTGTAGCACCTCTTCTGAACGAAGTTGTTTGAGTGATGCCAGCAGGTGGATCGTAGGTGAGCCCTGTTTCTCCAGCAATTGTAGTCCAACCCGTTCCAGTATCCTCTTCCCAGAAATATGTAAATGGTCCATTTCCACCACTTGGGTCGGTAGTGCTAGTGAGAACAGCAGGATCGTCGCCTGGGCAAACGGTTTGGTCGGTTGCAATAGTACCACCGTCGATATCGGAATAAATCGTTATGGTAACCGTGTTTGAATAAACTGTTCCGCAGCTGTTAGTGGCAACTCTGCGATAACACCTTGTTTCTGTTTGGTTTGCAGGTGGATCGTAGGTGAGTCCAGTTTCTCCAGGAATAGTGATCCAAGGACCAGCACAGTTCGACTGATATTCCCAGCTGTAGGTCCAAGGTCCGTTTCCGCCTGAAGGATCAACAGTGCTAGTAATTGGGTCGGGATCGGAATCATAGCAAAGAGATTGATCGCCAGCTATTGTACCTCCATCCATTTGGGGGTAAACGGTTACGGTTATTACATTTGAGTAGGCCGATCCACAAGCATTGGTTGCTTGTCTGCGGTATTGTGTAGTTTGTGTTATTCCTGCAGGTACATCGTAGGTTGGGCTATTAGCACCAGCAATAACGTTCCATGCACCAGAGCCAACCTTTTCTTCCCATTGGTAGGTCCAAGCTCCATTACCACCCGATGGTGAAACATCATCGGTGAATGGATCGGGATCGCCATTATAGCATACACTTTGGTCAGAGCCTATAGTACCCCCATCAACAGCATCAAAAACGGTAACGGTGAGCTCGTTTGAATATACCACACCACAAAGGTTGGTTGCTTCTCGCCGATACATTGTTGTTTGGGTTAAACCAGCCGGCACATCGTAAGTTAATCCCGTTTCGCCAGCTATGTTTGTCCAGCTACCCGCACCAACCTTTTCTTGCCATTGGTAGGTGAAGGTTCCATCTCCACCTGAGGCTGAGGCATCGTTATTGAATGCTGCTGGGTCGCCAGAATAACAGATAGATTGGTCGGAGCTAATACTACCACCATCAAGTGCTGCATAAACAGTAACAGTTATGGTGTTTGAGTAAACGGTTCCACAGCCATTAGTAGCTGCTCTCCTATATTGTGTTGTTTGTGTAAGCCCAGCGGGTACGTCATAGGTTAAACCAGTTGCGCCTGTAATGTCGGTCCAGCTACCTGCACCAACCTTTTCTTGCCATTGGTAGGTCCATGCACCATCACCACCGGTTGGAGAAGTAATATCTGTGAAAGCTGCTGGGTCGCCATTGTAACAAATAGTCTGGTCAGAGCCAATTGTGCCTCCATCCAGCTGGTCGTATACCAGTACAGTTGTTTGGGCTGAGTTTACACAACCATTACCATCGGTAACGGTTACTGTATAGTCTCCTGAGTTATCTGGTGTTACATTGGTTATGGATGGGTTTTGGTCGGTCGAGCTAAATGGGGTTGTAGAGGTGCTGGTCCAGCTGTAGGATACCATACCATTGGGTGTTGAGGTTAGGTTAAGTGTCCCATTGTAGCATGTGGGGCCATCGTTGCTTGCTGTAACATTAGGTAATGGATTAGCAGTAATAGATATAGAATTTGATAGTCTTGAACAACCTGTTGTTGTAAGGGTTACCCTTGCCCTGTACGACCCACTTTGTGTTGCAGAATATTGATAGCTTGTTTCACCGCTTATGTCGGCACCGTCTTTTGTCCATTGAAATGCATAATTGGCTTCGCTATATGCTTCTAATAGTGCAGAACCACCCTCGCAGAATGTTGTGGGATCTGCAGTTGAAATACTAGCAGTAGGTGATTGAAGAAGATCAATTGTGATATTATCAGAGGCTACATTTGCCCCTAAATCAGTAACCTCGCAATTAAACGAATAGGAACCAGCGGATGAGGATGTGTTTAGTACTGCAATGTTGCCAGGAGGGATTATTGACAAAACGCTAACATCTCCAGTCCAATTATAGGTGTATGAGTTAGGATCACCAACACCATTTTGCGTGTCAACGGTAAGAACAAAGGTTGAACCCTGGCAGGTTTGCGTTTGACCACCTGTAGTTTGAATAGTTACCGTAAATTGTCCTTTTGCAATGTTTGATGCAAACATCAAGGCCATCAATAGCAAAAGTGATGTTCGAAGAACTCTGCTGGCTATATCTTGTGCTTTCATAAGCTTATATTTTTCAAACTTTAAAAAGTTATTTCTTAATTATAACATTACTAGATGTTGAACAGCCATTACTTGAAGTGCAAACAACCCAGTATTTACCTTTTTGCTGAGCTTTTCTGAAGTCAATTTCTGTAATCTCTTTCCCATTATAGAAGTAATTAATGGATCGCAACATATTTTTGTTTTTAATGTCAACTTTTAAAGAGCTATTTGCCTTTGTTAGCATTGGTGTCGCAACTTCGTTTATTCTTATTTTAATGCTATCGGCAAATTGTTTCCCCGCTTTGTTTTTAGCAATGAAAGTGTAGCTGTATTCACCCGATTTTTTTGGACGTAATATTAGGATATTCCCTATTTCCTTAACAATTGTTGCTTTGTCACCAATCCATTTTTGTTGGGTTAGCTCTTCTTGTGGAATGTCGATTTTTGCAACTAGAGTAATCGTTTGGTTTGCACAAAACTCTTTTTTGTTTTCGGGTGATTGAATCAACACTCCCGACGATTGTGCCATTGCATTTGTAGCACAAATAGCGAAAAATAAGGGTAATATAATCTTAAAACTACGAATCATAAATTTTATTTAGATAATTCCATAAAACACTAAACCCAAAATTAATTCGAATGTAAGCTATTTTTTTGTTAAAACAATACTTAAAGGCAATAAAATTAATGCTTTATGTAAACAAGTGTGCATAAATATCAGATAGTTAAACAATTACGCTAAAACTTAATTATAGCCTTTATTATAGTTATTTTTTTAGTTTTTTTAACAAAAGAGTGCTTCAATAATTTTGCCAATGTTTATAAGTAGTTGTGATATAGGTTTTAATGATTTTTTTGTGTGCACTAATGACCGAAAATGAACAAGGTTGTTAATGCTAATTGTTAGGGAACCTCGTTATTCAGAGCTGCTGAATAAATTTCAAACCACTCTTGTAGCGAAAGTTTAATGTTAGCCGCTTTCATGGCATTTGAAATACGTTCAAACTTTCCGCTTCCCACAATGGGTACTATTTTGGAGGGATGTGAGGTAAGCCAGCTAATGATAATTTGATCTGGTAAGGCTGAATGGTTTTTCGCTATTTTGAAAATAGTTTCATAAATACCTTTTTCATGCTCGTTCTTTGGTTTGAGCAATCTTCCACCACCTAAGGGCGACCAAGCCATGGGAACTATATGGTTTTTAATCATGTGGTCTAAATTCCCATTTTGTAGGTGCTCAAGTTGTAAAGGTGAAATTTCAACCTGATTAACCTCAATGGGTACAGATATGAATTCTCTTAACATATCCACCTGGTGGGGAAGAAAGTTTGAAACCCCAAAGTGTAAGACCTTTCCAGATTCTTTAAGCTTGCTAAAGGCCATGGCAACCTCCTCGGGGTTGAGCAATGGGGAAGGGCGATGCAACAATAGCATGTCGATATAATCGGTTCGGAAGTTTTTTAATGAATTTTCAACTGAACCAATAATGTGTTTTGCGCTATAGTCGTAATGTTTTACATAAACATCAGGATTTTTATCCGATAGAAGCTTGATTCCGCACTTTGTTATTATTTTTAAACTTTTGCGGACAGATGAATTTAACGCAAGGGCATCGCCAAAAAGCTTTTCACATGAGTAGTTTCCATATATATCGGCACTGTCAATTGTGTCGATTCCTAAATCGATGCATTTTTGGCTTAATTCAAGAAGTTCTTTGGGTGATAGATTCCATTCTGCCAAACGCCAATGCCCCCAAACAATTGGTGAAAGTTTTAGATTTTCGTTACTCATGGTTATTCTAGGTTGTGTGTAAAACTAACGTGAAAATTAGAAAAAATTGTGTAGATTTTCTCCAATAACCTATTTGATTGGTGCATCAGTATTTAAAATTTTGTATTTTGTATAGTGAAAAAAAAGTTGAGAAATAATGTAAAGTGTTGATAAGTAGATAAATGAAGATGTTATGGAACCGATAAAAGAAACTTGGAAATCGTCAAGCGGAAAAAAACTTTTTGCTTGGCACATTGAACCTAACGTTGAACCAAAAGGAATAGTCCTTATTGTTCATGGACACGGAGAGCACTCGTTGCGCTATTTGCCATGGGCAGAGAGGTTTGCTTACAATGGTTTTGTTGTTCAAACATGGGACCATATAGGCCATGGACAGTCGGAGGGTCGACGTGGACATGTAAAGTACTTTGAGCAGCTCCTGTTCGAAATTGATTTGGCGATAACAAAAATTCGGGAAAAGTTTCCCAAGCTTCCTATTATTCTTTACGGGCATAGCATGGGTGGAAACATTGTGCTTAACTATGCAGTTAACCGACCAGCAAAAATCGATTTACTAATTGCTACTTCTCCCTGGCTACACTTAACCAATCCTCCATCGCCTTTTATGGAAGCAGTTAGCAGTTTTATGAATGTGGTCTTTCCAATAATTCAAATTAAATCGACTGTTAAGCCTGAGCAGATCTCAAGAATTCCCGAAGAGGTGGAAAAGTATGCTAACGATCCGCTGAATCATGGTCTTATTACGCCCAGGTTATACACATCTATAAGAAAATCAACTAAATATATCTTAAAAAATGGCGGTAAGATAAAAATACCAACTTTACTAATGCATGGTAATGCAGACACCATAACATCGCATAAAACAACTAGCGAACTTTCACGAAAAATTCCCAATGCAACATATGTTGAGTGGGAGGGTTGTTACCATGAACTTCATCACGAGGATGTTAGGGATAAAGTTTTTAGTAGCATATTAGATTGGATAAATGAAAAGCTCTAAAATTAGCTTTAGAACCGAGGTTAATACTAGCTCTTTCCCTTTCCGATTAGGCTACAATACACCGACTATGTTTTGCGGTTCTTGTTTTACCGAGAACATAGGCGGCATTATGCAAAGCCTTAAAATGCCTGTAATGGTTAACCCCAATGGGGTGGTTTATAATCCATTATCGGTAGCAAAAGTTATAAGAAATATTCTTAGTGGTAAAGAATACTCCAGTGCTGATCTTTCTTATAGAAATGGCATTTGGTTTAGCTACGATCATTATACACGCTTTTCATCGGAAAGCAAGGAGGAGTGCCTCTCAAGAATTAATGAATCGAACCGAAAAGCTTACGAATTTGTTAGGGAAGCGAAATTCTTTGCCATAACCTTTGGAACTGCAAGGGTTTATAAGCTCGTTAATAGTGGTGAGGTTGTGGCAAATTGCCACAAGGTGCCAGCAAAAGAGTTTACTCACACTCTCCTGACTGTTGATGAGATAGTTGCTGAATGGTGTGGTATTGTTGATGAGGTATTATCGGTTAAACCCGATGCTAAATTCATATTTACCGTTAGTCCAATTCGGCACTGGAAGGATGGTGCTGTAGGAAACCAGCTAAGCAAATCTACTCTAATACTTGCCATTCATAAGTTAATTGATAATTTTCCAAAGAATGTTTTTTATTTCCCTGCTTATGAAATTATGATGGATGACCTACGGGATTACCGTTTTTATGATACCGATATGTTACATCCCTCTACTACTGCCGTAGAGTACATTTGGCAAAAGTTTTCAGCTGCACTGATTGAACCTGAGGCGATGAGGATTGCTGAGAGTGTTCATAATATTCAGCAAGCTTTAGGTCATCGTCCTGTTAATCCTCAGTCCGAATCTTTTAAAAGGTTTGTAGAAAAGACACTATTGAAGATTGCTAAAATTGAAAATGAGTATCCCTTTTTAAATTTCGAAAAAGAAAAAAGAACTATTAGCGATTATTTAAAATGAGAAAGATTTTTATAGCTGGAATTCTATTTCTTAGTACAACAATTTTAAAATCACAGGATTCTATTTCGGTGTGGCGAGTTAGGGGAGTTAAAAGTGTAAAACTATTTACCTCAATAGCATACCATGAGGGGCAAAGAGAAATGGGTGTAGGTATTCCTTTGGGGATTGGTTTTCAAATGCAATATTTTAGAGGAAGGCTTAGGGTTAACTCCTCGATTCAAGCTGCTTCCTTTAGGAATTTTGCGATTACTGATGTGCCAGATAATTATTATCGTGTAACAACATTGGGTATATATGCCGATTTTGATCTTTTTAGGTACCGCTCATTTTCAATTTTTTTGAGTGCTGGAACAGGCCTTTCTTATTCACGAGGTATGATTGCCAGCTGGTGGGATGTAAATACTGGTTCGCCAATTAGTGAACGAACATTTAATAGGTGGTATCCTTTGATGTATGCTGGTTATGGATTAAGAATAGCTCCTCGCAAATCGCGATACGCAATAGAAGTTTTTTTGCCACCAGGAGGTCATGCTTGCCAAAACTCATTCCAATTTCACCTAATAAGAATAGGAGTTGATTTTAGGTTTTAACCAATCTGTTCTGCCCAATGTAGGAGCAGCTTCGCAGCACTTGCTATATCAGGGCCAAAAGTTATAATCCCTTCTTCATGTCCAGCCATTACTAGTATTCCTCTATCTTTCAGGTCGGTTTGGCTATATAGTTTTATAACTTCCTTCGCCATTTCGGGAGTTCCGTATTCTGCTGATTTGTCTGTTTTGGGAACCTTGCGAAGCAAGGCTCTCCACATGGGTAGATTGTGGACATGAATTACAGCTCCTATCTTGGGATCGCAAAGGTAAAGAACTGCATGCGTCATTGATTCCGACGATGCTATTATTGGCCCCGTGGAGTCAACTGTATTGCGGTGTATATTAAATGATGTAACTAGAGCGAAATGCTGCTGTCCTATCTCAGCAATTCCGCCTGTGCCGCTTCCAGTTATAACAAACTCGTTGTTTGTTGTTCTACAGCTTAGATTTCCAAAACCAACACCCTTTTTGTCTACACCCACAAATCCCTTCTGAAATAAAACCTTGTGCCAGTGGATTAGTTCGTCGATATAAGGCGATTCAATTGGATCGGTTTTAGTCCAATTGCAATTAAATTTTATTATTCCGTCCTTCATCTCAATGTAAAAAGAAACTTAGATGAGTACTAAAGATAACACCTAAAAAATTTTTGCAAAATTAGCAGTTTAGTTTTGTTATTTCATCAGTGTTTGGAGCAATTATACCTTTTTCTGTTATAAATGCTTTAATTAAGCGCGATGGTGTAACGTCGAAACCATAATTTGCCACCTGGGTTTGAGTAGGGCAAATTAATACGTCAACCACTTTGTCGTTAAGAAGGCCGTTGATATACTTAACTTCGTCGCCCGTTCGCATTTCGATAGGAATTTTGCCCAAGCCTGTTTCTAGCGCAAAGTCAAAGGTTGATGTTGGTGCAGCTACGTAAAAAGGGATACCATTATCATGTGCTGCTAGAGCTTTCAGGTAAGTACCTATCTTGTTTGCAGTATCTCCATTTGATGCAATCCTATCGGCACCTGTAATTACTAGATCGACCATGCCGTTTTGCATGAGGTGACCTCCAACGTTATCGACAATAAGCGTGTGGGGAACTCCTTCGTTGAGTAATTCCCAGGTTGTAAGTGCAGCCCCTTGGTTGCGTGGGCGGGTCTCATCGACCCATACGTGCACCTTAATACCTTTTCGATGTGCATGGTAAATTGGCGAAAGTGCAGAGCCATAGTCGGTAAATGCTAACCATCCTGCATTGCAGTGGGTAAGAATATTTACAGTTTCGCCATTCTTTTTACGGCTAATCTCTTCTATTATGGGTAAGCCGTTAACGCCAATCATCCTACAGCTTTCAGCATCAAGGTTGGCTAGCTCTTTGGCTACCTCAAGGGCTTTGGTTACTTTCTCGTCTATCGCTTCAATATTTTCAACTCTTGAGGTTACAATCTCAATGGCCCATTTAAGATTTACTGCAGTTGGCCGCGTGTTAAGAATTTCAGAAATGGCGCTTTGTATAAACTCCACCGAATTATTCCTATACATAGCATCTCGATATGCAAGGTAAACCCCAAATGCCCCAGCGACGCCAATTAACCCTGCTCCGCGAAGATGCATTTCTTTAATGGCCGTTGCCATTTGTTTGTACGTCGAAAGGGTTTCAACTACAAACCTATGAGGGAGATGCCGCTGATCAATAATTTGAACATCGGGCAGATGTGTGTCGTTAACCCATATAGTCCTATAGTCTTTGTTGGCTACAAGCATTTTTTTATTTTTTGGATTTCAAAGGTAAACTCATTAGCTAATTTATCAGTAAATTGGGGAAGATTTTTATGCGTAAGTTGATTTTCTAAATTTACAAAAACTGTTAGATGTGAAGACTATAGGAATTATAGGTGGCTCAGGACTCGACAACCCAGATATTCTAAAAGATGCCAAAACCATTGAGGCTGATACTCCCTACGGTAAGCCCACATCACCATTAAAAATTGGAATGATTGGGAATAATAGGGTTGTTCTGATTGCGCGACATGGGCTTAGTCATCAGTTTAGTCCTACCGAAGTAAACTACAGGGCTAATCTTTTTGCTTTAAAAGGGCAAAGTGTCGATTGCATAGTTGCCACTACAGCCTGTGGAAGTTTACGAAATGAGATTGAACGTGGCGATTTTGTGCTTCTCGACCAGTTCATCGATTTTACCAAGAGAAGGGTGAGCACCTTTCACGAATCGTTTGCTAATGGTGCGGTACATACTCCTATGGCAGACCCTTTTGATGCTGAGCTACGAAGTCATATTTTAGAATGTGCCAAAAGGATTGGGGTGAAGTGTCACCCAAAGGGAACTGTAGTAACCATTGAGGGACCTCGTTTTTCCACACGTGCCGAATCGTTGATGTTCCAATCGTGGGGTGCCGATGTAATTAACATGTCGGTTGCCACCGAGGCAGCGCTTGCTAATGAATTGAGCGTGCCTTATGCTGCCATTGCCATGAGCACCGATTACGATTGCTGGAAAACCGATGAACCACCCGTAAGCTGGAACGAGATACTTAACATTTTTGAAAAGAATGCAGAACGGATGGTTTCGCTATTAAAACTAGTGGTTGAAACTTTAGAATAGGTTTGGTTTACGAGTTATAAGAATCTTTATTATTCCTATTTTGCATGATAAGAAATAAAAATCTGTTAAGTTTTAATGTTGTGGCATAATATTAGTGTAAGTTGTGCTTAGGCTTGAGTTTGTGTTTGGTCATGGTTAGATTGATAGAAAAATATCCCAAGTGAATGCATGGGTTGATGCCTAAAATCGATTTTATTTTTTTGGTCATCTTAATTGTTTATCTATATTTGTTCAAGCATTTTAGCAACGTAATGGGAGAATAAAAATTTACTGAAACCATACAACAAATAAGGAAATGCTTAACATTGTTCTTTTTGGCCCTCCGGGCGCAGGTAAGGGCACTCAATCCCAAAAAATTATTGAGAAATATAAGCTGCAGCATTTAGCAACTGGCGATATGCTAAGGGCTGCAATACGTGAGCAGTCGCCAATAGGGAAGGAGGCTCAGAAGTATATTGATAAGGGCCAGCTGGTTCCTGATGAGATGGTCATCAACTTAATTGCCAAAGAACTTGAAAACCATCACGATGTGCCTGGTTTTGTGTTCGATGGATTTCCACGTACCACCGTACAGGCAAAAAAACTAGATGAGATGTTGGAGGCTAAAAATGCCCCAATTAAAATGATGCTTGCCCTTGAAGTGGAGTACGACGAACTTATTGCTCGATTGCTAAACCGAGGTAAGATGAGCGACCGTACAGATGACCAGGACGAGAGTATTATTCGTGGAAGGCTCGACATTTACAACAAAACAACTCTTCCTGTTATGGATTACTACAAGGCACAGGGTAAGTATCGTGGAGTAAATGGTATGGGAACAATAGATGAGATATTTGGACGAATTTGCGAAGTGATTGATAATGAGATGTAGTAGTTGATATAGTTGACAATAAATTAAGGGCTATCCTTTGGGGTAGCCCTTTTTACAAAATGTTAGTAATCTAATAGTATCAATTAAATTATCCTTTTTCTCCTTTCATGTTTTTAGAGTAACTTTGTTGAATAGTTTTAAAAGTCATGTCGAATTCCAATTTTGTTGATTACGTAAAGATTTTCTGCCGTTCGGGTAAGGGTGGCGCAGGTAGTGTCCATTTTCGCAGGGAAAAATTTGTACCTAAAGGTGGCCCCGATGGCGGTGATGGTGGTCGTGGTGGTCATATATACCTGAAAGGGAATGCACAGCTATGGACTTTACTTCATTTAAAATATAAACGTCATATTTTTGCGGGTAATGGTCAACCCGGCGGTGGAATGCGAAGCACAGGCAAAAATGGCGAGGATATCTACATTGAGGTGCCTATAGGCACGGTAGCCAAAAATGCAGAAACAGGCGAAGTGCTTACAGAAATAACTGAGGATGGACAGGTTGAAATGATTATGAAGGGGGGCCGCGGAGGTTTAGGTAACTGGCATTTCCGCTCTGCAACCATGCAAACACCAAAGTTTGCTCAGCCTGGCGAACCCGAAGAAGAAGGATACATTATTCTGGAATTGAAAATTCTTGCCGATGTTGGCTTGGTTGGCTTCCCTAATGCAGGTAAATCGACGTTGCTATCGGTGGTTAGCGCTGCTAAACCTAAAATTGCCGATTATCCCTTTACCACGCTTGTCCCAAATCTGGGTATAGTTAGCTACCGCGATCATAAGTCGTTTGTTATGGCCGATATCCCTGGAATTATCGAAGGAGCTCATGAGGGCAAAGGGCTTGGTTTGCGCTTTTTGCGCCACATCGAGCGAAACTCTATGCTCCTCTTTATGGTCCCAGCCGATTCCGAAGATATTAATGCCCAGTACGATATTTTGGTGAATGAGCTTAAAATGTATAACCCAGAGCTTCTCGATAAAAAAAGGGCACTTGCTATAACCAAGTGCGATTTGGTTGACGAACAAGCAAGAAAAGATATTGCGAAGCATTTACCCGAAATACCTTCAGTATTTATCTCTTCGGTAACTGGTGAGGGAATTGATAAGCTGAAAGATATGCTTTGGAATAGCCTTAATGAATAGAGAATATGATTGAATATTTAGCTAAACTCGATACTGAACTGTTCTTGCTCCTTAACGGTTTGCACAGCACCTTTTGGGATAGTGTTATGTTATTTGCATCGGGCAAGTTAACATGGTTGCCACTTTATCTGCTGCTAATATTTTTTATAGCTCGTAAGTATAAATGGAATACACTCTGGTGGCTGTTGGCAATTGCCTTTGTGGTGCTACTAGCCGATCAAATCTCGGTTCATTTTTTTAAAAATGTTTTTCTTCGACTTCGTCCGTGCCATAATCCCGATTTATCTGGATTGATTCATTTGGTCGGGCGATGTGGTGGTAAGTACGGCTTTGTATCGTCGCATGCGGCAAATACTTTTGGGGTAGCTGTGTTTCTTAGCCTGCTATATAAATCTCGTTGGGCATCGGTTGGTTTAATCGCCTGGGCAGCATTTGTTTCGTATAGCAGAATCTATTTAGGTGTCCATTATCCTGGCGATGTGCTTTGCGGTGCTTTGCTTGGTAGCTTAATTGGTTCTTTGGTTTGGAAGGTTTCTTCTAGTTCCATAACGAAACAGATATCAAAAACAAAAAAGTAATAAGTTTATGTCGAATTTATTAAAATATACACGTCATATTCCCAACGGAATAACACTGATGAACCTTCTATCTGGATGTTTATCAATAGTTGCTGCATTTGAAGGAAGGTTGGAACTTGCCGGTGTGTTTATTATCATTTCGGGAGTGCTAGATTTTTTCGATGGCTTTACGGCTCGACTTATAGGCGCTTACACCCAGCTAGGTAAGGAACTTGATTCGCTGTCCGATGTTGTTAGCTTTGGGGTTGCTCCTGCCGTTATTCTTTACCATTTACTTCGCCAAAGTTTAGGCCTAACTCCTGATCAAAGTATCTTTGATGGCCATCTTTTATTGCTTCTCCCCTTTGCTGTTGCTGTTTTTTCATCGTTGAGGCTTGGGCTTTTTAATATCGATGAGCGTCAAACCTCATCGTTTATTGGCCTGCCTACACCTGCCAATGCTTTCCTAATTATAGGTCTGGTTTTTGGTGCAAATAGTAGCTGGGAGAATATTTACAACCCAATAATTAGCTCTTCAACTGTTTTGATTGTTTTATCAGTTGTTCAATCGTTCTTATTGGTTTGTGAGTTACCAATGTTTTCGCTTAAAATCAAATCGTTAAAACCAGCAATTGCTTACAAACAGCTTACCTTCTTGGTTGGAGCTATACTTTTAATTGTGGTTTTCAGGAAAGCATCGCTTTCGCTTGTAATAGTATGGTATGTTGTGCTGTCGGTTTTCTACTATTTGTTTGACAAGTTGATTAAAAAACAGGTCTGATTAAAGGAATTTTCTCTAATTTTGTAGCAATTAAATCGATAAATGATGAAGTTTTTAGCCGAAATCAATGTGATGCCTTTAAAGGCACTACTCGACCCGCAAGGGAAAGCAGTAAATGCAACTCTTCATGGTATAGGTTTTAATGAGGTTTCGAATGTAAGAATTGGCAAGCATATCAACCTTGAAATTGAAGCAGCAAGCAAGGAGATTGCCATGGAAAAGGTTACCGAAATCTGCTCAAAAGTGCTTTCTAATCCTGTAATGGAAGGTTTTGATTTTAGTCTGACTGAGATAAAGGAGTAATTCTATTCCTTTTTATTAGGCTGATTTCCTCGTAATATTTCGGCCTGCTTCTTTATGGATTCCTTATGAACCAGCTGAAGCAGGTTTTTAATATATTCCTCATCGAGCCCTAATCGCTTTCCGCATTCTATTCGCGATTTAAGAATATTCTCCCAGCGGCGGAGCTGAAAAATCGAAACATTGTTAGTTCGCTTGTACTCACCAATCTGCTCAACCAGTTTCATTCTTGCTGCTAACAGCTCAATTATTTGCTGATCGATTGAATCAATTCTATTTCTAACCTGTTCAAGAAAATCGATAAATCTGTAGTCGGTTGATGTGGTGAAATGGAAGTTGAGGTTATCAATCATGTTAATAAATGCCCTGGGTGTAAGCTGTTGCATGGCATCGCTAAGAGCTTGAAGGGGGGTAGGGTGGACCTCTACCATTAAACCATCCATGGAAAGGTCAAGGGCGTGTTGGGCAATTTCCGGAACAAGATTGGCTTTACCTGCAATGTGGCTTGGGTCGCAAATTACGGGTAGGCTAGGTATTCGACTTTTCAGGTCAATTGCAATTTCCCATTTGGGAATATTCCGTAACCGTGAGCGTTCGTATGGATGAAATCCACGGTGTATTGCTGCTATCCTTTTGATACCCGAACGCCAAAGGCGTTCAATGCTGCCAATCCAAAGTTCTAAGTCAGGTGTTACAGGATTCTTAACCAATACAGGGATGTTTGCACCCGATAGAGCAGCTGCAAGCTGTTCTACTAAAAAGGGATTAGCGGTTGTACGGGCTCCTAACCAAACCACATCAATCGCATACTCTAGTGCAAGCTCAACATGTTGGGGCATGGCTACTTCTACTGCAACGGAAAGACCTGTTTCGCTCTTAACCCTTTTAAGCCATTTTAGCGCTTGCTCACCTAGCCCTTCAAACCCTCCAGGGCGTGTTCGAGGTTTCCATACGCCAGCCCGAAAAATCTTAACTCGGCCATCGGCTGCTAGTTCTTTTGCAGTGGCTAATACTTGCTCCTCGCTTTCGGCGCTACATGGCCCGGCAATGAGAAGCGGGAACTCAAAACCCAATCCCCATTCGGTAAGTGGTACTATGTCGATTATATTTTCCAATTTTTTTTAGAGAATTCTTGCTGCAAAGATAACCACAATATTTCCCAAATGTTTACAAAACTTCATACTGCATGAAATAATACTTCTCAAGTTAACTCGAATTTTTATTTCAAATGATTCGCATCTATTTAAAGCGTAAATTACAATCAATAGTGTGACTAATCCTCATTTACAAGATTTGAAAAAAAGATTAGGAGTAATTTGTGTTTACTCCTAATCATTCCGTTCAATTTTTATGCTTGTTGCTTAAATTCTCTATTCATTAAGCTGTTCGGGGAATTTTTTCTCCCAAAACTTTATGGCCCATAATGTAATCTTATACGAAACGTAAATTAGCACCGGCCAGCTTAAAAACCATAGTATCTCATTTATATACTTCATAATCATTAGTCTTTAGTAAACGTGAGTTTCGTTTTTCATTTCCTCCTCATCAATCTTTTTATTGTTGATGCTTTTCCAAGCATACCAGATGTAAGCAACTACAAATGGTACTAGAATTGATACAACGCTCATAACCGTTAGCGTAAACTTGCTCGACGAGCTATTGAAAATTGTTAGGGAGTGTTGTAGGTTGAATGTAGATGGATAGTAGGCCGTGTTGTTGTAACCAGCAATTAGGAAAAGGGAAAGAACGGTTAATACTGTTCCAATTCCAGCAAACCATATCCCTTTTGTGTAGGTTTTTAGGATTGATTTTGCAATTCCCCAAATAACAAGTACAACTCCGGCTAAGAAAAGCACTAGCACAATTGGCATTTGTATTAGGTTAAGCAGATATTTATGCTCCTGCATGAATATTTCGTTGGTTTCGGGGTTTAACGCAAATCCATCGCGAATAAGAAGCCAAATTACGAAGGTCAAAAAGAATACTAGGAATGGTATTGCGTTGTAAATCAGCTGTTTTTTTGCACGAGCAAAAATCTCATCATGGTCAATGCTATTCATAAAGTACAGAATGGCAAGAACTCTTGCTAGGAAGAACACAGCCAAGCCAAGCGAAAGGTTGTGCAGGTTTAATGCAGCCTCTAAACCATGCCAGGGGGTTTCCCACGATGAAATTACAGGATTTGAGAGGTTGGTTAGATTGATTTTGGCTACAGAAAACTCCGAACCAGTAAAGAATGTGGCAACGGCTGTTCCAAGAAGAACTGTACCTAGCAGCCCATTAATGAAAAGGAAGATTTCAAATGTTTTAGGGCCAAGGAAATTGTTTGGTTTACTCCTGTATTCGTACGATACCGCTTGAATTACAAAGCAGAATAGAATGGCCATCCAAACCCAGTAGGCTCCTCCAAAACTTGTTGAGTAGAACAGCGGAAACGAAGCAAAAAATGCACCTCCAAAAGTGACTAGTGTAGTAAACGTAAACTCCCATTTACGGCCTAGTGCGTTTATTAGCATGGTGCGTTCCATTTCGGTTTTTCCAAGCGTGTAGATTAGGGTTTGTCCTCCTTGGACAAAAAGAAGGAAAACCAGTAATGCACCAAGCAGCGATATGATAAACCACCAGTAGTGCTGAAGTAGAATGTATGTTGTGTCAACCATGGCTATTTCCCTCCATCTTTAGGTCCTTTTTTAATTTGTGTGAACATTATTTTCAACTCGGCAATGAGCAGCGTGGTGAAGATTGCAAAGAATAGGAAGAACGTCACCTGCACTGCGCTTGCATCGATACGCGATACTGCTGCAACGGTAGGCAGTATATCCTGTATAACCCAGGGTTGACGACCAACCTCGGCAACTATCCAGCCTGCCTGGCTAGCAATGTAAGCTAAAGGAACCATGATGATGCCTAGTCGAAGCAACCACTTGTTAATGTTATAACCTTTAAAGTAGATGAGATAAAGCATAAGTGCAAAGAAGGCAATGAACAGAAAACCTAATGCAACCATGATATGGAAGCTGTAGAATGTTAGAGGAACGTTGGGTATTATGCTCTTGGGGTCGTTAAGGTAGCCATAGCCAAAGTATTCAAAGTTTTCGTCAAGTAGCTTTCTATTGTATTCCATTGCTGCGGTATCGCCAGCATCCTTTGCGTTACGGTAATCGGCCAGAGCCTGAATGGCAATTTTACCACGCTGAATTTTCTGTTCGGCCGAGAGGGCAACCTTTTGTTTACCATTCTTATCGGTGTAGGTGTAACCTCCTTCTATAATGTCTTTTACTCCTGGTACAAAGGCATCGCCCGAACGGTAACCTAAGAACGAAAGCAGTTTAGGGATTTGAATACGGAAAATAAATGGGTCTTTTTCATCGTTGAACTCTTTACCTGGAGTTAGTGCACCAACTACTACAAGTGGTGCCCCTTCGGTTCCTTCATATAAACCCTCCATGGCAGCCAACTTCATGGGTTGTTTTTGTGCTACCTGGTAGGCCGAACCATCGCCTGTAAGCGCTAAAAATATTGAAGTTATTAGTCCAAACACCGAGGCAACAATTATGCTACGTTTGGCAAGTAGTATATTCCGTCCTTTTAACAGGTACCATGCGCTAATACCAATAACAAACAGCGCGGCAAGCACATAGCCCGACGTAATGGTATGCAGGAACTTGTTAACGGCAACTGGCGAGAAGAGAACCTCCCAGAAGTTTTGCATCTCGTTCCGAGCGGTGTCGGGATTAAAGTTCATGCCTGCAGGATATTGCATCCATGCATTAGCAACCAGAATCCATAGCGCTGAAAGGTTTGCACCTAGTGCTACCAACCAGGTTGAAATCAGGTGGAATTTCTTGCTAACCTTATTCCAGCCAAAAAACATTACGGCAATAAAGGTCGACTCCATAAAGAATGCCATAATGCCCTCAATGGCCAGGGGTGCACCAAAAATATCGCCCACAAACCAGGAGTAGTTGCTCCAGTTGGTGCCAAACTCAAACTCTAGGATAATCCCAGTAGCCACACCAATGGCAAAGTTGATTCCGAAGAGGGTCATCCAGAACTTGGTAATTCGTTTCCACTCCTCGTCACCAGTCTTGTAGTAGAGCGTTTCCATAAACGCCATGATAAACGCCAACCCTAAGGTTAGCGGAACAAAAATCCAGTGATACATGGCCGTAAGGGCGAATTGTGCCCTCGACCAGTTTACTAACGATAGGTCGAAGTGTTCCATGCTAATTGCTATTTAGGTTTAGTTGTTAGCTGTTCTATTACGTACTTGCTGCGCTCCTCATCGGTTTTGAAATTACGCTTAAGGATGTTTGGGAAAAAGAAAACCTTTAGCACAGCAAACATTACAAAGAGCTTGATTAGAATTATTATCCATAGGGTTTTACCAATGGTCATGCTTTTAAAACCCTCGTAGTAGAAATTAAACACCTTTTTGAGCAGGTTCATAGTTCTAGGTCTTAAGCAAATTTAAACTTTTTTGAGCTATTTTCAACCTAAACATAAAACAATGCCGAAATGTTCAGGTTTTTTGATAGTTTGTAATATTCAAAAAAAAAGTGAAAGTATTTCCTGAGAATGATGTTCTGGATTACTAATAAGTTTTTTTATATTTTGAGAGATAAGATTCTAATTAACAGCGCATAAAGTATTCCAAATGGCAGAACTAAAGAAGCGGTTTATGCCTCTATCCATGTATAACGGTTATGGCGAATGAGGTTTTATTGCTAAAAATCAGGGAAACAAGGTTAAATGTGTTAGCGGTGAAATTATTTTCTGCCAATACTTCCTTATTTGAAGTATCAATAATTTTGAACATATTCTAATTATTATAGAATATTTTTTCATTATTTATTTATACAAAAATCTAATGCAAAATTTTTCACACTTCTTACTCGTTTTCAATAATTTCTTTCACGAGGTCTCTATATTCTGGTCGTATGCTAAAATTATCCTTTTCCCAATGATATTTTGGATAATCATAGGATATTATTTGACGAAGAAAATCTTTTTTCTCTTGTCCAAGTTGATTTGAAATCAATGCTATAAAATATCCAGCTTTGTTTTCATCTGTTGCTTCTCCAGCTTTTACAAATTCTTTTTTTAGTTGTTCTCTTGTAGTTTTGTCTTTTTTCAATAAAACAGGTAACAAAATGTCTCTAATTCTTTTTGATGACAATTGATTATTATTTAAGTAATTTTTTAACAATTCTTTTAACCTTTCAGGTTCGTAGTTACCTGGTTCATCAGACATTGGAATACTGAACTTTTTCTTGTTTGTTTTTTCTTTTTCAATCTCTTCAGGAATAATAACTGTTCTTGAGAGTAACTCGTTTCCTGATGAAGTTTTCACATAATTCAGAATTATTGCATTAATTCCTAAATCATATTTTGATGAAAGCCATTCAATCATACGGCTTAAGGCTTCGTCAATTGAGAAGCCAACTAGTAAGATTCGTTGAGCATTATTTATTAAGAGGTCGTCAAGTTCAACATTCTCAAAATTATCGGCAATATAATCTTCCAGGGAATTGTCTGAGTATTTTAGACAAATTTCATTTAATTTTTCAATGTCCCAGTTGGCCACATCCGAAGCATAATCTATTGCCTGAGAAAGAACTTCTCTTGCCAGTTTGTCTCTTTTAAGTTCTACAATTACTAAATTACCACTATTGTCAATGCCAAGATAGTCTAAAGGACCAGATTTTGTCCAAACTTGTTCTCCAAAAATAAGTATATCTTCTCCTAGTATTTTAGGATTTGTTTTTAACCATTTTTCTAAATCATCTTTTTCTTTGCGTCCATTCTCTGCAAGTGAATTATTTATCTCTTTTAATTCGCCATTAATAATTTCCCAAGTTTTTATTTCTGTTGCCATATTGCTGTTTTTTTAACTATTAGATAATTAAACGGAATTAGCACATATCACTTAAATAAAGTAATGTGCTAATATGCTCTTAACCATACCTATCTCAAATTTATAAAAAAATCAAGCTAACAAAAAGTTCCATTTATTATTTCGTAAGGGATAACGCTATAAATCATTGCATCATATGATTTGGCAAGTGTTAGTTTATAATTTAGTTCAACAAAGTCTTTTTGTACGTTGGTGCGGGGATAGCTCAAAGTGGTTTTCCCCCTTTGCATTTGGTTTTTAATTGTTTGTGATGTTTAACACATGCTTTGATGCTTTTGGGCAAATGTTTTGTAACTTTGAGGAAATGGTGCGATTAAATAAAATTACGAGATATGAGTAAGTGGTTAAAATTTTCGGTTAGAGCAGTAGTTGCTATTGTTCTACTTTTTATAGCTGCGGCTGTTGTTATACCTATAGTTTTTAAACCACAGCTAATGCAGATAGCCAAGCGTGAGACCAATAGCATGCTAAATGCCAAGGTCGATTTTGACGACTTTCAGGTTTCACTCATTAAGGGCTTCCCTAACCTTTATGTGGGAATGAAAGGACTATCGGTGGTTGGCATCGATAACTTTGCAAACGATACGCTTGTAGCGTTCCGTGAGTTCGGTGTTAAGGTTAACCTGTGGAGCGTTATTGATATGACGAATATTGAGGTTAACTCCGTTATCCTCGATGGTGCGCGACTTACGGCACGTGTTCTTCCCGATGGGCAGGTCAACTGGGATGTTATGAAGCCTTCGGAAGATTCCGTTGAGGAGGTTGAGGATACGGCGGCATCGGCAATAAAAACCAAAGTCGCGCTAAAACTATTCCAGATAAAGGATGCTCGTATTGCATATATCGACGACTCTTCGGATATGAAAGTTGTTGTTGATAATCTAAATCTTACCCTTTCGAGCGACATGGGATTGAGTCGAACCGATTTAAACCTCAAAACAACAGTAGAATCGCTTAACTTTTGGATGGATGGCATTCGTTACCTGAGAGATGCGAGGTTAGGCTTTAAGGCTACTATTGGCGCCAACCTCGATAGCAGCTACTACACCTTTAAGGAAAATAGCTTTAGCATCAATCAGCTTAAGCTGCTTTTTGATGGTTCAGTTAGCATGCCCGGCGATGATATCGATATCAACCTGAACTTTAAAACTCCAACCACCGACTTTAAGGCATTACTCTCAATGGTTCCCGCTATTTACATGAAAGATTTTGAGGATATTCAAACCTCAGGTAGGTTCAGTATCGATGGCTATGTCAAGGGAGTTTACAACCAAAAGCAAATGCCCAACGCATTTATTGCACTTAGTGTTGATAACGGTATGTTTAAGTATCCCGATTTACCAAAATCGGTAACCGATGTGAATATTAGCACAAAGGTTTGGTTCGATGGTACTAACATGGATAACACAACGGTTAATGTCGATAAGTTCTCGCTATACCTAGGAGGGAATCCTTTTAGTATGAATATGCGAGTGGCAACCCCTATAAGTGATATGCAGGTAGATGGAAATGTAACAGGAAAGATTGATTTTGCCACTCTTGCCGATGTTGTGCCAATGGATAGCACTACTATGGAAGGATTATTGGAGTCGAACCTCGACTTTGGCGGTAAGCTTTCCTATATTGAGAATGAGCAATACGATAGGTTTAAAGCTGATGGTCAGGTCAAATTATCGAAATTTAAGTATAACGCCCCAGATATGCCTGCCGAGGTAAATGTGAAAGAGGTTTCCATGGATTTTACACCACGTTACGTAAATCTTCAGAATTTTGAAATGACAATCGCATCGAGCGATATCAGGATGAACGGAAGGCTCGAGAACTTTATCCCCTATGTTTTTAAGGACGAAACTCTAAGTGGAAATCTTAATGTGTATTCAAACCTGCTTGATGTAAATGAGATGATGGCTGGCGAGTCTGCACCAGAGGAGGAAGTTGATACCTCGGCGATGGGAGTTATAGAGTTACCAAAAAATATTTCGTTTTTGGCGAAGGTTGATATGAAAAAGATTATTTACGATAAGCTGGAAATAAATAATCTGTTTGGTTCAATCAACCTTTCTGGGGGCGTTGCCAACCTTAATAATCTATCGATGGAGATGCTCGATGGCTTGGTAAGAATGTCGGGAACCTACGATTCCCGTGATGTTAAAAAACCTCAGGTTGATTTCAACTTCGATATGAGCAATATCGATATTCAAACCGCATTCAAATCCGTTTCAACCTTACAAAAGATTGCACCTGCTGTTGAGGATATGTCGGGTAAGGTGTCAACCCAATTCAATTTTGGCTCCTTACTTGATACCACCATGATGCCAGTTCCCAGTAGCATTAATGCGTACGGTAAAATTCAGTCAAAGAGTATCGGAATAAAAAATTCAAAAGCACTTGCAAAGTTGGCCGATTATCTGAAAAAAGAGGATTTTCGTAATCCAAGTTTAAAAGATGTAAATCTGAGTTTTAGCGTTAAGGATGGGCGTATATTCATTGAACCCTTTGATACCAAAATTGCCGATGCCAAAATGAATTTTGGTGGTGATATGGGAATAGACCAAACCTTAAACTTCAGGGCAAAAGTTTCCGTTCCTTCATCCTACCTTGGAGGCTTATCAACACTCGCTAATAGCCTGTTAGGGAATTATGGTGCAAAGCTACCGCAGTATATCGATGTTAATTTAAAGATTTTAGGAACGTCAACTCATCCTGAAATAAAGATAGATTCTGGTGGCGGCTCAACAGATAGTAAATCATCGGCGAAGGAGACGGCCAAAGAGATGGTTAAAGAGAAAGTTGATGAAGCTAAGGCTGAAGCCCGCAAAGAAGCAAAGGCCCAGGCTGATAAGCTAATTGCCGATGCCGAAAAGGAAGCGGAAAGAATTCGTGCCGAGGCAACAAATCAGGCTGATATGATAAGGAAAGAGGCAGAAGCAAAAGCGAAAAAGACCGAAGAGGAGGGCAAAAAGAAAGGTCCTATCGCAGCAAGGGTTGCAAAGGAAGCCGCTAAAAAGATACGTGAGCAGGGCGAGGCTGCAGCTCAAAAGGTAATTGATGAGGCCGATAAAAAAGCTAATGCCGTAATCGCTAAGGCTAAAGATGAAGCCGCTAAGCTTGATAAATAGGGCTCCTAACCACTAAATTTTCTCACCGTTCAGCAATTATTTTGTTGAACGGTTTTTTTATTTGATGATCAGATAACGTAATGGAAAAGTTAATTTAGGATTCTTGTGAGAGTATCCTTTAACGGATTGACAATATTTCCTCCATTGAGATGAATGGCGTTGATGCCTAACTTTTGTGCTGCAGCGATATGCTCAAGCGTGTCATCGATGAATAGCGTTTCTTTTGGGTCGATGCGGTTTTCGTCTAAAACTCTCTGAAAAATCTCTGGTTGAGGTTTGCGCATTCCAAGCTCAAAGGAGAGGTAAAGCTTGTCGAAATAATCCTTTAGCTCTTTCCCAGTCTTTTTAGCTAGTTCTTTATTGTAGTGCTCAAAATGGATGGCGTTAGTGTTGCTAAGTAAAAAGATTTTGTAATTGTCCCTTAACCTTTCAATAAATTTAAGTCGTTCAAAATCCCATTCAAGCAAAAGTTTATTCCATGCCAAGTCGAAGGTTTCAGCATCAACAGATATGTTGAACAGTCCGCAGATCTGTTTTCTGAACTCACTAGGTGAGATTAGGCCACAATCGAACTGGTTGAAGATTTCGTTTTTCCCTGTTAGTATGGAGTAGTCATTTATGTTAATGCCTAACCTGTTAAACTCGTTTAGAGTGAGCTTGTAATCAATATCGAGGACAACGCCCCCAAGGTCAAAAATGATGTTTTTAGCTTTAAGCATGAAATAATTTTTAAGGATTAAGTAAATATTTTTATTGCTTATGTTTGAAAATTCAAATGCAAATATGTAATTTTGCAAACCAAAATAAAAACAGAATCAACTGTTTTTTTAGGGCCCATAGCTCAGCTGGTTAGAGCATCTGACTCATAATCAGAGGGTCGCTGGTTCGAGCCCAGCTGGGCCCACAAACCGCCGAAAGGCGGTTTTTTTATATGTCGATATAAAATCTGCTTTAAAATATAAATTTAAACCCTGACGTTTGGTTTGAAGTCTTAACCAAAACATATACATTTGCCAAAAATCATAAGTTAAATTTCGAAATAGTTTAGAAGTCATGAAGAATATACTAGTTGTTGGTGCAGGTGGTCAAATAGGATCGGAACTTGTGCCTCATCTCCAAAAAATCTACGGAAACAGCAATGTTGTTGCTGCCGATATTAATACAAAATGTGCCGATGTTTTTAAGGATGGCCCTTTTGAATTGCTAGATGCCCTTGATGCACAAAAGTTTGCCGATATTGTTAAAAAGTATAAGATTGACACCATATACAACATGGTGGCATTGCTATCGGCCACCGGTGAGAAAAACCCACAGCTAGCATGGAAAATTAACATGGGGGCATTAATGAACTCGCTTGAGATTGCACGTGAGTTTAATTGCGCTGTGTTTACACCAAGCTCAATTGGTGCGTTTGGCCCAAATTCTCCAAAAGATAATACACCACAGGACACCATAATGCGCCCAACTACCATATATGGAATTTGCAAGGTTACTGGCGAAATGTTAGGTGACTACTACTTCCAAAAGTATGGTGTTGATACCCGCAGCGTCCGTTTTCCTGGAATCATTTCAAATGTGACTCTACCTGGTGGTGGAACAACCGATTATGCTGTTGAGATATACTATGGCGCAATACAGCAAAAGCATTACGTTTGTCCACTGCCCGAAGGAACCTATTTGGATATGATGTACATGCCCGATGCCCTTGACGCTTGTGTTCAGCTTATGGAAGCTGACCCTTCAAAGCTAAAACACAGGAACAGCTTTAATGTTACTGCTATGAGCTTTGAACCATCGCAGATATATGCTGCCATTAAAAAGCGCATCCCCGATTTTACAATGGAGTACGATGTGGACCCCGTTAAGAAAGCCATTGCCGATAGCTGGCCAAACTATATGGACGATAGCTGTGCTCGCGAAGAGTGGGGATGGAATCCTAAATGGAACCTAGAAACCATGACCGATGATATGCTAAAGGTTATTGGTGAAAAGTATAAAGCTGGTCTTTTGAAATAAGAAGTTAAACATGATAAAAGGGCTGTCGTTATTCCGGACAGCCCTTTATTTTTTACTACGATTCGCTATTACTTTCGGATTAGCTCCCCTGAACCATTAATTTTAGCATCAACCATTGCCTTGCCATAAAGAATAATATCTCCGCTACCGTTTGATCTTGCGTTGAAGTTTTTGTTACAAGTTATTGCTACATCGCCAGAGCCGTTAATTCTGACGTTGGCATTCTCGGAATCAACCTTCGCTAAATTAACATCTCCCGAACCGTTAATCCTTACCTCTACATTTTCGATAATCGATTTATCTTTCACTTCAATATCGCCAGACCCATTGATTGAAGCCTTTAACGTTTTTGCTGAAATTGATTTTGATACTATGTCGCCACTTCCGTTAATTGCAAATTTAAGCTCTGTTGAGTTGACTGGTGTTTTAATAATCATATCGCCCGACCCATTAATAGAAAGCAGCTCAACGTTTGGCAGTGATATGTTAATCCTTGCTCCTTCCCAATCGTTACCCCAAAAGCTAATTCTTCCCTTGCTTTTGCAGTGCAAGACATTGTTTTCTACATAGATTTCCAGTTGCTTAAACACATTCTCTTTGGCTGTTACCTCTACACTAAACGCATCGGCTTGGGTGATATATACATCGGCCGATGTGCTATTTTTTATACCAGTAAATCCAGTTTGGTTAAACTTGCGTGTTACCTGAGCGTTTATGGTTTGAATACCCAAACCTGTGAGAAGTAATAGAAGGATAACTCTTGATTTCATGTTTTTTGGTTTTGGTTTTTATAGAGACGTTTAAAAAGGTTTGGTTGCTGCATGTTGTTTCGATTTTTAAGTAATTATTTGTTGGTTATTGGTTTGAGTCTTTCTGGTCTGCATCTTTGCTGAAATGTATTACCCGTTGTGGAAATGGGATATTGATACCATTTTCTTTGAATGCTTTATAAATCTGAATCCTGATTTCGCTCTTAATGTTTTCAACACGAAATACCTCATCGGTATAGAAGTAAACACCAAAAATCAATGCGGAGTCAGCATAATCCTCAAATCGAACAAATGGTTCTGGCTTAGAGAGAACCTTTGCATGTCCAGCTGCCACCTCTTTAAGAATGCGCATAACCTTTTGAACGTCTGAAGAGTAATCCACTCCAACCGTTATTTTAAACCGTGAAGCAACTTCGCTATGTGTCCAGTTTATTACGGTATTACTTGTTAGGCTAGAATTTGGCAGGATGATGTAATTCTCATCGCGGCCAAGAACAATTGTGTATCTGAAGCTGATTTCTAAAACCTTGTATATTTTGCCATTAACCTCAATGATGTCGCCAACCTTAAGAGTCCCGTCAAGTAGTAATATTATGCCCGAAATGAAATCGTTAAATATGTTTTGCAAACCAAACCCCACACCAACAAGTAACGCTGCCGAACCAGCAAGTAAAACCGATATGTTAAAACCCAGTAGTTTTAAGCTGATGATGAAAGAAAGAAAGATAATGATGTATTGAAGTAGTTTGGAAACCGTGTACTTCATTGAAGTTTGTAAGGTTTTTGAACGGAATATTAATCGCTTAATTGAGTAATAAACAGCAATAACTATCACAAGAAAAATAACAAAACTCAACAAGTTTTGTAAGCGAAGCACATATTCCCCAATCTCGATAATTTTGGTGTTAAGAATCTCTTTCATGTGAGTTTTGGTTTAGCTTGGTGCCGCAATATGAACAGTAGTTAGCACTGGTTGGTGCTAATTTGTTGCACATAGGGCATTTTTGTTTCTTATTGGTTGATTTTCCTACCTCTACTGTAATTATACCAGTAGGCACTGCAATAATAGCATAACCAATAAGCATGGCAAATGATGAAATGAATTTACCTAGCACGGTGTGCGGTACGATGTCGCCATAGCCTACTGTGGTTATAGTAATTATTGCCCAGTAAATGCTTTGTGGAATGCTGCTAAAGCCATTCTCGCCACTTTCTACAACATACATAATAGTCCCCATCAATACAACTATGGTAAGAACGGCAGAGAAAAATATACCAATTTTGTATGAACTTGCTTTTAGCGCATCTAACAATATTCTTGCTTCTCGGTTAAACCTGGCAAGTTTTAGAATTCTGAATACACGCAAAAGTCTGAAAATCCTAACGACTAAAAGGTAGTGGTATCCATAAAAGAAAAGGCTGAAGAAAGTTGGTAGTATGGCCAATAGGTCAATAAATCCCCAAAAACTAAAAATATATCGAAAGGGCTTGGGACTAATGAAAATGCGTAACAAGTATTCCACGCTAAAAAGAATGGTGAAAAACCATTCAGCCAGATAGAATTGTAACTTTAAGGTGCTATTTATGTTTGGGACACTATCAAGTATTGTTATGGTTATGCTTACAAGAATTAACCATAGAAGCCATACATCAAATAGCTTACCAGCTCTGGTGTCGCTTTCAAAAACAATTTTGTATAGTTTTTCCCTATATGCCATTTAGCATTCGTTTGTGTGAGTAAGTTACACAAAATTCAGGTTGGTTGTTTTAAATCGCATTGATAAATGTTTCTAGCCTGTCAACAATCAAATTGATATTGAGTTTGTCGCTTGCAAAAATTTGTGCATTTCTGCCCATTTCAATTCTTCTGGGCTTGTTGTGGATTAGAGATGAGAGTTTTGCAGAAAATTCTTTTTCGGAAGAAAAATGAAAACCATTTAATCCATCGGTTATAGTATCGGTAACGCCTGGTATTTTTCTGGTGATAACAGGTAATCCAGCTGCTAGGGCCTCATTTACGGAATTTGGTGGATACCCTTCGGCATACGAGGCCATAAGGAAGATATCGGAAGCAAGGTAAAACTTGTAGGTGTCGTTGTGGCGCCCTAAGAATCTTATTTTATCACCTAAAACCTTTTCAGCATAGGACTTGTGTTGGCTCATTTCACCGTTATATAGGCTAACTGTATCCCATTCCGATGCCTGGTAGCTACCCAGATGGATTAGTATGTATTCATCATCTATCTTCCCTATCCAATCAATAATCTCAGGAAATCCCTTGCGATGAATTAAATGCCCAACCATAAGAATTGCTGGTTGATCTGGTGGAATCCCCAATTCCTGCCTTGTTAGTGCTCTAATTTCATTTCTGTTTTTAATGTTGAACCTCCCCAATTCAACTCCTTGAAACGATTTGAAGATGTTAGACTGTCCAAACACGCTGATCCATGAGGATGCAAAACTACTGTTTAAGGCGTAGTAACCATTAACTTTTTTAAGAAGAACTCTGGTAAAGAACTTAAGAGGTTTTCCAGCAAGAGTGTACGCATCGTCGAAACCCCATAGTGTTGACCTAAAGATAAAACTAACACCTTTCAGAATAGCTGCTAGCATTATTGTCCTAAACCCTGGCATTGCCCCATAAATTAGCCAAATAGTCTTTGGGTTCTTAAGCTTTTGAAGGTGCCATAAAAGATTTAATCTTAAAATAGCACGTCCAAGTTTGGTTTTATAGTTATATGCAACTCTTTCTATTTGAACTCCATTAATGGTTTCGTAAGGTTGAAGTAAATTATTAGGATTGAGGCTAATAAGTAAAACCCTATGCCCTTTAGCCGCAAGTTTAGACCCAACGAGTAAAGCATTTCTGCCATCGCCTGCCACCGATGGGTAGGTCTCGGCAGTGAATATTACAATTTGATTGTATTTTTTTATTGAAGATGTTGACATTTTGATTAAACAATATTAACTAAATTGGTTAACTTTGCATAAACACTATACGCAATAAATGCTTTACATTGCAACCGTACATTGGCAATCCGATAAATGGGTTGATATTCAGCTAAGGTATCTTCAAAAGAACATAAAACAGCCATTTAAGGTATTTGCCTTTTTAAGTGGCGATGCTTGTAAGCACTATCACCGATACGATTTTGCATGCTGCGAGCCCATAACAGAACATGCTATAAAGTTAAACCTTTTGGCCAAATTTATTTCGCTTCAGGCATCCGATGATGATGTTATTATTTTTATAGATGGCGATGCCTTCCCCATAAAGCCCATAGATGAATTTATCACCGAATCACTTTCAAAGTATCCTTTAGCAGCAGTAAAAAGGGTTGAGAATATAGGCGATATACAGCCACACCCTTCGTTTTGTGTTACAACTATTGGATTCTGGAAATCAATTAAAGGCGATTGGAAAGAAGGATATCAGTGGGGTACAACAGCAGGTTATAGCAGAACCGATGTTGGCGGCAATCTGCTAAAGGCTTTAAACGATAAAAATGTGGAGTGGCTACCGCTATTAAGAACTTCCCAGCTCTCAGACCATGGTTTAATGTTTGGTATTTATGCCGATTTAATTTATCACCACGGTTCAGGTTTCCGTAATCCCCTATCAATGTACGATAGAACAAAGTCGTTAGTGGGTATAGTAAAGTTTAAACCCTTAGCGTTGCTGCTCGATAGGATTTTACCGCATTTGTCTGTAAAAAATAGGTTTAGAGTTCATAGGTTGTTAAGAATTAGTAACAAGCTATGGGAAATTAACCAAAAAGAGAGTGAGCGGATCTATAAGAAACTTTTTGATGGCATTTAGTTTTAATTGATATATAACAATGATGCGTGTAAACTCCTTATTTGTTGAGTTAAATAGGAAAAAGCACTGTTTTATATCATAAAGTTGCATCATATGTTAATTTAGACTAACTTTTCAATTTGAACAAACGTATAAATCGTGTAATGATAAAACTTTTGCTATGAATAAAGAAGTTTTGAGCCTAGTAATCCTTGTTAGTATTGCTCTTCCAATTGGTATAGCTACCATAAGGTATTTCTTTAAGAAGTCTATTCTTATAACAATGGGAACAGTAACCCTAGCATGGGGTACTTTAATAGACGTACTGGTGAGTTTAAGGTTTATCTATCCAGAATATTTTCCTGCATATATAACCTCGCCAATAATTATCATTTCGGGTATATTGGGCATAGCATATATTGCAAAAAGGGTTCGTAAACCACTTGATCATGCAATAGACGATTTGTATAAAATGAGTGAGGGTGATTTAACAGTTGAGGTTAATACCCAGTATGCAAAGCGCAACGATGAGCTAGGTAAGTTAAGCATTTCGATTGGCAATCTTGCAAAGAAGCTTCGAGAGATTATTGAAGGAATCTCCGATGCAGCTGATGAACTTGAATCTTCGGCTAACCAAATGAGCATGAGCGCAAGTAGCCTTTCCGAGGTTACCTCAGAGCAGGCATCATCGCTAGAAGAGATTTCTAGCTCCATGGAGGAAATACTTTCAAGCATACAGCAAAATTCCGAGAATGCTGTACAAACTGAAACCATAGCTGTATCAACTTCAAAGGATCTTGAAAAAGGGGTTGAGTCGACAAACGTTGCCCTTGACTCCATGAATGAGATAGCCCAAAAAATTAGCATAATTAACGATATTGCCTTTCAAACCAATCTTCTTGCGCTAAATGCTGCCGTAGAGGCAGCCCGAGCAGGAGAACATGGGAAAGGTTTTGCTGTAGTTGCTGCAGAAGTGCGTAGGCTCGCAGAGCGAAGCCGTCAGGCAGCAAACGAAATAATTGAAGTATCCCAAAGAGGAGCAGAAATCTCTGTAAAAGCCAAGGAACTGATGAATCAGAATGTGAACGAAATAATAAGAACTACCGATTTAATAAGGGAGATAACCGCTGCAACTCATGAGCAACGCACAGGTACTGAGCAAGTAAACGCATCGGTACAGGAGTTAAATAACACTACACAGCAAAACGCTTCACTATCTGAGGAAGTTGCAGCCAGCGCCGAAGAGTTAAACGCTAAAGCTAAATCTTTAGCAGAGCTTATTGAATACTTTAAGGTTAGGTGATATCGCCTTTTGGAATTTATTAAAAAATAGAGGCTGCCTTTATGGACAGCCTCTGTTTGTCTGCAGATTATTTTATTTTTTTGATTTGATAAAAGATTTAAGTTCTTCAATCTCAGCCTTAAGAGAATTGATTTGCTTTTGTTGTTCTATGATTTGGAGTTGAAGGTTTTCAATAGTTTCAACAGTTTCAAACTGCAAGCGAGTAAGGTTTATCTCCTTTCCCTCGTCAGTTGCTTTAGTTAACCATGGAAGATGGCCATTAGCTTGAATGAAGTTTTCAACTGTTAGTGGTTCAAATTTTTTGTTATAATCTTCTTTGAATACAAAGTCTGGTTTACTATATGTTTGGGATGCATCGTAATAAATGCTGCCAGTAATCAAAGCGTCTCCAACTACATGTAGCTCCTTTTCAGGATTAGTAGTTCCAATTCCAACATTAGCATTAAAACTTAAAGTTTTTTGATCGAATCTACCATAAATAAGCGCTTGAGTTGAATCAACTCCTGAGTTCTGGATGTAAAGCCTGTTCCCTTTAGGTTCAGTATATCCTGCACGATATCCAATAAAGATGTTCCCGTTTCCTTGAGCAACATTTCCTGCCTGATGTCCAATAACTACATTGCTTGAACCTGGTTTGCTACCTGTTTGCTGACCAATGTATACATTGTAATAGCTGTTATCTAAACCTCCTGCACTAGAATTTCCAATGCAAATGTTATAGCTAGCAGTAACTGGCCCAGAAAAACTAGCACCACTTTGGGTTCCAAGAAATGTATTGCCATTTCCATTAACATTATATCCAGAGAACCTACCCACCATTAGGTTGTTGACTCCATCAATAATACCCCTACCAGCACTTGAACCAATTGCAGTGTTATAAGCACCTGTAGTATTTGTTGAGCCAGCACCTTGTCCCACAAAGGTGTTTTCAGCACCAGAGATATTTTCAGATCCTGCCATATCGCCTAGGAACGTATTGTCGGAGCCATTTACGTTGTTATACCCAGACATGTACCCCATGTAAAGATTTCGGTAACCTCCTGTATTATTAAAACCGCTTTTTATCCCAAAGAATGTATTCCCAAAGCCTCCAATGTTTGAAAATCCCGAGCTGTCACCTATGAAAATGTTACGATTACCAGTAGTGTTATTTTGACCAGAACTGCTACCAATAAATAAATTATTGTATCCACTTGTGTTTTGGTTACCAGCCATGAAACCTATAAAGATATTCTTAAACCCATTGATTGTATTAAAACCAGCAGATTCGCCAATAACAATGTTTTGTACACCATTCTGGGCATTACCACCAGCTTTACTTCCAATGTAAACATTTCCTCCACCAAACTGATGAGCTCTACCTGCTTGGTAACCAATAAAGGTGTTGTCGCTTCCTGTATTAGTCATACCGGCCTGATAGCCTATAAAAGTATTCCAGCTCCCTGTTGTGTTTGAATTACCTGCCTGGAATCCCATAAATGAGTTATATAAACCTGTAGTAATATTACTCCCTGCCTGGTAGCCAATTAGGTAATTGTCTTTAGTGAGTTGGATAAGTTGTGATTGATTTGCTTTCCCAGTTGAAAGCCCTCCAACAGCAAAGCCACCTTTTGCTCCTTTAGCAACGTTTTCATTAAGATAAATTCTTGCTGAGTCGGGATTGATAAATAATAGGTTTTGTGCAGTTGTTAGTTTTGTCGTAGATAACCCCCCAACAGCAAAGCCTCCTTTTGCTCCTTTTGCAGGAACTTGTTTGATGTAAACTCTTGCGCTATCGGGTGTAATCCTGAAATATTCAGTTTGACCTGCTTTTGTAGTGGAAAGACCCCCAACAGCAAAACCTCCCTTTGCTCCTTTTGCAGGAGTATCAGCAATATTTACTCTTACACCTTCTTGGTATACTCCAAAAATAACATCCCCATTGCTTTTCTTAACTTCAAAAATTGGATCATCAGGGTTAGTAGTTGGGTTACCTTGTACAACTATGCTGTTCGCAAAATTAAGGTTAGGCAAACTTTTTAACGTGTCGTTTGTGCTCCAAATTGCAAACGAACCAGGATCTCCACTTCCAAATACAACACCATCTAGCGTTACTTTCTGAGCAAATTTTGCGGTATCGCTGTAAGTAGAATGTCCAGATGCAGCCGAACTATCCGTATAAAAGGCCAAGGGCACACCTAAAACTCTTTGTATACCCATTGTTTCCAAAGAGGAGTTCACCTTCATTTCTACTTTTAGAAAGACTGCCTTAGTGTGCCATGGTATATCATTAAAATTTCCATTTATTATTGTCCCTTTACCAATCTCAAGATTAATAATCCCTTGCTCATTTGTTGTTTGGGTTTGCTGTTCGCTGTAATAAATGGTCGACCCACTTTCGTCAGTCAAGCTAAGTTGAAGCGTTATGTTTTGATTAGGTAAAATTTGCCCACTACTATTGCGGATTACTGCTTGGTAGCTAAATCCATTAAGTTGTTGTGCGAAGACCGAACTAGCTGTCAATAGTAGACAATAAATTATTATGCCAAATCTCTTCATGGCCTTATGTTTTTTAAGTGAATAATAATTAAAGGCTTGGAAGTAACAGAGTTACTCCTTGATAAGTTTTATAACTTTCTTGGCATTATCGTTTTCTGAAAAAACATGAAGAATATAAATGCCTGAACGCAAGTTGGAGAGATTTAGTGCTGCAGGACTTGATTGCTCTAAGTTCATTTTTTCTGATAGAACAAGCTTCCCAGTAACGTCAAATATTTCTATAAAGACATTTCCTGTAGCAAACCTATTATCGATGCGCAATTTTAAAATATCGCTAACAGGGTTAGGGAAAACATTAATGCCCTCCTGATTTGATTTAGGCTCATCAATAGATGTTGTGAAAAGGTTTCCCTGTTGAAACCCTTGTGTTAGTATATAACTATCCGTAGATAGGGTTGTGTAAGCTACCTCGCCCAAAGTCCAGCTTATTGATATGCCAGCATTTGAGTTTTCAAAATATCCACCTGCAGATGCAATTACTTGCATTGGTATGTCTTGTGCCCAAGCACTTAAGGTGAATAATGATAGCATTAGTGTGTAAACCTTTTTCATAAAATGAATATTTGATTTTAAGCAAGTTAATATATAAATATGCCGAAATCAACTTTTTTCCATTAATTTAAGTTTTCAATCCATTAAACGAGCGTTTATGTTGTTACGCATGAAACAGATTTTGCTAAATTTCATAATTTTGGATTGCCCCTCTTCTTTTTTTAATATTTTTGCAATAAATAATTAATATGAAGCAAATTGTTGAAACATTAAATGCACAGTTTAAGGGTAAAACACCTGAGTTTGTACTCGATTGGTTTATAAAAAAGCATAAGGGTAAAATAGCTCTAGCTTCGAGCATGGGAGCTGAAGACCAAGTGCTTACCGATATGATTGTTAAAATCGATCCTAGCGTTAGAATCTTCACGCTTGATACTGGTAGACTCTTTTATGAAACCTATGAGCTTATTGAGCGTACATCTCTTAGATATAAAAAGAATATTGAAATATATTTCCCTTCTCCTGAGGATGTTGAAAAGATGGTAACAGAAAAGGGAATCAACCTTTTTTATCAAAGTATTGAAAATAGAAAAGAATGCTGTAGGGTTAGAAAAATTGAACCCCTGAAAAGAGCATTTAAGGAACTTGATGTTTGGATTTGTGGCTTAAGAAGAAGCCAATCTGCTACTCGTACCGATAACCAGCTTGTAGAGTGGGACGAGGCTAATGGGTTGATAAAGTTGAACCCATTGATTGATTGGTCGGAGGAAGATGTATGGAAATACATCAAAGAAAACGGAGTGCCTTACAATCCTTTACACGATAAGGGTTTCCCTAGTATAGGTTGTCAGCCATGTACCAGGGCAATTGAGCCAGGAGAGGATATTCGTGCAGGAAGATGGTGGTGGGAGAACCCAGAAACAAAAGAATGCGGATTACATAACAGGAAAAAATAAGGAAAGCCCCATACGGGGCTTTAAATTTTTGAGGTACCGAGCGGATTCGAACCGCTGTACGTGGTTTTGCAGACCAGTGCCTAACCACTCGGCCACGGTACCATTTGCGACTGCAAAGATAGAAAAAAAATCAATCAAACAAATATCATTTATCCCTTTTGTGCAAAATTACGATTTAGTGTAACACTTACCTTTTCAATTTTTCCACCCATTGGCGGATTTAGCTTCGATACCTTAACTTTAATGCTCTTAATTTCTGGAAATTCTAGTTTAACAGCACTTGTTATCCTTTCTGCTACGTGCTCCAGAAGTTTTGATGTCTTTTGCATTTCGGCTTTAACCAGATTGTAAACAACTTGGTAGTTTACTGTATCGTTTAAATTATCGGTTTTTTGAGCCTTAGAGGTATCGGTTTCAAACGAAATATTTACTAAAAACTGGTTTCCTACTACTTGTTCCTCTTTAAAACATCCATGGAATGCGTAAAACTCCATGTTTTCAATTTCAATAAGAGCCATTGTGATATTTGTTGAATCGTGAAAATGTAAAAATTAATCGACTTTTAAAGTTAGAAGCCAGGCCTGACTAGTAAGATTTAACCTACGTACTCTTTCTAATTCGCGTAATGCTCTTTCTTTAGTAGAAAATCTATAGACAGCAACGCGATAAATGTTGTTGCCCGGTATTATTGTTGGTTTGTATCCATCAATTTCAAGTTTCTTGACAAGTTTTTCAGCATTAACCTTTTGAGAGAAACTACCAACTACAATGTAGTAAACATTGTTCTGGTTGTTGTTTTTCTCTTGATAGAACAGTGCACTTTTTTTATCGATAGGCACTAATGTGTGCTCATGAGCTGTTGGTTTAGATGGCTCAGAAACCTCAGAGGCATCACTTATGATAACTTGAGAGCTGTCTGAAGGTTCAAAAGTTTTTGATGAATCAACATGTGTCTCTATCCCTGCCTGATTTTGTACATTGTTTACAAGTTCAGCACTGTTCTGAATGGGTTTAATTTCTTTGTTCTCAGTTAATATGTCGGTTTGTTCCCAAAATCGTAGTTCTGGTATAAAAATTAATACTATGGCTATGGATGCAACGGCTAAAATGCTTACTAATGAGACCAGAATAGTGTTCTTAGACTTTTTATCTGCATAAACTGGAGCAACAATGCTTTTTTCTGTTTTTTCTGATTTTTTAGGTTCTATATCTTTTTGGATAATTGTTTCTTTTTCACCTGGTTTTGATATGATATGTTCCTTCTTTTCAGGAATATCAATAGATTCAAGTCCAAATGTAGAAGAAATAATACTATCGCTCTCGCTTAACGTAAAATTGCCATCTGAGTCTTTTTTTAGGCTACCAATGTTGTAAAAGTCGATTTCAACCCCTTTCCCTAGATCGTCACTAATTTTTTCACAGAATATCTTTACCTCAGTTTCGGCCTCGGATTTACTAATCCCTTTATTTTCAACCAGGAAGTTTTCTATGGCTTCATCGTTAAATGTTCTAGAAGGATCAAAAAAGATTTTTTCAGAGGGTGGAAGCAAGGTTTTCCCATCGGAAGATAATTTGGCGGGTTCGTACTTCCTAACAAAGCTTCCCAAGCCTGGGAGGCTAACAAAATCGTTAGTAAGTAAAATTTTATGAATTATTCTATTCAGTTCCAACCTACTAGTGTGTTTGGGGTTTAACAAACAAATGTATAAAATATTTTAGGTTATATCAAAATATGAGGATTATTAAAAAATGAGGCTGTTCTTTATAAAACAGCCTCAAGTTATAAAAAGAACCCCTAGGAATTAAAACTTGTACCAGAAACCTATTCCCATTGAGTATGAAAGCTCATTTTTAAGGGTTTGTGTGAATGGTGCTAGGAAAGTATCATCTATTTTACGCTTTTCGGTGGGAATACCAACTTGGAAACCTAAATCTACCCCTAGGTTATCTTTTAGCATAACGCTTGCTCCAGTATTAAACCAAAGTGTTGTTGTTTCAAATTCCATTTCAGATTGATACTCCTTTTTCATTTTGTATGGTGCATAGGTGAATCCTAGTCCCCAGTTAACTTTCTCGTTGATCTGGTACTCTGCTGCCAAACCAAAATCAATACCATTTTTATAGTAATCGGCAATATCCACATCGTTAGCGTCCTTATCTAAATCAAGCATAGAGTAGAATGAAACATTCATATTGTAAGCAAGTTTCAACTTCTCATTTACCTCGTAAGCGATACCCAGATTATAAGTAGGAACATAAGTAGATAAAGATTTTGTACCATCAACAAACATTCCATCGCCATCTTTGCCATCATTAACCTTGGTTTCTAGTTCCATTTCGGTAAAGTAGCGGAATGTGTTTGCAATAAGAAGATTGGGAAGAGGTTTGATATCAAGGCTACCAATAAATCCAAAGCTTTGGCCTGTGAAATCAACATCAATTTCGGTGCGAGGTATTGGAACTGCACCTGGTGCTGGAATATATGATACATCTAGCCAACCCTCTTGATGATTTGACTGATGTGAGTATTGGATGGCACCAGCAACAGAAATCATATCGCTCACCTTGTATGCTGCACCAAGCCAGCCACCGAGTCCATAGGCTGAGCCATTAAAGCTGGTTTTAACTGCATAATCGGTTGCTGCTCCAGGAAGTAGGCCGCCCATTATCCCTGCCATTACATTAGCATACCCTAAGCGTTCAAACATTGGAAGACCATCATCGTAGTTTCCAGCACCGCCACCATTGGTTATTCCTAAAAACATGAAAGCAGCAAACTTATCCTTTTTATAGGTTAGGTTTAGTGCAGGGTAGAATAAAGAACTAGTTTTGCTATTGTAGGTCATATCTGTACCTAATAGGTTACCATTGTCGGTAATCTTTTTTGTTGAGTAGAATGGTATGGTAGAAAACTCAACGGTAAAGCCATTACTACCCCAAACTGTTCCTGCTGGGTTGTAGAATGGTGCATCTGTTGTAATTGAAGCATTACGGTTGCCCGTTTTCATTTTTTTTGCACTACCATTATTTGCAGGATTGTAATCCGCTTTTGCAAGGAAAGTTCCTAGCATCATTACTCCAAGTAATAAAACTTTTCTTTTCATATTTTTTGGTTTAAGTTAGGTTGTTTGATTAGTATTTAACTGTAGTTAACAAAGATTGGATTTAGGTTGTGCTTAATCGTTCGAACTTATAATTGAACCCAAGAAATGTTGTTCTTTTAATATCTGAACAGTTTTGTAAGGTGCAGATAGACAATATTATAGTGTGTTGTGTTCGCCTATTTGTTTTTAGATGATGTTTGAAATTAGGTATTAGATATTTTTTTGTGGTTATTTAATTGCGAAGGCGTAATATTTAGATACTTTTGCTGTAGTTGTGATTTTCAAAAACAATAGTTATGCATTCTCAAAATAGACGTAGGGAGGCGATAATAGTTCTCATACTGGTAATGTTTACTTCTTTTATTACACCTTTTATTGGTTCCGCCATAAATCTGGCTTTGCCAAAGATTGGGCATGAGTTTAATCTAAATGCCGTTACTATGAGCTGGGTGACTATGTCGTTTTTACTTTCTTCAGCAATCTTCTTAGTGCCAATTGGAAAGTTAGCCGATATATACGGGAGGAAGAGATTGTTTCTTTTGGGCAATCTGATTTTGTCCCTGGCATCACTTGGAGCAGTATTCTCGCCAAATGGTTCTGTTTTAATTGCATTAAGGGCCATTCAAGGAGTTGGTAGCGCAATGATGTTTGCCACCGGTATAGCTTTAATAACTTCGGTTTTCCCTCCTAACGAAAGAGGTAGGGCAATAGGATTGAATGTAACAGCAGTTTATGTTGGTCTTTCAGCTGCGCCTGTAATAGGCGGATTTTTAATTGATGCGCTAGGGTGGAGGAGTTTGTTTTATATTCCTGCTTTGCTTGGTATTCCTGCTGTTGTGGCTGCGATATTTACAATAAAAGGCGAATGGGCCGAAGCCAAAGGGGAAAAGTTCGACTTACTTGGATCTGTTGTATTTATGATTTCAATGAGTGCTTTAATGTATGGATTTTCAAAATTACCAACTCCTTATGCTTTTATCCTTACTATTGCAGGAGGCTTGGGCCTATACATTTTTGTTAGGTTACAAATGAAAGCTGAATTTCCCGTTTTTAACGTTTCGCTTTTTAAAACTAATCGGTTGTTTGCCTTTTCAAACCTTGCTGCGCTAATTAACTACGCCACAACATTTGCCATAACCTTTATGCTTAGCTTATATCTGCAATATATAAAGGGCTTAAGCCCTCGTGATGCGGGTATGCTTCTTGTAATTCAGCCGTTGGTAATGGCTGCTATTGCCTCGTGGTCGGGACGGATGTCCGATAAAAAGGATCCTAGAATACTAGCGTCGGCTGGCATGGCTGTAATAGCTCTTGGGCTTGCCATGCTTGTTCCAATAGGTATGAACACTTCGGTGATTTATATTGGTGTGGTACTAGTGATTTTAGGATTTGGATTTGGCCTATTCTCATCGCCTAACACTAACGCTATTATGGGCTCAGTTGAGAAGCGTTATGCTGGACTTGCATCTGGCACGGTAGCCACCATGAGATTAGTTGGCCAAATGCTAAGCATGGGTATTGCTACTATGATGATTCATATATTCATTGGAACAAGTACAATTAATCCCTCTAATTACAAACAATTCATACTTTCATCAGCAATTACATTCTCAGTTTTTGTTGCACTTAGCGCATTGGGCATATGGGCTTCGCTGGCAAGGGGAAAGATCAGCCAGGAGGTATAGGGTTCAGTTTACAAAATACTAGCAGTTGTCATGAAAGCGTAGTAATGGTTGTTTTATTTGAGGGGTTTAAGGAAGAACTAGTAACGTGTCAAGTTTAGCCGGAAGTTCTACCAATTATTAAGGCATGTAAACTATGTCAAGTTAAAAAAAGAGGCCCAAAGAGTTTATAACTACTTTCGGCCTCAATTATAGTTCGTTAATTTAATTAGTGGCTTACGTTTTTAACTTCCTCGGGGTTGTGCTTATGCTTGAAAAGAATGGCAAAAAGAATGGCCACGACTAATGAGTACGCTGCAAAAGTCCACCAGATTCCTGGCCAGTTAAACTGTATGGCATTCTCTGGCGCATTGGGTATTAAGAAGAATTTATCGATTATGATACCACTTAAGCTACTTCCAAGAAATGCGCCAAAGCCATTTGTCATCATCATAAATAATCCTTGCGCGCTTGCCCTAATTGAAGGTTCACTTTGGGTTTCAACAAATAGGGAGCCCGAGATGTTGAAAAAGTCGAAGGCCATTCCGTAGATTATACATGAAAGAATTATCATCCATAAACCTGGACCTGGATCGCCCACTGCAAATAATCCAAACCTAAGAACCCAGGCAACCATACTCATCAACATTACCTTTTTTATTCCAAATCGCTTAAGGAAAAAAGGAATGGTTAGAATAAAAAGAGTTTCAGAGATTTGAGAAATTGACATTATAATAGCAGGATACTTAACCGCAATAAGATCCTTGAAGTTGGGAAGCTTGGCAAAATCGTGAAGGAATGTGTCGCCATAAGCATTGGTAAGCTGCAGTGATGCACCCAAAAGCATGGCGAATATAAAGAATATTGCCATTTTACGATTTTTGAAAAGCTTAAAGGCATTTAAACCTAATTCATCAACCAAAGATTTCTTGTGCCCTTTGGCTAGTGGGGGACATTTAGGCAGTGTGAACGCGTATAGTCCGAGTAAAAATGATGATAATGATGCCACATAGAACTGAGTTGGAGAGGTTTCGAATCCCATAAGGCTAACAAACCAAAGCGCAACAATAAAACCAATTGTTCCCCAAACTCGAATAGGAGGATATTCCTTAATAATATCCATACCCTGACTTTTCATTGAAGTATATGCAACTGTAATGGAAAGTGCAATGGTTGGCATGTAAAAAATCATGTTTACAAGCATAACCCAAAACATGGTGGTTGGGTTATCAATCATTGGAACGATAAAAAGCATTAAACCTCCAAGGATATGAAAAATACCGTAAAGCCTTTCAGCATTTATCCATCTATCAGCAATAATCCCAGCAATGGCTGGCATGAAGAGAGAGGCAATCCCCATCGTAGAGAATATTGCGCCAAATTCTGTGCCGCTCCAATTCTTTGTTTGAAACCAGTATGCCCCAATGGTCAACAACCATGAACCCCAAATGAAGAACTGTAAGAAATTCATCAGGGTTAATCGTAACTTCAAGTTCATAATCCTAAAGTTTAGTTTGTTATTTTGGCTGGTAAAAATAGCATCGTTTTTTTATTTTATCTACTATGGTGATAAATATTTAGATGATTTGGCTAAATATTTAACAGTTTTGTAGAAGATTTTTTCGACTTCAGTTCTGAATGCTATAAGAAAGTGGAAGTTAGGATAAGTTTAAATATCAACATTATACTTTAATTGATTAAAGTATTGCTCGTGGGGCTCAAAGAAGTATGCTTATTTTTTGTAGGTAATGTCTTTAATGGCATCTGCAACTTCGGCCATAAGCCAAGTTGGTGTTGAGGTTGCTCCGCTAACTCCTACACTTGCAGCATTGGCAAACCATGTAGGATTTATTTCTTTAGCATTTGAGACCATGTGACTTTGAGGATTTACCTCACGGCAAACTTCAAATAGCATTTTACCATTAGAGCTATTCTTGCCACTTACAAATACTATCACATCGTGCTTTTTTGCAAACTCTTTAATTTTTGGTTTTCTGTTGGCTACCTGTCCACAAATGGTGTTATTTACTTTGAGAAAATTGTCGGGATTTGTATGGCACTTAGCCATTCTTGCACGAATTTCATTTATGATTTTCTGGTAGTTTTCAGACTCCTTTGTGGTTTGCGAAAAGATTTCAACTGGTTTGGAAAAATCAATTCCATCTAAATCTTTAAAACCTTCAACTACTATTGCCTTATTATCTGTTTGACCCGATAGGCCTACCACTTCAGCGTGACCTTTTTTCCCGTAAATGATAACTGTACCACCAGATACTTGCAGCCTTTCCCAGGCCTTTCGTACTTTTTCTTGTAACTTTAGCACAACAGGGCAGGTAGCATCAATTAGCTTTATATTATTTTCTTTTGCAATTTTATATGTTGAGGGAGGCTCGCCATGGGCACGGATAAGGACAGGTTGCCCATTTAGCCTAGCTAGGTCGTCGTGCGAAATGGTTTTCATACCAAGTTGGTGAAGGCGATTGTTCTCCATCTCATTATGAACAATCTGTCCTAAGCAATTTATCTTTTCACCCGAATTAAGATTCTCCTCAGCGGTTTTTATGGCATTTACCACACCAAAACAGAATCCGGCATTTGGGTCAATTTCAACAAACATGGTTCGACTATTAAATTGATATCTAAACAGAAAAAAGTCTGGAAAGTTTACATGGTTACCGATTTCACTAAGTTTTCCACCCAGTTCATTTGATCATCAACTGTCATGTTCGTGTTATCGAGTATTACAGCATCATCGGCTTTACGAAGGGGTGCTACTTCGCGATTTTGGTCTAAGTAGTCGCGTTCCTGAATATTTGAAAGCACCTCGTCAAGTGATATGTCAACACCTTTTGCCTGTAACTCTTTGAGTCGTCGCTGTGCGCGCACTAATGGGTCGGCTGTCATGAATATTTTTAATTCAGCATTGGGGAATACTACTGTGCCAATGTCACGTCCGTCCATCACAATTCCTTTTTCCTTTCCGAGTTCACGTTGCAGCTCAACTAGCCTGGTGCGAACTTCGGGAATGGCGGCTACTAAGCTAACATTGTTAGCTACCTCAGGGCTACGAATCTCGCTCTCAACTACTTCTCCATTTAGTGTGGTAAGATATTCTTTCCTATCGGAATCATATGAAAAGCTAATGTTGATGTTTTTAAGGATTTCATCAACACGTGATGTGTCAACCTTTCCATCTTTAATTAAGCCACTCCTTAAGAACTCAAGCGTTACAGCCCTATACATTGCACCACTATCTATATAAAGGTAGTTTAAGCGCTTTGCTATGGCCTTTGCAAACGTACTTTTCCCACACGATGAAAACCCATCAATAGCAATTACAATCTTTTTAGTCATCTGCTTTGAAAAATTTGGACAACAAAGGTAGCAAAAAAGTTTTCCTGCAAGATTGATTATAGCCAATTATGCAAGTTGGAAGAAATTGAGAAATGATTTGTAGAACCGGCTAGGTGATAGGTAGCTCTACCAAAGCTTATGTCAAACTTATTAAGGTGAATGCCAAAACCCCAGCTAAAACCAACAGTTCCGATTCGTTCCTGTACTTTAAGTTCGTTTCGGCGTTGGTAATTGTATCCAAAACGAAGTGTAAATGCTTTGACAGGAGTAAATTCAATGCCCAAAATAGCATGGCTTAACATTTCGCGACCGGCACGCTCAATAAATCCAGGCGAATTTTCGGTTTGCTCAATTAGTAAACTCTGATTGTCAGGAGGGGAGTAGTACAGGTTATATCGTTGTAGGTTGTGTAGCGTAGCTGTTATTCTAAATGGTGCGTGAGCAAGTTTTTTGCTAATCCCTAGTAGGATTTCAAAGGGTAAGTGCTCAAAGTTGCCGTTAGTATATGGCTTAATCATGTAGCCAATGTTTTTAATTACAGCACCTGCAGCAAAAAGGTTATTAGAGGATTCGTAGTGTAACCCTATGTCGAAAGCAGCGCCGAATGAATAGTATCTTTCAAGGTGAGAATAAATAGTTTTTAAGCTAACCCCATATGTGAAGTTAGAATCAATTGCCTGGCTATAAGTTAGGGCTAATGCAATGTCGTTACCAGTAAACGAACCAGTAATAATACCCGATACGTCAGCCTCATCAAATGCGCCATAGTTTACTCCGAAAAATGATATGGCAAGGGTTCTTTTCGCATCTAACTTTTGTGCATAAGTTGCTGAAGCAAAGCTGATGTCGGCAAAGTACCGGGTGTAGAATAGGTTAATCTCATGGCTAAGCGTAGAGTCAAGGATTGCTGGGTTTTGATGAACAAGGGTGATGTCTTTACAGTCAGCGGCAACCATTTTTCCTCCTAAAGCGGCAACTTGGGTAGAGTAGGGAAGGTTAAGGAATTGATATGTTGATAATCCTCCTCCTTGTCCAAAAGAAAAGAGGTAGATGATTATGGAAATGGATGTTAGGTAGTAACGTTGCATTTAATATTAAGGTATGGTTAACTTACTGAACGAAAACTTCTCAAAGTTATTGCTTACTGTTCAATTGTGGTAATGTGTTTGGAAACTTTTTCTTGAGGCACTTCGGGCTGAACAAAACTATCGCTTACAATTACCGAAATGGCTTGCCTTAGTATTGAAAATTTTAGAGGGGTTTCACCAACCGATTCGCCATCAACCTCTAGGTTCACATTTGGTACGCTCATAATCTCAATATCGCTACCACGCAAACCAACAACGCGGGAATGTTTAAGAATTGTTCCGTTATAGAGCCTATGGATGTTTGCAAGCACATTTAGCTTGCTAATTCGTTTTATGATAGTAACGTCAAATAGCCCATCATCTGAAAGTGCAAAGGGAACCTGCATCATTCCAGCGCCATTGTAGCGGCAGATTCCTATGGTTATGCTAAACACCTTATCTTGAATGTGATTGCGGCCAAGTTTAACGTTTATACGTGTAGTACGGTATCGGATAAGCGCTTTAATAAGGCTTAAAATATAGAGTAAAGCCCCTCTTTTCCCTAAGTCTTTTAGCCTATTAGTTCGAAGAGCCACTTCAGCATCGAAGCCAACTCCGGCAGCATTTACAAAGTATCGTTTATGTCGTACACCTGATTCGTAAAACTCAACTAAACCAACGTCTTGCTTGAAAACCCTGTTGTTTTTGATGGCTTTGATTGAGTCTTCGTAGTTGTGTGGCAAATCATACATCCGGAACCAATCGTTCCCAGTTCCAACTCCTATAACACCAATGGTGATTTCCGATGGGGAAACCTCTTTTTGAATGAAAATGCCATTGATTACTTCGTTTAATGTACCATCACCGCCTACAGCAATGATATTTCTGTACCCTTTGCTTACCGCATTTACCGTTAGCTCAACGGCATGATACTTGAACTCAGTAAATGCATGCGTATACCTTATGTCGTACTTGTTAAGTATGCGACTTATCTTGGGCCAGTCAACTATCGATTTTCCACCCCCAGCTCGTGGGTTTACCACTACAAACCAACTTGTTTCCAATGTAAAAAAAGTTTGTCATCGAATCCGCCACAAATATAACGATTAAGTTAAAATTCATTTAGTTAAAATTGAAAATGGTTTTAAGATGATAAAAGATTTTCTATTTTTGCAATTACCACTTTGAATGGCGAGTTGTTAATAACTTGTTAATAACACGAACGTAAATGTTTATATTCAGCTATGATGAAGTGGTAGCTATATGAAATTGGAAAACTATTTTTGACATCTGAAAAAAATATTTTGTAATGGCAAAAGTAATAGCATTAGCTAACCAAAAGGGAGGTGTTGGTAAAACCACCACCGCTATTAATCTTGCAGCCAGCTTGGCCGTTTTAGAAAAAAAGGTGTTGCTTATTGATGCCGATCCACAGGCAAATGCAACATCAGGAACCGGATTTGATTTAAGAAGCATAAAAACAAGTATCTACGAATGCCTTGTTGATGATATCAACCCTAAAGACGTTATACTTAATTCAGAAATTAAGGGTTTAGATTTAATACCTTCGCACATCGACCTTGTTGGAGCAGAGATTGAAATGCTTAACATGCCCAACAGGGAAAAGATAATGAAAGGCGTTATAGATAAGGTGAAGGATGATTACGATTTTGTTTTTATCGATTGCTCGCCATCCTTGGGCCTAATTACAGTTAACGCTCTTACTGCAGCCGATTCCGTAATTATCCCTGTTCAATGCGAGTACTTTGCACTAGAGGGGCTTGGAAAACTGCTTAACACAATCAAAATAATTCAAACTCGCCTTAACACTGAGTTGCAAATAGAAGGCTTCCTTTTAACCATGTACGATCCAAGGTTACGTCTTTCTAACCAGGTGGTTGAAGAGGTTCGTAAGCACTTCCAACAAATGGTGTTTGAAACAATTATTCAAAGAAATATTAAGCTTAGCGAGGCGCCCAGCTATGGTAAACCTGTAATCCTTTACGATGCCGGTTCTACAGGCTCCTTAAACTATATGAATTTGGCTCGTGAGGTTTTACAGAAAAACAATATGACTACTATTGATAATAACAGCAAGATAGAGGAATAAGAGGAGGAAGGAGTTATCATGTCAAAGAAAATGGCTTTAGGAAAGGGTCTAGGTGCACTAATTGACGATGCTGTAGATCCCACTAGAAAAACTGATTTAACTGAGGAGAAAAAGGTAGTTAGCGAGTTGGTGAATGAGATTGATATTGATAAAATCGATGTTAATCCTTACCAGCCACGTACCCAGTTCGATGAGGAGGCGCTTCAAGAGTTATCCGATTCAATAAGCAAGCTTGGCATTATTCAGCCCCTTACAGTTAGAGCACTCGATGGCCGATTTCAACTTATTTCGGGTGAAAGGCGATTAAGAGCAGCAAAACTTGCAGGTCTTAAAACTGTTCCTGCTTTTGTTAGAACTGCCGATGACCAAGGGATGCTTGAAATGGCCTTGGTTGAGAATATTCAACGCGAGGACCTTAACGCAATAGAGGTAGCTATTAGCTACCAACGTTTGATGGATGAGTGTAATTTAACACAGGAAACCCTTTCGGAACGAGTTGGTAAAAAAAGGGCAACCATTTCAAACTATCTCCGCCTTCTAAAGCTTCCTGCCGAAATACAACTTGGTATAAGTCAGAATCTTATTGGAATGGGTCATGCACGTGCTCTTATTACCATTGAAGATCCTAAAGTTCAAATCGAGATTTATCAGAAAACAATTGAAGAGGGACTTTCGGTTCGTAAGGTTGAGGAGTTAGCCCGATTGGCTAATGAGCCCAAAAAAGATAATAAGCCAAAGCCTAAACAAAACCTTGGGGAGCAAGAAGAGGTGCTAAAAGAGCACCTTACAAACCGTTTAGGTTTACGTGCCGATATTAAAAAAGGTAATAACGGTAATGGTAAAATTGTTATCTCCTATAATAACCAAGACGAACTAGAAGCTATTCTAGAGAAATTTATCAAGATCGAGGAGTAGATTCGTGTTGAAACAGATGTGTGGCCTTATTTGGTTTACTTCCAGCCGACATGTAGCTAAACGCTTGTCGGCTTTTGTGGTTTTTGCTTTACTTCTTTTTAGTAGCAATTCGTTTGCACAACTTAAAACCGAAACAAAAAAAGAACTTCCCGATTTGACCACAAGAATATGGCTTGGGTCGCATCTCTTACCTGGTTATGGACAAATATATAACCGCGATTATTGGAAGGTCCCAGTTTTTTATACCGGAATGGGGCTAATGGCTTATCAGGGTTATCAAATGAATAGTAGCTACAAGAGCTGGCAAAAAACTTATCTTGCCCTATCTTCAGACGATCCTGATCGTGAAAATTACAAAATAAAGGCTAAGGAGTATAAGCAAAAGCGGAACTTATACTACGCCGCAGCAACAGCCTTTTACCTAGCTAGTGTTTCCGATGCTGTGCTGGTTTACAACAAAGGGAAACACTCTCCAGCCGCAGCAACCATTCTTTCGACATTAGTGCCTGGTATGGGACAGGCCTATAATGGAACATATTGGAAAATACCAGTAATTTATGGTGGACTGTCCACTTTCTATTTCATGTTCGATTGGAATAATCGTGGTTATAATCGGTTTAAAACTGCCGTTCTGTATCTTGTAGATGATGACCCAAATACGGTGGATGAGTTTAATGGGGAGAGAACCGAAGAGGAACTCCGGTACTATATGGATAGCTACAGGCGTAATCGCGACCTATCTGCACTTGGATTTGCCGCAGTTTACATTCTCAATATCCTTGATGCCAATGTCGATGCTCATTTGTACGATTGGAATGTAGACGACAATCTCTCATTTCGAGTAGAACCAAAGGTTTTTAATCCTAACCTTTCTTATGCATATAGCCCACCTGCTTTTGGAATTTCTTGTAGGGTTACATTCTAAAAAAATTGAACCTTTCTACAGTTAATTTAATGTTAAGCTTGATGTTGGTTGCATTAGCTATCAACATTAATAATTGAATTAAGGCTAATAAAGAATAAGTTGTCATAAATGTTAATGTTAAGCATGTTTAACCCTGATAAATTAAAATTTTATGCTTAACAGCATTATTCTATTAATTATCACCCAAAAATACCCTTCATCTAAATTTGCAATTGTTAAATTTGCGAATCTAAAATCCTAAAAGTCTGAATATGGCAGAAAAAAGTAACGAAAAGCTTTTTGCTGAATTTCCACCTGTTTCAACACCAGAATGGGAAGCAGTAATTAGCAAGGATTTAAAAGGAGCCGACTACGATAAAAAGTTGGTATGGAAAACGCTGGAAGGTTTCAGTGTTAGGCCATATTATCGCTCCGAGGATCTTGAAAGGCTTGAAACCGTACATGTTAAACCTGGCGATTTTCCTTACGTTCGTGGTAACAACCAAAAAGGTAACCCTTGGCTTATCCGTCAGGATTTTGATGTATGCCTCGATAAACCAACCGAGGCCAATAAAAAGGCGCTCGAAATGATTAACCGAGGCGTTGAATCATTAGGTTTCAGGCTATGCACCGATTGCGAACCTTCATACGACTCTATTAGTCGTCTACTTAAAGATATTGACATTGCAAAAATCGAGGTAAACTTCATTGGTGGTCCTATTACTGCCAGAACGCTTCCTTTTATTGTTCAATACTTTGAGCAGTCGGGTGTAAGTCCATCAAATATTAAAGGTTCAATTGACTATAGTCCACTTACAACCTTATCGCTTAAAGGAAAGTTCTGCTGCGAGAAGGATTCATCATATGAGGGCTTAGTAGATGCTCTGAATGCGGTTAAAATGTATCCAAACTTCAAGGTGGTTGGAGTTAATGGTTATGTATTCCATAACAGTGGCTCTTCCGCTGTTCAGGAACTAGCATTTGCACTTGCAATGGCCAGCGATTATCTGAACGCATTATCCGATAAAGGCTTCAGCATTGATGAGCTAACATCAAGATTTCGCTTTAACTTCTCAGTAGGTTCTAGCTACTTTATGGAAATGGCCAAGTTCCGTGCTGCTAGGTTGTTATGGGCCAAAATGGTAGAGGCATACGGCCCTTCAAATAAAGAGTCGGCTCGAATGAGTATTCATGCTGAGACTAGCAAGTGGAACATGACCGTTTACGACCCATATGTTAATATGCTTCGTACAACTACCGAAAGTATGAGTGCTGTACTAGCAGGAGTTGACTCACTTAATGTTTTACCGTTCGATGCACCTTTTTCTGAACCAACCCCATTTAGCGAGCGTATAGCCCGTAACCAGCAAATCCTACTTCGTGAGGAGTCGCACTTTGGTAAGGTTGCCGACCCAGCAGCAGGCAGCTATTATATTGAGAACCTTACAGCTTCCATAGCAGAGCATGCTTGGAACCTATTTCTTGAGGTTGATGAGCAGGGTGGATATCGAGAGGCCTTTACAAAAGGGTTTATTCAGAATAAAATTGCTGAGGTTGCTGCAAAACGCGATGCAAATATTGCTTCAAGACGTGAAGTACTCATTGGTACTAACCAGTATCCAAACTTTACCGAGGTTGCCGATTTAAATAAGGTTAAACCCGATGTTGTAAAGCGAAGTGTAGCAGAAAAACCTGCCGATGCCATTGCTCAACCGCTCGTTCCTTATCGTGGTGCTCAAGCTTTTGAAGAGTTGCGTTATAGAACCGATAGCAGTGGGCGTAGGCCAAAAGTGTTTATGCTTTCTCTTGGTAACCTGGCAATGCGACGCGCTAGGGCTCAGTTTAGCTGTAACTTCTTTGCTGTTGCTGGCTTTGAGGTGGTTGATAATATTGGCTTCAAAACAGTTGACGAGGGTGTACAGGCTGCTCTTGATGCCAAATCCGATATTGTGGTAATCTGTAGTTCCGATGAGGAATATGCTACTTTAGCGCCTGAAGCGTTTCAAAAGCTCAACGGAGAGGCAATTTTTGTTGTTGCTGGAGAGCCAGAATGTAAACCCGATCTTGAGTCTAAAGGTATCACTAACTTCATAAGCGTTAGGAGTAATCTTCTCGATACGCTAATCAAGTATCAGTCAATGCTTGGCATAAAGTAAAAGCTGTTTACTTAACAAAAAGAAATAAAGAATGAAACCCGATTTCAAAAAAATAGATATCAAGCACATCGATAGTAAAAATGATGTGTTTAATGTAGATGCCGAATGGGTTACTCCCGAGCAGATTCCTGTTAAGCCGGCATTTACTGAGGCCGACCTAGAGAATATGGAGCATTTGAACTATGCTGCAGGTGTTCCTCCATTCCTACGTGGCCCCTATAGCACCATGTATGTAATGAGACCTTGGACTGTACGTCAGTACGCTGGATTCTCAACTGCCGAGGAGTCAAATGCATTTTATCGCAGAAACCTTGCTGCAGGACAAAAAGGTTTGTCGGTTGCTTTTGACCTTGCCACTCACCGTGGATACGATTCCGATCATGAGCGTGTTGTTGGTGATGTTGGTAAGGCCGGTGTTGCTATTGACTCCGTTGAGGATATGAAGATTCTTTTTGATGGTATTCCCCTCAACAAGATGTCGGTTTCAATGACCATGAATGGTGCTGTGCTACCTGTAATGGCCTTCTATATTGTTGCTGCTCTAGAGCAAGGCGCAAAGCTAGAGGAGCTAAGTGGTACCATACAGAACGATATCCTTAAGGAGTTCATGGTGCGAAACACCTACATCTATCCACCTGAATTCTCCATGCGTATCATTGCCGATATTTTTGAGTACACCTCGAAGAATATGCCCAAGTTCAACAGTATCTCAATTTCGGGTTACCACATGCAAGAGGCAGGTGCCACAGCCGACATTGAGCTAGCTTACACCTTAGCCGATGGACTTGAGTACTTACGCACTGGTGTTAAGGCAGGTATTGATATCGATGCGTTTGCCCCTCGCCTTTCGTTCTTCTGGGCAATAGGCATGAACCATTTCATGGAGATTGCCAAGATGCGTGCTGCTCGCTTGCTTTGGGCTAAGATTGTAAAACAGTTCAATCCTAAGAATCCAAAGTCCATGGCTCTTCGTACTCATAGCCAAACCTCGGGATGGAGTTTAACTGAGCAGGATCCTTTCAACAATGTGACTCGTACCTGTATTGAGGCTATGGGAGCAGCGTTAGGGCATACCCAAAGCTTGCATACAAATGCCCTTGACGAGGCCATTGCCCTTCCAACTGATTTTTCTGCCCGTATTGCTCGTAATACACAGCTTTACATTCAGGAGGAAACCAATGTTTGTCGTGCTGTTGACCCATGGGCTGGATCATACTATGTTGAGTATCTCACCCATGAAATAGCACACAAGGCTTGGAGGTTAATCCAGGAAGTTGAGGAACTTGGTGGAATGGCTAAAGCCATTGAGACTGGACTTCCAAAAATGAAGATCGAGGAGGCTGCTGCTCGTAAGCAAGCACGTATCGACTCGGGCAAGGATGTCATTGTTGGTCTTAACAAGTATCGCCTGGAAAAAGAAGATCCCATTGAGATATTAGACGTTGACAATACCGCAGTTCGTGAGGCTCAGATTCGTCGCTTACAAAAAATACGCGCTGAGCGAAACGAGGCCGAAGTACAAGCTGCTCTCGATGCCATTACACGCTGCGTTGAAACTGGCGAGGGCAACCTACTTGAACTTTCGGTTGAAGCTGCCAAAAAACGCGCAACTTTAGGTGAAATTTCATATGCTTGTGAAAAGGTGGTTGGACGATACAAGGCAGTTATCCGATCAATCTCAGGCGTTTACTCATCAGAATCTATGGACGACCCCAATTATCAGAAAGCTCGTGAACTCTGCCAAAAATTTGCAGAACTCGAAGGCCGTCAGCCCCGTATTATGATTGCTAAAATGGGACAAGATGGCCACGACCGTGGTGCTAAAGTGGTATCAACAGGATATGCCGACATAGGCTTTGATGTTGACATAGGACCTCTATTCCAAACCCCTGCCGAGGCAGCAAAGCAGGCCGTTGAAAACGACGTTCATGTCCTTGGAGTATCGAGCCTTGCTGCTGGCCATAAAACCTTGGTTCCCCAGGTAATGGAAGAACTTAAAAAACTAGGTCGCGAGGATATCATGGTTATTGTTGGCGGCGTAATCCCACCACAAGATTACCAGTTCCTTTACGACCAAGGTGTTGTTGGTATTTTTGGTCCTGGAACATCAGTATCGGCCGCTGCTGTTAAGATTCTTGAGATTCTACTCGATAAGTTCGAAGATTAATATTTTTGACTATAGACGTTTAACGATGAGGTTGTCTGAAAAGCAGCCTCATCGTTTTTTTATTCTGCTCAGAAATCTTTTTGGGTTTTGATATATTATTTCAAATAATTTTGTTCCTTAATTATCTTCCTTATTCTTTCGGATTTTTCCAACTTATTCCGATAAGCACCTTTAACAAACATACTTGCTTTAACAAGAAATCCTCTCCTTCTCTCGGTATAAAAATATGGTTCTTTGGGCTTTTGCCTAATGTCACATGCAACACTTCATTATCACATTTTTGAAATGGTTCAACCTACTATTGCCAATTGTTTTGAGAGTACTTTCTGCTACAGTAGTCCGCCTTTATGGTATTTAATAACAAACCTTACTCTAATTTAATGGGTAGATATTTTGGAAAAGTCACTACATGTTAAATCGACCAATGCTATATGCTTTTTCGCCTAATCTCTATAAATTTTGTTTTTAATTTTTGTGGTTTAAGTTCAATACCATACTCCTTTCTAAGGCATTCAACTGTAGCTTCGAAGTCATTTGAAGGTAAAATAAAATCAAATTTACTATCAAGTTGCAGTTTTAGTTCAATTATGGCATTATATTCATTTTCAAGAAAGTTTTTCAGGTTCTTCAGAGTTGCTCCTGTCAGCCTCCATTTTAAATTGTCCTTTGAGCTACCCGAATAGTCAAATTTAGTTAGATTCTTATTTAATATGATATCATTATAGACTTGAAGTACATAAACAAAAGTGTCTTTCTCAATATTTTTCATTTCAAACTCTAGATTGTTTGGCAACAGATATTTAAAAATCTCCATGCAATTTGCTTCTGTGGTTACTTCCCTATTAGCCTTTAATGTAATATCATATGTATTATTTAGCAGCAGAGTATCCTTAAATAATAGTCGTGATTTGCTATATCCATAGAAAGCGGATATGATAGTTGGAAGGTCTAAATTAAAAACATTTATGTCAAAAGGTGAGTAGTGAAAATACGATGCTTCATTCATGCCTAATTCATTCTTTTTTAGCGTAAAATCATAAGCTGAATTTTTATGAGGAAATTCAGAATCATTAATACTTAAACTATTTTGAGTCTCTGAATTACCTATCGCTTTTTTTAATATTTTCTCAGATAGTTTAAATGGGCTCCCTTGCCATTGAATAATTCCATTCTTATCAATGAGAAAAGTTTCTGGATAGCCTGTAACACCAAATTTTTTAATAGTAGCCTCGGTTGGATCTGAACCTACTGGGTAATACATTACCATCTTTTTTAAAAACCTATTTATGAGTTCTTCCTTTTCAAATGAAATCGATATGAAAACTATTTCTGGAAATCGTTTCGCTAACTCATTAAGTTTCGGAATTGAAGCTACACAAGGTGCGCATTTTGTTGCCCAAAAATCAAGAACAACCACTTTACCTGATAAATCACTAGGGACTTCCCGAACTTGCCAATTGGCAACTTTTATTTTTGGGTAAATCCATTTTTCTATCTTTATCTCTGGTGCTTTTTTACCTATCAAATTGCTTTGAGAAAAACCAGAAATTGAAGAAAATAAAATGAGTAAAACGAAAAGCTTGTTAGTCATAATGATTTAATAATTTGTTAATAAATGTGTTTTTTCAAATCTTTTAAATGTTTGCTGTTGGGTTGTTTAGTCTAAGGTAAAAAAAATATCACAAAATGCAATATACTGCTGACCATTTTAAAAATTTATTTGTTTTCTAGCACAGGTAGTAAACTGTATTTTAATAATAGGTGATGAAAAAACTTTAAATTGTCCCAATATTATTCATGTTTTTTCATGATGTTTTTCTTAGCGTTATTTGTAATTGTATTAGTAACCAAGTCAGTTGGAGTTTCTGAAGAAAGGTCTTCTAATTATAGAGTACTAATGTTTTGTTTCGATATGTAAAACAAATTGTTTCTTTAAGGTTTTTGACCGATGTAGCATTGCGACGTCTCATCTACGCTTTATGATTTCTCTTCATCGTCAATCGTAATGGAAATTTTTTTTCGCTTTCGCTATTTTGCTCTGCTGGGCTAAATGTTACTCAATAAGATTGATAGTAAACCTTTTAATCTACACTCCAAAAACTATAACTAAACTCCGGTGAAGATGGATAAAGGTGAAAATCGTTAAACGAAAAAAAATGTTACTGTGCGACATTTGCATTCTATTCAAGTTATAGTTGGATTGGCTTTTCAGAATCTCTCAGTGTAAAACATAAAGCCACGCAGGGGAAAAGTTAACATGGTCCCTAAAATTTTCAGAATCATTCCGATTGTTTCTAATTCATTCAGACCCCATTTTTTAAATTCTTCTAACTTCTTCTAACTTCCTCAAATTCTTCAATTCGAGTTTCCTCCAAAAATCTGGTATGACAAAGCCATATCAGAGATTCCCGTTCACTCTATAAAAATCTCTTTTCTTTCTTTTGAGTTTTATTTACATTTACAACAAAAGAAATGCGATGACTGACATTTTCCCTATCTATCACATTGGTCTAATACAGGCATGGTTTGCGGCCTTGCTTGTTTATCGAAAGCCAAATAAGGGAGCAGCAGATAATCTTTTAATAGTTTGGCTTTTTGTTATAGGCTTTGAGATGCTTTATTCGCTAATAAATGCCGTTTACCTGAAATGGTTGCCCGATCTTATTATTATTCCTTTTAGCTATGGGCCGTTCCTTTACTTTTACACCAAGTTATTAATTTCGAAAAAGCCTACTAAACTTAGTAATATTCACATTCACCTGTCGCCGCTTTACCTATTTCTGATTATATCAATATTGTGGGGCAGTCCAATCGATATCAATTCAATCAACTTTTACCATAAAGGTTCTATCACGTGGCTTGCCCTGTTTAATTTTACATCATTTCTAGTGGTTATGCTTTACTACTGGTGGATTTCACTTAAACTAATCAGCAGGCACAACCACTCGCTCGGCGACCATTTTTCGTACCGATCCGAAAGTATCATGCTGAGCTGGATCAAAAATTCGGCGTTGTGGATACTTACAGGTTTTTTTGCTTCAGGCATCACGTTTCTAGTATTCTCAACTCAAAATATTTTCCCATTTAACCCCATTGAACTTTTCCATTTAGGTTTATTAGTGTTTACATTCTCAATAAGTTACTATGGTATTCACCAGCCGGTGTTATACCAATATCAGAAACCACAGAAATTAGATGTTCCCTCAAAAGAGAATACCTTAAAATCTGATAAGTTTGGAGATATGCTTTACGAGTTCATGGTAAAGAATAAACCGTACCTTAATAATGAGCTAACCATTCAGGACCTAGCCGATCAGGTTGGAGTTACCACACAGGAAATATCTAGCTACTTGAATAAAGATTTAGGAGTTAACTTTTTCAACTATATCAATGCATTTAGAATTAACGAAGCTAAACGCCGATTGGTTGACCCAAAGTACGATAATGAGACCCTTTTAGGAATTGCATTCGATTCTGGGTTTAATTCTAAAACATCTTTTAACACTCTTTTTAAAAAGGAAACTGGCATGACACCATCGGAATATAAAAAGGCTTTTAGAAGTTCAAATAAGAAAAGTACCTAATTAATTTACTAGTCTCTATATGATATAAATAACACATAGTCAGAAGGATGTGAGAGTTCGAACATCTAAAATTGTTCGAACTTTTTATTTGAACGACATTGAAAACTTAGTTTCATAAATAGCTATTCAAAACCTAAACTTTAAACCTAAAATTGCAATAGCTATGAGAAACGTTTTATTAATTGCTTTCGCAAGCATTTTGATGCTTCCTGTTTTTGCTCAGGAAAACACAGAGAAAAAAGTTAATGAGGATGTTAAAACTGGTTGGACCGTTGGTGTGCTCCCTGCACTGGGCTATGACTCAAACCTGGGTTTACTCTACGGTGCAATAGTAAACTCTTTCGATTTTGGCGATGGTTCGCGTTATCCCGACTTTAATCACAACCTTTACTTGCAGCTATCGGCCTATACTAAGGGGAGTATGGATGCAATTGCCTACTTCGATTCCTATACGCTTATTCCAAATAAGCATTTTATCGGTCGATTAAGCTTTAATAGGAATCGTACCTATCCTTTCTATGGTTTTAATGGTACTCAAACAGTTTATAATGCCGATTTCGAAGATATCGATGCAAACGGTTTTATTTCGCAGGTATTCTATAAATATGACAGAAAACTTGCCAAAGCCGATTTCCTATTGGAAGATAGGATTGCTGATAGCAAGTTCAAATGGATTGCCGGTTTAGACCTTGGATGGTATGATGTTAGTACAGTTGATGTAGCTCACCTAAACAAAGGTCGCGATAATGATGAGCTTATTCCTGACACTCTTATTCTTTACGATCAGCTTGTAAATTGGGGCATCATCTCTGATGATGAAAAAGATGGAGGTTTTGACAATAGTTTCAAGTTCGGATTGGTTTACGATACTCGCGACCGACTCACAAACCCAATGAAAGGAACTTGGACTGAACTACTTTTCAGAGCCTCACCTAAATTTATAGGGAATAATGATAACTTTGGTAGAGTTTCGTTAATTCACCGTCAGTATTTCACTTTGGTTAAAGAGAAGTTATCCTTTGCATACCGTTTATGGTACGAGGGGACTTTTGGTAATGTGCCTTTTTATTCTCGTCAGCACTTAACCACAAGTAACTATCTCGAAGGATTTGGCGGTGCACAAAGCGTAAGAGGTGTACTAATGAATCGCGTGGTTGGTCAACATTCTGCAATTGGTAACTTTGAACTACGCTGGAAATTCTACCGTTTCAATGCAATTGGTCAGAACTTCTACCTAGGTATGAATCTTTTCGCTGATGCTGGAAAAATTCTTAAAGGGTATGATATCGATCTAGCTAATGTTCCTCAGGCTCAAAGAGACCAGTTTTTCTCCGATGAGTATAAGGGACTTTACACCGCGTTTGGTGCTGGATTCAAGGTGGTTATGAACGAGAACTTTGTTGTTTCGGCCGATTATGGTATGGCCATGGATAAAAACTATGGTACCTCTGGGCTTTATGTTTTGGTTGGATACCTTTTCTAAAATAGAACTAATATGCTAAGAAAGATATCGATTGTGCTTTTCTGTGCCTTAACCCTAAATGGGTTGGCACAGAATTGGCAAAATCCCGAAATAATTGGTGTAAATAAACTTCCTGCTCATACCTTGCTCATTCCCAACGCCCAGCCCCCTGCTGTAAACTCCTTTTATCTGAATTCCGATTTTGTTAAAATGCTGAATGGGAGTTGGAAGTTTAAGCTGTTAACAAATCCTTTAGATACACCAAAAGAGTTCTCAAATCTCGACTATTCAGACTCGGATTGGGATACAATCCCCGTTCCTTCCAACTGGCAAACAAAAGGGTTTGGAAAACCTATCTATACAAATCAGCTGCACCCTTTCCCAGTTAATCCTCCTAAAGTTTCAAACGAAGGGAATGAAACCGGATTATATCGGCATAAATTCCAAATCCCTGAAGGCTGGTCGGGGAGCAAGGTGGTTCTTCGCTTTGAAGGTGTTCAGTCGGCTATGGATGTATGGATTAATGGTAGTTACGTTGGCTATAGCCAGGGAAGTATGACACCTGCAGAGTTTGACATCACACCTTTTGTTACTAAAGGCGATAATCTGATTGCTGTAAGAGTAATTCGTTGGTCGGATGGAAGCTATATCGAAGATCAAGATTTCTGGCGGTTAAGCGGAATTTTTAGGGATGTGTTTATTTACGCCCAGCCTAAAAATGCTATATGGGATGTTAATGTCAATACAACCTTCAATCAGTCCTACACAGAGTCAACCTTAACGGTTGAAGGTATTCTGACTAATATCGAAAGCAGCGCTACTAGCATTGAGGTTACCTTGAACGATCCTGAAGGGAAGGTTGTTTTCAAGAAAAAGATTAGCTCAAAAGTAAATGGTACTAAATCAACTTTTTCCTTTTCCCAGAAAGTGGGAAATCCAAAGTTGTGGAGTGCCGAAACACCATACTTGTACACACTTATTTATAAAATTGATAGCCTTTTCTATAAGCAAAAAATAGGTTTCAGAGATGTAAGAATCGAAAACGGTCAGCTGCTTGTTAATGGCAGGTCGGTAACCATTAAAGGTGTAAACCGGCACGAATTCGACCCCTATAATGGCCGTACGGTTTCGTATGAGCTAATGGAAAAGGATGTGGTCCTAATGAAGCAAAACAATTTTAATGCAGTCCGTACTGCTCATTATCCAGACCATCCCTACTTTTATGAGCTTTGCGACCGCTATGGTTTGTACGTAATGGACGAAGCTAATGTGGAATCGCATTACTTATGGCAGTATCTGAATCAATCGCCAGTGCTTTATCCTGAATGGAAGAAGGCTATAGTAGACCGCGGTGTTAGTATGGTACTACGCGATAGGAACCACCCTTCGGTAATAATTTGGTCGTTGGGGAACGAATCGGGCGATGGTCCTAACTTACAAGCAATGGCCGATACTATTCGCAAAATTGATGCTGCAAACCGACCAATCCATTACGAAAGTAAGGCAATAGAAAGACCATTAAGTTTCGATGGCGTTGGCTTTTTTGAGAAGATAAGAAGAATGTTTTCGGCTTTAAAATGGATGAAATCGCTTTCGGAATACGATTTTAACGCTGCCATGTATCCAACGTTGGATAGACTTATTGAGATGGAAAAACTCGACGAGAAACAACGTCCTATCCTAATTTGTGAGTATTCGCATGCCATGGGAAATAGCAATGGATTTTTCAAGGAGTACTGGGATATGTTTGAGAGCCATCAACGTATGATTGGAGGATATATTTGGGATTGGACCGACCAAGGATTGGTTAAATACACAGCCGAGGGCAAACCTTATTATGCGTATGGCGGTGATTTTGGCGACGAACCAAACGATAAAGACTTTTGTCAGAATGGGATTACATTTCCTGATAGAACCCTTAAGCCAGCAATGGCCGAGATTAAGAAGGTTCAGCAATACGTTAAGTTTGATGGCTTTGACCCTGAGCAACGCACATTGTCAATCCGGAACGCATACACTTTCTTGAATTTAGATGAGTTCAATCTTTTATGGAGCATTACTGAAGATGGAACTGTAGTTCAGAAAGGTGAAATGCATTTACCCAGTATTGAACCTGGTAGTAAAAAGGATATAGTTTTAGCTTTTGCTAAGCCACAAATCAATGCTGGTAAAAAATATCATCTTAATCTTTCTGTTGTGCTTGCTAACAATACTTTGTGGGCCGATAAAGGATTTGAGGTGGCCAAATACCAGTATGAGTTGCCCTGGTTTATTGAGGCTAAGGTTGAAAACTTAAAGCTGACAAATCTTCAAGTCGAAGAGAATGACTCAAGCTGGATAGTTAAAGGTGAGAACTTTTCTGTGGAGTTTAGTAAGGAAACTGGAACTATCGAAAAATGGGAGGCAAATGGTCAGGTTATTGCTAAAAATGGACCAAAGGTAAACCTATGGCGAGCACCAACAAGCAACGATAAAGGAACAGGTTTTAATCCCGATCCACGATTTTCATTCCACGCTTTACTTTGGGAAAAGTATGGGCTTAACAGCTTAACTTTGAAAAAGGTAAAGGTTTTTGTAAGTAAAACTGACAGTGGAGTAGAGTTTATTACTACACAAAAACTTCAAGGCGCAAAGTCGAAATTTGTTGCAACAATTAAACATCTTGTTAAGCCTAATGGGGAGATTGCAATCAACATAAACTTAAGCTGTAATAAAACACTAAACCTTCCACGAGTTGGTTTTGTTGTGGAACTTCCCAAGGAGTTCTCTCAAGTTGAATGGCTAGGCAGAGGCCCACAGGAGAACTACCGCGACCGTTGCTATGCTGCGCATTGGGGATTGTACAGAAGAAGTGTTGAGGAAATGGTTACCCCATATATTAAACCTCAAGAGAACGGAAACCGCTACGATGTTGACTTGGTTAGAGTTGTTTCAAATTCGGCTAAGGGAGTTGAGGTTACCGGGGACTCATTCTGTTTTAGCATTCATCCATATTCGCTCCAAACGCTAACAAAAGCAACTCACACACCCGATTTGGTCGAAAGTAATGTAAACTACTTATATATAGACCTTGCTCAGAATTCACTTGGTAGCGAAAGTTTCTTTTACAACTACCTTCAAAAGTATGTGCTAAAAGATAAGAAGTTTGATTTCAGCTTCACAATCAAACCTTATGTTAAAAAGTAGCTAAGACAAAAAGCATAACTGAGATGAAAAAGTTTTCAATATATCTAACACTTCAGCTAATTGCATTAGTAGTTTTTGGGCAAAGCTATAAGCTCCAATCTCCCAATGGGAAAGTTTATGCAAGTATTGAGGTGAAGGATGGATTATCCTATGCTGTGTTCAACGATGGTAATCCCATCGTTGAACACTCGACTATTGCTATGAAAGCAAACCTGTTTGATGAAAAAGCCTTTAGCGATAAGCATCGAGCAGCTTACGATAGCTCTAATGTGATGGTAACCCCAACCTGGGGGACATATGCTCAATTGCAAGACCACTACAATCAGCTCACGTTAAGCTATGAAAATGGCTTATCGGTTCAATTCCGATGCTACAATGATGGTTTTGCTTGGCGATTACTCACTACCTTCGATAATGAGATTATAGTATTCGATGAGCCAAATCGGTTTAATCTACCAGCTAATTGCACGGTATACTTCCCTGAAGTTAGTGGTTTCCTTACCCCATTTGAAGTTAACTACCTGCCTAAACCTTTAGAAAGTATTGATAAGGACAAGTTTGCCCTTACGCCATTTATGTTTAAAACCCCAAATGGGGAACTTGTCGTAATCTCGGAATCAAACCTCTTTGAGTATCCTGGAATGTTCATGCAAAAGGAAGGCGATGATGTTTTTAAGACTGTTTTCCCAAAATATCCTAAAAAGGAGAAACAACAACTTCCAGGTAGGTTGCATCTTGTTAAATGGCCACAAATATCAAGAATGGTTGTCAAGAAGGCTGAGGACTACATTGCAAAGTCCGATGGTAAACGTAGCTTCCCTTGGCGCGTGATAATGATTGCCAATAACGATGCCGAGATACTACAAAACAACCTTGTTTATCTCCTTGCCGATGACCCTAAAATGGATTTTAGCTGGGTTAAACCTGGTAAAGTAGTTTGGGACTGGTACCACAATTGGAACCTTCAGGGAGTTGATTTTGAAGCAGGAATCAATACCCAAACTTACAAGTACATGATTGATTTTGCCGCTAAAAATGGTATTGAGTATATCAATATTGATGATGGTTGGACAAAGCTATGGAGTTTCGAACGGGTTAACCCTAACCTCGATCTTGCAGAGGTGATAGATTATGCCAAAAGCAAGGGGGTAGGCGTGTTTATTTGGGCAATGTGGAATACCATCGATAAAAATTTTACAGCAAATCTCGATATGTTCAGTAAAATGGGCGTTTCTGGGTTAAAGGTCGATTTTTTTGACCGCACCGACCAGAGAATTGTAGATTTCGTGAACCGGTTGGCTCAAGAGTGTGCAAAGCGAAAACTGTTGCTTAACCTACATGGTATGTATAAGCCAACAGGCATAAATAGAACCTATCCCAACATTGTTAATATCGAAGGTGTGCTTGGTCTTGAGTACAACAAGTTTTCCGATAAATGTACACCAACTCACAATTTAACCATACCTTTTGTTAGAAACGTGGTTGGACCAATGGATTATACACCTGGCTCAATGCGACATGTATCTCCAGATAAATTTGAAAAGTCTTGGGATAACCCGCATTCCATGACTACCCGTGCACAACAAATGGCTATGTATGTGGTTTACCATGGAGGTGTTCAAATGCTTGCCGATTCGCCAACTCTTTACGAAAATGATAGCATTGCTCTTGGCTTTTTATCAAAGGTCCCAGTTAATTGGGATATGACGTTACCAATTGAAGGCGAAGTTGGGAAACATATTGCCATAGCCAGAAAAAAAGGCAACAAGTGGTATATTGGTTGCATGACAGCCGATGAAGGGCATGAGTTTAATATCAACCTAAACTTTTTAGACGATAAGGATTACAAAATGACAGTTATTTCAGAAGGTAATTCCGATGATGAATTAGTGAAAACATCTGTGAAAACTAAAAAGAACGAAAAACATACATTTAAAGTTAATCAGCGTAGTGGATTGGTAATAATCTTAGAATAATGATGGTTGAAAAAATTGTTGATGCTTTTAAGGATCGTTTTGGTGCAGAACCAGTAATATTTAGGGCTCCAGGGAGAGTAAACCTGATTGGCGAACATACCGATTATAATGATGGATTTGTAATGCCAGCAGCAATTGACAGGTATGTGTATTTTGCCATTAAGCCAAATGGGCAAAACGTTTATCGTTTTCATGCTTTTGATTTAAATAAAAGCTTTACTACGACAACTGATTTAATTTCGCCTTCAAAATCGCGATGGGCAAACTACCTTTTAGGGGTAATTTCTCAGATGGTTGGTTATGGGAAGGACATTCCGGGATTCGATTGCGTATTTGGAGGTAATGTGCCTATTGGTGCAGGGTTATCGTCATCGGCTGCAATTGAAAGTGGTTTGGCATTTGCCCTTAACCATATTTTTAGTTTAGGCTTTACTCCAATGCAGCTTGCCCTTATTGGGCAAAAGGCAGAGCACGAGTATGCTGGTGTTAAATGTGGCATAATGGACCAGTTTGCTTCCTTGCATGGTAAAAAGAACCATGTGCTTAAGTTAGACTGCCGAAGCCTAGAGTTTGAGCCCTTTGAACTTAGAACAGATAATTTTTCCATCATCCTTGTTAATACAGGAGTTAAGCACTCTTTGGCATCATCGAAGTATAATATTCGAAGAAATGAGTGTCAGGTTGGAGTGGATATCCTTAAAAAGTACAACGCTAATATTTCATCCTTACGTGATGTAAGTCTTGATGTGCTAAATGAGCATAAAAGTGAGTTCGATAAAAAAGTTTGGGATAGGTGCTCCTATGTGGTGGAGGAGAACTTAAGAGTTAAACAAGCTGGTGAAGCTTTACAAAATAAAGACTTTCAACTTTTTGGAAGGCTTTTGTATCAGTCACACTATGGATTGAAGGAGAAGTATGAGGTTAGCTGTCCCGAACTCGATAAACTAGTTGATATTACCGAACCTCTCGATTATGTTTTAGGTTCAAGAATGATGGGTGGTGGTTTTGGTGGCTGCACAATAAATCTGGTGAGAAATACTCATATAGATCAATTCATAGAACAAGTTAAGTTGCATTACAAAACACCACAAGGTAATACTCCCGATATTATTACCTGTGTAATAGCTAATGGTGCCGAGTTGTTTTCATAGTGGTTAGGTTTTCACTTACTTGGTATGGAGGCTGTCTTGAAAATAGGCAGCCTTCTTTTTATAAAAAAAGGGGGATGTGTATCCCCCTGTAGTTTAAAATATTCTAAATCTGATTATCCGCATTTTGAATGGCCACAGTTTTGACAGGTAAGGCAACCCTCTTGGTAAACAAGTGACTCTGCGCCACACTCTGGGCATTTTTTACCTGGTTTAGCCTTAGTGCCATCGGGAATGTAGCGGCGTAGGGCTCTTTCAACACCCGCAATCCATGAGTTGATGCTCTCATTGTCGAGCCTTAACGATGAAACAAGGTTAACCACATCGGGAATTGGCATACCGTTACGGAGTACGCCAGAAATAAGTTTGGCGTAATTCCAATATTCTTTGTTGAACATGTGTGATAAGCCACCCATCGTATTGGTGTAGCCATACTTATCAACGTACTGGAAGTCGTATCTGCTGCCGTTTTCGTCTTTAATTTTAAGGATTCTACCTTTTTTAACCGATTTTGGGACAGGTAAAACATCGTCCTCAATGAGTCCTGTGAATATTTCATAGGGGCGCCCATCGTATAAACCAACAAAGGCTACCCAGTCCTCGTGATTGTTTTTAAAACGAATAACATCACACTCTAATACTGGGGGGCGTTTATTTGGAAATGGAGAGTTGTTGTTTTTATTCTCCTCCTTTTTATTTGAAACCAAAACGCCATCGCGTGAACCTTCACGATAAACTGTACATCCTTTGCAACCACTTTCCCAGGCAGTTTCATAAACCTTTGCAACCATTTCTTCGGTAATATTCTCAGGAAGGTTAACCGTAACGCTAATAGAATGGTCAACCCACTTTTGAATGGCACCCTGCATGCGAACCTTATTTACCCAGTCCACATCGCTTGATGTAGCACCATAGTATGGTGATTTCTTTATCAACTCCTGAATTTGCTCCTCGCTATAGTTTTTAACTTCCTCAGGGTTATATCCGTTAACCTCCATCCAGGTCAAGAACTTATGATGGAATACATTAAACTCCTCCCAAGAGTCGCCAGCCTTGTCAACGAATGAAACTTTTACGTTTTTATCGTTTGGATTTACTTTTCTACGGCGCTTATAGTAGGGCATAAATACAGGCTCTATACCTGAGGTGGTTTGTGTCATCAAACTGGTTGTTCCTGTTGGAGCAATTGTAAGCAAGGCGATATTTCGACGGCCATAGGTTGTCATCTCCTTGTATAGCTCTTCGTCCTCGGCTTTCAGCCTGTTTATAAATGGATTGTCCTTTTCACGTTGGGCATCATAAATAGGGAAAGCGCCACGTTCTTTTGCCGTGTAAACCGAAGAACGGTAGGCCTCTATGGCCAGGGTTTTATGAACTACAACTGAAAAATCGGTGGCATTTTCTGAGCCATACTGTAAGCCAAGCGCTGCAAGCATATCGCCTTCGGCTGTTATCCCTATGCCAGTACGACGGCCTTCGATGGTTTTGCGACGGATTTTAAGCCAAAGGTTGCGCTCTACCGATTTAATTTCATCATCTTCTGGGTCTTTTGCAATCTTATCGAGAATGGCATCTATCTTCTCAAGTTCAAGATCAATTATATCGTCCATGATGCGTTGCGCAGCGTGAACATGCTTTTTGAAAAGGTCAAAGTTGAAGTGTGCTTCAGGTGTAAATGGGTTTTCAACATAGCTATAGAGGTTTAGCGCTAACAGTCGGCAGCTATCGTATGGGCAAAGTGGAATCTCGCCACATGGGTTGGTTGAAACGGTTCTGTAACCCAAATCAGCGTAGCAGTCGGGTACCGATTCACGAGTAACAGTGTCCCAGAATAGAACACCAGGCTCTGCCGATTTCCAAGCATTATGAATAATCTTTTTCCAAAGTTCTCGGGCATTTATCTCTTTACGGAATTTAGGGTTTGGAGAGTCAATTGGATATTGCTGTATATAGGGTTTACCCTCAACAACCGCACGCATGAATTCATCGTCAATCTTTACAGAAACGTTGGCTCCGGTAATCTTCCCAGCCTCCATTTTGGCATCTATAAACTCTTCTGAGTCGGGATGTTTAATTGAAATTGTAAGCATTAGGGCCCCCCTACGGCCATCTTGTGCTACTTCACGGGTGGAGTTAGAATAGCGTTCCATAAATGGAACTACTCCTGTAGATGTAAGTGCGCTGTTTAAAACTGGGCTCCCCTTGGGACGAATATGAGAAAGGTCGTGACCTACTCCACCGCGGCGTTTCATTAGCTGTACCTGCTCTTCGTCTACTTTCATGATACCGCCATATGAATCGGCGTTGTTATTACCAATGACAAAGCAGTTTGATAGAGAGGCAATTTGGTATTTATTGCCAATACCTGTCATTGGCCCACCCTGTGGAACTATGTAGCGAAAGTCTTTAAGCAAATCAAAAATCTCCTCCTCTGTCATTGGATTTGGATAGTTTTTCTCTATTCGTGCTATCTCCTTGGCTAAGCGCCTGTGCATATCGTTGGGTGTTAGCTCAAAAATAGTCCCAAACGAATCCTTTAATGCGTATTTGCTTACCCACACCTTGGCAGCCATCTCGTCGCCTTTAAAATACTTTACGCTTGCCTCATAAGCCTCGTCGAATGTGTACGATTTTACTTTTTGTTTCGTTTTTTGCTCCATCAGGGTGTTTTCTTTACTCATGATAATATATGTTTAATTTTTGCGAATACATCCTTATGTCACAGCGCTGACTGTGAGTTAATTATAAAAATATTTTGCTTCGGAAAATGTAACTACGAATTTATGGAAAGCAAATCACCCATACCAAATAAAAATGCTTATAAATATTAACAACAGGGCATAGTTATTAACAGGTTAAATCATTGGAATTCTTTTATTTAAAAGGGGATGTTGAGTTTCAGAAGCTTAGGTTGAAATCCTTGAGAGATAAGAGAAATTGTTTTGTCGTTTTGGGTAAGTGGTTGATTATTAGCCTAAAAAAGGCTGGCGTGTTTTTTAGTACTAGTTCTTTTGTTCTTGTATATTTCTTTAGAGTTATATGTGTTTGAAAAATAGAGCGATATGTTGTTTGTTGATGAGTTTGAGGTTAATTTAACAGCTAGGTTTACTAAATAGGTTGATTGAGATTAAAATGAAGAAGTGGAAATGTTTATTATTAAGATGTGGGTAGTGTTATAATGAACTCTGTTCCTTTGCCCCTTGTAGAGCTTACGTCAATGTTTCCATTTAATGATTTGATTATGTTGTATGTAATGTACAACCCCAGTCCGGTACCTTTCCCAACCTCTTTTGTAGTAAAAAATGGGTCGAATATTTTTTCCTTGATTTCTTCAGGGATGCCAGTTCCTGTATCTTTAATCTTTAATATAATTGATTGATTCTTCTTTAAGTACTCGGCAGTAATTTCAATTTTACCTTCATTTTCAATAGCGTCAATGGCGTTTGTTAGAATGTTCATGAGAACCTGGTGTAGCTGATTGCTCGGACATTTAATTGTTGGTAGGTCTTGTTGAATGTGTTTAACAATCTCAACATGATTCTTATAAAGACCTTGGAGCATATTTAATACATCTCTTAGTGTTTCTTGTATGGAAACCTCTTGAATGGTAGTGTTGTCGGCATGAACAAAAGTTTTTAAACTTCTTATAATTGCTGTAGTTCTATCAATTCCTGTTTCGATGTTGTTCAGCATCATTTTTACTGAGCTGTAAATCTCTTCGTCTTCATTACTGTTAATGTTCTTTTCTTTTCCAAAGTGGTTTGGGCTATGTTTAGCTGCAATTGTTTTATACCTATTAAGGTTATTCCATAACTCGTCAATTAAGCTGCCAATGGCTTGTTGGCTTCCGCTAATAAAGTTAATAGGGTTATTAATTTCATGCGCAATTCCTGCCGTAAGCATACCAAGTGAAGCCATTTTCTCCTGCTGAACCAGTTGGTTTTGTGCTTCTTCGAGTAGATGGACAGTTTGCTCTAGTTCCTCGGTTTTCAGTAGTAATTCTTCGTTTGATTCTTTTAGCTCGTTGTTAAGATCTAGTATTTCTTGCGTCCTCTCTTTAACAATATCTTCAAGGTGATCTTTGTGCATTTTAAGCTCCTGCTCATACCTTTTTAGTTTAGTAATATCAATGGCGGTTACTAGAACCTTAGAGTAATCCTCAGTATAGCCTGGTAAGGCAATCCACTTAAGAATAAGGTATAGCTCATTACCATTTAACGAACGACGAATGCTCTGGTAGTTGAAAAATTGTTCACGTTTAGCCAATGTTTTAATCACATTGTTAAATGAAATAATCGAATCTTGCGTGAAGGTATTTATGTAGTTAACGTTTGCATCATCAAGATTTTTAAATCCAAAAAGCTCATAACCTTTTTTGTTGATATTAGTAATCCTTATAAGCCTGATGGCTTCTTGAATCTCTTCTAAACCAAGGCTTTTTGAATTATCTCCTGTTTGGTTATTTGATTTTGTAAAATCACTTGAAAAAAGAAAAAGTTGAGAAAGGTCCATTTCAAGCATTGCAATAGGTGCGTTATCAAATAGGCTCTGAAAATGTTGCCTGCTTATATTAAGCTCGCGAGTTCTTCTTTGGACCTCTTTTTCAAGCTTTATATTCATGTTTCTTTTAATCCTATAAGCCCAGGTTGCAAAAAGCAGGCTGAGGAATAGTCCAAAAAGAAAGAAAATTAGAATGTAATATCGTTTTTGTTGCCTTGCTATGATGCCTTCTTTTTCGTCTATAATTTTGTTTTGCGTTTTTATTCTATCCTGTTTTGCAGTTAAAACGGCTTGCGTTTGAGCTATCTTCCGATTTAGTGAATCAAGCTCTTTTTTTGAACTGCTAATAAGGGAAAACTGACTGTTAATCTTTTGTTGCAACCTATTACGTTCTGCATTTTTTTCAGCTAACTCTTTGGTTGTCTGTCTCAATAAGCTGTCTTTGTTTTGAATTTTAACGCTTAGCTTTTGATATTCATTTTCAGTTCTTTGAAGATTGATGGTTAGTGTTTTAATCTTTTGGTTTAGTTCTATTGCCTCTCGTTCAATCCTTGTTTTTTCTTCACTTAGTTTTTTCAAGTCATTTTTTAACTTCTCAAGATTTTGTTTTTCTTTTGTAAGTTGCTGGTATGTTTTCAGATAAGTGTTTTTTAAATCGATAAAGCTCCCCCCTAGAGCAATAAGTTTTGGATTTAAAACAAAACCATTTTCTTCCAACGATTGCTTGTTTATTTCAAAGGAAATATTGTTGCTCTCGGCATTATAGTAAAGATTTACCATTGTCAGAATCTTATCTTTTTCATTATCAGTATATAGTAGAACACCCTTCCCTGAAACTGATTGGTATAATTTATTTAATAGATTTGATTTTGATTCGCCCAAAAATATAATTTGATATTTCTCAGGAGTTTGTGTTATTGAGCTATTGTAGTGTACTTCAAAACTTTTTCCATTCAATGAATAGGTGTTCTGTACCTTTCTAATCTCATTATAAATAAGTGTATCGTCATCAATAATTAGGATGGAGTATTTTTTAAATTCATTCTTGTTTGGCCATTCAATAAATTTTGAAATGTTAAGTATTAGGGCAGCTTTAATTTTATGTTCTGGTACTTGTTCTTTATCCTGATATTTATCTATGTTTCTTTTATATGTGTTTTGTGATGCATTAAAGCCATTTAAATAGGAGAGGAATGTCAAAATTGATATAAAAAGCAACTTATAATGCATGTTAAATAATGATTGGTTGAATAATCGAGCAATTTATGAAAAGCGAGCATTAAAGTCAATTGATATTTGCTGAAAATAGTTTTTTTAGATGAAATAAATTGAACTATTTTTGTGAATTACAGAAATTCTCATTTAAGCAATTATGACACAGGAAGAACTTTTCAAAAAGTTGATTGCACACAGCAAGGAGTATGGATTTGTATTTCCATCGAGTGAAATTTACGACGGGTTAAGTGCCGTTTACGATTACGGGCAGAATGGGGTAGAGCTAAAAAATAACATTCGCCGATACTGGTGGGAGGCAATGACTCGTCTCAACGAAAATATTGTTGGTATTGATGCAGCTATTTTTATGCACCCGCAAACCTGGGTGGCTTCCGGACATGTTGGCGCATTTAACGACCCACTAATTGATAATAAGGATAGCAAAAAGCGTTATCGTGCCGATGTGCTTATTGAAGAGTGGATGGAGAAGCAAAGAGGGAAAATTGAGAAGGAGGTTGAAAAGGCTCGCAAACGTTTTGGTGAGAAATTTGATGAAGCGCTTTTCAGACAAACCAATCCTCGAATACAGAGCATTGCCGAAAAGATAAACGCGGTAAATAGCCGTATGGTTGAAGCATTGGAGCAGAATAATCTCGCAGAGATTAAAAAGATAATAGAGGATTGCGAAATTGTTTGTCCTATCTCAGGTACTAAAAACTGGACAGATGTTCGTCAGTTTAACTTGATGTTTGAAACCAAGTTGGGTTCTGTAAGCGATGATGCTAGTACTATTTATCTTCGCCCAGAAACTGCTCAGGGTATTTTTGTCAACTACATTAATGTGCAGAAAACTGGACGAATGAAAATTCCTTTCGGAATAGCTCAGGTGGGTAAGGCTTTTCGTAACGAGATTGTTGCGCGTCAGTTTATTTTCCGCATGCGCGAATTTGAACAAATGGAAATGCAGTTTTTTGTTCGTCCTGGTGAGGAGATGAAGTGGTACGAGTTTTGGATGGAAAAGCGTATGCGATGGCATCGTGCCATGGGCTTTGGCGATGAAAAGTATCGCTACCACAAACATGAAAAGTTAGCCCATTATGCTAATGCCGCTTCCGATATCGAATTTGAATTCCCATTTGGATTTAAGGAGGTTGAAGGAATTCACTCTCGCACCGATTTCGACCTTGGCAATCATCAAAAACATTCGGGTAAGAAGTTACAATATTTCGACCCGGAGCTAAATAAGAGTTATATACCTTATGTAATTGAAACATCAATAGGCTTAGATAGGACCTTCTTACTTGTTCTCTCAGCTGCCTATGCCGAGGAGAAAATTGCGAAGGAGGATGGTTCTACCGACGAGCGTGTTGTACTTCGAATCCCTGCACCGCTTGCGCCTGTTAAGCTAGCAGTTTTCCCATTGGTTAAGAAGGACGGATTGCCCGAGATGGCTCGAAAAATTATGGACGATTTGAAGTATGACTTTGCTTGTCAGTACGAGGAAAAGGATACTATTGGTAAGCGCTATCGCCGACACGATGCTATTGGAACTCCGTTCTGCATCACTGTCGACCATCAAACTTTAGAGGATGAAACCGTTACCATTCGGTACCGTGATACCATGGAGCAAGAACGTGTTCCTGCATCGCGTTTACGCGAAATTATGGCCGATAAGGTTTCGCTATCAAATATGCTACGTCAAATCTAACTAAACACTTGCCGATATGAAAATCGATATGAAAAAGGTTACACCACACATTGTAGCATTTGTGCTCTTCTTGGCTGTGCCACTCGCATATTTTTACCCGCAACTTCAAGGTAAAAAGTTGGCTCAGCACGATATTGCAATGTGGAAAGGTTCCGCAAAAGAGATACTTGATTATAAAGCCAAAACTGGCGTGGAATCGCTTTGGACTAACAGTATGTTTGGTGGTATGCCTGCCTATCTCATATCGGCTAACTATAAAGGAAATCTATTAAAAAAGGTTGACCATTTTTTGCATACCGTAGGACGGCCAGCAAGCTTCATTTTTATTACCATGTTGGGGTTCTATTTCCTGCTTCTTGTTTTTGGAGTTAACCCGTGGCTCTCCATTGTGGGGGCAATTGGTTATGGTTTGTCAACCTACTTTTTAATCGTAATTGGGGCTGGGCATAATGCTAAAATACATGCTATTGGCTACCTAGCGCCCTCGATTGCTGGTATGATCCTAGCCTTTCGAGGGAAGTGGCTTGCAGGGTTAGCGGTGTTTGGATTAGCCTTTGGGTTAAGTCTTAATGCAGGCCATCCTCAAATCACCTATTATGGCGCATTTATAATGGGTGCAATCTATTTATACTATTTATTTGAGTCCATTAAAGAAAAAGCCCTTAAACAATTTGCAAAAAGCACTGCTGTGCTTCTGGTTGCAGGTATTCTAGCTTTTGGGGCCAACTTTACATACCTATGGTTTACCTACGATTATGGAAAGGATTCGATCCGAGGTAAGTCTGAGCTATCTCATGAGCAGCACAATAAAACATCGGGGCTCGATAGAGACTATGCTACGCAATGGAGCTATGGTGTTGCCGAGACTTTTAATATGCTTATTCCTAATTTGATGGGTGGTTCCAGCACAATGGATGTTGGTAACAAATCGGAAACATTCAAATTTTTAAGAAGAAACGGAGTTCCCTATAACCAGGTAAATGCTATTATCAGCAACTTACCTACCTATTGGGGGCCTCAACCATCTACATCTGGCCCTGTTTATATTGGTGCCATTTTGATTTTTCTTTTCGTCTTTGGAATGTTTATCCTTAAAGGACGATTCAAGTGGTACTTATTTGGTGTAACAGTTCTGGCAATAATGCTTGCATGGGGGAATCACTTTAACTTTTTAACCAACCTGTTTTTCGATTACTTCCCATTTTATAATAAGTTTAGAACTGTTTCCATGATTTTGGTGATTGCTGAGTTCACCATCCCACTTATTGCTATTCTTGCACTTAAAGAGGTGCTTCAGGGCGATATACCTAAGGATGAGTTTTGGAAAGCTCTTAAATGGTCTGCAGGTATTGTTGGTGGTATTTGCCTGTTTTTTATGCTTTTTGGAACTAGCCTATTTTCATTTTCTGGTTTAATCGATAATCAGTTGGGTTGGCCAAAGGAAGTAGTTGAGGTTATGCGAAAGGATAGGGCAAATCTACTGTTTAACGATGCGTTCCGCTCTTTATTCTTTGTTCTTTCTGGCGCAGCAGTATTGGCTCTTTTCTATATGAAAAAGATAAAATCTACTGTACTAGTTTTACTGTTAGGTGTATTAATAACTACAGATTTATGGGCAGTAGATAAACGCTACATGGATAACAGCGGGTTTCAAATACCAAAGAAGGTAGAAGAGCCTTTCACCCCTACCGAAGCCGATAAACAAATTCTTGCCGATCCTGATCCAAATTTCAGAGTGTTCAACCTCACAGTTAGCCCATTTAACGATGCATCTACATCATACTTTCATAAGTCAATAGGAGGGTACCATGGTGCCAAGCTCCGCCGGTATCAGGATTTAATTGATTTTCACCTGTCAAAAGGAAACATGGCGGTTTTCAACATGTTAAACACCAAGTATATCATTCAACCAGGTAAGGAAGGACCTGTTGCTGTGCTTAATCCAGATGCTCTTGGCCATGCATGGTTTGTTGATTCCCTTAAACTAGTTGATAACCCCGATGAAGAGATTGATGCTTTAAATAGTTTTAATCCAAAAACTACCGCTATAGTTGATAAACGGTTTAAAGGTTATGTAGATGATTTTAAATTTGGGAATTCAGCACAGGGCAATATAGAGCTAGTTGAGTATAGACCAAATAGGCTAAAATATAAGACAAGCTCAACTGCAACCCAACTGGCTGTTTTTTCAGAAATATACTATCCTAAAGGATGGCAAGCCTATATCGATGGAAAGCCCGCAGATCACTTTAGGGCCAACTATGTACTTAGAGCGATGATTGTTCCTGCTGGTGAGCATCAGATTGAATTTGTATTTGATCCGCCTTTATGGAAAAAAGGAACCTATGTCGATCTTGCCTCTTCGTTACTTATTATTCTTATATTTGTTGGTTGGGTAGGCATAGAATTAGCCAAGGTTTTGAAAAAGTAAAGAAATGGCAAATCCCACAAATAAAGCAACTAAAGGCCGATTGAGGAGTTCTTACATATCCTCGATAATAAGTATTTCATTAGTACTTTTTACACTTGGTCTGCTCGGGATTCTTGTTATTAGTGCACATAAATTATCGGCATACGTCAAAGAGAATATTGGCTTTGATATCTACTTAAATCAGGATGTTACCGATGCCGATGCATTATACCTCAAAAAGCAGCTTGATGCTTCAACCTATATTAAATCAACACAATACTTTAGCAAGCAAGATGCCGCTCGAATAATGGCAAACGAGTTGGGCGAAGATTTTGTTGCTTACCTAGGTTACAACCCATTAAATGCATATATTGAGGTTCGATTAAAGGCCGATTATGCTAATAACGATAGCATTGCTAAGATTGAGCAATGGCTTAAACGTTTCCCTCAAATCAGCGAGGTTGATTATCAGCGTTCACTCATTAATTTAGTTAATGAGAATGTCAGCAGAATAGGATTTGTAATACTTGTATTTGCTGGCCTTATGCTCTTTGTCTCCCTAGTGTTAATTAATAACACAATACGCCTTTCGGTTTATTCAAGGAGGTTTATCATTAATACAATGAAGCTGGTTGGTGCTAGCTGGGGCTTTATTCGTCGACCGTTCCTGCTAAAAAGTATATTGCATGCGCTATATGCTTCGTTTATTGCTATATCTCTTCTAGTAGCATTGCTTTATGCTATTACCAAAGAGGTTGCTGATATTGTTTCTGTTCTACAACCCGAAAGCATTATTTTTGTTTTTGCTGCGATTACAGCAGTAGGAATTTTTATAAACTTTTTAGCCACTTTGTTGGCTGTTAATAAGTTCTTGCGCTTGGCCACTGACGATTTATATTACTAACGAGTTAAATTTTATAATATGTCTGCAAAAAATAGCAAACCAAAATTTGTTGAATCTAAGGAGAATCAATTCCCTCTGTCATGGACAAATTATAAGCTAATGATAATTGGCTTCTTAATTATTGTGCTCGGCTTTGTACTAATGATTGGTGGAGGATCAACCGATCCTAACGTTTTTAATCCGGATATTTTTAGCTTTAGAAGAATAACTATTGCTCCTATCGTAGTTCTCTTTGGCTTCGCGTTCGTTGGTTATGCAATAATGAAGCGCGATAAAAAGGATAAGTAATTTATTTGTATTCATTAAACTTAAATTGGAATGACCATCTTTCAGGCCATCGTGGTGGGTATTGTTCAAGGTTTAACAGAGTTCCTGCCAGTTAGTAGTAGTGGGCATATTGAGCTATCAAAGGCTATTTTAGGAGTTCATTTAGAAGATAATTTAGAGTTTAGTATTGCTGTACATGTGGCTACAGTTCTTAGCACTTTGCTTGTGTTTAGAAAGGAAATTGTTGAGCTTATAGCAGGTTTGTTTAGGTTTGAAAACAACCAGCAAACCCAGTATGTTTTTAAACTTTTGGTTTCTGCCATACCCGTTGGAGTAGTTGGAGTCCTTTTTAAAGATGAGATAGAGTCGCTTTTTGAGGGTAACCTTATCGTGGTGGGGGTTATGCTACTGGTTACTTCAGCCCTTTTGGCTTTAACCCGTTTAATTAAGCGACCCATTGCAAAACCAATTACCTACATAGATTCAATAATAATTGGCATATCTCAAACTTTTGCCATTTTACCAGGCTTGAGTCGTTCAGGTGCAACAATTTCAACAGGTTTGCTATTAGGGAAGGATCGGGATGAAACAGCAAGGTTTTCATTCCTTATGGTTATCATCCCTGTATTGGGGGCTGCTTTTATCGATATTGTTAAAGGTGATGCTGTTAATGTCCTAACTGCTCCAGTTATTGCTGGTTTTATTGCAGCTTTTGTTTCGGGATTTCTGGCTTGTTCTTTTATGCTAAGAATCGTTCGTAAAGGAAATCTTTACTGGTTTGCTATTTATTGTGCCCTTGTAGGTGTGATAGCCCTTATGTTTGTATAGGCTCATGGAAGTAAACAGGTTCGATAGGTTACAGGAAGGTGCAATTCTATTGGTCGATAAGCCATATGAGTGGACTTCTTTTGACGTGGTAGGGAAGATACGTTCGCTTATTAAAAAGCATCTGGGAATAAAATCTATTAAGGTAGGGCATGCTGGTACACTTGATCCATTAGCAACAGGTTTGCTTGTTATTTGCACGGGAAAGGCTACCAAAAAAGTAATGGTGCTTACTTCCGAAAATAAAGAGTATGTTGCAAAGATTAAGTTGGGCGAAACAACCCCTTCATTCGATTTGGAAACAGAAGTTGATGCAACCTTCCCAACCGATCACATTACACTTGAACTTGTTAAAGATGCCTTAAAGCGTTTTGAAGGCCCACAAATGCAGCAACCTCCAGCACATTCTGCAAAGTATGTGAATGGTAAACGCGCCTACAACCTTGCACGGAAGGGAATAGATCCTAAACTCCAACCCGTACCAATTGAGATTTTTTCAATAGAACTTGAGGAGTTTAACTTACCTTACATTACTATCCAGATTTCTTGTAGCAAAGGCACATATATCCGTTCACTTGCTCGGGATATTGGCGTTGAACTTAATTCTGGTGCACACCTTGTTGAACTATGCAGGACACGTAGCGGAGACTTTACCTTAGATAGTGCTTTATCGCTTCAGGAAGTAGAACAAAAAATTAAAGAAGTTTGTAACAAATGAGGATAATCGCCGTATAAGGTGCACATGCTTAAAAATTTGTATTATTTTTGTAATTTCCTAAAAATAAGGTTAAAACTATTGACATTGCCTATTGGCAGGTTATATCTTTGTGCAAACTTTTGAAAAACTTACAATATGAAACTATCGCAGTTTAAGTACAACTTACCAAAGGATTTAATTGCAAAATTCCCTGTAGAAAATAGAGATGAGTCCAGGTTAATGGTGCTTAATAGAAAAACTGGGAAGATTGAGCATAGAATCTTTAAAGATATTATTGAATACCTTAACGAAAACGATACGCTGGTTTTTAATAATACTAAAGTTTTTCCAGCACGATTATATGGAAATAAGGAGAAAACAGGCGCTGAGATAGAAGTATTCTTACTTAGGGAGTTAAACAGGGAGCAACGCCTATGGGACGTTCTTGTTGACCCTGCACGTAAGATTAGGATTGGTAACAAGTTGTACTTTGGGGAAGATGATGTTCTTGTTGCAGAGGTTATCGACAATACTACAAGTAGGGGGAGAACGCTTCGATTCCTTTTTGATGGAACCTACGAAGAATTCAAGCAAACCCTTTACAAGTTAGGCGAAATGCCTGTTCCTAAGCATATTCTACAGCGCGAAGCTGTTCCAGAGGATAGGGAACGATACCAAACTATTTATGCTAAGCATGAGGGTGCAGTTGCTGCTCCTACTGCTGGACTTCATTTCAGCAAGCATCTTCTTAAACGACTTGAGATAAAAGGTATTAACTTTGCCGAAATTACTCTACATGTAGGCTTGGGTAATTTCCGTACTGTTGATGTTGAAGACCTGACCAAGCATAAAATGGATTCTGAGCAGATTCTAATAACTCCTGAAGCTGCTGATATTGTTAATAAAACGAAGCGCGAACAGCATAACGTTTGTGCTGTTGGAACAACAGTTCTTAGAACGTTGGAAAGCTCTGTTACAACCGATGGTTTCTTAAAGCCAATTGAGGGTTGGACCAACAAGTTCATCTTTCCACCTTACGATTTTGCTGTGCCTAACATGTTGGTGTCTAACTTTCATCTGCCATACTCAACCCTGTTGATGATGGTGGCTGCATTTGGTGGTTACGATTTGGTAATGGAAGCTTATAAAGTAGCAGTAAAAGAAAAATATCGCTTTGGCACCTATGGCGATGCCATGCTTATCATTTAACATTTCGTAAAGCAATATATAAAGAGGCTAGTTCATATACTAGCCTCTTTCTTTTTTATTTAATCACCTTTTTGAAGAAATCGTTACCCTTATCATCAACTAAAATAAAGGCTGGAAAATCTTCCACTTCAATTCTGTAAACTGCTTCCATACCAAGTTCAGGGAACTCAATTAGTTCAACTTTTTTGATGTGTTCCTGAGCAAGTACTGCTGCAGGGCCACCAATGCTTCCAAGATAAAACCCTCCGTGTTTTTTACAGGCATCAGTAACTGCCTGACTCCTATTCCCTTTTGCAATCATTACCAAACTACCACCATTCGATTGGAATAGGTCAACATATGGATCCATGCGTCCTGCAGTTGTTGGGCCAAACGAACCTGATGGCATCCCACTTGGTGTTTTTGCAGGTCCTGCATAATAAATTGGGTGATTTTTAACGTATTCCGGGAGTCCTTCGCCGGCATCTAAGCGTTCTTTTAGTTTGGCATGGGCTATATCGCGTGCTACAATAATTGGCCCTGTAAGAGATAATCGGGTACCAACAGGATGCTTGGTAAGTTCCGAGAGAATATCCTTCATTGGTTTGTTGAGGTCTATACGCACCGCTTCATCTTCCTCATGCTTACGCCACTTCTCAGGTATGAATCTACCCGGATTTTTTTCGAGCTTTTCAATCCATATGCCATCCTTGTTTATTTTAGCCTTTATGTTTCTGTCGGCAATACATGAAACTCCAATCCCAACTGGGCATGATGCTCCATGGCGAGGAAGCCTAATTATTCTAACATCAAGAGCTAAATACTTTCCTCCAAACTGGGCGCCAATTCCTATCTCGTTAGCCGCTTTTAAGATTTTTTCTTCGAGTGCTCTATCTCTAAATGCACGCCCATGTATATTGCCTGATGAAGGTAGGTTGTCGAAATACTTTGCGGATGCAAGTTTTACCGCTTTCATGGTATCCTCGGCTGAGGTGCCTCCAATTACAATGGCAATGTGGTATGGTGGACAGGCCGCAGTACCTAGGTTTTTTATCTTATCAATGATGAATGCTTCAAGCTTTTCTGGTGTTAAGAGTGCCTTTGTTTCTTGAAAAAGCTGGCTTTTGTTTGCCGAACCTCCACCTTTGGCTATGAACAGAAATTCAAACTCATTGCCAGGAGTTGCATATATGTCGATTTGCGCCGGGAGGTTTGTACCAGAATTCTTTTCGGTGAACATATCAAGGGGAACCGTTTGGGAATATCTAAGATTTTCTTCGGTGTATGTTTTAAATACTCCCTTCGAAAGAAATTCGTAATCATTTGCTCCAGTCCAAACTTTTTGGCCTTTTTTGGCAAAGATTGTTGCCGTACCAGTATCTTGGCATAAGGGAAGAACCCCCTTTGCTGCAATTTCAGCGTTTCGTAGCATTACCAATGCAACGAACTTGTCGTTTTTGCTTGCTTCGGGATCTTCTAAAATGGCAGCTATCTGCTTAACGTGTTCGGTTCGGTAAAAATACGAAACATCATGCAAGGCTGTGCGAGCCAGGAATGAAAGTGCTTCAGGCTCAACCTTTAGGACCTCCTCTCCGTTAAAATTTGATGTGGAGACAAAGTCTTTTGTTAGTAGGTAGTACTCGGTTTCATCCTTTTCAATAGGAAACCTTTCTTGGTAAAAAAATTCTGGTGTGGCCATAGCTTTTGGTTTTATTTATTTGAGCAAAAAAACTTGCGTTACAAATACTTTCCCGTTAGCCGATTGATAGACCCCGATTCCAGTCAAGTTAAAATTCCCCTCTATAATATCTCTCTGATGAGTGCTATTCATCCATGCATCAAACAGTTCCTTTGGTGACTGGTAGTCGTAACCTATTAATTCAACCATTTGTGATGCATTGTATCTGTGTAGTAACGATTTAATTGGATCGTTGAAGCCTGGAGGGCCAATGGGAACTTTCCCTGCAGCCATTGCTTTGGAGTATTTTAATGCTTCGGAGTGTATGGTGGCGTCGTTTTGTAGCTCATGCAACCCAAGCATCTTTCTGTGCTCATTTATTAAACGCAGAACCTCCGCTTCATACTCTGCTGGTACTACTTTAGGCTTCTCAGCACTTTTTGCAAATATTTGTGTAAAAAAGTAGCTCCCATTTGGGGCTCTTGCTATTCCTATTCCAGTTAAGTTGAAATCGTCTTCTATGTTTTTTCTATGCGGTGGGCTTGCTAACCAACCGCTTACAATATGTGTTGCATTTAAAGGGCCATTAGCAATGTTTTCTGCTCCTGATGAAATGTCCAAAAAGCCGCTCAACCTTGTAAATCTCTCATTAAATCCCTTGTGGCTGAAGGTGATTTTTCCTTTTGCCATGTTTTGCGAGTGGGTTAAGGCTTCGCGTTTTATATAATCGTTTGAAATGAGTTCTTGTTTCCCAATTGATTTTCTGTGTTCATTTATTTGTCGTAATATTTCCTTTTCGGTATTTAAAATTTCGGTAGGCTGAGCTTTTGCGACAAATGATAGAATGCCCAAAAACAATATAAATACGCTTATCCTTTTCATGTTAATCTTATTAAAAAATGTTGTCGATATTCTCTGGTGGTATTCCTATTACTGCCTTGTATTTTGATATTACAATGGGGCGTTGGAGTAGTTTGGGGTTTTCTATTATGATTCTAATCCATTCATCTTCGTTGAAATTTTTGTTCTTAAGGTACTTTTTGTAATATTCTTCTTGTGTTCTGACCAGCTCAATTGGTTTGAGGTTCGACTTTAACAGAATTTCTTTTAGCATATCTTCGCTCAATCCTTCATCGAGATATTTTACTATTTCAAAATCTTCGGTTTTTGTACGAAGATACTCAAGGCCCTTGCGACTTTTTGCGCACCATGGATTATGTAAAATCTTTATCATAATTTATATAGTTTTGTAAGATACTAAACCTCAGATTAAAATACAAGTTAGCTTGTTTTTACAAATCTCTAATATATATCATTTGTTGAAAAAATTTTACTTTTAAGAAAATTGTATTTTTGAGGAATGCATAAACCAATACATACCCTTGCCTTTCTTGTAGCGTTGGCTTTTATCTATTTGTGCTTTTCTTTCCTTTTGCCAAAAGGTGAATTGGTAATTGGTAAAGTAAAAGTGCACATTCCAGGTTGGAGTATAAAAGCTAGTGATAATAATGGGATACTAGCAAACTGTAGTAGATTTAATTATAATGCTGATGATACACTAGGAGATGATTACACCTTAAAATCACGACTGCTCGATACAGTTAAGCTCCCCATTAAAGATACGCTTTCAGGAAACGATACCCTTAGAAATAACAGAGTTAAGTATATAGTTGAAAAATCTTACTCTGAAGGGATAGAGTATAACTCCCTAAAGAATTTTATTGAATCGCTGAATCAATCAGATTCAAGTGGTATTAATGTTTTATATTATGGCGATTCACAGATAGAGGGCGATAGAATAACTGATAGGCTTAGAGTTGCATTACAAAAGCGATATGGTGGGGTAGGAGTGGGAGCCCTTCCATACTGGAATCCATCATTTGTTCCTTATGGAATATGGTTAACCTCTCGTTCTGCTAAGCATATTGCATTGCAAAAAGCAGACAAAAGTCAGAGGCGGAAAGCAATCTTAGGTGCTTTTTCTGAATTAGAACCCTCAGAGAATTTTAAACAGATTTTAGAACTAACTGTAAGTTCTAAACGTCGTTTTCCAATGTTAAATATACTAGTTGGAGATTGTGATTCAATTGCTTCCTTTAAGTTGATGGTTGATGGGAAGGAGCATACCTTAACATCAATTAAGGATGCTAATGTTGTCGACCTCGTTTCATTTAAATTACCCAGTAGGTATAAGCGAGTTTCTATATTGGTGAAAAGCAAAAGTGCATTAAAACTATATGGGGTTTTTGCCTCGTCTGGTAGTGGTGTTTTTGTTAACAATATTGCGCTAAGGGGGTCTTCTGGAAACTTCTTTACTGAATTTGATTTTCATTTGGCAAAAAGGGTGTACAGCCTTCTGAATGTCAGGTTGGTAGTTCTTCAATTTGGAATAAATGTAGTACCATCAAATTTAAAAAGTTATAATTTTTATAAGGGACTTTTAGTTAAGCAGATTAATGCTATAAAATCATTTGCCCCCAATGCTTCAATTATTGTTGTGGGGGTGTCGGATATGGCTGGTAAGTTTAATGGAGTACTTGAGTCATACCCAAGTGTTTTGAAAGTCCGCGATGCACAACAACAAGCGGCGTCTGAGTGTGGGGTTGCTTTTTGGGATGCATTCGCAGCTATGGGCGGGAAAGGGTCAATGATTGAATGGGTGAACCAAAACCCATCGTTGGCAACTAAGGATTATACCCATTTTACATACCTTGGTGCAAAACGTATGGGTGAACTATTTTCTAAAGCATTGATAAATACTGTTGAAATGAAACATTTATTAAGTGAAAATAAAGTGATAGGTGTAGAAGCTAACGATTCAATAAGATGAGGTTCTTTTTATTGAAAATATTTAGCATTATTGTTTTTTTGGTATTTATTCCTTACCAATTACATGTTGTTGATATTGATGTCCCCACAGAGCACCTTCTTGTCAATCTTGATGATAATGTCATTAGAAATACGAGAGCTGATATGCTGCGAGATAAAAGCTTAGTTTCAATTATCCATATGGGCGATTCACATGTTCAGGCTGGTATTATTTCAAGTACGCTGAAAAAGAATATAGCAGATAGGTATGGTGTTGCAAAAATGTCGCCAGGGTTGCTATTCCCGTATTCTATTCTTGGGTCGAATAATCCGGTGGATTATGTTTCTTATCACTCTGGAATCTGGCGTTTTCAGAAGGTAAATGGTGCAAAAACAAAAATTCCTAGTGGTCTTTTTGGTGCCTATGTGGTTACTTCGGATAGTGGTGCAACAATCTCTTTTAAACTTAAGCAGCGAAACGGAATACAACCAAGTTTTAACCGTATCGGTGTTTTCTATAAGACCATGTTAAACGAGGTACCAGTAGTATTAACACCTCAGGCTATCGAAGTGCAAAGAAGTGAAGGGTACGTTGAGTATGCAGTTAACAGTGAGGATGATTCCTTAACCATAGGGTTTAGGAATGAGCTAAATGGTGAAATCATTATACAAGCTGTAAATTTGTGGCACACCCATACCCCTTTTTCTGTGAGCTCAACTGGATTAAATGGAGCTGCTTTCTCTGGTTATAATAAATCCATATTTATAGAAGAGGAACTTAAACTACTAAATCCCAATTGCATAATAGTTTCCTTTGGTACAAATGATTCCTATACCAATGTGTTTGATAGCACAAGATTTAAACGTGAGCTAAAGCAATTTATTGAAAAGGTCAAAACGGCGTGTCCTAACTCTTTGGTGATACTTACAACACCTAACGACCATCTTTTTGAAAAGGCAGCTAGCAACCCTAATGCGCTTATGGTTTCATCTATGATAAAAGATTTTGCAGAGCAAAGAAACTTACCCTATTGGGATTTTTATACTATCATGGGAGGATATAGCAGCATTAGCTCATGGATGGACCTTGGTTTTGCGGCTCCCGATGGCATACATTTCAAGCCCAAGGGGTATGAGCTGCAAGCAAACCTTTTGTTCGATGCCATGCTAAAAACAAACATCTTTGAATATTTTAACCCCAATGGACCAGCTAACTAATTTAATACTCGATTTCTTAAAATATCACGATGGCGATTCGCTAATTTTTACACAGGCTAGTTTTTGGGTGTTTTTTGGTGTTTTATTGCTGGGGTATACACATGTTTATAATCGGCCAATTGCACGTAGTGCATACCTTTTGGTGTTTAGCCTATTCTTTTATTTTAAGTCGAGCGGTTTATTCTTTTCTTTGCTCCTTTTCTCCACAGTTGTTGATTACTCCATAGGCTATTTAATCTCTATCTCAAATAGTGAGACCAAAAAACGATGGTTGGTTGCCTTAAGTGTGTTCGTTAACCTTTCTGTCCTATCGTATTTTAAGTATTCCTACTTTCTTGTAAATCTAATAAATAGCATCTTCGAAACTAACTTTGTGACTGTTAATTATTTGGCTCTTTGGTCTAACTCCTTATTTCATACTAGTTTTGATACATTAAACATTCTTTTACCTGTAGGAATATCGTTTTATTCGTTTCAAACAATAAGCTATACGGTTGATGTCTATAGGGGAAGAGTTAAACCTGTGAAAAATATTATAGATTTTGCCTTTTATGTTTCCTTTTTCCCGCAATTAGTGGCTGGCCCAATTGTTCGTGCTTCTGAGTTTATTCCTCAAATTTTTAGAAAATACAACCTAAGTGCTAAAGAGTTTGGCCATGCTCTTTTCCTGATTTTAGGCGGTCTGTTTAAAAAGATGGTAATATCAGACTATCTCTCAGTTAATTTTGTTGATAGGGTGTTCGATAACCCTTTGTCTTTTACAGGCTTTGAAAGCCTTTTGGCAACCTATGGATATGCTCTTCAGATTTATTGCGATTTTTCTGGTTATACCGACATTGCAATTGGGCTTGCCTTGCTGTTAGGGTTTCGCCTTCCTATTAATTTCAACGAACCTTACAAAGCAAATAGTTTGACCGATTTTTGGCATAGATGGCACATCTCACTTTCGTCGTGGTTGCGCGATTATTTATATATTCCCTTGGGTGGTAACCGGAAAGGCAAGTTAAGAACGTATATCAATTTGATGATAACGATGCTTTTGGGAGGGCTTTGGCATGGTGCACATTGGCGGTTTGTGGTTTGGGGTGGTATACATGGAGTCGGATTGGCCATAGAAAAAATGATCTCGAACTTCCGAAAAGTAAAAGTAGTTTGGAACAAGCCACTTAAAAGATTCCTTGGAATCTTTTTAACCTTTCATCTGGTCTGCTTTTCTTGGATTTTTTTCAGAGCCAACAGTTTTGCAACGGCTTTGCAGCTGATAAAAAAGATCTTTACTGATTTTGGCATTAACTATGTGCCAATTATCGTGTTAGGTAATTTAGATGTTCTTGCAATGTTAACCTTGGGATTTCTATTACATTGGCTACCCTTTAATTTAAAGGAAAACATTCGAGGTAACTTTATTAAATCTCCTTGGTATGTAAAACTACTGGTTGCTTTCGCGATTATTGTTATAATAGTTCAATTCCAGTATTTGGGTATTAAGCCTTTTATTTACTTCAGGTTCTAATATAAAATAAAAGCCCTTGACTTCTCAAGGGCTTTGTTGACCTACCAGGACTCGAACCTAGACTAACAGAACCAAAATCTGCTGTGCTACCATTACACCATAGGTCAAACCTGTTGCTTTAAAAGCGATGCAAAAATAATAACGCAAATATTAAAATGCAAGTTTTTTTAAATTTTTTAAAATTTATTTCGCAGGCCTAAGCCCTTTTTGGGTCATAACCCATGTCTTCCCGACTAGCTCATCAGGCCAGTAAATGCAGTTTGGCTGGTTCTCGTCCAAAATGTATGCAAGGGTTTCATCAATATAAATTTTTTGCCCAACAGGCAAATGTAGTTCTATTGTAACACTTTGGTTCTTCCATTTAATATCGTTGGGTATAACAAAAATTGGATCAAAGGTTATTACTGAATCTTTCTGTGTGATACTGTATTCAACCATTTTTGCATTCCTTTTTGCAATGAATCTATTTGTCCCCCTTGAGTTCTTTATTATGGTAACCGCTGGTTTGTTTTCTTCCGATTTTTCTATAATAAGCTTTGGCTCACCTGAAAGAAGTTGTTCGCCTTTATAGTCAATAAGTTTTAGGTTAAGTATTGAGGTGCTCAACTGTTGAATCGTACTGTCGGAAATGTAATTGAACGATTTACAATATAAGGTATGTGGTGCCCTTGGGTCTGTTTTAATTAATACTTTGCTAACATGTTGACCACTAGCAGAAAAACTTTTGACTTGTAGGAATGTTGTTATTGATAAGGCAAAAATGGCTGAAGCCCAAAGAACAAGCGCTATTATTGCAAGGTTTTTATCTTTAGCTTTTACTCTAAAAATAATTCTAAAACCTGCATAAATCAATGCTACTATTGGAATGGCAAAAACAAGGAAGAGCGGGATGGTAATCCAATAACCACTACTTATATCAATAACAGATGATATGATTTCGTTGAGTGATATGCCAATGCCGCCTAAAAAGGTAAAATGGCTCAAGCCATAGGATGCAAAGAAAATGGCAAAAACTAATGAAATGAACAGAAGTAGCATTCCTGCAATTAAAACAGAGCCTATGATTATTGCAATAACCTTTACAATAATCCCAATTGCTTTAAGTATGTAGATTAAAATTTGTCCTAAAAGATTAATTAGTTTTCCTAGAATCCCATCCTTCTCCGACTTTTTAATTTTAGTGCCAATTGAGTTAATATCTTCTTTAATCTCGTTTAAAAGATTATCAATTGATTGCTTGTCGCCCATCATTTCCATTTTTTGTAGTGGCGTTTTTGCTTTGGGTATGGAAAGCCATAGTATTAAATAAAAGAGCAAGCCAAACCCATGCAGGAAAAGGAGACCAATGAATATTGCTCTGAAAACCAGCGGGTCAACTCTAAAATATGCGCCAAGGCCACTACAAACTCCAGCAATAATGCCTTCATCTGAGTCTCGGTAGATACGCTTTCGGTGGGTATAATCTTGTTTTTTTTGTTTTTGGCTATTAACGTCTTCATCGGGATAGCCAATTTGCTCTACAATGCTATTTATGGTTTCTGGAGGAACCACTTTCTTGGGTTTTACTCTCTCCGATAAGAGTTCTGCAATTCGGTATTCTATATCAGCTAATACCTCTTTTGCAAACGATTTGTTGCTCAGGCGGCTTTCAACTTCGTTTAGGTATTTCGTTAGTATTGAGTATGCTTCTGCCTCCAAGGTGAAAGAAATACCTCCTATGCTAACATCAACTATTTTGTCCATTTTTGTGTATCGATTTTTGTTTTATTCTTTATCGTTACTTTGCTTCCCATATCGGATAGTATCTACCAGCTCAACAAGCTCATCCCATCCCGAATTCAATTCGGCAAGGTATTGCTTCCCTTTTTCAGTAAGCGTATAATACTTTCTTGGGGGGCCTTGTGGCGATTCCTCCCATCGGTAATTAAGTAGACCAGCATTCTTCTGACGTGTTAGTAAGGGATATATTGTTCCTTCAACTACAATCATTTTAGCAGCTTTAAGCTGATTGATAAGATCGTTAGCATAAGCATCGCCTCTGGAAAGTAGGGTAAGTACACATAGCTCTAGCACCCCCTTTCGCATTTGCGCTTTTGCATTTTCTACTTCTGAACTCATGGTTTTACGTGTTCTAGTGAATAGTTGGGTTTACTTTATATTGTTGATGTTGAATTGCTCACCCTTCATCTCAAGTCGCTCCGATGGAGTTTTTGCTGGGGGAATAACAATCCAAAGTACCAGGTATATTAGTATGCCAATCCCGCCCCATAGGGCAAGAAGCACAAATACAAGTCTAAATAATACTGGATCAACTTTCCAGTAATGCCCCATTCCTGAACAGATTCCGCCTAATACCCTTTCCTCTAAATCTCGATAGAGTTTAGGATATGCTTTTTGGCTTACCGATGATGTGTTTAGATCATCGCTATCTAAGTCGCTTGGAGTTCCTATTGTGGCTATCACGTTTTTCACGTTTTCTGTATTTATTACCTGTCCTTCTACCTTAATAATTTTATCAAAGTGCTCGGCAATCCTTGTTTCAATATCATCCAAAATTTCTGTCTTGTTTTCATCACTCTGGAAGTGGTATTCTAAGCTAGATAAATATCGTTCTAGCATCTCGTAGGCATCTTCGTCAAGAATATATGCCTTGCGGTTTAAACTTGCTGATATTGTTTTCTTCATGTTTGTTGTTTTTGAAGTTGTGTGAAATGATTAGTATTTGTTTATTGCAAATATATGTATAAAATTAATACTATGCAAAACAAGGTACTGAAAAATAAATGAAACTTTCTCATTCATTGTTTGTTTGGTAGTACTAATATTTCATTGTATTTTGTAAGTCGATTAAATTTGAAAAGATATGAAAGGTGTTTTAAGAAAGATGAAGTTTGAAAACGAGGGGGGCGAGTACCAAGTTAAGCCAAGCTACTACATAGAACTTGAGGAAGGTATGCTCAAGATGAATGATCTTGTAGGTCAAAGCATTGGTCTAAGATATCAGCATGAGATATATTGTATAAGTTGTGGCAAAAAGATAAAGAAGTCGTATGGTCAGGGTTTTTGCTATCCATGTTTTATAAAGGTACCCGAAGCAGAAGAGTGTGTATTAAGACCGGAACTATGCAGGGCCCATGAGGGAATAGCAAGGGATATCAAATTTGCCGAAGAAAATTGTCTGGTCGATCACTTTGTATATTTGGCCTGGACAGGTGGTTTAAAGGTTGGCGTTACTCGTTACCATCAAATTCCAACTCGTTGGGTCGATCAGGGAGCCACTTATGCTATTAAGATTTGTAAAACACCAAACCGCTATAGTGCTGGAATTATTGAGGAAGAACTTAAGGCTATTTTGTCAGATAAAACGGCTTGGCAACGAATGTTAAAAGATAGGGAAGAAGTGCCTAAAGATTTTTTAGCAGAAAAGGCAAAGGCTTTGGAATTTTTAAACGGAAAGGGATTTGATTACCGACCTGAGGAAGATATCGTTTATACAATAACATACCCCAAAGTTGAAACACTTCAAAAAATTAAGTCTTTAAATTTGGATAAGGTTGATTTTATAGAAGAGAAACTGATTGGAATAAAAGGACAATACCTGATATTTGAATCAGGTACTGTGTTTAATGTTCGGAATCATACAGGCTATTTGGTGGAATTTAGCGTTTAAATGTTTGATATATCCATTGCGATTTTTAGTATCTTTACAAGTTGACCATTTTGGTCAAAGGTTGGAGTATATGATTCTAAGAGGGTATACTCCTTTCCTAAAAGATTAATCTTTGTTTTATGTTTATGAGTTTTGCCATTAAGAATTTCGTTCCATGTTTTTTCAAATGATTTTTTCTCTTCGTCGGATAGCACCAGGCCATCAGAATAATGCATTCCAATAATATCCTCTCTCTTAGCGCCCAAGAAATTAAGATAGCCATCGTTAATGTTTACAACATAACCATTGGTATCGTACTCCATGACAAATGCAGCGGTATTTAGAGCATTGATAAGGCTCTCAAATTCAAAGGTTCTTCGTGCTGCTTCTTCTTGAGTAGCTTGAAGTTCCTCCATGTTTTGGCGCATCTCCTCCTCTTGTGCTGCCATCATTTCTGCCTGCTCTTTTGATTTCATTAAAAGTTCAGCAGTAAGAGAGTTTACCTTAACTGAATTAAGGGTTGATGCAATGCTGTTGGAGAGGTCTTTTAGGAATTCTATTTCATGTTCTTTAAACTCTTGAAGTGATGCTATCTCAATTACTCCAAGTACTTGGTCTTCAAAAATAAGAGGTACAGCAATAATGAAGTTAGGGTTAATGCCACCAAGACCAGAAGTAATTTCAATATAGTCTTGCGGTACTTCCTTTAGTATTATGACATCCCGTTCTGCGGCACATGCTCCTATAATTCCTTCAGCAAAATGGTAGCTTCTTTTCATTAGCCTATTTCTATCGTAAGCAAACATTGCTACCATATCAAAGGTTTTATCACCAGTTTCAGAATCTTCATTCAGTAAGAAAATTCCTCCAACCGATGCGTTTAGATGCCAGACCAAGTTTTTTATAAGTTCTTGACTAAGTAGAGTAAGATTATCGTTGTTTTGGCGAAGAATTTCACCAAATTTAGCCATCCCCTCGTTTATCCAACGTTTTTTAGATTCTTCAACCTTTCTTTGTTCTTCTTCTTCACGAGCTTTGCGTAAATTATCGCGCATTTCCAATAGCGACTTACCTAAGTGATCGTCTTCGCTTAAAAGATCTAGATCAACTGAAAGATTACCTGAACCAATTTCACTTGCAAATTGTGTTTTTTTATGAATCCCAATTAGCGATTTCTCTACCGCTGCAGCCATTTGACTAATCTCGGTGTTCCCTTTTGTGTCTAATTTTATGTCTTTAATTATTTTACCTTTAGCAAAGTCAAGAATTATTTGTGTGATTGTCTTAATGGGTTTAGCAATATTGTTCGATACTATATAAATAACAAGTATCATAACCAACAGTCCTATAACTGCTAGAATAAAACTGGTGTTATAATTCTTATTTGCAGCAGCAAGAATATCGTTAATAGGAACTGCAATTCCTATTGCCCATGGTGTGTTAGTTTTTCCTATTTTTATTGGCTCAAAAGTATAGTAAATCCCATTACCCTTTTCGTCGGTATGTGAAAAGCTAAAGCTTTTCCCTTTTTTTATCTTTTTGAGAATACCATACTTCTCATTGAACTCAGGTAAAATGTCAGCTATGTTTTTTTTGTAAATTGTTGAATCGGGGTGGGCCAGAAAGGTGCCATTATTTGAAAGTAAAAAGGCAAAAGTATTAGGGTAGGGCTTAATTTCGTGAACTAGGTTCTGAAATCGAGTAAGGATAAGATCGGCACCAATTAATCCAATAAACTTTCCATTTTCAAGCAAAGGCGATGTAAGTGTGGTCATCATTTGGCCGTTCTGCAACTCAGAAATATAGGGTTCTGCAATTAATTCTTTTGCAGCTTTTTTCATACTTTCATACGTTGGAGGATCGCCGTCTAGGCTTCTCATCTCAGTCTTTGTTAAATATTTTCCATTTCGTTTATAAACAATATGAAAGTATCGGCCATAAGGCTTTTTCCATGATGTGTCAAGATTGCTCAATTCCCAACTATCCCAATAAGCATCTACTCTGGGTGTAGTTTTAATTACCCTTTCGTACATCGGGTAGATTAGCTTTTGCCATTTATCAAATGGAAGCTGTTTGTATTCAAGAAATGTTGTGGCAAGAGTACGGGTTACGGCAAAGTCTTGGTTTATCCAGCTCTCAATGTTTAAAGCGTATTGGCGTGCATAGCTATTTGTTAGCTTTATGGCTTGATTGTATGCTAATTGACGCGACGAAGAACTGATAAAGTAAAACACTACAGAAAAAACAACAATTGCAGTACCTAATATAAAGTACAATATTTTTTGCCTTATGGTTAGTGATATCTTCATGGGTGAACGGTTTTGCGAATATTACTATCACAATATTACAAAAAAATGGTTGATTTATCTTTAAACAATATGTTTAAATTAAATAGATATTTATATTTGTAAGCAGCATAAAGCTTTAGGCATGTTTAAACGGTTAAAAAGACGAAAAGAAATCAAAGAGAAAGTCTCATTATTGAAAACCATAACCCTGTTTAGAGAGGTTGATGAGAGGGCGCTTTTTCGTATTGCTTCGGTTATGGAACCTTGCGAGATTAAAAAAGGCGATATCCTGTTTAATAAGGGCGATAAGGACTTTGCTCTGTATCTTATTGTTTCAGGAAGAGTGAAAATCCACGATGGGAATCATACTTTTACAACTTTCGGCGCAAACCAATATTTTGGTGAGTATTCGCTTTTAGACTCTACGCCTCGCTCAACATCAGTAACCGCCATCGAAGATACTAAGCTTCTAAGACTCGACCAGGAACAGTTTAACAAGTACATTTTTAAAATACCCAGCCTTGCAAGAGGGTTATTACTTGGATTGGTGTGGCGACTGAGAGATTATAATGTTTTAGAGGAACAGCTCACGTCTAAAAACCTAGAAATTAAGCGACAAAAGGAAGAACTTGAAATACAACGCAAAGAACTTGAGCAGCTGAATCACATGAAAGATCGTTTCTTTGCCATAATTGCTCATGATTTGCGTAACCCTTTTAGTACAGTGCTTTCTCTTTCTGAACTTCTTGCTAAAGAGTTTTCTAATATTGAGCCCGAAAACCTCAAACTCTTTATTGAGCAGCTCTATAGATATTCCAATAAAACATTTAATCTTCTAGAGAACCTGCTTCAATGGTCAATGCTTCAGACAGGAAGATTGACACCAAAACCACAGCAAGCAAACTTGTCTGATATCATTTCAGATACTATTGATTTACTTTCGGGTAACGCCTCTAAAAAATCTATCAGGCTAAATTGGGTGGATAACAATGATTATATTGGTTATTTTGATGTTAATATGATTACTACTGTTATTCGCAACCTCATTAGCAATGCTATTAAGTTTACTCCTCAAAACGGTGAAATTTCTGTTAGCGTAAAAAGTGAGTTTGATAAATATCGAGTTTTTATTAAGGATAATGGGGTTGGAATGTCGAAGGAAATAGTCGACAAACTTTTTAGAATAGATACTAATCCATCAACTCCAGGTACTAATGACGAAAGCGGTACGGGGTTAGGCCTAATTCTTTGTAAAGATTTTGTGGAGAAAAATAATGGAAGCATAGGGGTTGAAAGTGAGGTGAATAAGGGTTCAACATTCTATTTTACCATTCCGCGATTCGATAATAGCCATCAATGAGAATTGCCATTCTTGGAACTCGTGGAATCCCCAACAGATATGGGGGATTCGAACGATTTGCCGAAGAAATTTCCTGTATTCTAGGTAGTAGAGGTTTGGAAGTTTTTGTTACCCGGCCTGCAGATAATAAAGGAATGGAGGTTTTTTCGTTAAATGTTATGGTTGTGGATATTCCGGTTAGCAAGTTGCTCCCTCAAAATCTACAAACAATAGTTTATGATTTCTTGTCGCTTAAATGGTGCTTAAAAAATAACATTGACGTAATCATTGAATGCGGATACGCCTTTTCTCCTTCGTTACTACTTTTACCAAGATCGATAAGAAACAAAATAATTACAAACCCCGATGGATTAGAGTATAATCGTTCTAAATGGGGATTAATTGCAAGACTTTATCTTAAATTTTCAGAGCGGCTAGCCTTTAAGTATTCGGAACAGATTGTTTGTGACAACAAGGCCCTTTTAGATGTTTACCGTAAATATCGAAGAATAATAAACTATATTCCTTATGGTGCAAACCCTATCGAGGTTATCCCAGATCCTGATATCATTCGCTCACTTACCAGTTTTAACCTAAATGAGTACTATTTGGTGATATCACGAATTACACCTGAAAATAGTATTGAGTTAATTCTGAACTACTTTGTCGGGAATAAAAATAGAAAGTTGCTTGTTGTTGGAGAAACCAATTCTACATATGCAAATAAAATTAGAAAGGTATATGGTGATTATGAAAACATAGTTTTTTTAGGGGGGATTTATGATCAGGTTGTTCTTAATGCTTTGCGTTATCATTGTAAGCTATACATACATGGCCACACTGCTGGCGGTACCAATCCATCGCTGCTTGAAGCAATGGCATGTAGGTGTTTTATTCTAGCACACAAGAATCAATTCAATCAGGCTGTTCTTGGCGAAGATGCTTTATACTTTTCGAGCGCTAAATCGTTGGCTAAACGTATTGATGAATTTGATTGCATTGAAGCTGATACCATAGAGAATTGCAAGCAAAGAAACTTTGATAAAATTGAACTTTACTACTCCTGGGATGGAGTTGCCGATGAATATGAAAAGATTTTTAACCAGATTGTGTGTTTAAATAAAGATAAAAGTAAATTTTAACGCGGATTTGGCCCTTTCAACTAAAAATGTTTTCGCCCAATAAGTAAGCATTATGTAGTGAGTGCTTCCCCCATTTTTTCTTGGACTCTAAGGTGATGTTGTCAACTGTAATTGGTAAATAAGAGAAATGAGTTTTCCAAAAGAAGAGAGTGCCTTTTGTAAGGCACCCTCTTAATTACTATATCCTAAGTGATATTACTCAAGAATTAGCTTTTTGATGATTTTTTTAGTTTCGTTACCTAATCGTATGTAGTACAAGCCTTTTGGTAAGTGCTTAATGTTGTAGCGTACTTCATCGCTAGTAGAGTTTAGCGTAAACTCTTTGCTGAATGCTAAGCCTCCAATTGAGTTATAAATTTCAATTCGGTATCTGCCAGGAATAAAGTTCGAGACTTTTATATTGAACTGACCATTTGTTGGGTTTGGATAAATGCTAAAGTCGAGTGAACTATTTGTAGGAACTGAGTTGTTTGATGTTACCTTAACAACAGCTGTATCTGTAGCGCTACAACCAAACTCATTGGTAACAGTTACCCAGAACTTGTGAGTTCCCAACCCCCTCATGCTTCCATCTACAAGCAAGGTTTGCTCTGTAGAGGAGTCGTTCCACAAGTACGATACAAAGCCTGCCCCTGCATCAAGTGTGTACTGTTGCGAAGCATCAATTTTAATAGTATCGTCGGGTAAATCAACATTAGGTGAAGGGTTTACTGTAACTGTTATCTCGTTTGAAGTAGCTTGACATCCACCACCAAAGGTAGCAACAACTCGATATGTTCCTGCGTCTGCGGCATTATATTCAAAACTTGTTGCCTGGTCGATATTTGTGCCATCTTTCTGCCATTGGTAAGCCTGACCATCACTTGGTGAAGCGGTGAGTGTTGTGCTAACCGTTTCGTTATCACACCATTCTGTTGGATCGGATGTGGCTATAGAAACCGAAGGTACACTTTGCACAGTTATGGTTATAGTATTTCCAAATGCCGTACAACCATTGGTTGTTGCCTGTAGGCTGTAATCGCCTTCTGAAGTGGCATTATAGGTTTGACCATTTGCTCCATCAATTGGGGTGTTGTTTAATAACCACTGGTAGCTATCGGCAGTTTCAGCTGTGAAGGTTACATCAATTGGGGTGCCTTCGCACCAGTTAGTTGGATCTGTTGTTGATATGGTGGCCGAAGGTAACGCGTTGACAATTATGTCTTTTGAGGCTGAGTTTACACATCCATTTCCATCGGTAATGGTATATGTAATTGTATGATTTCCTGGTCCTGCAGTTGTAGGATCAAATGAATTGCCAGAAACCCCCGTTCCGCCATAAACTCCACCTGATGGAGTTCCCTCTGTTAGTGTGATAGGAGATGCATCCTCACAAATTGGTGTGAAATCGGCAAGCGAAACAGTTGGAAGTGGATTGACAGTAATATCTTTAGAATCAGAGTTCTGGCAGCCATTGCCATCGGTGTAAGTGTAAGTAATAGTATGATTCCCTGGGCCTGCAGTTGCAGGATCAAAGGTATCACCAGAAACTCCAGTTCCTGAGTAAACACCACCAGCAGGGGAGCCTTCGGTAAGTGTTATGGTCGATGCATCTTCACAAACTGGTGAAAAGTCGGCAAGGGTTACAGTAGGAAGTGGATGAGAAACTATTTCTATTTCATTGCTTATTCCTGTACATCCATTCTTAATGACATAAAACGAATAGAATCCTGGTTCAGTAGCTGTATAGGTTGTTGTGTTAGCACCAACAATTGTTCCCCCATCTTTTAACCACTGATAATATGATCCATCTGCTGGCGAGGCGTTTAGTGTGGTACTGATTGTTTCCCCTTGACAATACTCTAAAGGATCGGTGGTGTTAATTACGGCATTGGGCACTGGGTTTACGGTTACAGTAATCTGATCTGTATTTTGACAACCATTCGCATCGGTGCCAATTACTGTATAAGTATCGGTTGCAGTTGGGTAAAACTCTTCGCCATCATTTACGCCTTTATCCCAAGAGTAGCTAACGGCGCCACTACCTGTTAAGGTTACACCATCGCCTTCGCAAACTGGGTTTGCGCTAGCATTTGCAGTAACTGTAGGTAATGGATTAACGGTTGTAGTTATAGTGTTAGTTAGCGCTTTGCAGCCCGCGCTTGATGTTACCTCAGCGTAAACCTGATCGCCATCGGCTAAAGCTGAGTTACTATAGCTGAATCCAGGTCCAGGTCCTTGAATGGGTAATCCATTTAGGAAAAACTCATAGGTGTCGCCACCTGTAGCAGTAAAAATAACATTATCGCCTGTACAGATGCTATTATCGGAATCGCTGCTTGTGAGCACCGCATTAGGCGCAGGGTTTGCTGAAGTGAGCTCTATTTGGTACTGTTGAGTGCAAGAATTAGCATCGGTAACTGTTACTGTATATGTTCCAGGTCCTAGGTTGATTTGATCCTTGTCTGTGGCACTACTAATATCTGGACCAGTCCAGAAATATGTATATCCTGGGGTACCTCCACTAACTGTAAGGCCAATGCTCCCATTCTTCGACTCTGGGCAGGTCGGCTTATTTTCTGTATGCGAAATTGAGATTTCGGTAGGTTGATTTAAGACAGTATAGTTTGTTTTACTGCAACCCTTGCTATCGGTTACTTTTAGCCAGTAACTCCCTCCTTTTACGTTTGAAATGGTAGGTGAAGTAAGGGTGTTAGACCATAGGTATTCATAAGGTGCCGTTCCACCTGTAAGATTATTAACACTCAATGATCCAGTATAAGAGTTGTAACATGTAGGTTCAGTTGCTAGAAAATCGAATGTGATTTCGGCAGGTTCTGTAACATCTGCACTTTTAATTGCTGTGCATCCATTCTGGTCTGTTATAGTTACTTGGTAAGTGCCAGCTGAAAGATTATTGATGTCTTGGGTTGTTTTTACCGGTGTGGTATTCCATGAGTAGGAGTAGGGTGCAGTTCCTCCTGTTGGGGTTAAGTCAAGAACTCCGTCATTTCCACCAAAACAAGTTGTTGGGTATGCAGTAATTGACCCGTTAAGAATTTGTGCTGGTTCTGTTATATCTACATTAACTGTTGTTGTGTCGTCGTCGCTTGTATCACCAGGTGTACCTTTGTCGTCGATAAGTGTGGCAGTATAGCTGCCTGCTGGTTTGTTTGTAATTGTTAGGGTTGTCTCACCACTTGACCAAAGAACTGAGACAGCGCCAATATTGTCAGTATATGAGATAGTTACCTCACCCGTGTTATCGCCTTTACATTTTACATCGGTTTTGCTTGTGACCCATGCGTGGAAAACCCTTTCATCAAGCACATTAAAAGATTTAGAATTTTGACACGATGAGTTGTCGGCTACTGTTACGGTATACTCGCCACCGTTATTTAAACCTGTGATGTCTTCGGTTGTTGCAATTTCTGAACCTCCAAATACCCAAGAGTAGTTAGTAAATACTCCGCTACCTCCACTAACGGTAATATCAACGGCGCCATTGTTTCCTGCACCAGTTATGTTTGTTACGCTTCCACTAATTTGAATTTCTGCTGGTTGGGATACTGTAATATTATCGGAGATATTACAACCATTGGCATCGGTGACCTGAACATCATAATCTCCTGCTGTGAGCCCTGATTGGTCTTCGCTATCAATTATATGCCCGTTTCCATTGCCCGAGGTCCAAAAGTAACCATAAGGCTGTGTGCCACCGCTAACAGTTATGTCGATTGCGCCATCTTGTAAGCCATAGCAGCTCACATTGGTAATTGTCTTGCTAATATTTAAAGCTGTGGGTTCTTGAATAGTATAGCTAACTGTTGATTGATTTGAGTTATTATCGGTTACAGTTACCTGATATGTTCCTGCGGAGATGTTGGTAATAGCAGAATCTGTGGCAGAAAATGGGATCCCATCTTTTAGCCAGGAATAGGTGTATGGGGGTTGCCCAAAATAGGGAGTAACCGTTAGGGCACCGTTACTTCCACCATTACAGCTAACATCTTTCTTGTAGGTGAATGTTGCCGTGAAATCGTTATGGTACTTAGTTAGGAATAAATCATTATATGTGGAGGCCGAATTGGTTAATGTGTTTGTTCCAACGGTAAGTGTGGGAGAAGTAAAATACCCCCCTAAATACACATTGTAATCTGTATCTAAGGCAACTCCCTGTCCACGATCTTCTAATGTTCCTGAAACAGAGTTAGCAAGAACAGCATTGGACTCAACATCAAACACGAAAAAACCTGCATCAACACCTCCACCCGATGTAATTGTGTTCAGGTTAAAATCGATTGAGTTTGAGAAGTAACCTGTGGCTACAAGGATGTTGTTATAAACATTAAGTCCATAACCAACATCAGCACCTGTTGATCCGATGGTTCGTTTCCAAATAAGGCGACCTTCAAGGTTATATTTCGCTAGAAATATGTCGTTGCCACCAACTGTTTGGAATTGTGATGATTGAAAGGTTGCTGTACTGTCAATTGTTCCTGTACCTTGAATATATCCGATAATATAAGCAGAATTGTCGTAAACTGTTATACTATTAAGCTGATCATCTGCCAGGCTACCACCTTTACGCACCCAGAGGGTGGTTCCATCAACAGAGCTGGCTTTAACTAAAATGATATCGCCACTTCCAACTGATGTGTAGGGTGTTCCGTCAATGGTAAGAGTGCCAGTCAATGCACCTCCAACATAAAGGTTATTAGACTCATCTATGCCAATGGAGCGAAAAAGAGAGGAGTTGTTGTCACCAGGGATTTGTTTTGACCATCGATAAGTTCCCGATGGGGTGAAACTTGCAAGGAACAGGTCGACATATGAATCGCTGTTAGTGTATACGTCCTGGTTGGTGCCATCGCCAACTGTAAATGTTGCACTTTTAGACATGCCAGCAACATAAAGGTTGCCATCTTTTCCTAAGGTTATTGCTGAAATCCTTTCGTTGGAAGTTCCTTTTGCAGCATTAAGAACCCACTGGAATATCCCATCTGAATTATACTTAGCAATAAAACCATCGTTTCCACCATCTGATGTAAGAGTGTTTCCAGACCCAAAATCACATGTTCCTTGATAAAAACCAGTGATGTAAACGTTCCCATAACTATCAACTACGAACGCATCAGGAGAATCTCCTCCGCTTCCTCCAATAGTATTGATCCATGTCAAATTACCATTAGAATCGAACTTTGCTAAAAAGATATCAAGCTTAGTGCTTGATGCGTCGGGGAAGCCCACTTTTGTAGTACCATCAATAGTTAAAGTTGATTTATAGGAACCATAAACATAAATATCTCCAGAATTTAAATATTCAACTTGAGCAATCCCTAACTCATTTGTTGAATTTGGATTGGGCGATTGAGTGAAATGCTTTAACCATATCCAATCGCTTTGTGCTTCTGCAAATACACTTAAACCAAATCCTATTATTGTCAGTAGAAATGTTTTTGTTTTCATCTTAGCTTGTTTAACATATTTTAATCAAAAATGAAGCCAAAGTTCTTAAAATAAAGAAAATGAAAATATAAAAAATATTAATAGGTTATTAGTAATAAAATGTACAATTTTCAACTCATAATATGAAAGATCTTTTACTCAAAATTAATAAAATAGACATTATATTTACAGTAAAATGAAATTTGTGAAAAAATAAAATAATAATTCATATTGGATATCCCAAAACTGCAACAACTTGGTTGCAAGAATCACTGTTTCCTAATGTTTTAAACTATCATTTTATTTCATGGAAAGAGGCAAATAAACATATACTTTCAAGCGATTGCTTTAACTTTGATTCACCTAATGTTCGAAATATTCTATTAAATGATGAAAAAAATAATCTTATAATAAGTTCAGAGTTCTTCTCTACTGCCATTAATTCTGGTTTCAATTATGGATATTTTTCATATGGAATTTCGCATAAACTAAAGTTAGTATTTCCTGAAGCTAAAGTTCTAATTTTTATTCGTCGTCAGCAATCGTTAATCGCATCGGCATATCAGCAGTATGTTAAAAATGGTGGTACATTTGGATTTAGACGTTGGTTGTATTCTGGCGAAGTATTTTGGTTTGAGCACTTATTGTACGATAATCTAATTTCTCACTATAAAAAATTGTTTGGTGATGATAGTGTTTACGTTTACTTGTATGAGAATTTGAAAGAAGACATAAGTGCCTTTACAAAAAAATTCTGTGAAGAACATAACCTTGAAATTAATTGGGAAAAAATAAATTTTAATCCAATAAACAGAGGGTTAAGGAGAATTACCATGCCTTTACTAAAAATCATTAATCATTTCTATAAAAAACCATTAGGGCGTAAACGTTACATCTGCCATATCCCTGGAATGACATTAATCGGCAAAGGAGTGGTTAAGTATTTAAACCCAATGCCCATTTTCGGTCGTTATTTAAGAGAGGATGATTTCTTAAAGCCAAAAGATTTAGAGTACATCAAAAACTTTTATAGCCAGCATAACCAAAATTTAACAAAATATGTGAGCAGGGACGATCTTGAAAAATTCGGATATTTCCTATGAGTAAAACCATTCTACATATTGGCTTTCCCAAAACTGCTACAACATGGTTTCAGCAAACTTTCTATCCCAATATTAAGAATGTTTGTTTTTTGAGCAGAGATTTTGTCTTCGATAACATTGTCTTTCAGGACATATTTAGTTTCAATCATCAAGAAATAAAAAACAAGATAGAGCAAATTTCTGGCGACAACAGAGTTGTTATTTGCGACGAGATATTTCTAGGAGGACTCGATATTGGTTTTGGAAACGGAGAGTTTTTTGACCTAATGGCCAAACGGCTTTACCTGTTATTTCCTGATGCTGAAATCGTTTTTTTTATTCGAAATCAGCATGCTGCCTTGGAGTCGGCTTATAGCCACTATATAATGAGTGGCGGAACCTACTCTGCAAAAAGATACTTAGGGATTAAAAGATTATATAGAAAACCATTCATGGGGTATCACCTTTTTAATCCTAAAGTATATGAGTATGATAAGGTTATTGGTACTTATGTGACGTTGTATGGTGTAGATAAAGTTCATATTTATTTATTTGAGGAATTTGAAAAAGACCCTTCAGAGTTTATTAAACACTACTGCGAAGATCTGCAAATCGATTTGAATGAAAAAATTTCACCAAATCGACTTAATAAACGTCTTTCATCTATTTCCTTGCAAAAACAAAGATTTTTAAATCGATTTACATTAGGTAATACCCCATACAAGCAGTACTTTTTTAATATTCCAAGGTTGTATAAATTTTCAAGAAGTCTTACTAAATATATTGATTCGTTTTGTAGTTTACCTAAATTTCAGTTTTCAAAAGATATTCATAATTGGATTGAAAAACGATTCAAAGAATCAAACCAGAACTTATCAACTTGGATTGATGCTGATAGATTAAAACATTGGGGATATCCCTTTTAAACTATTATTTGTTGGCAATATTATATTGATTGAAAGTTCAATTAGTAAATGCGAAAAAAATTCTTGAATGATGATGGTGATGGTCTGTTGATAATCGGAAATAACTTTTAGCAAAGCGTTAAAAAAGTTATTCTGATTATCAATAGGCAACGACAAGAAAAGAATTTAAATTAAAGAAAGAGAGAAAAACTAAAAAGTATTTTCTCTCTTAATGCAAATGTTCGACCTTTGTTTTCGCCAAAAAAAATACGGATGAAGCATTTGACATTGGAGCAAAGATACGCATTAAAAGCGTATTTGGATTGCGGGAAAACAAAAAGTGAAATAGCCAGGGCTTTAAAAGTTCACAAGAGCACTATTTATCGTGAAATAAGTCGCAATAGTAGCAAGCGAGGTGCTTATAATCCTGATTCTGCTAACGAGTTAGCGGAAGAGAGGAAAGAGCGTTTCTGTCAGAATCGCAGGTTTGATACAAGCATGCAAGTAAAGATAGACAATTGGATAAAAGAAGAGCAGTGGTCGCCTGAGCAAATAAAGGGACATTGTGATAGAAATGGAATTGAAATGGTATCTCATGAAAGAATATACCAGTACATAAGGGCAGATAAACAGGCTGGAGGGGAGCTGCATAAGCATATGCGGCATAAGCTAAAACACCGCAATCGTCCTGTTGGAGGGAAGCGTGTAGTTATAAAAAACAAGGTTTCCATTGACGATAGGCCTGCTGTAATAAACAACAAGGAGCGTTTTGGTGATTGGGAGATTGACCTAATTGTTGGGAGGAATAATAAAGGAGCAATGGTAACTTTAGTTGAAAGAAAAACATCAATGATTTTAATAAGGAAATTGGAGGATGGTAAAGATGCAGATGGACTTGCTAATACCGTAATTAGAATGCTACTGCCCTATAAGAACAGCGTAAAATCAATAACCAGTGATAACGGTTCCGAATTTGCCAGACATGAAAAAATAGCGAAAAAATTGCAGGCTGACTTTTACTTCGCTCATCCATATTCTTCTTGGGAAAGGGGATTAAGTGAGTACTCTAATAAATTAATAAGACAGTACATCCCTAAAAAATCAAATTTTGATAACTTTGATTCAGATTTTGTGAAACATGTACAACATAAAATAAACAGAAGACCAAGGAAGACTTTGCATTTTAGTACTCCAAAAACAGAGTTCTTTAATTGTGTCGCATTTGCTTGTTGAATTTACGGATTTAATTTCTTTATATCTTAGGCAATATAATGCGGAAATTTTATGTAATTTTGTCAGTTATATGGCAGACATGGAATTACAAAGTATAAAACAACGTTTTGGGATTATTGGTAATAACCCGTTGCTGAATAGAGCAATTGATATTGCCCGACAGGTGGCACCAACCGATTTGTCAGTTTTAATTACAGGTGAGAGTGGAACGGGTAAGGAGGTGTTTCCTCAAATCATACATAGCTACAGTTCAAGGAAGCATGGAACTTATATTGCTGTTAACTGTGGTGCTATTCCCGAAGGAACAATTGATTCCGAACTTTTTGGACACGAGAAGGGCGCTTTTACTGGTGCAACCGATAGCCGAAAAGGATATTTTGAGGTTGCCGATGGAGGAACAATCTTTTTAGATGAGGTGGGAGAGCTACCACTCTCAACGCAGGTGAGACTACTGAGAGTTTTGGAGACTGGCGAATTTATTCGTGTTGGTTCATCAAAGGTTCAAAAAACAAATGTACGTGTTGTTGCTGCCACCAATGTTAATCTTGTTGATGCAATAACAGAAAACAAGTTCCGCGAAGACCTCTACTACCGTTTGAACACTGTGCCGATAACAATTCCCCCGTTGCGTGACCGTAAAGAGGATATCCCATTACTATTTAGAAAATTTGCTGTTGATTTTGCCGAGAAGTATAGAATGCCCCCAATTGTTTTAGATGATGAGGCACGTAAGGTACTTATTTCGTATTATTGGCCTGGGAATGTTCGACAACTTAAAAACGTTACTGAACAAATCTCAATAATTGAACAAAAAAGGGATATCGATGCTGAAACGCTAAAGCGTTACCTGCCTGATTATAGCTCATCGCAGCTTCCAACCCTCTTTAACAAAAGGGGTGTTGTTGACGAGCAAACCTTTGCCACTGAGCGTGAAATCCTCTATAAGATTTTGTATGACATGCGAAGCGATATGAATGAGCTCAAAAAGCTTGTTTTTGATCTAATGCGATCAGGTAAAGTATCGGCTGAGCAGATTTCTTCCTCGCCCATATTCCAAGACATGAATTCAAGCGTCAATGAGCCAATTATTTCTCCTACCATTGCACGACCATCCGAAAGTAAAGCTTTTGTTAAGGATTTAAGCGATATTCAGGATACTGAAGAAATTCAAGAGGAAACTCTTTCGCTTGAGGAGAAGGAGAAAGAACTTATAATAAAGGCACTAGAAAAACACAATGGTAGAAGGAAATTAGCTGCGCAAGATTTAGGGATATCAGAACGAACACTTTATAGGAAAATAAAAGAGTATAAAATTAATCTTTAGCTATGATAAAACGCAAGGTTGCTGCTTTACTGATTTTACTTTTTGCTTTACTCTCACAGAATAGTTGTAAGGTTAGCTATACTTTTACAGGAGCTTCAATTCCACCCGAAGCAAAAACATTTAGCGTTGAACTTTTTCAGAACTTAGCAAGCATTGTTAACCCCACGTTAGCTAACTATATTACCGAGGAGCTTAAAAATCGATTTTTAACTCAAACGAGCCTTTCGCCTGTTCAAGATTTTGGCGATTTTGCATTTTCTGGGCAAATAGTTACTTACAATATTGCGCCTTCTGCAATTCAAGGTAACGAAATAGCTGCACAGAATAGGTTAACGATATCTGTGAAGGTTAAATTTGTAAACGCAATAGACCCAAAGCAAAGTTTTGACAAGACGTTTACCCAGTATGCTGTTTTTGATAGCAACCAGAATTTTGCCCAGGTTGAGCAATCGTTAGTACAGGAAATTGTAGAAAAATTAGTAGATGACATATTCAATGCAGCTGCATCAAATTGGTAAATAATGGAAAAGCAAGAATTTTATAACCTGATTAATGATGTCCAGCTTTGCACACAAACTAAGTGCGATGAGCTGGATGACCTATTATCGCGTTACCCGTTTTTTACTGCGGGTCGAATAGTAAAACTTCTTGCACTATATAAAACCGATATCAATAAGTTCAAAAGTGAACTTGCCAAGCAGTCTATTTTTATCCCAAATCGTCGATACTTAGTTTCTTTGCTGTCTGAACTTAATGAGGTTGATTCCATTAGTAAAACTAAAGAAGCTGAACCAAAGGTTGCTAAAGAAGAACTTGAAGAGAAGCCCCCAAAAGAGAGCAAGGAAAAATCTGCGGCTAAGAAAAAAACTACAGCCAAAAAATCTACTAAAAGTAAAAAAACTGCAGCTGCTAAGTCATCGGAGGTTGAGGGTTCTAAACCAGCAAAGAAACGAGGTAGGCCAAAGAAAAAGAGAGACGATGATGCAATATTGCTTATTGATAATGATGAAAAGCCTACGATTACCATTGATGCCGATTCAAAAAAGACAAGTTTTGATGACACTGATATTCTTGAGCTAATTGAGAATGGTAGTGAGGCACAAAATAATACTTCCGACCTAATAGAAAAATTTATTACGGAGCAGCCTACTATCCCTCGTCCAGTTGCACCGCAAAAACCAGTAGAAGCTGAGAATGTAGAGGACATATCGGTTCATTCCGTAAAAGAACCAGAAGAACTTGCTACAGAAACTTTAGCAGAGATTTATGCTCTTCAGGGTTATATTGACAAAGCAATTACTGTTTACGAAAAATTACGTTTGAAATATCCAGAAAAAAGTAGTTACTTTGCCGACCAGATTGAAAAGCTCAAAAAGGAACAACAAGAATAAGTTAAACTATAAATTACCATAAGCGATGTTTACGATTATAATGACATTTGTAGTGATAGTATCAATACTACTGATACTTATCGTTTTAGCACAGAATCCCAAAGGTGGTGGATTGTCATCGACCTTTGCTGGTTCTAATCAGGTGATGGGCGCTCGTCGTACAGCCGATTTCTTAGAAAAAGCAACTTGGTATTTAGCTATTGCATTAGTTGCGTTAAGTTTATTAGCTACTATTACTCAGCCTAAACATGGTGAAGAACAGAAGTCTGTTGTTGAGTCGAAGGTTAAAGAAAATCAACCAACTGCATTGCCAGAGATTCCAATACCTACAGAACAAAGTAGTGATTCAGCTAACTAAATCAAGAAAATCATTGCTTTAGCGCTTAAAAATATTAGTGGTTTGTTTTAGGCTCACCCTCATTATGGGGATGGGCCTAAAATGTTTTATAGCATAATGCTATATATTTGTTAAACCAATTCAATAGATTTGCCATCAAATCAGAAACTAAACTAATAAACGCCATGCCAAGAATATCAGAAAAAGGATTAGCAATGCCTGCTTCCCCCATTCGGAAGTTGGTGCCATATGCCGAAGAGGCAAAACGTAAAGGAAGGAAGGTTTATCACCTTAATATTGGTCAACCCGATATTCCCACACCTAAGGAAGCCCTTGATGCCGTTAAGAACTGCGATATTAAAGTTGTTGAGTATAGCCACTCAGCGGGTATAGAGAGTTATAGAAGGGGGCTTGCCAAGTATTATCAGAATGTGGGAATTGATATCACCCATAACGACATGATTATTACTGCCGGTGGGTCTGAGGCAATTACAATTGCTTTTTTAACCTGCCTAAACCCTGGCGATGAGGTTATAATTCCTGAACCTTTCTATGCTAACTACAATGGCTTTGCAGTTCAAGCCGGAGTTGTAGTAAAACCAATTGTTTCTTCAATTGAGAATGATTTTGCGCTACCTCCAGTAGAAGAGTTTGAAAAGCTAATCACCCCAAAAACAAAGGGAATTGTAATTTGTAATCCAAATAATCCTACCGGTTACCTGTACTCTAAAGAAGAGTTAGAGCAACTAGCTACCATCGTTAAGAAACACGATTTATACCTGTTTTCCGACGAGGTTTACCGTGAATTCTGCTACGACGGCAATTCACATTTCTCAGCCATGATGCTTGAAGGCCTAGAGAATAATGTTATTCTAATGGATTCCGTTTCCAAGCGTTACAGCATGTGTGGTGTTAGGATTGGCGCACTTGTTACCAGGAATAAAGAGGTGATTGCTACAGCCATGAAATTTGCTCAAGCACGCCTATCACCACCTTCATTCGGACAGATTGCTGCTGAAGGCGCTTTGAATACACCAGCAGAGTACTTCAAAGAGGTTTACGACGAGTATATTAAACGTCGTGATTTTATGGTTGAGGCGCTTAATAAAATGGAGGGTGTTTACTGCCCCAAGCCAAAAGGTGCATTCTACACCGTTGTAAAGCTGCCTATTGACGATAGCGATAAGTTTGCTCAGTGGTTATTAGAGCATTTTGAGCATAACAACCAAACTGTTATGCTTGCTCCAGCAACTGGATTCTACTCTACACCAGGTCTTGGAAAAAATGAGGTTCGCATTGCATACGTATTAAATGTTGATGATTTGAAAAATGCAATTGAATGCCTCGATATAGCATTAAAGCAGTACCCAGGTAGAACCCTGTAAGAAATCCTATAGATTTAAAAGTTAAAACCCCGATAATATATTATCGGGGTTTATTTTAAAAGGGAACTCTTACTTTTTAATTCTGTCTGGATTCTTTCTAATAAAATCTTCCCAACTCCTTGCTTTGCCGTCGTTTGAAGATTGCTCGCCTTGGAAAAAATGGCATACAGCAGCTGCTAGGCCGTCGGTTGCATCCAAATGTTTCTGGTCAAAGTCTTTTTCTCCTAGGATGCTTTTTAGCATGGCAGCAACCTGTTCTTTTGAGGCGCTCCCTACACCTGTAATTGCCATCTTTATTTTACGAGGGGCATATTCGTAGATTGGAATGGAGCGCGAAAGAACTGCAGCCATGGCAACTCCTTGTGCCCTTCCAAGTTTAAGCATACTTTGAACATTTTTGCCGTAAAAAGGCGCTTCTATAGCCACTTCATTAGGCTTGTACTCATCAACTAAATGCTGAACCCTTTCGTAAATAACCTTTAGCTTGGTGTAATGGTCGGGGAATTTTTTAAGTTCAATTACTCCAAGAACAACTAGTTTAGCTGAGTTTTTACCTGTACATCGTATTATTCCATAGCCCATAACATTTGTTCCGGGGTCTATTCCTAGTATGGTTCTTGCAGATGTCATGTTTTAAGGATTAAAGATATAAGGATTAATGATAAAGGATAAAGGATTAAGGATAAAGGATTAAGGATTAAGGGTAAAGTAAAAAGGATAATAAGGGAAAGAAAACAGTTACCATGCTCCAATTTCCTCGTAAAGTCCTTTACCTGTAATTGCCTTAGATTTTACAGTATGCTTTGAAACCTTACTGGTACTTATTCCTAAATAAGTAAGGGCTGAATTTAGGCTATTCTCGGTTATTTCACCAAAGGGGGTGAAGATATCATCATCTGCCTCAACATCAACAGGTATACCATCATAGTAATCGCCTTCATTCTTGGCGTTGCGTATTGTAAAACATACTGGAACTATTAACCAATCTATAGTTGGGTCGTTAAAAGCAAACGAATACATGCCAACAGGCTTACCATGGGTTCTGCTTCCTATAAGGGAAACGGTTATGTATGGTTTTAGCGCATTAATTACTAGTTCGCTTGCTGATGCTGTGTTCTCAGTAGTAATGAACAGTACTCTATCTAACACAAGCGCATTAGCATTGGGTTTAAAGTATATCGAAGAGTTGTTATCCGTTTTTTTATCGTTATGCACATAACTCCCAAAAACGGTATTGGTATCACTAACTTGATAAAGTAGGCTCCCCAGTAGGCATGAAACGCTAACAAGTCCACCAGTGTTGTAACGTAAATCACAAATTAGCTCGTCAACATTTTCCTTTTTAAATTTCTGAAAAACAGTTTCAAGTTCATCAGCCGTTTTTTCAACAAAACTTTTTAGTACGAAGTAACCCACTTTTCTTTCATTGAAGTTGTAAACAGTATCCATTAATACCGTATTAATGTCGATGTGGCCTTTTACAAAGGTGTGTTCAACTATATTCCCTTCAGGCGATTTGAAGGTAAAAGTTTTTGTTACTCCTTCCTCTGAAGGACCTAGAAGATTAGCGTAATTGTCTGGTGTAGGAGTTTGTCCATCGATTCCTATAATCTCCCAACCCCTTCTGATTCCTGCCGCATAAAGTTGCGACGACTTAAAAACAAAGGTGATATAAAGTTTAGAATCTTCTGTAAAGGCAGTACCAAATCCAAAACCTATGTATTCTGCTTGCTTGTAGTAAGCATCGTGTTCCTGCTTGGTTGTAACATAACTCCATCTATCGGGTGGGTTAACACGAATCGCTTCTACTAAAGCCTTTGGATCGGGATAGCTATTAGGATCAACCTCTGGCAACTGGTCGTACCAAAAGTACCATTCCTTCATCAACTCATAAGTTGATTTATTTATGATTGCATTGCTCGATTGATCATCCTTTTCGCATGAGGTAAGAATGAGCAGTGCGGTTAAAGCGAAAAGTGCAATTATCTTATTTTTCATAGCTCTACTTTAATTTTTTTTAGAAATCCGCTGAAATATAATTGCTCCAATAATAATTAGTAACCCTATAAAGGTAGTCCAAACAATCTTTTCATGCAGAATCAAACTTACAAATACAAGGGAAACAAAAGGAACAAGGTAAGAAAAATTACCCAATCGGGCAGTATTTGATGTTGAGTTTAGTGCTTTGAGCCATAGCAAAAAGGTAACACCCATTTCGAATGCTCCAATGTATAATGCAGCAGAAATCCCCTTAAGGTTAAAAGTGATGTTTTTTGATGAAAGAATTATATATAAAAGCATAAAAATGGTTGCAAAAGCAAAACTAATGCAGAGTTTCACTTCCTCATCCCGGTTTTTATCGTACATGTTTATTATCCAAAAGCTAGCCCAAACAATCGAGCTACTAATTGCCAACAAAACACCTACAGGATTTGATTTTGCAAAGATGTTAATATTACCCTGCGACGATATAAATGCAACCCCGATTAAGCTGGCTATAAGGGCTATAATGTCGGTATAATGTAAGGAGTGCTTAAAAAAGAGTGCTGCAAGAATCACTAAAACGATTGGCCAAATATAGTTTAGTGGTTGCGCTACTTGAGCTGGCAGAAGGTTATACGCCTCAAAAAGGACTAGGTAGTATAAGAACGGATTAAGAGTTGCTTCTGCCACTGACAAGCCGAACTCTTTACCATTCTTAAACTTAAGTAGCTTTAACTTTTTCTGGAAAGCTAAAACGATAAAAAGAATGGTTGATGCAAATAGCGACGACCAAAAAAGGAGATGAGCAGGAGACATATATTGAAGGCCAATTTTAAATGCAGTAGCCGATGTTCCCCAAAACAAAACAACAAATGATGCTAAGAAATAGGCTCTCGTATCGTTTTTCATAATCCAAAGATAATCACACCAAAAATAGCTCTTTGTAAATAAACATTGCTTGTTGTGCAGCAGAAAAGTGAAATTTGTAGTCTTTTATAATGATGTTAAAAAATTAGAGTTATGAAGAATGTATTTCTATTTTTATTCCTTTCCGTATTCGGTATTCAAGGGTTTTCCCAAAGCATAGCCGAAAAAATAGTGGATAAGTACTCAGGTGAGAAAGGGTTTACCGTTGTTAAAATTGGACCCGAACTATTTAGCCTTGCCGCATCATTTGATGATAATGGTGATAGCCATGAACTTACGACTAAACTTAAAGGGCTTCTCATTCTAGTAAGCGAACAACCTGGCAGCGTTTTGAAGAAGGAGATTGAAACCTGCAAGGAAAAATATGGCTATAAGCAGTTTATGGAGGTTCAGGACGATGATGGCTCCAAGGTTACATTCCTCGCTAAATTAGAGCACGATCTTTATGGCGATTTAATTATCTATGCTCAAAGCCCTGAAGAAGAGCTTTTTATGTCGATCTTGGGTAAGTTTACAAGGGACGAAATAATAAGAATGGGCAATTCTGGGGACAGTCACCTTAGCATCTTACGTAAACTTGAGAACAAATAGAAAAACCTATAAAAGAAGAAACGCCGCAAGTACTTTTAATTGCGGCGTTTAATTTATGGTTAAAGACTAAACCTAAGTTATAGAAATCCTAACTCCAACATAGCTTCATCGCTCATCCTGCTTTTATCCCAGGGTGGGTCAAAGGTGAGTTTTACTTCTACGCCTGAAACACCATCAATCTTAGAAATCTTTTGCTCAACCTCTTCAACAACCTGATCGGCAAGCGGACAATTTGGAGCGGTTAAGGTCATGGTAATAGTTACCTTTCTGTTGTCATCAACATCAACCTCATAAATCAAGCCCAGATCATAAATATTCACAGGTATTTCTGGGTCATGTATGTTTTTTAAGGTTTTAACGATGTCGGTTTGTATTTCAAGTTCGTCGCGCATAGTGTTTTTATTGATAAACAAATAAAGTTATCAGAAGTTTAGCTATTCCCATCGTTTTTGGCCTTAAAAGCTAGGGCATACGCCTTCATCTGTTTTATCATTGCCACCAAGCCATTACTACGGGTAGGCGAGAGGTTTTCCTTAAGTCCAATTTTATCAATAAAGTAAAGTTCAGTGTTTAATATTTCATCGGGAGTGTGACCAGAAAGAACCTTAATTAGCAGTGAAACTATCCCTTTTGTAATTATGGCATCGCTATCGGCAGTAAAGTATATTTTGCCATCGCGTAGCTCGGCATCGAGCCATACCTTGCTTTGGCAGCCTTGAATAAGGTATTGTTGAGTTTTCTTTTGTTCAGCAATCGGGGGGAGTTCCTTACCATATTCAATAAGTTGTTGGTAGCGATCCATCCAATCGTCGAATATGCTGAATTCTTCAACTATACTGTCTTGCTTCTCATTTATTGTCATAGCCTATTTTTTTACAAAAATAGCTAGAAATATGAAATGATGATAAAGATTTTGGAATTAGCCACTTGCCAAAGAGATACTTGCTTCTAGTTTATTTCAGCTAACTCTACTGGGAGATGAATTGCTAGGCTTAGCTCCTTGCCCCATTCGCGCATATCAGGGTCTTCGCTTTCGTAGTGGCATATTATATTGATTGAAAGCCCTTTCTGTTGCTGATATTCTTCTAATGTTTTAAAAAGTTTAATAAGATGACGCTCTGAACTCCCATTAACAAAAGTTAAATAGAGTTCAACATTTAGCTTACTTGGTGATGCGCTTTCAATATAGTACTTAATCCAACGTAAAAGGGGTGAAAAAAAAGATTGGGGATCGCTTGGAATTAGATTTCCAACGAGTGTTATTCTACCTGTTGCTTTTTCACATTTAATTTCAGGGGTTTCTGTTGTTGCAGGAATGCACAAATCAATTAATTCAGAAATACTCTCCTCATTTGCCATCGACTAAAACACTTTAACAATTAACCTGACAAATGTAAAAAAAAGTTAAAGAAAATTATTAGTTAAGCCTTACTTTTTTGTCTCCTGCATCTTTTTTAACAAATAATTCTTGAACTCATAGTTCGATTGGTATAACAGCATAACCTTTTTGGGAGGAAGAATTTGGAGTAACTTCTTGTTATACTCCGATATTAGGTCCGATTCTGCTTTTATTGATTTAACATACCTATTGGTGTACTCAATTGTTTGGCTCTCTGTAAGATTGTCAACATTTTTAATAAACTCTTCGGCTAATCTCTTACGATTGCTTAGAATTTTGTTCTTTTTGTCCCAATACTCATCATAAATTGGCCAAAACTTTTTTGCCTCCTCTTTGGTGAGTTGCAACTTCTTGGTTAGGAATGCAACTTTCTCATTCTTAAGTGCTTTGGCGGTATTATCCTGCGAAAAAGCCTTAAGACTTAACTGAGAGATGATGAGAATTAATAATATTTTAGGCAGGTGCCTCATGGTTTAACCTCTTTTTTCTCGTCAATAATTGAGATGCAGTTACTGCTTCGAATAAAGAAACGTTGGTGAGCTTTCATAGTTTCCTTCAAGCTATCGGCTTTCTTTTTATGTTGAATTGCCTGATAGAGATCCATGTCATCAAATTCATATATGGTTCGGCTAACTATTTCCACATAGTCAGTTTTTATGGCTTTAGAACTAGCTAATGGTCGAGACATGTAGTAGCCCCAATAACCTAATACTGCCATGAATAGGAAACCTGCAGCAAACGCTAGCTGAGAGCGTATTGCAACCCAACCCCTAGTAGTTTCATTGCTTTCTGTTGCAGAAACACGATCCTGTACCCTTTGGGGTAAGGTATCGAAGTACCCTTCTGGAACCCTAAAGGGTAGTTTTTTGTCAAAATTCTTTTGTCCTTTCATCGTTTTATTCCTCCCTCTGCAATGTGTCGATGTTTTTCTATCTAAACATATGATACTATGTTTAGATAGAGGTTTAATCCTCTTCTAAAAATTTCTCAATTTTTTTTACAGCATGATGGTACGATGCCTTTAATGCGCCAATTGAGGTGCCTAAAATTTCGGAAATCTCTTCGTATTTCATCTCCTCAAAATACTTCATGTTGAAGACTATTCGTTGCTTTTCTGGTAGTTTTAGAATTGCTTTTTGAAGTTTGAGTTGAGTTTCATCGCCATCAAAAAATGGATCGCTTTCTAGGGTCCGTGATAGGGTTTGCTCAACATCAACAAGGGGTAATAAAAACTTAGTGCGTTTCTTTTTCAGAAAGGTTAAAGCCTCGTTTGTAGCAATTCGGTATAACCAGGTGTATAGCTGCGAGTCCTCGCGAAAGCTTTCTAAGGCGTTCCAAACCTTTATAAAGGTGTTTTGAATAACATCGTCGGCGTCGTCGTGGCTAATCACAATTTTTCTAACATGCCAATATAGACGCTCTTGATATTTCCGAACCAACAAGTTAAAAGCGTAATGTTTCGTATCGTTATTACGAAACATTACGAGTAACTCATTGTCGGATTGTTTGTTCATTTGGCTTACTTGCGAGAAATAACCTTTAGTGCTGCTTCAACAATATTTGGTGTATCTAGACCATACTTTTTCATCAGCTCGTCGGGCTTCCCGCTTTCGCCAAAAACATCGTTTACGGCAACAAATTCAATTGGTGCTGGGCTTTTCCTGGCTAGAAGTTGAGCTACTGAGTCACCAAGGCCACCGTTCATCATGTGTTCCTCAGCGGTAACTACACAACCAGTTTTTGAAACTGATTTAAGAATTGCTTCTTCGTCTAGTGGTTTAATGGTATGAATGTTAATAACCTCAGCCGAAATGCCTTTTTGTTCAAGAATGTCGGCAGCTTCAAGTGCCTTCCAAACCATATGTCCAGTAGCAAATATGCTTACCTGATTTCCCTCAATAAGATGTTGGGCTTTACCAATTTCAAACTTTTGATTTGGGTCGGTAAAGTTTGGAACAGCTGGGCGACCAAATCGAAGGTATACAGGACCCACATGCTCTGCAATGGCTAGAGTTGCTGCCTTGGTTTGGTTATAATCGCAAGGAACAATAACTGTCATGTTGGGCAGCATTTTCATCATGCCAATGTCTTCCAGCATTTGGTGTGTGGCACCATCCTCGCCGAGTGTTAAACCGGCATGCGAAGCGCAAATCTTAACGTTTTTATTAGAATAGGCTACACTTTGGCGAATCTGATCGTAAACCCTACCAGTTGCAAAAGCAGCAAATGTACCTGCAAACGGGATCTTTCCACCAATAGTTAATCCAGCTGCAAGCCCTATCATATTTGCTTCGGCTATTCCTGTTTGAATAAAACGGTCGGGGTTTTCTTTAATAAAATCTCCCATTTTAAGAGAACCCACTAAATCGGCACAAAGCGCAACAACATTTGGGTTTGTTCGTCCTAGCTCGTGTAAGCCCGCACCAAATCCTGAACGTGTATCCTTGTTTCCTGTTGAAGTATATTTCATTATTAGTTCCTAATTATGTTAACAAATTCATTGTACCTAACAATATTTGGTAGGTAGCATAAAAACACTATGGAAAAAAAATTAATCGATATTTCGCTTCATGCGTTCAATGGCTTCCTTGCGAATAAGACCAAGAATTACCAGTTCGGCAGTAGCCTTATTGGTAGCAAGGGGTATGTTATTTACATTGCAAGCTTCTAGCAATCGACGAATATCCTCGTGGTGTGGTTGTACCACCTTATGGTCGCGAAGAAAGATTACAATGTCAACCTCGCCCTTTTGAATCATCTCAGTAATTTCGTTATAACCTCCTGATTTTCCTGGGCTAAGGTGACGGCATTTAATGCCCTGCTCTTCAAGGAATTCGGCGGTTCTTCCAGTGGCTAACAGGTTAACCCCGGGAAGCCAATCTTGATGCTCCTTTAAAAACCTGGCAAGTTCAGGCTTTTTGGCATCATGTGCAATTAGGGCAATGTTTTGCATAGCTGTCTAGTTTTATTTTGATACTAAAAATCGCCAATGGTTTCGGGTAGTTGCGCCATAGCACGTCCAAACTCCTCATCGTTAGGGGCTTTTCCGTGCCATTTATGGGTGCCCATCATGAAATCCACTCCCATTCCCATTTCTGTACGCATAAGTATAACGATGGGTTTCCCTTTGCCTGTTTTACTTTTTGCTATCTCAAAAGTAGATAGGAGCTGTTCCATATCATTCCCGTTTGTTTCCAGAACTTCCCATCCAAACGATAGCCACTTTGCTTTCAGGTCGCCAAGGGTAACCACCTCATCAACGGGACCGTCAATCTGCTTGCCATTATAATCGATAGTAGCAATTAGGTTATCGATTTTTTTTGCTGCTGCAAATAGGGCAGCCTCCCAGATTTGACCTTCCTGAAGTTCACCATCGCCATGGAGGGTGTAAACTAAATTTTTATCGCCATTTAGTTTTTTGGCCAATGCAGCGCCACAAGCTGCAGAAAGCCCTTGTCCAAGAGAACCCGAAGCAATACGTATGCCAGGGAGGTGCTCTGCGGTAGTTGGGTGTCCCTGCAGGCGAGAATTTATTAGCCTAAAAGTTGAAAGCTCCGACTTGTCGAAATAACCCTTACGGGCTAATACGCTATACCAAACTGCAGAGAGATGTCCGTTAGATAGAAAGAAAATATCTTCACCTATACCATCCATGGTGAAGTTGTTGGGGTTGATGTTGAGCACCTCAAAGTATAGTGCAGTAAAAAAATCGGCACAACCCAATGCACCACCAGGGTGCCCACTCGATGGCTTATGAACCATTCTTATCACGTCACGGCGAACTTGAGTCGCCATCTTCTTCAGAAATTCAATATCGGCCATTAATTAATAATTTTTTATTAAGTGAATTAACTTGCAAAGGTAAAACAATTATTTTGTGTTTTAAGGTATTAGCGCAAAACTAAAGAAAAACAGGTTTAAGTTTTGTTAAACGCTTACCCCGAAATCGCGAAGTGCATTGTTTAGGGATGTTTTTAAATTGGTTGATTTCTTTCTCTTACCAATTATTAATGCACAAGATACTTGATACTCACCAGCGGGGAACTTTTTGGTGTATGAACCTGGAATAACAACCGAACGTTCGGGTACATAACCTTTATATTCTAAAGGTTCATTTCCAGATACATCTATTATTTTAGTTGATTGAGTAATCACAACATTAGCTCCAAGAACTGCTTCTCGACCAATATGCACGCCCTCAACTATGATACAACGCGAACCAATAAAACAGCCATCTTCAATGATTACAGGTGCAGCCTGAACGGGCTCCAGCACCCCCCCAATACCAACTCCTCCGCTAAGATGAACCCCTTTACCTATCTGAGCGCAAGAACCAACTGTTGCCCATGTGTCTACCATGGTTCCCTCGTCAACGTACGCACCTATATTAACGTACGAAGGCATCATTACAACTCCCTTTGCCAAATAGCTTCCATATCGGGCCACTGCATGGGGCACAACTCGAACCTCAATATCCTTGTAGTTGCGTTTTAGAGGAATTTTGTCGTGAAACTCAAATATCCCTGCCTCTTGGACTTCCATCTTACGAATTGGAAAGTACATAAGCACGGCTTTCTTCACCCATTCATTCACTTTCCATCCTTCACTTGTAGGCTCAGCAACCCGAAGTTGCCCTTTGTCGAGCTGGTCTATTACATGTTCAACGCTCTGTATGTATTCTGGTTCCTTAAGTAGTTCCTTATTGTCCCAGGCCTTCTCTATTAATGCTTGTATATTATTCATCATGATTAAAATTTTAATGCAAAAGTAACAAATTGTAGCTTTAAAATGATAAAATATGTTGTTGGTGTATTTATGTATCAGAATATCAAGTTGGTAAAATCAATTTAAGTGTTAGTATAGTAGATTTTTCTAAGCCAAAAATTTAAAGGTTAACATCTTAAACAGTGAAGGAGGATTCATATAGACTACAGAAAGAGAATCACATGGTTTAAGGTTCAGTCCGGCGAAGACGGGTAAAGGTGTTAACCGTTAAGCGTTAATAGTTAATAGTTAGTTGTTGACCCGTCCTAAATAATGTCTACATAAAAATGTAGATATGAATAAAACAATTGCATTTCACTCAACACCTTCTAAGGCTTGGCATGTCATCCAGAGCGAAGCGAAGGATCTAAAGGTAGGTACACAGGACTATTAATTTTCGAAACACCAAAAACTAAACACGGTTCTTCCGAATCATTCCGAATATTTCCGTGTCATTCCGTATCATTCCGTGTCATTCTCTTAAATTCCTCTAACTTCATTTAACTTCCTCTAACTTCCTCATATTTTCCACCAGATCCGCCACACCTTCAGTGATAAAAATTTTGTATATTTACCCCAAGGAACAACTGGCAACCTTATGGACTACCCAACCACACCGGCGCTAGCCGACAGGTACACCGCCCTAGTCAAAACACAATGGGACCTCATCCACAACCCCCAGTCCACCACCGGGATCTTCGATGGTATGGAGGAGGGGGCTAGTTTTTTTGATGGTTCATGGATTATACTGGATGAAAAGCACACCAGACTATTTAACCATATGTTTTCTAATAACAATAGCACCAATCATACCTATATCGATAAGGTTGATAAGGCTAAAGCAAGAAACTCAGAAGTTAAATATGTAGATTTAAACTATAGTGAGAAGGAGTATAAGGAATGGGTAAATCAGTGGAAAGTTCGAACCGCCTCATCCGATGAAGTGGTTGAGAGGATAATTCTTAAAATAAAGGAAGCAAGTGGAGGTAAAAAAATTGACACCTTGAACTTAGCGACAAAAGGAATATATGTTGGTAAGTACAAAATTGACGGGGTAGAATACCCTGTTGCAATTTACAGCGAAAAGAGTACGATTAGTAATTTAAAAAAAGTACAGGTTGCTGAAATCTCTGATTTAGAGAAAGAAGAAAATAGAAAACATTTAAGAATAGAAGAAACTTATATAAAATATCTGGTTTTAGCCTTCTATGAGGATAACAACCCCGAACCATCACTGGTGATTCAGGTAGAAAAACTCGGTAAAGTCCTTATAGAAATAACCAAAACACTTTGGCTGAAGGGGCTAGGAATCGTAAAAGAGGATGAACAACATAGAGAAAAGCCACTACCAGGTGATCCATTGGTCAATATGGAGATTCAAGGAACCGACCCTAATAATCCAAATAATAGGATAGGAGGAACATATGGCTGTGTTAGATATACTAATAATAAGGAAAAACAAAACTGCGACATATGGGAAGAGAATATTAAAAATTTCCCACATATTTCTGGGAAAAATAAAGTACATGATGGTATAGATTTAGCAGCAGATATTGGAACTCCAGTATTTTCAATTTTTAAAGGAATTTATCATAGCGGTTATTCGCAAACTCTTGGCTATTATGTAATTATAGCATCGTCAAAAGAGTGTCATAATTTAAGTTTTACAAATCAAGAAATATTTGTTTGCTATGGTCATCTTTCTTCTTATAAGAAAGATTTAGAAGGGAAATTAATAGAAGCAGGTGCTATTATTGGATATTCTGGCAACTCAGGTAATATCGCTTCAAAAATTTCTCCTTGGCAGTACCATCTCCACATAACCATATATAAAGGGAAAATATCAAGGTTTAACCGTGTAAATCCTATTAATTATTTTACAACTAAATTTGATAACTATGGGAACAAGATTTTTTAGAGTTATAGTTATATCCATTCTTTTCACATCAACTTTCAATTTATATTCACAAGTCAATTACAAAATGACTGATGTTTATATTGATAATGTAAGAATGGGAGATCCTTACAATAATTATAATATTTTATTTAACACGAAAAGGTAAAAGATTCTATTTATTACTACGAAGATAATGAAGTTTATCTAAGAGATTTAGTGTTTGAAAAGGATTCTATTTTTATTTATTGTACTTCGAATCAAAATTATAAAAGCATTTTTACAAACTACATCGAAATAAAGTCTCCCAAACACACTGTAAAATTAAAAGACAGACGATTTAATGTAGGCTTAAAATTTGAAGAATTTTCATCTCTTTTGCCAGAAATCTATAATAGATACAATGATTACATTAAAACTAGTAAAACAAAAATAAAAAATTCCATATATATTAGTGTACCACTGATAATAGAAACTAAAGAGATAGAAGTTCCCTTTTATTACTGCCAAGGGTTAAAATTTGAAATAAAAAACAACAAAGTAATTTCAATATTAATTGATTTTAGGAGTGATGGAGATTTAGATTAGCCATTTTGTCATTCCCAGTTTAGCCAAGGCTGTAAAAGGCAATAAACGAACCGTCTGCGGCGGCGGTTGCACAGCCGTCGGACTATCAGCAGCAGAGTTTATTCCGCAAAGCGGGACTGCGCCTGAGTTTCTACTTGTTCGCGCGCATTTTATTTGGACGCACGCGCTCTTCCGCTCGCTAACACGTATTTTGTAATTCATGCGCATCCCACCACAGCACAAAAAAAACGGCATAAAGGCCTGTTCCGCCAATGGGTCGTGGGCGGGGCGTTGCGTAGGGCAAAGGAAGCGGCGCTGTTTGATCCATGCCAAAGGCATGGCGAGTTGCGCCGCGTTGCCGGCACGCCCACGGGGCACCCATCGGGACAGGCTTTTCAGCCTTGATCTTTTGCTTCTTTTGCATCAAGGCAAAAGAAGGGAAAAACAAACGTGGCTTCGGCAGGCTCGGCATGACATTAATTCAAGATTTAAGACTTGTCCGGCTAAGACGGATTCAAGGTTCAAGAGCTTGTCCGGCGTTGACGGATTCAAGATTTGTCCTGCGTTGACGGATTTAAGAATTGTCATATGATCTTCCGATACATTCCGAATGTTTCCGAATTATTCCGTATCATTCTTTTAAATTCCTCTAACTTCCTCTAACTTCCTCATATTCTTCCACCAGATCCGCCACACCTTCAGTGAGAAAAATTTTGTAACTTTACCCCAAGGAACAACCGGTAACCTTATGGACTATACAACCACACCCGCTCTTGCCGACAAGTATACCACTCTTATCAAAACTCAATGGGATTTGATACATGACCCGCAGACGATTTTGTTTGCCTGGGCGCAGGATGAAGAGGAAGGGGCGATAATTGATTTGTCAATTATGTTCGACAGTGATGATTTAAAAAAATATAACGCTATTATAAAGGATTTAAAACAACTATCTCTTTTTAATGTGTTGTATGGTCAATTAGATAAATCTGAGAAACATATTGCTATAAGCTCATTTAAAGCTAACCTTAATAATTTAGCCGAATTAAAGAAACACCATCCTTATTCTAATGGTTATTTTCTTAGGGCAGAAAAAAAAGAGGCGTTCTGGGGACTTATAGAATATAAACCAGGAGATGAAGATAATCCGCATAAGATAGTACTGTTTTCATCGAAAAACTATGAATTAACTGGAGGTAAAGTAAAAGGAGATGGTTTTAAGAGTGCATCTACAATATTTGAAGAATTTTTTCATGCCTCACATTTTTTGTATTTAGAAGAAAATGGAGGATTTATTAATGATTTAAAATTTCACACACAAACAGAGACAGAGGTGGAATTAGCGAAAGCCTTTGCTTATTATTTAATGACAATAGATAAATCTTCAAAATTTGTTAATGTCAATACTCCATATTTTGATACCTACGGAATAGTTACGGTTAGGAAAGGGAATACAGCAGAATTAAACCCAGAAATAACTAAAATATTTGATATTATCATTAAAAACAAAGAGTTTACAGTAAATGGATTGTATGCCTTAAAAGAAGCAATTAAAAGTGCATTTGCATTAAAAAAACAATCTCCATCATATGCGGAAATGGATATTGCATTATTAAACTGGGACTTTGCTTTTTTTAAGTTTTTAATCAAAGAAGCGTATAAATGAAAAAGACAAACCTAACTTTATTAATATCATCCATCATAATACTTATTATAAGCGTTTTGATTTGGGTGGATATTTTTAATCAAGAGCAACTAATAAGAAATGAGAAGCTTTCTAACATCGAGAGCGCATGTTACGAAAAACTTTTATTTTATATTGAGTTGATAGATGCTTTTGCATTCCATCAAGGATTAACAAAAGATGAATTTGAATCTTTTTTTTGTTATAAGTCAGTTAGTTATTTACAGAAAGTTGACTCCGATGATTTTGAATTTATGTCTGTTCTAAAGTATTCTAATGGAATTGATACTATAAAGTATGATGAGATTTTACAGCTAAAATCAACATCAATATTTTTCTTGTTTAAAGAAAATAAGTTTTATAAAAGCATTCATGGATGTAAAATAAATCCGATTTTTATTAATACTTATTTTAACTCTAAGGGTGAGTATGATACTACTGAAGACTAATATATATTCTAGCCCCCTAGTTTACTGGACAAATTTTGGATAAAAAATTTAGTATAATAAACTTGTAATATTATGAAAAGAGGAAGAAGAAAATTCACGCTGGAAGAAAAACTTCAGATTCTGCGAGAAGGCGAGAATCAAGGAGTAGATGTCACCTGTCGTAAATTTCAGATTTCAAGGAGCTTGTTCTACAGCTGGAAGAGCAAGTTCGACCAGCAGGGACCCGATGGTCTAGCACCCCAGTATCATAGGGTTGACCCTAAAATCAGGGCCCTTGAAAGGGAGAATGAGAGGTTGCGAAAAATAATATCCCGGCAGGCGATCCCCGGTAGAATATTGGCATGAGACGTTCCCTTGTCATCCTGTTAAGCCACCAAAAGCCCAAAATGGAGAATTTGTCAAGGGCGATGATGCCTTTGAGGAGTCAAACAGCTTACCATCGCTTGCTTTGTTGACAAATTCGGAACGTGGGTTATCTTTGATTAATCAGGATGACGAGTGTGTCCTAAACCTTTTTAATAATAATGACAAAAATATTCGGGGTTAAACCAATACGCACATTTAAGTAAAATACATGTAAAAATTAATCAAAATGTTAAAAAAGGGGATTGTATTGGAGCGGTAGGTGTAACAGGCGCAGAATTTTTGTTAAGTAGGCCTAATGAAATACATTTGCATTTTGAGGTTTTCGAAAAATGGTGGCCAGATGGTTTTGCAGATAGAAAAAATCCAGAGCACTACATCAATATTTTAAAAGCTAAAAACTAAATTAATGTATTATGAAACAGTTAGTAGTCATGTTATGCTTAGTGTGTTGTTTGAATAGCTTGCTAGCTCAGAATACACACATAATCTATAGGGATTATATGTATAATGGCAAGAAGTTATTCTCAACAACGAGAATTATTCCCGGATCAAAAAGTAAAAACATCCATGAAAAAATAACATGTAAAAAGTTGATTTCATTAAAGCATGAAGATAAAACATATATTTCATGCCTTGGTTCGGACATGAGCTTGCACTTTTTGCAGCTTTCATCAGATACCAACTTGATAAAAACCATAATTGAACTCAATTATGGCGAAGATGCTTCGTATTACCCCATAGACGTTTATACGTTTGAAGCTGAAAAGGGGAGTAAGGACATAGTTGTTAAGTTTGTAGAGGGTGAGGGGCCGGTATATCTGATCAAAATCTACAGGTGGGATTTTTCTAAAAACACCATTAGTGATATTTATACTTCACAATTTTACTTTTCATATCCCTCCTGGAATCCTTTCGCTAAAAAAGAAGAAATTAGGATAGAAAAAGGTTATATCGTTATCCCTTATTGTCTGGGCTGCCAATCAGGCGAAGATGGAGTGCTAAAAACAGATACTCTATTTTATTTATTGGAACAAAAAACTTATAGTATTAGATAGTTTCACCACCCGCTCGCGCGGAATAACCCTCGGTGAGATCCCTTCGGTTGTTTGTAATCCGTGAGTATACCACCGCACAAAAAAACGGCATAAAAGCCTGTTCCGCCAATGGGTCGTGGGCGGGGCGTTGCGAGGGGTAAAGTAAGCGGCGCTGTTTGAGGCATGCCGCAGGCATGGCGAGTTGCGCCGCGCGGCCGGCACGACCACGGGGCACCCATCGGAACAGGCTTTTCAGCCTTGATCTTTTGCTTCTTTTGCATCAAGGCAAAAGAAGGGAAACAAACGTGGCTTCGGCAGGTTCAGCATGACATTAATTCAAGATTTCAGACTTGTCCGGCGAAGACGGATTCAAGATTCAAGACTTGTCCGGCATTGACGGATTTCAGACTTGTCCGGCATTGACGGATTCAAGATTCAAGATTCAAGAATTCAGATCCAAGATTTAAGAATTGCCACATGAAATTCCGATACTTCCGAATATTTCCGAGTCATTCCGAATCCTTCTTCCTTCCAAGGACCCCTCCAAACCTCCCCTGAGAGGGGAGGCTTAACTCCCCTCTCCTTTTCAGGAGAGGGGCAGGGGGTGAGGTCAAAAAAAATCGAAACTCCAAAATCTAAAAACTAAACACGGTCTCAAATCTTCCGAATCCTTCCGAATATTTCCGAGTCATTCCGAGTCATTCCTCTAACTTCATTTAACTTCCTCTAACTTCAATTAATTTCCTCTCATTCCTCCAAAACATTCGTCATCATTTCCCCAAGTTCTTTCCGCTAAAAAATCTTATCCTATCAGGATGTTACGTAAAAATCTGTTAGATTTGCATAAAATTTATCTAATTGTAAATCTTTATTCTTGCTAATCATACTGTAAAATGAAGTCGTTTAAACGTTACATGATAACATCTGCATTGCCATATGCCAACGGCCCGGTTCATATTGGACATCTTGCAGGTGTTTATATTCCATCCGATATTTTTACCCGTTACCTTAGGGCTAAAGGGGTTGATGTGATTTCGGTTTGTGGCTCCGATGAGCATGGGGTTCCCATTACCATTAAAGCTCGCCAGGAGAATACTACTCCTCAGGCAATAGTTGATAAGTATAATGCTATTATAAAAGAATCGTTTGAGAAGTTCGGAATTGCTTTTGATATATACTCCCGTACCACATCAAAGGTGCACTACGAAACGGCAAGCGAATTTTTCAGAAAGCTTTACGACAAAGGTGTTTTCATTGAGAAAACCACCGAGCAGTACTACGACGAAGAGGTTGGCCAATTTCTTGCCGACAGGTACATCATGGGAACATGCCCTCACTGCGGCAATGAGAAGGCTTATGGCGACCAGTGCGAAAAGTGTGGAACAAGTCTTAACCCTACCGACCTCAAGGACCCAAAATCGATGCTTAGCGGTTCAAAACCAGTACTAAAATCGACAAAACACTGGTTCCTCCCTCTCGATAAGTTCCAGCCAGATTTGGAAAAATGGATTTTAACAGACCATAAAGAGTGGAAATCGAATGTTTACGGGCAGTGTAAGAGCTGGTTCGACCAGGGATTACAACCTAGAGCAGTGAGCCGCGACTTAGACTGGGGGGTTCCTGTGCCAGTAGAGGGGGCTGAAGGCAAAGTACTTTATGTATGGTTCGATGCACCAATCGGATACATATCTGCTACAAAAGAGTTAACTCCCGATTGGGAAAAATATTGGAAAGACCCCGAAACACGTTTAATCCACTTCATCGGTAAGGACAATATAGTTTTCCATTGTATTATTTTCCCTGCCATGCTTAAGGCTGAGGGAAGCTACATTCTACCAGACAATGTCCCTGCTAATGAGTTTCTCAACCTTGAAGGCGATAAGATTTCAACATCGCGAAACTGGGCGGTTTGGCTACATGAGTATCTCGAAGAATTTCCAGGGAAACAGGATGTATTACGTTACGTACTTACTGCAAACATGCCCGAAACCAAGGATAACGATTTTACGTGGAAAGACTTTCAAACCAGGAATAATAGCGAGCTAGTTGCCATCCTTGGTAATTTTGTGAACAGAGCCATGGTTTTAACTAAGAAGTACTTTGACTCTAAAGTTCCAGCAATTAAAGAGATTGACGAATACGACAGGGAAACGCTTGCTGAAATTCCAAAAATCAAACAATCTATCGAGAAAAGCCTCGATGAGTTTCGCTTTCGCGAGGCGTTGAAAGAAGCTATGAGTCTCGCCCGCCTTGGTAACAAGTACCTGGCCGACACAGAACCATGGAAGGTATTTAAGACTAACCCCGATAAGGTTGCTACAATCCTTAACGTATCGATGCAGATTACTGCCAATTTGGGCATCCTTCTTGAACCGTTCCTCCCCTTTACTTCCGAGAAGATAAGGAATATGATTAACTATTCTAGCAAAAGTTGGGCCGAAGCAGGAACCGACAATCTCCTTCAACCAGGACATCAGCTAAATGAGCCAGAATTGCTTTTTGAAAAAATTGAGGATGACGTTATAGAAAAGCAGCTCAACAAATTAAGGAAGGTGAAAGAAGAAAATGAAAAGGCAAATGCTAAGGTAGCCCCACCCAAAGATTTGGTAACCTACGATGAGTTCTCCAAGATGGATATCCGCGTAGCCAAAGTCCTTGAAGCAGAACGCGTTCCTAAAACACAAAAACTTCTTAAACTTAAAATCGACACTGGACTTGATACCCGAGTAATAGTTTCGGGAATTGCAGAATTCTTTGAACCAGAAAACCTTATTGGAAAACAGGTTGTTGTACTTGCCAATTTAGAACCTAGAAAGATTAGGGGTATAGAATCAAAGGGTATGATACTAATGGCTGAGGATATTGATGGTAAGTTACAGCTTGTATCTCCTTTAGGAATGGTTTCAAACGGTTCAACTGTAAAATAAACTTTCTGAGAATAATTTGACAACTACTTAGTTTATAACCCCATGGCACTTGTTTGTCATGGGGTTGTTTTTTTATACAATCATTTATAGAATTAAATATCTCTAAGCTATGGGAATAAGACAAAAAAATGTAAATTTACTTTTATTAACATACAAATTAGCCATGAAAGTAAATGCTACACTCTTTTTAGCACTACCACTTTTGTTGCTATCCTGTGGAAAGACAAAGGAACATGAACAAGTTCGATTTCCAGTTGATACAATTGGTTTTGCAACAAAAGACTATCAGGTAGATTCCATTCTAAATCGAATTAGTAGAATTCAAGGTTATTTTCTTGAAAGCGCTCCAAACATAAAAGAAAGCCGGTTGGCAATATGCCCCCACGACGACCATACTTATGTGGGATGGCTTTATCCCGCAACTCTTCGGAACATAACGGCCAAAACGGTTATTCTTTTTGGTGTAGCACATAAGGCAAAGCGATATGGATTACAAGATAAACTAGTTTTCGAAAGTTTTGATTCATGGAAAGGGCCCTTTGGAAACATTAAGATTTCCAAGCTTAGAAATCAGATTTACAAACTCTTACCTCAAGATGATGCAATAAAGCATGATAGCATGCACATTGTAGAGCATTCCATTGAATCGATGTTACCATTTTTACAGAAACAGAATCGTGATATTGAAATCGTACCTATACTTGTCCCTTACATGAGCAAGGAGAGAATTGAGGTCCTTGCAGAAAAATTGGCTAAGGCGTTATATGTAACTTTTAAGAAGGAAGGATTAAGTTGGGGTTCCGATGTGGCTATTGTCGTAACAACAGATGCCGTTCATTATGGCGATATGGATTGGGGCGGTAAGAACTATGCCCCCTTTGGATCCGATTCGGCAGGCTATAAAAAAGCCAAAACTCTGGAACTGGAGATTCTAAATACTACCCTAGTAGGGAACTTATCACCCGAAATGGTGCGAAACTTCTATGGCTACACAGTAGATTCATCTAACTATATGGAGTATAAGTGGACTTGGTGTGGGCGATACTCCATTCCATTTGCTCTACTCACCGCATTAAATCTGAATAAACTCCAAAACGGTCAAGACCTTGTTGGATTGCCTGTTGGGTATTCTACTAGCATTGAAAAAACACAAATCCCAGTCGAGGACCTAGGAATGGGGCATACAGCACCAGCCAACTTAAGGCACTGGGTGGGATATGCAGCGGTAGTTTATCATTAAATGAAAACAAAATTAAAATTATATCGATCATGAAAAACAAAAGAAGTCCTTTCCTTAGACTTATTGTGATATCCTTAGTAGGAATTGCATTAGTCACCTCATGCAAAAAAAAGTCAAAAGAGATAATTACAGTAGTTGATCCAACCTTTAGCCAATACGTTTCGGCCTACACTTCTGGAATGGTATCGGCAAATTCAACCATAGCGATAAGGTTAGCAAAGCCTGCATCATCGTTCACAAGCGTAGGCGATGAGATAAAAACAAAGGTGTTTAATATCTCACCAAGTGTCGATGGGAAAGCATTCTGGGTCGACTCACTTACAATTGAGTTTAAACCCGACAAGCCTTTAAAATCAGGCGAAATATACACTATTAGGTTTTACCTTGGCAAGGTAACTGATGTGGACGATAAAAGATTTGAGAACCTGGACTTTTCCATTCGTGTTATTCCTCAATCTATAGCAGTCGATTTTGTCGGTCTAATTGTCCAAAGTGCCGATGAGCCAAAAACATATGCCCTTGAAGGGGTTGTTCAACTTGCCGACTATGCAAATGTTGAGAGTATTAAAAAATGCTTCAAGGCAAGCCATAATGGACAAATGCTCGACATTGAACTCGAACAAACTGATTTGAAAACTTACAACATCAGTATTAAAGGTATAAAAAGAACTAACAAAAAAAGTATTGTTGACGTTACCTGGAATTCAGAAGAAATTAACGGAAGCAATAGTGGAAGTTTTAAATTCGACGTACCTGCAATAGATGAGTTCTCGGTTATCAATACAAAGGTTACACAATCGCCAAATCAATCCATTCAAATTTTATTCTCCGATCTTTTAGATGAAAATCAAGATTTTGAGGGTCTGGTTGAAATAGATGGTTATACTAACCTTCGGTTTGAACTTGATAGGAATTTGCTACGCGTATACCTCCCACAAGAAACTCAAGAGGTTGGCGAAGTTAATGTACATAAAGGCATCAAAAACTTTGAGGGTAAAAAGCTCGAAGACGATTACACTCAGAAGTTCATTTTTGAAGACATTAAACCTTCGTTACGGTCGGTAAGTAAAGGGACTATCCTTCCCACATCACAGGGATTAGTCTATCCCTTTGAGGCTGTTAACTTAAAAGCGGTAACCGTTGAGGTAATTAAAATATTCGAGAACAATATTCCATACTACTTACAAGTAAATCGGTTAGGTGAGACTTATGAGCTACGAAGGGTTGGCTACAGCGTTTTTAGAAAAAACATATCATTACTTGAGTACGGAGTAGTTGTGCCCAATAAATGGACCCGCTATACACTAGACCTTAGTAATTTTTTTGAGGCCGATCCAGGGGCTCTATATCAAATAAAAATAACATTTAATAAACATCAGCTGCTGAACCCATGCGAAAGTGATAAAAGTGAAGTAGATGACATGAGTTCATCGGATGAAGTTTATGATGATTATGATGATTACTATTATGATGAGGACTACGACTGGCGAGAACGCGACAATCCTTGCAATCCAGCCTACTACATGAGTTCTAGGATGATAAACCAAATCATCATGTCGTCCGATTTAGGTGTTCTTGCAAAAATGGGAAACAATGGGAAAATGCTTGTAGTTGTCACCGACTTACCCTCAGCTAAGCCAAGGTCAGATGTTACTATCAGAATTACCGATTACCAAAATCAGCTATTAGCTGAAGATAAAACTAACTCCGATGGGTTTGCCGAATTCTCTCTTTCGCGCACTCCATATTTGGTAACAGCTATCGATGGGAATCAAAAGGGTTATTTAAGGGTTGATAATGGCTCATCAAACTCTTTAAGCAACTTTGATGTTGGTGGTTTTGAGGTTCAAAGGGGGCTTAAAGGAATGATTTACGGAGAACGTGGTGTATGGCGCCCTGGCGATACGCTTCACTTGTCGTTTATACTTGAAGATAAAGAGAAGACTATACCAGAAAACCATCCGATCATTTTTGAACTTCGCGATCCCAGAGGAACAATGGTCAAAAAGATTGTGAAACCCAATAACCCAATGGGAATGTTTTACTTCCCTGTCCCAACCGACGAGCAAGCCCCTACTGGCAATTGGATGGCAAGAGTAAAAGTGGGAGGCGCAATTTTCAACAAAACGCTTAAAATAGAAACCATTAAGCCCAATAGGCTTAAAATAAATCTTGACATTGATAATATACCACAATCAGGAGTAATAAGTGCACCAATAAATGTAAAATGGTTACACGGGGCACCTGCCGGTAATCTGAAAGCCAAGTACGAAGTTACACTCAAAAAAGGAAACGCTACATTCCCAAAGTATAGCCAGTACACCTTCAACGATCCTGGCATTCAGTTTGAATCAAACAGCTATACGCTCTGGGAAGGTATGCTTGATGCAAATGGGAACTCAACCGTTACTGGCAAAATTACCAAGCAAAGGAATATGCCTGCTGCAATTAATGTACTGTTCAAGGGACGCGTTTTTGAACAGGGAGGTGATTATAGCATCGACCTATTTTCTAGAACCTTTTACCCTTACAATAGATTCGTTGGTGTATTGGCACCTAAGCCCAAACCTGGCATGGGTTGGCTCGAAACCGATTCTGACCAGGAGTTTAAAGTTGTTACAATCGATGCTAATGGCAAACCAGTAAATTGTAATAACCTTGTTGTAGAACTTTTTAAACTTTCGTGGCGCTGGTGGTGGGAACAGCTCGATAATAGCGATGCGAGCTACGTTAGTAGAAACTATGAAAAACTTGTTAGCAGAAAAGAAATTGCTACAAAAAACGGTAAAGCAACCTTTCCGCTACGAATCAATTATCCAGAATGGGGACGCTTTTACCTGAAAATCACTGACAAGGAAACTGGTGTTAGCTGTGGTAAAATTGTATACTTCGATTGGCCCTGGGGATATAGCAAAACTCAAGCCGACCGTCCAGGTGGGGCTTCTATCCTAGCATTAGCCATTAATAAGGACGAGTGCAATGTTGGCGACAAAGTACAGCTTACATTTCCAGGTTCAGAAGGATCTAGGGCTCTAATTAGTGTTGAAAATGGCTCCAGAGTAATTAAAGCATGGTGGGCCGATGCTTCAAAAGCAAATAATGTTGTAGAGGTTGAAACAACACCCGAAATGGCTCCAAATGCTTTTATTCATGTAACCCTGATTCAACCCCACAAAAACAAATCCAACGACCTGCCTATCCGCATGTTTGGTATTACCCGAGTAGCAGTTACCGACCCGCAAACTATTCTTCAACCTATCATCGACATGCCCGATGAGCTCAAAACCAATCAAACCTTCACTGTCAGTGTAAGCGAGAAGAATGGTAAGCCAATGAATTTCACCCTAGCAATTGTAGACGAAGGTCTACTTGATATCAATCGATTCAAAACTCCCGACCCGCACTCTATATTCTATGCTCAAGAAGCATTAGGAGTAAGAACTTGGGATATTTACGACTATGTTATTGGAGCCTTTGGTGGCAAACTTGAAAGAAACATCTCAATTGGAGGTGACGAAGATGTAAAAGTTCAGGAGGGCGAGAAAAACCAACGGTTTAAACCAGTGGTACGATATTTTGGACCATTCTCCTTGGGAAAGAAAGATCGCAAGAAGATTTCAGTCAACCTTGGCAATTATATCGGGAGCGTAAGAGCCATGGTAGTTGCTGCCAATAATGGAGCATATGGTAATGCAGAAAAAGCCTGCCCTGTTCGAAACGACTTAATGGTTATGGCCACTCTTCCAAGGGTTTTAGGACCTCAAGAAGAGATTAGCTTACCTGTAAATATCTTCACCATGTCCAATAAGGTGAAAGATGTTTTAGTTAAAGTAAAAACAACACCAAATATTAGCATAGTAGGGGAAGCACAAAAGCCCTTAAGTTTTAGAAAGGAAGGGGAAAAGATGGTTTATTTTAACCTTAGAGTTGGCGGAAACACAGGAAATGCTAAAATAACCATTGAAGCTACTGGTAATGGAGCTAAAGCATACCAAACAATTGACATCAACATACGCAATCCTATTTCTGAAGTAACACGTAGCATTGACACAATAGTTCCAGCAAATTCAAAAGTTTCTGGTTCATTTAACACATTTGGCATACCTGGCAGCAATTCTGCGACAATTGAAGCCTCTATCCTCCCCCCTCTTAACCTAAAACGAAGGCTCGATGAGCTTATTCGGTACCCTCATGGGTGCGTTGAGCAAACAACTTCGGCTGTATTCCCACAGATTTACCTCGACAAGCTAATAGAACTTACATCCGGCCAAAAGGGTGATATAAACTACTATGTAAACGAGGCCATTGCCAAACTATCAAAACTACAGAATACTGTTGGAAGTTTCCGGTACTGGCCATCATATAATTACAGCGACGATTGGAGTACCAGCTACGTTGGCCATTTCCTAGTTGAAGCACAGGAGGCTGGTTTTAACATCCCTCAATCAATTTTAAGTAACTGGCTAGCATACCAACGAGGTGCAGCTAGAGAATATAGGCACACATCGAACAGCTACAGGAATTCTGATTTGGTTCAGGCCTATAGGCTTTACACTCTGGCTTTAGCACAATCACCCGAAATTGGTGCAATGAATAAGCTCAAAGAACAGAGTCTTGGTTTGGCTGCTAAGATGCGACTAGCTGCAGCATACGCCCTTATTGGACAGGCAGAAACAGCAAAATCGATTATTCAAAACACTCCAATAAAATTTGATCCCTATAGAGAGCTAAGCTATACGTATGGTTCAGATTTACGCGATAAAGCCATTACTCTTGAAACCTTAATTCTACTCAACGACGAAACTAACGGTTTCCGTTTGGCAAAAGAGATAAGTAAAAGCCTTTCTGGAAACAGATGGCTTAGCACCCAAGAAACTGCAACTTCTCTTCTTGCCCTTTCAAAAATGTCGCTAAACTATAAGGAGGATGGCAAGGTGAACGTACGTTACACAATAAATGGCGAAACCGAAAAGCTATCTACTAGTAAACCAATTGCTAGGAACGAATTAAGCATAAAGGATGGAAGCAACACATTTACCTACGAAAACCGTTCATCCAAACCAGTATTTGTAAACATTGCTCTTTCAGGAATACCTCCGCTTGGCGAGGAGAAAGCCTTTGAAAGCAATATTACAATGAAGGTTGTCTACAAAGACAATGGGGGGATATTGCTTAATCCTGAACAGTTGAAAAAAGGAACGGATTTTATCTGCGAAGTTTCCATATCGAATCCTGGCACCAAAGGAGAGATTAAGGGGTTGGCATTAACTCAAATCTTCCCATCGGGATGGGAAATACAAAATACCCGACTTGAAGGAACTGATGATATGTCGTCAAACAAATTTGATTATCAAGATATTCGTGACGATCGGGTTATCACCTACTTTGGTTTAAGACCAAATGAAACTAAAAAGTTTACCATTAAACTTACAGCAACTTATGCTGGAAAGTTCTATATGCCAGGACCATACTGCGAAGCGATGTACGACAACTCAATAGCAGCACAGCAAAAAGGAGGCTGGGTTAAAGTGGAATAGTTAAACATTTGCCTTTTTCATGAAAATTGATTACAGAAGTACTTATATAAAGTATATGCTTGCAGGAGTTTTACTCCTGCTTGCCTTTTTATTATTTGTCAGACCTGTTCATTTTAAAGCTTCAACCTCAACAGTTTTGTTAGATAGGAATGGACAGCTACTTTCGGCTACAGTAACCGACGAGGGAATGTGGCAATTTCCGGCACCAGACTCTGTACCTTTACGTTTTGCAACTTGCCTTTTACAATTTGAAGACGCATACTTTTACTACCATCCTGGGTTTAACCCGGTATCACTTGTAAGAGCTGCTATACAAAACATCAGAAAGAATGAGATTGTAAGCGGTGCAAGTACAATTACCATGCAGCTGGTTCGTTTATCGCGAAAAGTAAAGCCAAGGACATATCTTGAGAAAGTAATAGAAATAGTTTTAGCGTTTCGGACAGAACTTGCCTATTCCAAAAAAAGTATTTTGGCAATGTATGCTTCGCATGCACCATTTGGGGGCAATGTTGTTGGTTTAGATGCTGCAGCATGGCGATACTATAACACGAGCCCCAACAATTTAAGTTGGGCCGAAGCAGCAACTCTTGCTGTACTTCCTAATGCTCCTGGACTTATCTTCCCTGGCCGAAACCAGCACCTTTTAAAAACCAAACGAGACTTTCTTCTTACCAAACTTTACAAAAAAGGTATCATTGATAAGCAAACCTACCAACTTTCATTACTTGAGCCTCTTCCTAACCCAACCAATAGGTTAAAGCAACGCGCCACACACCTACTAACCCGATGTATAAAAGATGGATTAAAAGGAAGAATCATTCATTCAACCATTAACCTTGAGTACCAAAATAATGCCACTCAAATAGCCAAACGTTACTATCGGCATTTTTTGGCAAATGGGATAAGAAATCTAGCCATTCTGGTTATAGATAACAAAACTGGCGAGGTGCCTGTTTACATTGGGAATATTTTATCCAACAATCCAAATTTTTCATCTCGAGTTGATATTATTACCTCGCCCCGTAGCTATGGAAGTTTACTAAAACCATTCTTATATGCGTACATGCTTTCGGAGGGGCTTTTACTTCCTCGACAATTAGTAAAAGACGTACCAATAGCAGTTGCAGGATTTGCACCCAAGAACTTTAGCAAAACCTTTGAAGGAGCAGTAAACGCAAACGAAATAATTTCTCGTTCATTAAATGTACCATCGGTTATCCTATTAAAAAAGTATGGTATTGAGAAGTTTTACAACAATATCAAAAGAACAGGTTTGCGAAGCATTAACAAACCACCATCCCATTATGGGCTATCAATAATTCTTGGCGGAGCCGAATCAACCATGTGGGAATTAGCAAGAGCATATTCTGCTCTTGCACGTTCTGCCATAAACGATTCGTTACGAAAAACCTTTATCTCATATACCCTGAACACTAAATCCCAAAAGTCAGATACTTTCGATGCACACGGAATAAGTGCTGGAGCAGCCTACTTAACACTCCAAGCTCTTACAGAATCCAAAAGACCAGGGGAAGATGGGACGTGGCGCAATTTTATAGCTTCTCAAACCATTGCCTGGAAAACTGGCACAAGCTATGGATTTAGAGATGCTTGGGCTATAGGGGTTACTCCAAAGTATACTGTTGCCGTTTGGGTTGGTAATGCCGATGGCGAAGGTCGTCCTATTCTAATTGGTGCTGCTACGGCAGCCCCTGTTATGTTTGATATCTTCTCAATCCTTCCATCATCAAGCTGGTTATCACCTCCTTACTACGATTTAAAAACCGTAACGACATGCAAAAGGACGGGTATGCTTGCTTCAACAAATTGTAATGATGTTATTGATGAACTTGTCCCAGCAGTCAAAACTAAAACGCTACCCTGCTTTTATCACAAAAAAATTTTCTTAGACGAAACCGAAGATTACAGGGTAAATCGAACGTGTTTCCCTGATAAAAATATTAAAGATACATCTTGGTTCATTCTTCCACCTGCCCAGGAATGGTTCTATAAAAAAACACATTTCGATTATACCCCTCTACCCCCATTACATCCTAAGTGCAAAACTCAGGATGACTTAACAAAAAATATCGACCTAGTTTATCCATACTATGGAGCCGACATATACATTCCCATTGAAAATGATGGGAAACGCGGTCAGGTTATTTTAAAAGCAACCCACCGCAAACCTGAATCGACCATTTACTGGCATCTGGATAACAAGTTTATAGGCGTGACACAAAACGTTCATGAACTGGCAATAAGTCCAAAACCTGGTAGCTATGTGTTAACCTTGGTGGATGAAAATGGAGAAGAATTAAAACGAAGAATCAAAATAATCGGAGAGGTGAGATAAAGACTATTATGTTAAAAGGCCACTCTTATGAGCGGCCTTTTGTTGTCCTGCCAGGGGTCGAACCTGGACTCTTCTGATCCAGAGTCAGACGTGTTGCCAATTACACCACAGGACAATTATCTTCTGCAAAGATAAAAGCTATTTTATTAAATTGTCAACACTAGTTAAATTTTTTGAAACTTCTATCTACTTGCCTGCAATTTTCGCCCAAGTATCTTTAAGTGTAACAGTACGGTTAAAAACTAGATGATCTGGAGTAGAATCATAGTCGACACAAAAATAGCCAAGCCTTTCAAACTGGAATTTGTCTAAATGCTTAACATCTTTAAGTGCAGGTTCCACATAGCCTTCAATCACTTTTAGTGAATCGGGGTTAATGTTAACCTTCCAATCCTGACCCTCAGGGACGTTATTGGGGTCGGGGGATGAGAAAAGTCTATCAAACAAGCGAATCTCTGCTTTCACAGCATGTGTTGCCGAAACCCAATGCAAAGTCCCCTTAACCTTTCTACCATCGGGAGACTGGCCACCTCGCGAAGCAGGGTCGTATGAACAACGAAGTTCAACAATTTCTCCATTCTCATCTTTGATAACTTCATCGCATTTGATAAAGTATGCATACCTAAGCCGTACCTCTTTACCAGGTGCTAAGCGGAAGAACTTTTTGGGTGGGTTTTCCATAAAATCGTCACGCTCAATATATATTTCGCGACTGAATGGCACCTTTCTTTTACCAGCCGACTCATCTTCTGGATTATTAACTGCCTCAAGCTCTTCAACTTGTCCCTCAGGGTAATTAGTAATAACTACCTTTAAGGGGTTTAGCACAGCCATACGCCGCTCGGCACGTTTATTCAAATCCTCGCGTACACAAAACTCAAGTAGCGACAAGTCTATAACGTTATCGCGTTTTGCTACTCCCACCTTATCTGCAAAGTATCGTATAGATTCTGGAGTATACCCCCTTCTACGTAAACCAGAAATCGTTGGCATGCGAGGGTCATCCCATCCCATTACGATTTTTTGCTGAACCAGTTCAAGCAGCTTACGCTTGCTCATAACCGTATAAGAAAGGTTTAGCCTTGCAAACTCATATTGTTTTGATGGGAAAATGCCAAGTTTTTCAATAAACCAATCGTACAGTGGGCGATGCACATCAAACTCTAGCGTACATATTGAATGGGTAATCTTTTCAATGGAGTCGGACTGGCCATGAGCATAATCGTACATGGGGTATATGCACCATTTATTACCTGTCCGATGATGCTCGGCATGTATTATACGATACATTATTGGGTCGCGCATCAGCATGTTTGGGTGCGCCATATCAATTTTTGCACGTAACACCTTCTCTCCGTCATTAAACTCGCCTGCACGCATACGGCGGAAAAGATCAAGATTCTCCTCCACGGAGCGGTTTCTCCAGGGACTTTCTTTGCCTGGTTGGGTAACAGTCCCCCTGTTTTTTCGAATTTCCTCTTGAGTTTGGTCGTCAACATAGGCTAAGCCTTTCTTGATAAGTTCTTCGGCCCACTCATAAAGTTGCTCAAAGTAATCGGAAGCATAAAATTCATTTGCCCATTCAAATCCCAACCAGCGAATATCTTCTTTAATAGAGTTAACATATTCTACATCTTCCTTTACAGGATTTGTATCATCGAATCTCAAATTGGTTTTACCACCATACTTTTGGGCTAAGCCAAAGTTCAAGCAAATAGACTTAGCATGACCTATATGCAAGTAGCCATTTGGTTCTGGAGGGAATCGGGTTAATACCTTCCCACCATGTTTACCTGCCTTAATATCTGCTTCAATAATCTCTTCTAAAAAATTTTTTGGCCTTTCGCCACTGTCGCCAATAGTCAATTCGTTTTCGGTCATTGCTTTTAATTTAAAACTCAACCTACAAAAATAGAATTTTGTTTTGAATAATTCGCACCTCAATAATTAATTAGTGCGCACCTGGTAAAGTGTTATTGAAGAGACTCTTAATGTAGAGCAGAAAATATATGCATTACACAATAAGGAAAAGTATAAGGTTTAATTGCTAATCAGGAAATACTTTATAATCTTTTTGTTATAAAACTTAATAAATCAAACAAATAGATGGTTAAATTTTAATATAGACTATTCATCCAACTTTGCTAAATGCCATATCAAGGACCTTAAGCATGTCATCCTTTTTCCATGGTTTCATTATATACCTAAAAACGAGCTCTTCGTTAATAGCTTTAAGCATAGCCTCCGACTCCATGAATGCTGTTAATAGGATGCAAACTTTATTTGGGGTTTCTTTTTTTATCTTTTCAATAAATTCAATACCATTCATTTTAGGCATCTTCAAGTCAGATACTATCACATCAATCTCTTCATTTTTAAGTATCTCTAACCCTTTTTCAGCAGAATCTGCCAAGATTACCTCAAAGTCGTTACGAAAGTTAATCCTAAAGAGTTCTAGGTTTATCCTCTCATCATCAACGTATAGCACCTTTCTTTTCATCAGCAAAAGAATGTTTTGTAGGCAGCTAAGTAAAATAATTCAACTATAATTCAAAAACTTTTCCTAAAGATTGATACCGTCGAATTTATTAACTAACCCTTACTGTCCATAAACTAGCAAATTCTTGAAAGCAAAAGTTACTAAAGGGGCATATCAAATAAAAAAATGGGTGCCAATTTCGGCACCCAAATTATGACTAATTATCTTTAACACACCTTACAGGATATGCTGGGTCTCCGCTGCTTACATTTTGCACCTGGACACTACCCAAGGATGAACTAAAAACAACATAGCTAGTTTGTCCAGAAGGATTTACCCAAAAATAAGCGTTCATTCCTACCTCTTGCCCATACCAGCTACTAGTAGCCGCTGAGCGTATAATAACACCAGCACCACGAGCAGAGAAACCTGTTTCATTTGTAGCATAGGTTACAGGATCGGATACAGGGTCCCAATTATATATACCATTTAGAACATCTTTATAAGGTTCCGACAATTTCTTAAACAAAACCGCTGAGTTAGTAACATACTCAGGCCCACCAACAAAGGTGAACAAAGCGGACCAGTCTTCAATCGTTGGAACATGCCACCCAGTTGGGCAAACATTTTTTGCTGAAATAGCTGAAACTAAATACATGTGTCCAAATACAATAGTAGAATCTGGCTTTGTTAGTTTATAGTAAGTTGCAGGATCAATTGGTGTCCCATCAAAATAGCTTGAAGTGCGTAAATTCTCAGCCATCCATACCTGTTGACCAATTTTTACTGTTTTATAGGTATTTCCATCAACATCTGTAAGAGGAGCATCGGCCACCCCCACGCTTGTTAACACATCGCCAGCAACCATCATGTTGCCATACGATACCATTGTATTTGCCACGTAAGTTGAATCTGGTAAAACTTGAAAATAGTATCCTGGTAATAGGCTCTTACCCGTCGATAAACCTCCAACAGCAAAACCACCCTTTGCACCTTTTATATTTGAATTTTCGAAGAACACATTTGTCTCTTCTGGTTTTACAGTTAGATAAATGGCAGTATCCGACTTTGTTGTTGATAGGCCTCCTACAGCAAAGCCTCCTTTTGCCCCTTTAACAGAATTATTGAAATATATACTCGTATTTGATGGATTAACAGAAAAGTAGTAATCAGGCGAAGCTTTTGTAGTAGATAACCCCCCAACAGCAAAGCCTCCTTTTGCACCTTTTGCACCTTCTTCTTCAACATAGAAACGCACACCCGACTCATAAACTGCCATAACCACTTGCCCTTGGGAATTAGTTACAGTAAAGATTGGTTTTTCAGGATCATGGTTAGCACCTGGAGCTATGTTAACTGAGCTATCGCTAACTGAAATTCTTGACGAAGCAATCCATGTATCCCCATTAGAATATGTTGTTTGCCCAGGTTGACCAATTGTTGAAACTCCATTTTTTGCCATAAGAGCATAAGGAACTGAAACCAATTGCGATGTTCCTAACGAAATGAAATCATTTTGGTTCTGCGTTTTAACAAGGATTTCTATAAACACCTCGCTATCCCAAGGAATATCAACAAAACTTCCACTTACAGGGTTACCATCGCCTAAAATAATGGATACTATACCCTGTTTGTTAACATCTACATTATGAGTCTCAGCATAGACAACATTTCCATTCAGCGATGCAACTCTGAAATTGATCTTTAGATCAACATTCTCATCTGCTATTACAGTACCATCTGCATTTCTCAAAACAGCCTGATAGGCAATTTTTTGAGGAACTTGTCCCATTCCCATTACACTAATCAACAGTAGTGCCACGAATAATTTTATTGATTTCATGATAAATAATTTTTTAATAACCTACAAGTTATAACTTTTTAGAGTAAAAAGTCAAGTAATTTTTTACAAAACAACAACTTCCTTAAAACGCTAATATTTAAAAATAAGCGGAATTTTATATTTTATAATAATTCAGCAATACAGCATAGACCCAAAACTGAAACAAATTACAGTTTGTGAAAGCAATCATTATTAAGAATTTAAAACATTAAATTGGATGAAAATATTTGAATACATTATCACAAAATCAAACTTGACTAATACATGTATGCATTTAATTGTATAGGATGAATCAGAAAAATTCTGTGATAACAATTAAATGAAAAGCACTACCAGACGTGTCATTAAGCCACAAACAAAATTATAACATCGGTGTTTTTTATGATAAGTAATACAAGTTTCATTAAAAAGCGATACTATATAAACGTTTTTTTAATATCTTTATCAAAGTTGAAAAAATAGATTCATGGCTAAACGACTACTTCTCATACTACTTATCATTTCACCATATCTGGTAACATCCCAAGTATTTAATCAGTATGGTAATCCACTAGTTTCAAATTACACGCCCGAAACTTATGGTGGAAATGAGCAGGTTTGGTGTATCACTCAAGATGATAGAGGGGTAATGTATTTTGGAACAAATGATAATGGGATTTTAGAGTATGATGGAAAAACTTGGAATATTATATCAGTACCCGAAAACAAATCGGTGCGATCTCTATGCAAAGGCGAGGATGGTGTAATTTATGTAGGCTCACTTGGTGAGTTTGGCTTTTTACAACCATCAATGTCGGGAAAGTATGAATACACCTCACTTTCAAATAATCTTAACGATTCTATTCGCAATAATTTAGGATATATTTACAAAACTTATTCTAAGGATGGTAAGATCTACTTTTGTTCGACTAAGTATATCTTTATTTACGATGGGGTAACGGTGAAACCTGTTTCGCTTGGCGACCCTGCTGAATTTGCAAACTTCTTTACTCTTAGGGCCAACAACAACTTTTTTATTAATAGTTACCTTAAAGGGCTAAGGAGTTTTGATGGAGATAGCACAATTCAGTTTGTACTTGGCGGTGAAAACTTTATTCAAAAAAATGTTTTTTCATTGGTATCACTTGATAGTAACAGCTTATTGTTATTTACCGATAAAGGTTTTTATACCTACTTTCAAGGAAATGTTCAGTCAGTTGACACCCCCACACAATTGGCTCGTACAATGGAAAAGGAGTCAGCAATTCCTTATAATGCTATTAAACTACAGAACGGAAATATTGCTCTTGGCGTAGTTCAATCGGACTGGCTCGGCGCTGTAGAGTTGTCACCAGACTTAGTTCCAGTTAGACTTGTAAATCAAGAGACCGGGATGCATGCTGGGCAAGTTTCTGACATTTTTCAGCATGCCGACGCTCCCCTTTGGGCTACCCTTTACGATGGTGGAATTGCTAAAATAGAACTAAATTCCGCTATAGGCAGATTTGGCTCCGAAAGCGGTTTGTCAGAAATAATTATCGACATTATTAAGTATAATAATACAATATACCTAGCCACCTTTAATGGTGTGTTTTACATAGATTTTGACAGCAAGGGAATACCAAAAATAAAACCGGTTAAAGGGATAAATGGCAATGTTTGGGCATTAACTATTTTTAAACCAACAAAAAACAAATCTATTTTACTGGCTGGCAGCTATACTGATGGAGTATTTGAAATAAGAGGTAATAAAGCAACAAACATTAGTAAAGCTTTAATTGAACGACTTGGCTTAACCAAACAAATTCAACATGTCTGTTTTTCACTATACCAATCACAAATTAATCCTGAAAGGTTATACATTGGGATGAGTTCAGGCGTTGCCCTGATGGAATGGGAAAATGGTTCTTGGAAAAGCACAGGATATATTAACCGTGCTAAAATTAATTTTGAAATAAGATCTATTGTTGAGGATAGCATGGGCAATCTCTGGTTGGCAACTGCATCTTCTGGAGTTTACTCCATCTCTCCCGATTTAAAAAACGTCAAACTTTATGGTAAGGAAAACTTCTCTGGCTTACAGAATCTGCAGTATATTACCCTAATGAGCAGAAACGACTCCCTTTTTGCGTTTACTGCTAATGGCATTTATCATTTTAACTACTCAATAAAACAATTTGTACCAGGAGGTTTGATTGGGAAAAAACTTTCTAACAGGAACGGGATTTACAAAATGGTGGTACTACCCAATGGGTATGCGGCCTCCTGTTATAATAATGAGAACCTTAATTGGATTGAAATATTTGAAAAAGACTCTTCGGGAAATTGGACAACAAAGAGTAGAGACTTAAAACGTCTTCCCAACAAATGGGCAGATGCAATTTATGCCGACAAAGATGGAACTTTATGGATTGGCATATCGAAGGAGTTATATGTTTTTAACCCTAATGTTAACCGCAGTTGGGATGCTCCATTTAGAGCATTAGTTCGGAAAGTGGTGTCTAAAGATTCTATCTTGTTTGATGGTGCATTTTATCGCCAAGACTCTTTGCGTCGAGTTTTATCGTTACAACAACTTCCCTATCAGGTACCCAAACTTGGATACCATCACAATGCCATGATTTTCAGCTTTGCTGCCCCATTCTTTGAGAAGGAAGAGAGCATTCTATACAGCCATTATCTTGAGGGTTCCGATGAGAAGGGATGGAGCCCTTGGGATAAAAAAGCAGAAGCCACATATACAAACCTGCGTGAGGGAAAATATATTTTCCACGTAAAGGCACGAAATATTTATGGCGATGAAAGTATAGAAGCAACCTATGCTTTTGAAATAATGCCGCCATGGTATAGAACAATTCTTGCTTTTATATTCTATTTAATCCTATTTGTATTTTTAGTTTGGGGAATTGTTAAATGGAATACGAGAAGGCTTATCGCAGAAAAAGAGCATCTCGAGCAAATAGTTAAAGAGCGTACTGCCGAGGTAGTTGCACAAAAAGAAGAAATTGAACAGCAAAAGGAGAGGATAGCTGCTCAAAACGAGGAAATTACAAGTAGCATTCAATATGCTAGCCGTATTCAGAAAGCATTGCTAACACCTAAACATCAGGTGGACAAAATTTTCCCTGAGAACTTTATCCTTTACCTCCCTCGCGATATTGTAAGTGGCGATTTTTACTACATAATACAAGTTGGCAACCTAAAGATTGCTGCTGTTGCCGATTGCACAGGGCATGGAGTACCTGGAGGATTTATGAGCATGTTGGGCATCTCTTTCCTAACCCAAATCATTGGCGATAATCCTAAACTTAAAGCAAGCGAAATCCTAAACGAGCTTCGCAGAATGGTTATTGCTGCTCTTCATCAGACAGGAGAAATTGGTGGGAGTAAAGATGGAATGGATATCGCATTGTATATTATCGATGAAGAAACTCAAATGTTACAGTTTGCTGGTGCAAACAATCCATTAATTCTAATTAGGGATAATGAGGTTATTCAAATAAAGGGAGATAAAATGCCAATTGGCTTCCATCTGCGCGGCGAAGTCCCCTTCACTAACCATGAAATAGAAATTAAAAAAGGTGATGCTATTTACACCTTCTCCGATGGATATGTCGATCAATTCGGAGGTCCTGATGGCCGCAAGTTTATGATTAAGCATTTTAAGGAGTTACTTCTTAAAATACATCACAAACCCATGAGCGAACAGCACCAAATTTTAGACGAAACTCTTAAAAATTGGCATGGCGACACCCCACGCATTGACGATGTTGTTGTAATGGGTATTAGAATTCTATAGCCTACAACCGTTCTATAATCTGTTTAAGCTCAACAATAAATCCTTTCATCCTTCGATTGAGCCTTTCAAGATAAAGGCTAGCCGCTTTGTATTTATTTGGAGGAAGATGCTCAATTTTCTGTAATATGCTAGCAATATCGTATATTTTAAACTGATTAAAGGCAGACTTCATCTTATGCGCTACATTTGAAGCCTTTGTCAACTCCCTATTTTTTATTAATTGGGCTAAATCGCCCATATTCTTTTGCGTATTCTCTAGAAAAGAATTTAAAATAAGCCTAACCGATTCTTTATTCCCACCTGTAAAACGATACAATTCATCTAAATCAAAGGTGTTTGCAACTTTTTTAGGAGTAGTTGAGGTTCTTCGTTTTGAACGGCTATATCCCACAATTGGTCCCAAGACTCTTACCAAATCATCTTCAGTAAAAGGTTTTATCAAATATCCAGAAAATCCATAAGTTGAAAAGTGTTCCGGATTGTCAATTGTATCGTTAGCAGTTATTCCTATTACTGGAACTTTCACACCATTCTCCTCTAATTGACTTACAACATCATAACCCGATATTTCTGGCATATGTATATCAGTTAAAATAGCATCGAAGTTCTGCACCTTGATAATCTCTAAAAGCTTGTTGGCACTCTCTAAAGCTGTTACTTTTAGGCCTATGCTTTTAGCCATTTCTGTTACAATCAGTCGATTTACCTCATCATCATCAATTATCAATATAGCTGCACCTTCTTTTAGAGAACCTGCAACACGATTTTCTGAATGTTCAGCTTCATCAACTTTTGTGCTGTATGGGATTACTATACGGATAATGGTTCCCTCATCGGGCTGACTCGAAAGGGAGACTTCTCCTCCTTGAAGTTCAACAAGCCTTTTAACAATTGTTAGCCCAAGACCTGTTCCCCCAAAACGTCGCGAGGTGCTGCTATCAGCCTGAGTAAACTCTTCAAAGATTTGGGCTTGCTTATCAACGGGGATTCCAATACCTGTATCTGCCACAGTAAACTGTATTTTTGCCACATCGTCAGCTTGATTTAATACAGATGCAGATACGATAATACTTCCTTGATTTGTAAATTTAATGGAATTACCAACAAGATTTATCAGCACCTGCTGAAGCCTATAATCGTCACCAACCATTTTTTCTGGAATGGACGCATCAACGTTTACAAGTATATTTAATTCTTTTTCAGTAGCTTTGGCTTCAAAAAGTTTCACAACATTTTCGACAACCTTTCGGGGCGAAAATACTCGTTGTTCTAAGCGTAATTTTCCAGTTTCAAGCTTTGAATAATCAAGAATGTCGTTGATTACGGAAAGTAAATGGTCTGAAGAATTTTGTAGTATCCCAACATAATCTTGCTGCCTTGGGTTTAACTCTGTCTTTGACAATTGCCGTGTTATACCAATTATAGCACTTAAAGGCGACCTAATCTCATGGCTCATATTCGCCAAAAACTGCTCTTTTAGTCGGAGTAAACTTTCAGCATACTGCTTGGCTTCAAGTAGATATGTGTTATATAAGGTGTTTCTAGAGATATCTCTCATGATAATTGCCAAAAGTATAACCATGGCAATAAAAGTTATAGTGCCAAGAAGCAAAACTTTAAGTAACGATCGGTTCAAGACATCCTGAATACTTAAACTTTTAAGGTTTGCCTCAACCTGTTCTTGCCTTTCAATGCTAGAAATGATTAATTGTATTTGCGATAATATCGCCTTATTACGTTCTAGAAGTTCCTTCTCCTTTTCATCTAGCATTCTTTTTTGATGCAACTGATCGTATCGTATATTACGCAGTTCTAGGGTAAGCTTATTAATTATGGAATCGGAAACAAGAGAGAGAGGAGTAATGGTATCGTATCTGTACTCCACAAGTGTATCAAGTTTAACTGTATCTATTTTGTCGGGACCCAAGAAGAACCTTTTGATTCTTGAAGTCATGGACGGATTCTTATCCTTCTTTTCAATAATAGTATCTCGCTGTATGCGAGTAATAGTTTTACTCCTTGCCACTTGTGCATATCGTTGGGTCTCCTCCCCTGCTCTTGCAATTTTTTGAATAGCCCTATCGTAAAAATTCTTTTGGCCAAGTTCGGCACGTAGATTTAATATCTCGGACTCTATGCTCCTTTTGTTTTCAATAAGCACTCCAATCTTTCTTATTGATTTTAGCTGAGATGAAGAGTTGTAACTTAACTTTTTTAACGACTGTAAAGCCGAACCAACTCTCCTTTGGTTAACCTTGTATTCCTTTAAATATGTAGAGTCGGCAGTTAAAACAAAAATTCTAAAATCGCTATCCTCGTTGTAAATAGCAGTAATTAGCTTGTTGAGAACTGAGATTTTTTGACCAGGTACTCCAAAACCCTCGCGTGTTTCTTTTAGATCGCTAATGCCTTTATAGGTAATAAAAATAGCTGTAGTTGAAAATAGAACAACTAATAAAAAACCACCAATAACTTTAGGTTTAATCCATTCGTTTCGCGAAAAGTCTTTTTGGCTCATTGGGTTTGAATATTACCCAAATATAATTATTTAGGTTATGTTTAAAGTTATTAAAGTTCTCATATAAACAATCATATCTAACTAAGCAAAGACCTCGCCATCCATAAAGCTTTATCTTTTAAGCAGATACACTAAATAGACTTTAGCTATTTAGTTTGTAATATCTTGAAAAACAAGTTGGGCTATTTTGAATACCACGACACCCCGATACTTATGGAGATAAATAAAGGCGTATCATCTACAGGGGGAAGCACAAAGAACGATAATTTTGTTTTTGGTTTTGGTGCTAGTTTATCCATTGTAGCAGTGAAATTAGAAAACTCAAAATCAAAGCCAAACCCTCCAAAATTAATACTTGCATTGGTATCGCTATTATAAGTAGTTTCTGATGTATTTAAAGGTGGAGGAAGGTTTAAAGTTGTTGTAGTAGAAACAACATTTAAAGTGATAGAAGGACGATATTTAAATGTAAGAGCAACACCCTTCCAATTTCCTTCGTTTAAGAATTTTCCTAATCCAACAGTCCAACCCAGGTTCGCCGCTATAGGATAAGAAAGATTTAGCATTGACATATTGGTACTTCCCCCATCTCCCAAATCTAAGTCAAACTTATACTGATAAAGTATCATGTCTATCCCCCATCCGTAGGTAAAACTATTCCATGTTGAGATTCCTGTCTTATATTCTGGTATTTTTAGATTGATCCAGTTAGTTGAAGTTGAAACACCACCACCATAGCCATCTACTCTTGTGTTAAAATCCTTTAGGTCCATGCCAAAATAAGTTCCTGTGAGAAGCACCGATTCATTTTTAACTTTTCCGCCCCGAGCCAGCCACTCCTGCCTAATGGATTCCGATGGATCGACCTGTTCAATGTTAAAACCAACAGCTTCCCCCTTGCGTTGAATTTTAAACGTTGGGTTGTTATTACCATTTACTTGAGAACTATCCATAATTTGTAATGTTTCTCCTACTCCTAACTCTCTCCCTTCAATAAGTTTTAAATAAATTCCTTTAAATTCAAATCCAGTTTCAAAGGTGTATTTTTCGTTAGGTATTGCTTTTAGGTTATAGGAAGCCTTCCCGCCCGGAGCTTTGCACAATATCTGTATTGGTTTGCTATAATCGTGGCTTAGGAGAACTGTAACTTCAGAACCATTTTTTATAACATACTCATTGTCATCAACAAATATTCTAATTTTTGCAGCCGAACCAGCTAACTTTGATGGCCTTATAAACTTTATTGCAACTTCTTGCTGAGCATGAGCAACCACGCTACACATAAGAAGCAGATATAATATCTTTTTCATGTTTTTTTCTTAAATATAATCTGCCCAAAAGCCTTTGTCAAGTAATTTTTTACTCTACATAAAGGATGTTGGATGACAAAGCAACTGGATAAGATTATATAAGGGAGCCTCAACCCCAAACTTCTATATTCAAAACTCTAATAATCCATAAATTTTAACCGAATAATCTTCTATTAAACAAAAGAATGAGTTATCTTTGGTATATAAAATTGAATAAGTAATATTTTTGCCATAATTTGTATGCTAAAATATTGTTGAGCTAACAAATGAAAAATGGGTAAAGTTAAACTAACAGTTTTAGGTATATCATATAGTCAAACACAATCGGGTGCATATGCCCTAGTGCTAAGCGAGGAAAAAGGGAGCAGGCGTATTCCAATAATAATTGGTGGATATGAGGCTCAGGCCATCGCCATTCAACTTGAGGGGTTAACCCCTCCAAGGCCATTAACCCACGACCTTTTCTTAAACTTTGCCCGATCTTTTGGAATAGATTTAATTGATGTTCACATTTATAAGCTTGAAGATGGCGTATTCTTCTCCAAACTTCACTGTGAGGATGGGAGGAAAGAACTATATATCGATTCAAGAACATCGGATGCTGTAGCCCTAGCCCTTAGGTTTAACTGCCCGATATACACAACAGAAGAGATTGTTGAAAAAGCAGGGATTACTCTAGAAGTTGAAGAGTATGACGAGGGAGAAACCACAATTGATTCTATACAAGAAGATACTCCAACGGATGCCTTTTCGGCAAAACTTCAACGAATGTCGCTTGAAGAACTTAAAGAATACCTTGATGAAACTGTTAAAAACGAGGAATACGAGAAGGCAACCAAAATTAGGGACGAAATAAAAAGAAGGGAAAAGAAATAGTAACCTTATAGGTCTAAATCACCTCTTTTTTATACTGCAATAAAATCAAACTTCACATCTGCAAGTTCCGATAAATCTTGCCCTGCTTCAAGCAGTTCTACATCTTCTTTATCATAGAACCAACATATTCTTACAGTAAGGCCTTTATTTTTCAACTCATTTAAAAGAGTAATGATATCATATAGGAACTTTGCGGAAGAAGAGTTAAAGTAAATTAGTTTGAAGTGAAACTCAATTGGTTCTACTTTATCACCTTCAGAAACTTTCTTTTCTACTTGCTTTGCAAAACTTTCAAGCCATTCTAAAATGGGCATATAAAAATTGCGCACGTTTTCTGGACGTGAATAGCCAGATATAACAAAACGATTTTCTGACGGGTTAAAAACTACATCTGGTGTTGTGTTTGTCTGCGCAATTTGTAAAGGCTCCATTGAGATAAATCTTTAAGTATTTGGGGTTATTGGAATAAAGTTGAATGGAAAATTAATCATCTCAGCGATCTCTTCGCCAGACTCCAGAATTTCATCATCATCTTCATCGTAATACCAATTAATTTCCACGGCATTCCCCTTGGAATGAAATCTCATGAACATCATTAAAACATCAAGTAAAAACTTAGATGAAGCAGAGTTGAAATATGTTAACTTAAGATTGACAACTAAATTACTCTTATTAAAATTAGTGTTTTGCGACAAAACATTTTCTTCGTACTCTTCAAGCCATTTCAGAAGAGGTTTATAAAAACCAACAGTATTTTCAGGGCGAGAAAATCCAGATATCTCAAAGACTGAATTTTCAGGGTCGAAAAAAACTCGTGGGGTAAATTCTGTTGGTTCTATATATAATGGTTCCATATGACTTACTGGTTTTTAGGTTGAAGAGAAACTTTAATGCTAATAGTGAAGTAGGCGTACTCATCATCGATATCTTCAAATCTGAAATCGAGTTTATTCTCAGTTACTTTTGCAATATTAATAATCCCAAGTCCTGCTCCTCCTTTCTGAGATACATTTCCGCTAAGAATAACCTCCTTATAAAATTCCTTTAGCCCGGCTTTATCAAGTTCATTAACCTTTTCTAATCTAGATTTGAGCGATGGAATTTTTGCTTTCTTCAGCGAGTTTGAACATGTTAAACCTATACTTTCCTTGTTTAATACTAGTTCAAATTTAGGTTGAAAGTTATTATTATCCCGTATTATATCCTGATGCTTATAAATATTTTCTAAGCTCTCAACCATTGCAGAATAAACCTTTTTGCGAATGGTAATACCAAACCCATATCTCTCAAGAAGGGATGTCATTTTATTTAATAAAAAACCAATCTCTTCATAAGAGAGCGGCCCGTAATGATTGATTAACACTTCACCTTTTTCCACGTTAACAAATGTTGTTTTATAGTAACAATAATAATAAGCAAAAATCTAAGAATTTTGACAATAAATATAAAACTTTTTGACGAATTCCTTTTATGGAGTGATAAAAGTTTTAGAATAAAATATTACTAAAATAATTTAGAAATGCAAAAGCCACTAATAGGATAGCTATTAGCGGCTTTTATTATTATGTGATTTTATTATTAAAGAGTGATACTATTCTATCAAAGTCATTTCATCAATTAGTCTTTTTGCACCAGCATATTTATCTATCACAAATAGCACATATCGAATATCAACAGAAATGGTTCGTTGTAGATCCTTTTCAAAAACGATATCGCCACTCATAGCCTCCCAGTTTCCATCAAAGGCAATTCCAATAAGTTCACCATTACCATTCATAACTGGGCTTCCTGAATTACCTCCTGTAATGTCGTTTGTTGATATGAAAGCGACTGGCATTCTTCCATCAACTCCATAACGGCCGTAATCTTTGGAATTGTAGAGTTCTTTAAGTTTATCGGAAACTACAAACTCCCAATTATCAGGATCTTCTTTTTCCATCACACCTTTAAGGGTAGTATAGTAATCGTAATGCACGGCATCCATAGGGTAATAATCCTTGATCTCGCCATAGGTAAGACGCATGGTGAAGTTGGCATCTGGATACATGGGTTTGCCTTGATTCATCTCAAGAATACCTGCAATGTATAAGCGCTGACCACGTTCTAATTTTTCGTTAAAAGGAGCCATCAATGCGCGTATCTCCATATACTTACCTATAATCGATTTAGAAGCAACAAACACGGGATCTTTTTGTAGTGTTTTAAGGCTTGGCTTTTCTAGGAAAGCATTGAATTTAGCAGGATCGGTAAAAATGGTTTTGGCAAACATCTTATCCACATACTTTTCTACATCTCCTTTATACTTTTTGCGGATTACATTATAAATGTCTGGTTGATATTTTTCAGGAACATTTTCCATGTAAATCCTAAACATCGCCTTGGTTGTTTTATGATCGGTCGATTGGCTATAATCTTTAAAGAAATCGGCTGCTCGCTCTTTAAGGCGCTCTACATTTTTGGTGATCTCATCCTGATTTTCACTCTCTAATGCATCGGCTAGGTAACGAGCAGATGAAGCAAACCCAATAGCCTCTGCACCATAAAAGAATGTTTCTCCAATATACTGGGTTGCATGTAAGTAATCTTTTCTGCCCTCAACACCTTCCTTAATTAGGTCAAGCGCTTTCCCGTATTTCTCAACTCTTTCAGGCGAAGCTTTAACCCATTTCATAAACTCTTGCTCTTGTTGTTTCTTAAAGTCGTAAACTTTAAGACGTTTTAGAGCTTTATTCATTCCAATCGAATTCTTCCAGTAATTGCTTGAGCGTGCATATTTAGACGCATACTTAATATTTATGGCCTTATCGGCTTGCATGTCCTTTAACCAAATGTCCTGCTTTACACCACGTATGTAGATTCTATTTTTATTAGTGATATTCATTCTTTCATCTACCTCATACGAGGTCATATATCGCTGTGTGCTTCCTGGATATCCCATAATCATGGTAAAATCACCATTTTTAACACCTTTAAGCGATATAGGCAAATGATATTTGGGTTTGTAAGGCACGTTATCGGGAGAATAATCGGCAGGCTTGTTGTCTTTGCTTGCATAAATACGGAACACAGAGAAATCTCCAGTGTGGCGTGGCCACATCCAGTTGTCGGTATCATGTCCAAATTTACCAATTGATGATGGAGGAGCGCCAACTAGTCGAACATCATTGAATACTTCGTAAACCAGAAGGAAAAACTGGTTACCACCAAAGAAACTACGAACACTTGCTTTGTAGTTAGTACCCTCAGTAGCCTCTTTTGATATTTTACTACCAACTTCCCTAATAATCTTTCCACGCTCGGCTTCAGACATTTCAGGCTTTAGCTCAGCAGTAACCTTATCGGTAACATCTTCCATCCGCACTAAGAAAGTTACTGATAAGCCAGGAGTAGGAATCTCTTCCTCGAACGATTTTGCCCAAAAACCATCTTCAAGATAATCGTGCTCTGGAGTACTGTGCTGCTGAATGGCTCCATAACCGCAGTGATGATTTGTAAGCACTAATCCTTGATCGGAAACCACCTCCCCAGTACAACCGCCACCAAAAATAATTACAGCATCCTTTATACTCGCTTGGTTGATGTTGTAAATATCTTCGGCAGTTAGCTTAAAGCCTTTCTGCTTCATAACTTCAATATTGTACTTCTTTAGGAGCGGTAGCAACCACATCCCTTCGTCGGCTTTTACAGCTGTTGTAGCCAGGAAAAATAGCCCAAGAAATAGAACTTTTAGCTTTTTAATCATAGTTTTTAGTTTTTAAAGTTTAGTATTTCGATTTGTATTGCCTTATTTGGTTTAAACAAGTAGCATCTAATTAACAAATATTGACTATAAAAGCTTAAAACTTTTTCGATGATACGGCGAAATACCATTCTTAGCAATGCCTTCTCGATGTTTTTTTGTAGGATAACCTTTGTTTACCTCCCACTGGTAGTAAGGATATTCTTTGCTGATTCTTGTCATAAACTCATCTCTATGAGTTTTAGCAAGTATTGATGCTGCAGCAATGGGTAAAAACTTAGAATCACCTTTCACTATGCAGGTGTGTGGTATATCGCTATAAGGTTTAAACCTATTTCCATCAATAAGCAAATGCTGGGGCCTTTTTTTCTTCAAACTTTCTATGGCTCTATGCATTGCCAGTATTGATGCATTAAGTATGTTTATTTCATCAATCTCTTGATTAGAAACCATGGCTACCGCCCAATCAACGGCATAGTGCTCTATAACCTCTCGTAGCTTCTCACGTTGTTTATGCGTTAAAAGTTTGGAGTCGTTGATAAGGGGCTCGTTAAAATCATTCGGGAGGATTACTGCTGCAGCAAAAACAGGACCCGCCAAACAACCTCGGCCTGCTTCATCGCAGCCTGCTTCAATCATATCTTTATGTAAGCAAACTTCTAACATTGCGATAGGCATTTTTCAATCGATTTAAACACTGTATCAGCCGTAACATCCCAGCTAAACATTTTTTGGCGCTCAAGGGCAGCAGCAGAGAGTTTGCTACATAAATTGTTGTCGCGAGAAAGTATCTGCATAGCTTCGGCCATTTCGTCTACCGACATGGGATTGAAATACAAAGCTGCATCGCCTGCCACCTCGGGCATAGCTGTTGTATTAGATGATGCTACAGGAACACCACATTTCATTGCTTCAAGCAAAGGAATTCCAAACCCCTCAAATATAGATGGGTATACAATTGCTTTAGCAGCACCAGTAATTTGACTCAGTTCGGCAACATCTTTTCTTCCCAAAAATAGTATATCGGCTTTAAACTGGCTTTGCAGGTAAGCCTTTTTAATATCGCTTGTCATAAACATTGGTTCTCCAACAAGTAGCAGTTTTTCTTGCAAACCAGTTGTTTGCTTAAAAATATCAAATGCCTGAATTAAGCGCGCTACGTTTTTCCTTGGATTAAGCGCGCCAACAAATAAGAAGTATGGCAAGCCGCTTGAGTAACGTTGCCTAGCAGCTTGTTTCTCCTCATCATCCAAAGGCTTGAACTGCTCACTAGCCCCATTGTAAGCAACATCAATCTTTTCTAAATCAATGTTATAATTTTTTGCAATATCGTGCTTAGAGTAATTACTAACTGTTACAATCCTACAAGCTTTTTGTGCATATCTTGGGAAAAAGTGATTTAAATATCTCGACTTCACAAAGGGTAACCCCTTAGGATAATGAAAAAAGTTTATATCATGAATTACTGCCACCTGTGGCAGATCAACGCTTAACGACAAGTAGCCATCTGGAGAAAGAAAAACATCTGCATCTATTTTTTTCAGTGCATTAGGTAATGCATATTCAAACCAGTAGTACCAGAGCACTGGATGCCGAGTAGGTGGAGGTAACACAATGGGTTTTACATTCTCACTAAAAATAAACAGTTCAGAGTAAGGCCTATCAAAAATAAAATAGAATTCATGTTCGGGATGATTCAGTGCTATTCGCTTAAAAACCTCATAGGTAAACCAACCAATTCCCTCCAACTTACCATTTAGCAAAAGACGTGTATTTACAGCTATTTTCAACGTATAACCTTTTTAGCTAATTACATCATTTTTTTTAGAATTTGCAAGTTCAACTTCTGACAGTCATATTGATAGAGTTGGTTTTCAGTCCAATAATTTGCATAATCAATAAAACGTTACTAAATTTGCAAAAGTTTTTCTGGCAGCGGCAGGGGACATAGTCCCCTGTTTTTATTAAAAGCATGGGAATGATTACAAAGGAAAGAATAGATGAAATTGTTACACCCCTTCTAGAAAAAGAAAATCTTTTTCTAGTTGATATTTCTATTAGTACCGATAATAAAATTGTTGTCACGGTAGATTCTGACGATGGGGTATCAATTGATTCTTGTGTTGCTGTTAGTAGAGCTATAGAGTCATCATTAGATAGAGACACCGAAGACTTTGAACTTGAGGTCTCATCGGCTGGAGTTGGGCAGCCATTAAAGATGCCACGCCAATACCTTAAAAACATTGGAAGGGAGTTGGAAGTTATTACAGCAAAAGGCGAAAAGTTTAAAGGCAAACTGGTCGGTGCTGATGAGTCAGGATTTACAATAACCTTTTCAAAAAAAGTTGCCGTTGAGGGCAAAAAGAAAAAACAGCTTGTTGAAGAGGAGATGAGCTTTAACTACTCCGATACAAAATCGGTTAAAGTAGTTGTCAGTTTTAAGTAAACTAAAAAGGGAAAAATATTATAGCAATGGAGAATCTAAATCTGATTGATTCGTTTTTAGAGTTTAAGGAACTCAAAAATATCGACAGGCCAACAATGATGAGCGTGCTTGAGGATGTGTTCAGAAGCATGCTTGTGAAGCTTTATGGATCAGACGATAACTTCGACATAATCATCAACATTGATAAGGGTGATTTTGTAATTTACAGGAACCGAGAAGTTGTTGAGGATGGTGAAGTAGAGGATCCAAATCGTCAGATCTCGCTATCAGAGGCTAGAAAGATTGACGAAGATTACGAGGTTGGCGAGGAAGTTACCTCTGAGGTTTCCCTCTCTGAATTTGGTCGTAGGGCAATCCTTTCATTGCGTCAGAACCTCACTTCCCGCATAATGGAACTTGAGAGAAATAATCTTTACAGCAAGTATAAAGATAGAATTGGCGAAATCATTACTGGTGAGGTTTATCAGGTTTGGAAAAAAGAAATTCTTGTACTTGATGATGAAGGGAATGAGCTAATTCTTCCAAAATCGGAACAGATACCCTCAGACTTTTACAGGAAAGGCGACACAATCCGCGCTGTGGTTTATAAGGTTGAAATGCGCAATAACAATCCGCAAATTATACTATCAAGAACTGCAAACGCATTTCTTGAGCGCCTTTTCGAGCTGGAAGTTCCAGAAATATTCGATGGTTTAATCACCATTAAAAAGATTGTTCGCATTCCTGGCGAAAGAGCTAAAGTGGCCGTTGAATCTTACGATGAACGAGTTGATCCGGTGGGAGCTTGTGTTGGGATGAAAGGAAGTAGGATTCATGGAATAGTGCGTGAACTTCGTAACGAAAGCATAGATGTAATTAACTATACATCAAACACTCAGCTATATATTCAACGCGCATTAAGCCCCGCTAAAATTTCTTCTATTAAGATAGATGAAGATAATAAGCGAGCAGAGGTTTACCTTAAACCTTCTGAAGTTTCGTTAGCAATTGGTAAGGGTGGATACAACATCAAACTAGCCAGCCAGCTAACCGGATACGAAATTGACGTATACCGCGAAGCAGCTTCCGAAGACGAGGAGGATGTTAGTATCGATGAATTTGTTGATGAAATTGATGAATGGATCATCGATGTACTTAAAGGAATTGGCTGTGATACAGCAAAAAGCGTTCTAGAAATACCCTTTGATGAGCTGGTTAAAAGAACCGACTTAGAAGAGGATACTGTTAAAGAAATTATTAGAATTCTTAAGGCAGAATTTGAATAGTATTTTCTTTAGTTTAGTTTTGCATTGAATTAATATAAATCAGGGAAAAAGCCTTTATGACAAGCGAAAAAAAAATTAGGCTCAGTAAGTTAGCAAAAGAGTTCAACGTTGGCGTGGGGACGCTGGTAGATTTTCTTCACAAAAAGGGATACGATGTAAGTAACGACCCTAACGCTAAGGTTGATGGAAATGTTGTTTCTATATTAGAAGATGAGTTTGGCAGCGAACTCGATCTAAAGAAAAAAACAGAACAACAAAAAGAAAACCTCAAGGCTCTAAGGGATAAGAAAAAATCAATATCAATTGATGATATTGAAAGCGAAGAAGAAGAGCCAACCGAAGAATCGACTGACGACGAGGTTATTATAAAAACCACAACCATTGAGGCTGCGAAACCCATTGAAATAGAAAAACCTAAAATCGATTTGAAGGTTAAAGGTAAAATCGATTTAGACAAAGGTGCTAAAAAGAAACAAAAAAGCGAACCAGAGCCTAAGGAAGAACCTACTGCTAACAAGAAGGAAGAGGATACCTCAATCACCAAAGAGGAAAAACGCCCTGAACCAGAAGAAATAAAAACCGAAGTAAAGGTTGAACAACCAAAAGTGGTTGGAAAAATAGATATAGAATCATCCAAAAAGAGCAAAAAGGATAAAAAAGAAGAGAAGGAAAAGTCAAAAGAAAAGCAAGAAGATAAAGAGCCCAAGCAAGAACAAGAGGAGAAAAAGGAAAAGCCTGCTGAACCTACAGCAGAAGCAAGTTCAGAAGATAAGCAAGAGGAGGTTTATAAGGCTAAAGTAGAAAAGTTAACTGGGCCTACCATTAAAGGGAAGATTGATTTAAGCCAGTTTGAAACGAAGAAAAAACCTGTTGCCTCTTCATCCGATTTTGACAAGGATGCTAAAAAGAAAAAAAGGAAACGCATTAAAAAGGGAGAAAAGGCTACTCCCGACAAGCCTGGGACTCCAGCTAATACCTCCGATCCAAAGCGCAAGGAGGATAACAAAGCCAAAAAGCTTAAGAAGAAAAAGAAAAAAGTTATCCGACCTGAGGTAGACGAAGAAGAGGTACAACGTCAAATTAAAGAAACTCTTGCACGTCTTACTAGTAAAGGAAAGACTAAGAGTTCAAAATATCGTCGTGAGAAACGTGAGGTACTAAGTGCACGTCAGCGCGAGGAGTTAGAACGCCAAGAACAGGAAAAGAAAATTCTTAAGGTTACTGAGTTCGTTTCGGCCAATGAGCTGTCGGCTATGATGAACGTACCAGTTACCGATGTTATTGATGTATGTATGAATCTTGGCCTAATGGTTTCAATCAACCAACGTCTTGATGCAGAAACCATGGCTCTTGTTGCCGATGAGTTTGGATATCAGGTTGAATTCATTAGCGCCGATTTGCAAGAAGACATAAAAGAAGAAGAGGAAGATAGACCTGAGGATTTAGTACCTCGTCCACCCATTGTTACCGTAATGGGCCATGTCGATCACGGAAAAACATCACTGCTCGACTACATCCGCCATTCAAATGTAATTGCTGGTGAGGCTGGAGGAATTACCCAGCACATTGGTGCTTACAGCGTTGAGGTTGAAGATGGAAAAAGAATCACTTTCCTAGATACCCCTGGACACGAAGCGTTTACCGCTATGCGTGCACGTGGTGCTAAGCTAACCGATGTGGCAATCATTGTGGTTGCTGCTGATGATGCAGTTATGCCCCAAACTGTTGAGGCTATTAACCACGCAAGTGCTGCTGGTGTTCCTATTGTTTTTGCTATAAACAAAATAGATAAACCGACTGCCGACCCCGAAAAAATCAAAGGTGAGTTGGCAAACATGAACTACCTTGTTGAGGATTGGGGCGGTAAATACCAATGCCAAGAAATTTCGGCAAAGCAAGGTCTTAATGTTGACAAACTTCTTGAGAAAGTACTACTTGAAGCTGAGCTTCAAGAGCTTAAAGCCAATCCAAAAAGGAAGGCAACTGGTACTGTTATTGAATCATCTCTCGATAAAGGCCGTGGATATGTTGCCACCGTTTTGGTTCAAAACGGAACACTTCACCAAGGCGACATCATGCTCGCAGGTATCTACTATGGCCACGTAAAAGCAATGTTTAATGAGCGCGGCCAAAGAATTCAAGAAGCAGGACCATCAACACCCGTTCAGGTAATTGGGTTGAATGGTGCGCCCCAAGCTGGAGATTATTTTAACATCCTTGATTCCGACAAGGAGGCTCGCGAAATAGCAAACAAACGTGAGCAGCTAGTTCGAATGCAAAGCTTAAAAACCAAAAAGCATATTACACTCGACGAGATTGGTCGTCGTATTGCTATCGGCAACTTTAAAGAGCTAAACCTTGTTGTTAAAGGTGATGTGGATGGTTCAATTGAGGCCCTATCCGACGCCCTTATCAAACTTTCAACCGAACAGGTACAGGTTAACGTAATTCATAAAGCCGTTGGTCAAATATCAGAATCCGATATCCTTCTGGCAGCAGCATCAAATGCTATTGTGATCGGTTTCCAGGTTCGACCTTCAGCAGGTGCCCGAAAGCTAGCCGAAAAGGAAGAAATAGATATCCGTCTTTACTCAATCATCTACGATGCAATTAACGAGATCAAGGATGCAATTGAGGGAATGCTTGCACCTGAAATCAAGGAAGAGATTACCGGTTCAGCTGAAGTCCTCAATGTGTTCAAGATTTCGAAGGTTGGAACTGTTGCTGGATGTATTGTTCGCGACGGTAAAATCTCAAGAAACAACAAGGTTCGACTCATCCGCGATGGTATTGTAATTTATACAGGTGAGCTTGAATCGCTTAAACGATTTAAGGATGATGTTAAGGAAGTATCTGCTGGTTTTGAGTGCGGCCTGAACATTAAGAACTTTAACGATATTAAAGTTGGCGATTTCGTAGAAGGCTTCCACGAAGTTGAGGTTAAACGAAAACTTTAATCCTACTATAAAGAATCTTGAGAGGTTGCTTCGGCAACCTTTTTTTGTTGCACTTAGTGGGGTTTAAAGAATTTGAAGGAATGATTCGGAACGAATCGGAAATAATCGGAAGGATTCGGAAGATTTGAGACCGTGTTTAGTTTTTTGTTTTTGGAGTTTCGAATTTTTTTGACCTCACCCCCTGCCCCTCTCCTGAAAAGGAGAGGGGAGTTAAGCCTCCCCTCTCAGGGGAGGTTTGGAGGGGTCCTTGGAAGGAAGAAGGATTCGGAATGATTCGGAAACATTCGGAATGTATCGGAAGATCATATGACAATTCTTAAATCCGTCAACGCAGGACAAATCTTGAATCCGTCAATGCCGGACAAGTCTGAAATCCGTCAATGCCGGACAAGTCTTGAATCTGAAATCTTGAATTAATGTCATGCTGAACCTGCCGAAGCCACGTTTGTTTCCCCTTCTTTTGCCTTGATGCAAAAGAAGCAAAAAATCAAGGCTGAAAAGCCCTACCCGATGGGTGCCCCGGGAGCGTCTCTGCGTGCGCGGCGCAACTCACCATGCCTGCGGCGTGGCTCAGACAGTGTCGCTTGCACAGGCCCCTATCTACGATCCGCTCTCGACCCATTGGCGAAACAGACTTTTAGGCCGGGTTTTCTTTGCTGAGCGGCGGTGGTGTACGCATAGATTACAACCGACCGAAGGGAGCTAACCGAAGGTAAATCCGCGATAGCGAGTGCAAGAGCGCACGCGTCAATAGAAGACGTGCACGAACAAGGGTAACCCTTAACCATCAGGAACGAGGAGGGAAGGGGCAACCTTTTCTCTCTCGTTCTTGAAAATTTAAGCCATTATGCACCCAAATCATATACCCATAGAGTTGCATTTGCAATGAAAATCGACGCCTTTCTTGTAATCACCGTATCTAAAATTCAGATTCACCCTTCTGTTCTTCTTTAATTATCTGAAAATAACCTTCGTCATTTAACTTATAGGTCCTGAATGTTTCTAATCCGTCTGCGTTTTCGTGCCAGATAATATTTCCTTCCTTTGTGATTTTGGAGTCCACAATAGTAAACGTTACTTTTTCATCCAGTGGGCCTCCATCACGCATCCCCCAGAATAAACAGACAACAGATAAAGCTTTGCCAGCTTTTGAAAAATTCCATAAATCGTAAAAAGTGGTTTCGTAGGCAATCACTTTAATTATGAGGGATTCAAAATTTGGGTTTAGTTGAATACGACCTATGGGGATTACTTTGGGATAAAAGAAAAATCTCTTTTCTTCCCAGTTACCATTCTTTTTTTTTACATCCTTTAAATATTCATCTGGTTCTTCCGGATATAGACCATAATATTGACTGATGGTTTTAAGTTTTCCATCCTTATCAATATACTGTGGTTTTTTGCCCTGACTTCGTATAATGATATCGTTTGTGAATTTCCCATTCAGGGTATCCTTGCCTGTTAAGTCTAAAACATTCTCAATGGGTTGATTTATTGGCTTAAAGTATTTAATAAATTCCTTAAACTTTTCTTGAGATGAACAAGCATTGCAGTATGCCAGCATTAAAAATGACAGAATTACGTTTTTCATGATGATTTATTTTATTTACATTTACTATAGACTTCAACATATTTTACTGTAATATCTTTGATGTCATCCCACTTCCACAGATTATCGCTGCCTTTCGAGTTTTCTTCAGAGGTGGAATTGGTATCATACCCACCGCTATTACAATCCTCACGGGTTTTAAAGCTTGTGACCATTCCGTAAGGGTCATCAACTATCAGACCTTCATTTGTTACTTTTGTACACGGACAAGGTGCCCTTTACAGGCAGGCCATATCGACAACATTACTGCACATCCTGATTGTAATTTGGGCAAAATAAAATCTTTAAGTTTTTCTTTCTCGTCAGAAAACTTTCCACCATAATCTTTTTTATCATAGCAAGCCCCTAAATGTTTAGCAACTTTTTGTCTTGCTGCCTGAGTAGTCCTGTCCCCATAATTATTATCTTTCCGTAACTGCTCCAGATAATCTTCAAATTGCATATCTGCAGTAGGACAGCTAATGCCAAGATATTCAAGGCACATGGCTTCTGATGTTAAGTTGCACATCCTGTCCGAGATGTACTGTTCCTGGTCATTATTTCTTTGATTATGATAAGGAACTTTCTCCTGAAGTTCTAAATATAGTTCTTTCTTTTGCTCATTATCTTTTAACATCTCTATTTGTTCCCTCACATTCTTTATTTCATCAGGTGTTAAAACAGAATTATTTTTAAAAATTCCCTTTATTTCATCATATTTCTTACCAAACAAATAGTCCTTCAACTTCCCAATTTTTGAGCTTTCATCATCTACAAGTATTTTAAAAACTTCTTGCCCGTCCTCTCTATAAACAAAGCCTTTTTGCCAATCAATGGTTCCGTCTGCATTGAGAACCTGCTGATTATATTCTTCATAATCTGAAGGATTGTAAGTATATTCCGGTTTCTTTTTATGTGAAATTAGCCTTATCTGCTTATAGTCTGTTCCCCCGATTCTGATATATTTTGCGGTCAACGTAATGGGCACTTCGTTAATCTTTCCTCGGACTCTGACTTTTTTCCCCTGGATTCGGGCACTCCTGATAGTATCCAGAATTCCTATAACATTATCGCAGTCGTCGAACCATCCCTTGCAGGGCATACCCATCGCCCCCTCCTCCATCCCGTCGAACAGCCCGGTGGTGGAGATGGGGTTATGGATCAAATCCCATTGGGGTTTGAGCAGGTGGGTGTACCTATCGGCAATAGCGGGTGTGGTTGGGTAGTCCATAAGGTTACCGGTTGTGCCTTGGGGTAAATATACAAAATTTTTCTCACTGTAGGTGTGGCGGAGTTTGAGGAGGAATTTGAGGAAGTTAGAGGAAGTTAGAAGAAGTTAGAGGAATTTAAGAGAATGACACGGAATGATACGGAATGACACGGAAATATTCGGAATGTATCGGAAGATCATATGACAATTCTTAAATCCGTCTTCGCCGGAAAAAGCCTTGAATCCGTCTTCGCCGGAAAAAGCCTTGAATCCGTCTTCGCCGGACAAGTCTTAAATCTTGAATTAATGTCATGCCGAGCCTGCCGAAGCCACGTTTGTTTTTCCCTTCTTTTGCCTTGATGCAAAAGAAGCAAAATATCAAGGCTCAAAAGCCTGTTCCGATGGGTGCCCCGTGGGCGTGTCTGCAGCGCGGCGCAACTCACCATGCCTTTGGCATGGATCAAACAGCGCCGCTTCCTTTGCCCTACGCAACGCCCCGCCCACGACCCATTGGCGGGACAGGCTTTTATGCCGGGTTTAGATTGCAAGACAGCTAGTAACAGCAGTGGTTAAAAATCTAAATTATTGGTTGTGAGTTAGTTTAGTTCAACAAAGGCATTAATTTGCTTTTAATAAATTTTAAATCTTAAACTGATTTATTTATTGTTGTTTTATATTTTTTCAATTTTTTATATTGTAGAATTCTTATTATAATGAGTAATGTAAATAATATTATGGCAAGATTTTTAGCAGGAAAAATTAGACCTCCATCACCTAGATAATCCCATCCAGGATTAAATAATATATTAATAATTATTATTAAATTAAATATATCGAACAGTTTATAGATATAAATTTTAACTTTTTATTGAATAAAAAATTACTACTGGAATTATAAAGTAAAATATAGCATTAATTAAAGACCAAAATAATCCAAATAACGATGAAAAGGGATCAAAAGCAAATGGAGTATACTCCTTTTCAATAAACTTTAGAATTACATCTTTTGAAATTGGCGGCCCATAATCTGGATAAAAATAAAAATAATATTGATTAGTAAAGCTGATATGCTCTAAAATTAGACACAAAAATGAAATAAAGATTATCCAAAATAAAAAGTTTATAAGAAAAACTTTAAAATTCATTTTTTTATCTATACTCCACTGCATTTTCATATAATTTAATCATTTTTATAAACTTGTTAACTTCCCTTTTCCCTTTAATTTAAAAATCTTTACCAATCCCTGTTTTATCATGAAAGGATCTAAATGTGTCGTTAAAATAATTATACTTATAATCTAACACTGAAACATGACTTATTGGCTCCATTGGTTCAAATATACTGCTCGACCATGCACCAAGTGGCTGAAAGCGCTCAAAATTAAATTCATCCTTAATTTCCTGCCATACTTTTGTTACAATAATTGTTCTTGTTTGTGGATCATATTCTCCTTCAAAAAAATATCTATAACTAACTGAACCAAATGAAGTACTATGGGGATTGTTTATATCAAATACAAAATCCTCTTCCGCAACACTACAGTTACCAAAATTTAAGTCACCTATAACATAATTTTTACTATTATTAATATTTTTAAAACTTAATTCTAATTTATCTTTTTCATTTAATATTTTTCCCCTTATATCATTTAAATCATATAATCTAAATTTATCATCTTCTAAATCTATTTCTATCTTTCTATTCTTATTCTTCTCAACATAGCTTAAATATTCTTCATTCCTTTCTTTTAATAATTGCCATGAATCTATAAATTTAAAGAGTTCTTCATCCATCTGAATATCTCCACCTCCTGTAAGCCAGTTATACATAAATACACTTGCATAATAATAGCCTCTGTACCACATATTCAATGGCAAATACAATATAAAGCGTTCTTTTTCGTTTAATTCTTTATAATAAACGTTTTTCTTAATTAAGTCTGCCTCTATTTCTTCAATATCTCTGTATATCCGTTCACAAGTATAAACTTTTTCATTTATCTTCAATGTCTCACTTCCAAAAAGTACAGAATGATTTTCCTTACCTGACAAAAAATCATATATTATATCTCTATCTTTTTCTGATAAACAGTTAATTAACCCAAAATCACCTAACTTGATTTGATACATAGTAGCATCATAAAAATTTGAATATTTTTCTGTCTTTTCAATATTTATATTAGAAAATTTACCGGCTTTCTCATATATTAAAAATAATTTATCTTGAATTTCATATTTGAAAAATTTCTCACCAGGTGTTAATGCTCCAATTTTTTTGCTATCAATAACTAAACTAATTTGGTAATTCTTGTATAAGCGTAACGACATTAATGATTTCTTTACATCAAGCATAAACATCGCCCCCTCCTCCATACCGTCGAACAGCCCGGTGGTGGAGATGGGGTTATGGATCAAATCCCATTGGGGTTTGAGCAGGTGGGTGTACCTATCGGCAATAGCGGGTGTGGTTGGGTAGTCCATAAGGTTACCGGTTGTGCCTTGGGGTAAATATACAAAATTTTTCTCACTGTAGGTGTGGCGGAGTTTGAGGAGGAATTTGAGGAAGTTAGAGGAAGTTAGAAGAAGTTAGAAGAAGTTAGAGGAATTTAAGAGAATGACACGGAATGACACGGAAACATTCGGAATGTATCGGAAGATCATATGACAATTCTTGAATCCGTCAACGCAGGACAAATCTTGAATCCGTCAATGCCGGACAAGTCTTGAATCTGAAATCTTGAATTAATGCCATGCCGAACCTGCCGAAGCCACGTTTGTTTTTCCCTTCTTTTGCCTTGATGCAAAAGAAGCAAAAGATCAAGTCTCAAAAGCCCTACCCGATGGGTGCCCCGTGGTAGGGTCTGCTGCGCGGCGCAACTCGCCATGCCTGCGGCGTGGCTCAGACAGTGTCGCTTGCACAGGTCCCTATCTACGATCAGCTATCGACCCATTGCCGGGTCGGGCTTTTAGGCCAGGGTTGCTTTGCTGAGTGACAGTGGTATACGAATGGATTACAAAATACGCGTGAGCGAGAAGAAAAACACACGCGTCCAAAAAAGAAGCGCATGAATAAGGAAGGTAAATCCGCGTGAGCGGGGTATTAATGGATTTTCTCCATTGCTATTTTTTTTATATACTTTTTCCCAAAAGTTCTAGGTATTTCATCTCCCAATTTCTGATTTTCTATTTCGACCCATTTGCCTGATTCGTATTTATAAATAATAACCTTGCTATCAGTTTTTTCATTATAATATACAGCACTACCAGATTCTGAAGTCTCTTTAAATGGGCCTTCTAAATCAGTCTTATCTACAAAGAATGTATAAATATCAAATTCTTTAACTAGTCTCTCTTTATCTTTTGTAAAAAGTCTACTTGCTGCGCAATTTATATAAAAAAGAGGCTTATAATCTTTCTTATTATTGCACTCTCCTTTAGGGGTTTGAACTGCATCTTTTGTCCATTTCTCAGGAAATTGTTTTGAAATTGCATAAATACACCCTTGCCCGACCTGTACATCCTTCATGTAAAATTCATAATATATAACTGTAACATCATCTTCTTTCTTTATACTATATGTAGTTGTCCATACATATTCAGGGTTTTTAATTAAAGAAAAGAAGTCAATAGGTGATTCATTATTTTGTGCTTTACCTGAACCAAAAACACCTATCATAAGTATAATTAAATATTTTTTCATGGTTTTATTTAGTAGTTACTGGTCTAAAATATCCTTTCCAACCTTCATGTTTATATAAAGCTTTTCCGGTTCTTGTATATATTGATTTTCGGATACAACTTTTACAATAACCATCAAGGTCTTTTGAAAGTGATTCTTCGGAAGCCCCTAAACTTCCAATGGCTTCAATGACTGTTACTTTGTCTGTCTCCTTATCATAAGAAACAACAACCCCTGTATGCCCGTCACTAGAGCTTCTACTCCATAGGAAAACATCCCCTGGTCTAATATCCTTAAAATCTTCTTCTTCACTATTCTTTACGTGCTGTAAGAAACTATCGAACCTTCCATCCCTCATGCTACTTAACATCAAAGATGTATAAAATGGATGTGGAACTTCCTCTAAACCACAAACTTTCTGTAAAAAGCGTGCGACTAATTCGGAACAGTCCATTTTTTCTAAAGCCTGTTCAGTTGTATCATATCTTAAACTACCAGGCTGTTGTTCATAATCAGTTCCAAGAAACTCTTCAATTTCAGATAGAGCAGCACTTATTGTAGCGCCAAATAAATAATTTTCAATATTATCAGCATCTTTATCTTCAACTGTTATTACCAAAAGATTTGATATTGTGTTTCCATTATAATCTCCAAAAGGTAAAAGTTGTAAAACTTCCATATGCTCCAAAATGATAATTATCACCACCTTTATAGATATTACATTCCTTCTTTAAAACTTTAATATTTAATTCTGAATAATTATATTTTAGAACTGATATTTTAATTTCTTCATCTCCATATAGTTTAAAATTATAATCAATAAAGAAATTCTCGACACCATACTTCTTAATTACACAAGTTTCAGTTCCTGCTTCATTTGCATTTCTTATAGCATCTAAAATATCTTTTATTTCAGCATCAGCATTAACTTTCATCGCCCCTTCCTCCATGCCTTCGAACAGGCCGGTGGTGGACTGGGGGTTGTGGATGAGGTCCCTCCCGCCGTGGAGCGGGATTAATTCAACCAGCGCGCTTCGCTTCGCTGGAGCTCGCTCAGCACGGGGTTTCATTGAAACTGGGTTTTGATTAGGGCGGTGTACCTATCGGCAAGCGCCGGGGAGGTTGGGTAGTCCATAAGGTTACCGGTTGTTCCTTGGGGTAAAGTTACAAAATTTTTATCACTGAAGGGGTGGCGGATCTGGTGGAAAATATGAGGAAGTTAGAGGAAGTTAAATAATGAAGTTAGAGGAAGTTAAAAGAATGATTCGGAATGATTCGGAACGATTCGGAAATAATCGGAAGGATTCGGAAGAACCGTGTTTAGTTTTTAGATTTTGGAGTTTCGAATTTTTTTGACCTCACCCCCTGCCCCTCTCCTGAAAAGGAGAGGGGAGTTAAGCCTCCCCTCTCAGGGGAGGTTTGGAGGGGTCCTTGGAAGGAAGAAGGATTCGGAATGATTCGGAAACATTCGGAATGTATCGGAAGATCATATGACAATTCTTAAATCCGTCAACGCAGGACAAATCTTGAATCCGTCAATGCCGGACAAGTCTTGAATCTGAAATCTGAAATCTTGAATCCGGCAAAGCCGGACAAGCTCTTGAATCTTGAATCCGTCTAAGCCGGACACAGCCTTGAATCCGTCTAAGCCGGACAATTCTGAAATCCGTCAATGCCGGACAAGTCTTGAATCTGAAATCTTGAATTAATGTCATGCCGAGCCTGCCGAAGCCACGTTTATTTTCCCCTTCTTTTGCCTTGATGCAAAAGAAGCAAAAGATCAAGGCATAAAAGCCTGTCCCGATGGGTGCCCCGTGGGCGTGCCGGCCACGCGGCGCAACTCGCCATGCCTGAGGTATGGCTCTAACAGCGCCGCTTTCAAGCCCCCACGCAACGGTCCGCCCAAGACCCTTTGGCGGGACAGGCTTTTATGCCGGAGTTGCTTTGCTGATTGGCAGTGGTATACGAATGGATTACAAAATACGCGCTAGCGAGAAGAGGAGCGCACTTGTTCAAAAGAAATGCGCGCTAACAAGTGGAAGCTCAGGCGCAGTCCCGCTTTGCGGGATAAACTCTGCTGCTGATAGTCCGACGGCAGTGCAACCGCCGCCGAACACAGCTCGTTTATTGCTTTTTACACCCTTGACTCAACATAAAACAACAAAAGAAATCAGGCACAACCTGAAAGAATGGTTGGATGCAGGTACGCTTCGCTAACCAACGCCCAACTTAATGTGCTTCCTTATTTAGTTACAGCCTCGGCTCAACTGGGACGCACTTTCAAATGTTTTGGATGTGATGTAAAATACTTCCTACCCCGTGTAACGTTTCATAAACTCATCAAAATCAGCCGACCAGCTGAAATCGCCTTGCAATATATCGGAGAAGTATAGTTCGATAATTTTAGCATGTAAATCAAATAATCCCTTTGATTCTATCATTTCAATTTTTTCCCCCAACTTTCTAAAGTCTATAAGCCCCATTAAGCCATATTCTCTTTTTGATATTTTATCAATAAAAGTGACATAAAACTCAATACCTCTTTCTAACTGCAACTCAACATTACAATATTCATTTTCCAGATTAACAATACTTGGAAAAGGTGCTGAAATTGAAAGATTATATTTTTGAATTATTCCAGCAAAATCCTTTTTTATATGGTCTATTAATTCCATGGCTTACTTTTTAATAAATTCATAACCTTTTAATATATAGCCTTTGGATTTTAAATAATCTATTTCTCGTCCAAAGAATGATAGAACCCTTTTACCATAGTGATTAGTTAACATTAAATTATCAGAGATAGGTTCAGAAATCAGCCTTATCACATCATTGTTTTCAATGGCTTCATCAAGCCATTGACGGTTAATTTCCCAAGCTCGTTCATAAAGTTCATCAGCCAACTTATTACTACCAGCATCAATAGCTTTTTGTGCTTGCATAAGAAGATTATCTATTTCCGGGTTGCTTAAAATACGGTAATCAACTTTTCCGGAAAGACTTGCATTGAGTATGCCAGTTTTTAACAGGGCATGTGTTCCCCCGGGTTTATCTGCATTATATTTTCCAATTATTGTTGTCCTGCGGGTTTCGTTCCTGACTATATCGCCGCCCCAACCACTATGGCAAAGATAAAACTTATTTTCAATTATTTTGCCTACAACTTCATTTTGGGCGTTCTTAAACAGTATTATATTGTCTGCTACTACTTCAATCTTGCCTATTTTTTTGTAATTTATGACGAGAGTTTGTAATTCATTGGAAAGCCTATTTATCAGAATATCCAGATGGGTTAATTCTTCTCCCAAATCTCCGGCATATTTTGCCCATTCATCATACTTGTCCAGTTCGTCTCCCAGATTGTCTATCTGGTTAAAGGCCTTTGGATTATGTGCTTTAACTATATCTTTAACTTCGGGGTTGTTCTTCCAAATATTTCGTAGAGTTGCAATTTCATCGGGCATCGTGCTATTAAGCCTGGTTATCGCTGCTTGCCCTATATTGGCGATGCTACTAACAAGTGCAATGGTATTAAAGGCTTTCAGGAATTTTGCCCCTTCGGGGATTTCATTCAGTTTATCTTCAAAACCAGTTAATGCAATATCTCCCAGTGCAGTACCTATTTCAAGAATTTGGAAGAATAGCCGTACACCTTTCACTCCCGCCTTAATCTCTGACATACCGATTGCAATGGAAGCAATATCAAGGCCAATACGGACAAAGTCTTTTGTGCTTTCATTTATTCTTTCTGATATCAAATTGTGCAGTACGTAAGCCGGAACAAAACAAACATCACCTTTCTTTACATTCAGAGCCGGTAGATCTATATCAAAATGCAGAAATATATAATCGTAAGCATTGACAGGGAATTCTTGTTTCTTAGTATTTTCATTTAAAGTCAGATAGCCGTTATAATCAGCATAGGAAGTATTTATAACTTCATTGTAGGAAATGGTAATTACACCATCGTTGCCAAAACTGCTACTGTAAAAATTCCCATTCAGCTTGTGAATCCACCGGAAAACCTTGTTTTCATCATGCAGCTTTTTATAAAGGCTTAATTTATCTTGTACAGGGTATGATTTTTCGATGTAGTCCCACATTATACCGGCAAACTTCCCGTAATTTTTATCCGGAAATACAAATTCAACATCGCTCAGACGGCTGTCCAATTTCTTTAATAGTGGTTCGCCTTCTACTTTCTCCGAAAGGAGCCTGTCAATAAGTGCTTTTGGGTTGTCTTGCGTTTTTATGAGATTAAAAGCTGCCAGTTCTTCGTCCGTATCCTTTTCCTTCCCCCAAATCCAGCCACCATTGAACATAGTGCAACCAACAAGGGTCTTGAGGTATTTAACCCTATCGTCAATGGAAATATCAGAAATTACAAAATCCGGCACGTTTTCAAAGACAACATCTATTTTGTTGCAATCATCGCTATAATTAGCCAGGTAATTTTTGTATGTGGCAATGATTTTTTTCTTAAAATTTTCTGTAAACGTATACCCAAGTTCTTTTAATAATAGTGTGAAATCTGGATAAGAATAAGTCCAAATACGAATAGCTTCCTCAGATTTTCCATCGTATTTGTATGAAAGGTAAAAACCGGAATGATATTTTTCGTTAATAATAAAATCAACGTCAGGGGATTTCAGGTTTACTTTCCCATCGTCAAAAACCTCTGCATAGATCCTCGTCTTTTTACCATCCAATCTGGCTTCCAATGGGTGGTTCCCCCAATAATTAAAATTGTAGAACTTGCTTCGGTCAAAATTGGTTATTGAGCCTTTGTTGTTCTTAATCCATGTAATTAATTCATTTATCTTAACATCATGACTCGCCCCCTCTTCCATGCCGTCGAAGAGCCCAGTGGTGGACTGGGGGGTGTGGATGAGGTCCCTCCCGCCGTGGCACGGGATTAATTCAACCAGCGCGCTTCGCTTCGCTGGAGCTCGCTCAGCACGGGGTTTCATTGAAACTGGGTTTTGATTAGGGCAGTGTACTTGTCGGCTAGTGCCGGTGTGGTTGGGTAGTCCATAAGGTTACCGTTTGCGCCCTTGGGTAGGATGACAAAATTCTTTTCGCTGAAGGTGTGGCGGATCTGGTGGAAGAATATGAGGAAGTTAGAGGAAGTTAAATAATGAAGTTAGAGGAAGTTAAAAGAATGATTCGGAATGATTCGGAATGATTCGGAACGATTCGGAAATAATCGGAAGGATTCGGAAGAACCGTGTTTAGTTTTTAGATTTTGGAGTTTCGAATTTTTTTGACCTCACCCCCTGCCCCTCTCCTGAAAAGGAGAGGGGAGTTAAGCCTCCCCTCTCAGGGGAGGTTTGGAGGGGTCCTTGGAAGGAAGAAGGATTCGGAATGACTCGGAAACATTCGGAATGTATCGGAAGATCATATGACAATTCTTGAATCCGTCAACGCTGGACAAATCTTGAATCCGTCTAAGCCGGACACAGCCTTGAATCCATCTTCGCCGGACAATTCTGAAATCCGTCAATGCCGGACAAGTCTGAAATCTTGAATTATTGTCATGCTGAGCTTGTCGAAGCATCTCTCTTTAGAAAAGACCTGCTGAATTTCCTTAAGATGTATATGCCACAAATATTTTGTTTTTCGTTCTTCTTTATTTACTCTAATTAATTTTACTTATATTTGACATGCTAGCATAAACAAATAGAATGATAGATGTAAAACTTACTATAGTAAATTCTAGACCTGAAATATATCGGGTTATTCGAGTACCAGGGGACTTGAGTCTTCAACTTTTTCACGAGGTTATTCAGGCTACTTTTGAGTGGACAAATGTCAACTCCCACTTTTTTAAATTGGGTGATACAATTATTAAAAATGAGGAAGAAAAAAGTATTAACCTTGTAAAGGAAGAGAGTAGTAGGTTCTATTATGTGTACGACTTTGCTGATTTTTGGACCATTAGCATAGATTTCTTAGCAATAAGCAATGGCGACAATAAAACACCGATTTGTATAGAAGGTAAAAGAAAATCACCACCCGAAGATTCTGGCGGAATTGTAAATTATACCGAAGTTGTAGAACTATTGAAAAGACACAAAGAAGGGGAAAGGAAGTATCCATTAATAGCAGATTGGTTAGGCGAAGATTTTGACCCCGAAGAATTTGATTGCCAACGTATCAATAAAAATTTACAAAACTTGATTTTATAATTGATGGATTATAGAGGCGACCCGCAGGTTTATGGCGTTTTAAAAGAGTTAAATATCCCATTTGAATACCACGAACATCCCGAAGCTCCAACTGTTGAAATTGCATCACAGTTCTGGGATGGTATTGATTCAGCACACTGCAAAAACCTTTTTTTTCGGAATCATAAAGGGAATAAGCATTATCTTGTTATACTTGAGTATAGGAAGATGCTAAATATAAAGCAGCTTGAGAAACTTTTGAAACAAGGTAAGTTAACATTTGCTTCGCCTAAGAGAATGCATAAATACCTTAATCTTACACCTGGATCAGTTTCCCCATTCGGATTAATCCACGACACCGAAAATCATGTTCACCTCTTTATTGACCAGAGTCTAAAGGAAACTCAAAAAATTAGCTTTCACCCAAATTTGAATACAGCATCGTTGGTGATAACTACCAAAGATTTCTTCCGATATTTGGATTGGACTGGTAACTCCTATGAGTTTATTGATTATGTTATTGAGTGATGTTTTTATAAAGTAAAGGCTGTCGGACTTTTTCGGACAGCCTTTATTGAGCATTTGTTGTCAAGATTTATTCTTCAATAATTACAACTTTCTCAATCTTGTCGCCAACACGAATCCGGTCAATCACCTCTAGTCCTTCGTATACTTTTCCGAAGCAGGTATGCTGCCTGTCAAGATGCTTGGTGTTCTCCCTATTGTGGCAGATGAAGAATTGTGAGCCACCAGTATTCCTTCCTGCATGAGCCATAGAAAGGACACCGCGATCGTGGTACTGATTATTTCCGTCTAGCTCACAATTAATTTTATAGCCAGGGCCTCCTGTTCCAACACGTGGATCAGACATGTCTTTTGAAAAAGGACAACCTCCCTGAATTACAAAGTTGGGAATAACACGGTGGAATGCCAACCCATCGTAAAAACCCTCTTTTGCCAGCTTAACAAAGTTGGCAACGGTGTTAGGCGCATCCTCCTCGTAAAACTTAACCTTCATTACTCCTTTTGCTGTGTGGATTTCTGCTGTTTTCATCAGAATAAATATTTAGTTGATTAAAAAATTTCGCTTCAAGCTTGTTGTTGCAAAAATAAAAAAAGAAGGTAAACGCAACGGTTTACCTTCAGAGTAACATATATGTGGGGGTACTATTCTTCCTCTTCTTGTTCCTGGTATGCTTTTAGGAGCTTTTCCTGAACATCAGAAGGAACTTGCTCGTATGAAGCGAACTTCATGGTGTAGGTAGCTCTACCGCTTGTTAAAGATGACAAGGTGGTTGAATACCTGTTAAGCTCAGCCAAAGGTACCTTGGCATTTATTATTTCAAAACCTTTATCGCTTCCCATACCCATAATGATTGCACGGCGGTTTTGAAGATCGCTCATAACATCACCCATACGATCGGAAGGAACCAAAACTTCTACATCGTAAACGGGTTCCATAATCTTAGGACCTGCTTCTTTAAAGGCGTTTTTGAAAGCGTTGCGTCCAGCAAGTTTAAAAGAGATTTCGTTTGAGTCAACTGGGTGCATTTTACCGTCATATACAGCAACACGTATATCGCGAGCGTAAGAACCAGTAAGAGGACCTTCTTCCATCTTCTCCATTATACCTTTAAGTATGGCAGGCATAAAGCGGGCATCGATAGCACCACCTACAATACAGTTGTAGAATACGAGTTTGCCACCCCACTCAAGGTTAATTTCCTCTTTCCCTCTAATGTTAAGGTTGATTTCCTTACCGTTTACCTTATACTTAACAGGATCAGGAGCACCCTCAACGTAAGGCTCAATTACAAGGTGTACCTCACCAAACTGTCCAGCACCACCCGATTGCTTTTTATGGCGGTAATCGGCTTGAGCCACCTTAGTGATAGTCTCGCGATAAGGAATACGAGGTGGTATGTATTCAATATCGAGCTTATGCAGATTGGTAATCTGCCATTTTAGGATGTTAAGATGAAATTCACCTTGACCTGAAACAATAATCTGTTTTAGCTCCTTAGAGTGCTCAACCAATATCGTTGGGTCTTCCTCGTGGGCTCTATGAAGTAGTTCGCTTAGCTTTTCAACCTCTGCCTCATTTTTAGGTTTAACCGCTGTGCGGAATTTTGGATCGGGGAACATCATGTTGGCAAAGGTGAAATCGAGGCCAGGGCCACAGAGCGTATGGTTGGTTTTGGTGTTTTTCAGTTTAACTGTTGCTCCTATGTCACCGGCAACAAGTTCTGTTACCTTGTTTCTGTTCTTTCCTGCAACAACATAAAGCTGTGAGAGACGTTCTTTGGTTGAGTTGTTGGCATTGGTAAGGTCCATTCCCTCAGTTACCTTCCCCGACATTACACGGAAGTAGCTGATCTCACCAATATGAGGCTCAACAGTCGATTTAAACACAAACAGTGAAGTTGGAGCTGATGCATCACAAGCTATGGGCTTGCTACTATCATTGTCGAGCATTGGGCTATGGTTTGGTTTTGGCCCAACGTTAATGATGAATTCCATCAAACGTTTTGTTCCAACATTTTTGTGTGCAGAAACGCAAAATATTGGGATGATTTCGCGATTTTTTATGCCAGTAGAAAGACCAGAACGCATCTCGTCCTCGGTAAGGTAACCTTGCTCAAAGTATTTCTCCATTAATGACTCGTCGTTCTCTGCTGCGGCTTCAATAAGGGCATTATGCAGTTCGTTGGCCTTATCCGTTTCGCTATCGGGTATAGGCAACTCTTCGCGACTACCATCTTCATTGAACTTGTACATTTTCATGGTAACCACATCGATAAAACTATTGAAAGAAGCCCCAGGATTTAATGGATACTGTGCGATAACTACCTTTTTGCCAAAAGTTTGCTTAATCGACTCAAAGGTAACGTCAAAGTTTGCTTTGTCATGATCGAGCTGGTTAACCGCAAGAATCATTGGCTTGTTAAGCCTTTCAGCATGACGATTGAATATTTCAGTTCCAACTTCTACGCCATACTGTGCATTCACAACCATTACAAGCAGGTCGACAGGATACATTGAAGAGATAACCGCTCCAATAAAATCGTCGGAACCTGGTGTGTCAATAATGTTCAGCTTGCTATTATTAAATTCGGTGAAGAGTAGAGTTGAGAAAATAGACCTTTGGTTTTGTTGCTCAATTTCAGAGTAGTCCGAAACGGTGTTTTTCCCAGCAATTGTTCCTTTACGGTCAATAACTTTGCCTTCGTACATCATCGACTCGGCTAACGAAGTTTTACCCGAGCCGGTATTCCCAAGTAAGGCAATATTCCTAATTTGTTCGGTTTGGTAGGTTTTCATGCGTGTAACGCTTATTTAGGTTAAACAAAATTTTTATTTTAACACGTCGTAAAGTAACATATTATATAAGGTATTAAAAACGCTCATCATATTACCTTACGACTAGTTAACTTTTTGAGTGGCCTCAAAAATAGTAAAATTTTATTTCTATCAAATCAATTTGAGAAAAATGGACATGTTGTTAAACATTATTTCTGATAAAATTTGCAAGTAGTTATAAATCAGTATTGTTTTTCTTAAATAAAAATTTTACTTTTGCGGCCGCAAAATGTAGAATGGCTAAAAATGCTGATGTTCAGCAAAAAAGTCTTTTTACATTATTGTAATTGCAAAAAAATCAATACCTTTGCAGTCCGTTTTAAAAACCATAAACTAAAACAATAATTTGGATTTATGCCAACAATTCAGCAACTAGTAAGAAAAGGAAGGTCTCTGCAGGTGGAGAAAAGCAAGGCACCAGCCTTAGATGCTTGTCCCCAGAGACGAGGTGTATGTGTACGTGTGTACACCACTACGCCTAAAAAGCCAAATTCGGCTATGCGTAAAGTTGCCAGGGTTAGGCTTACTAATGGTAAGGAGGTTAACGCCTACATTCCTGGTGAAGGTCACAACTTACAGGAGCACTCCATTGTGCTTATCCGCGGTGGTAGGGTAAAAGACCTACCAGGTGTTCGTTATCACCTAATTCGTGGAGCACTCGATGCTTCTGGTGTTGAAGGTCGTAAACAGGGCCGTTCAAAATACGGTGCCAAAAGACCTAAAGATAAAAAGTAAAGTTAACCTCAGAATTGGTTGAACAATGAGAAAAGCAAAACCAAAAAAACGAATCATCTTACCCGACCCAAAGTTTGGGGATGTGATGGTAACAAAGTTTGTTAATAACCTTATGCTACAGGGTAAGAAAAGTATCGCTTTCGATATCTTTTACAATGCACTTGACATTGTAGGGCAAAGGATGAAAGATAGCGAGAAAACCCCACTAGAAATTTTTAAAATCGCTCTTGAAAATGTAACACCTCAGGTTGAGGTAAAAAGTCGTAGAGTAGGGGGTGCTACATTCCAAGTTCCTACTGAAGTTCGCCCAGAGCGTAAGCAATCGCTATCAATGAAAAACTTAATCCTTTTTGCTCGCAAGCGCTCAGGAAAAGGAATGAGTGAGAAACTAGCTGCAGAAATCATTGCTGCTTACAATCAAGAAGGTGGTGCCTTCAAACGTAAAGAGGATATGCACAGAATGGCTGAAGCTAACAAAGCTTTTGCACATTTCCGTTTCTAATAACTGATGTGAACGAGGAAGGATAGGAGATAAATGAGCAGAGATTTAAGATACACAAGGAATATTGGGATTATGGCCCACATCGACGCTGGTAAAACTACAACTACCGAGCGTATTCTTTACTATACTGGTAAAACTCACAAAATTGGTGAGGTTCATGATGGTGCGGCCACAATGGACTGGATGGTGCAAGAGCAAGAGCGTGGTATTACTATCACTTCTGCGGCTACCACCACTTTCTGGAACTATGAGAACAAGCAGTATCAGGTTAATATTATTGATACTCCTGGTCACGTTGACTTTACTGTTGAAGTAGAGCGTTCGTTACGTGTACTCGATGGCGCAATTGCAACTTTCTGCGCTGTTGGTGGTGTAGAACCACAAAGTGAAACTGTTTGGCGTCAAGCCGATAAATATAAGGTGCCTCGTATTGCGTTTGTTAATAAGATGGACCGTGTAGGTGCCGATTTCTTATCGGTTGTTCAACAAATCAAGGATAAGCTTGGCGCTAACCCTGTTCCAATTCAGCTTCCTATTGGCGCTGAAGATAACTTTGTTGGTCTTGTTGATCTTATTGAAAACAAGGCTGTTGTTTGGTACGAGAATGCTAAGGATAAGTCAACCGATTATCGCCTTGAGCCTGTTCCTGAAAATATGAAGGAAGAGGTTGAGGAGTGGAGAGGGAAACTCATTGAAGCGGTTGCATCGTATAACGATGAGTTACTTGAACGCTACTTTGAGGATCCTGATTCTATTACCAAGGAGGAGATGATTGAGACTATCCGCAAGGCTACAATTGAAATGTCAATTGTTCCTGTACTTTGTGGAGCAGCATTCAAGAATAAAGGAATACAGCGTTTGCTTGATGCTGTGATTGCTTATCTCCCAAGTCCTCTTGATATTGGTAACGTTACTGGAACTAATCCTAAAACTGGTGAGCCAGAAGTTCGTAAGCCATATATCAATGAGCCTTTCTGTGGTTTAGCATTTAAAATTGCTACCGACCCATATGTAGGTCGATTAGCTTTTATCCGTGTTTATTCAGGAAAGATTGATAGCGGAAGCTACATTTACAATACCCGCACAGGTAAAAAGGAACGTATAAGCCGCTTATACCAAATGCATGCCAACAAGCAAAATCCTATCGATTTTTGCGAAGCTGGTGACATTTGTGCTGCAGTTGGTTTTAAAGATCTTAGAACAGGTGATACCATTTGTGTTGAAGATAAGCCAATTGCACTTGAGGCCATGACTTTCCCCGAACCTGTGATTGGATTAGCTATTGAGCCTAAAACTCAAAAAGATTTAGATAAACTAGGTGTAGCTTTATCTAAATTATCCGAAGAGGATCCAACCTTCAGAGTGAACACCGACCCCGATAGCGGACAAACCGTTATTAGCGGTATGGGCGAGTTGCACCTTGATATTATAGTTGACCGCCTACGTCGTGAGTTCAATGTTGAGATCAACCAAGGTGCTCCTCAAGTAGCATACCGTGAGGCTTTCACTAAGACGGTTTCTCATCGCGAGGTATTCAAAAAGCAAACTGGTGGTAAGGGTAAATTCGCTGATATCATTTTTGAAATTGGACCTGCCGATGATGGCGTTAATGGATTACAATTCGTTAACGAAGTTACTGGAGGTAATATTCCAAAAGAATTTATTCCATCCGTTCAGAAAGGCTTTGAAACCGCAATGAACAACGGTGTGCTTGCTGGCTATGCTATGCCAAGTATGAAGGTTGTTTTAAAAGACGGTTCGTTTCACCCTGTAGACTCCGATGCTTTATCATTTGAGATAGCAGCTCGAACTGGTTTCCGTGTTGCAGGTCAAAAAGCAGCTCCTGTTCTTCTAGAACCAATTATGAAGGTTGAGGTGATTACACCTGAAGAAAGCATGGGCGATGTTATTGGCGACCTTAACAAGCGACGCGGACAGATATTGGGCATGGAGTCAAAAGGTAATGCTCGTGTTGTAAAAGCAAAAGTACCCTTGTCAGAAATGTTTGGCTACGTAACAGTGCTCCGTACTTTAACTTCTGGTAGAGCAACTTCAACCATGGAGTTCTCGCACTACGAAGAGGTGCCTGCTAACCTAGCCAAGGATATTGTAGAAAAATCGAAGGGTAAAGAGATAAAGGAAATAGAATAATTACAATTATCTGTTAAGTACAATGAGCCAAAAGATTAGAATTAAACTCAAATCGTACGACCACAACCTGGTTGACAAGTCGGCCGAAAAGATTGTGAAAACGGTCAAGACTACAGGCGCTGTGGTGAGCGGTCCAATCCCGCTTCCAACACACAAGCGGATTTTTACTGTTAACCGCTCAACGTTTGTTAACAAAAAATCGAGGGAGCAGTTTGAGCTTAGCTCCTATAAACGTTTACTCGACATCTACAGCTCCAATGCGAAGACTATCGATGCTCTTATGAAGCTTGAACTTCCCAGTGGAGTCGAAGTAGAAATTAAAGTATGAGTGTGAATTGTAAATTAAAACGACAATGCCACAAGGATTAATTGGACGAAAAATCGGAATGACTTCCGTATTCGGTGAGGATGGAAAAAACATTCCCTGCACCGTTATCGAGGCTGGTCCATGCGTTGTCACTCAGGTAAAGACAGCAGAAACCGATGGTTATACCGCTGTTCAACTTGCCTTTGATGACAAGAAGGAAAAGAATACCAGCAAACCTATGCTTGGCCATTTTCAAAAGGCCAACACAACCCCTAAACGTAAGCTTGTAGAGTTCCGTGATTGGGAAGGGCTACAATTAGGCGACGTTGTTACTGTAGACCTCTTTAGTAACGATAGTTGGGTTGATGTAGTTGGGATTACCAAAGGAAAAGGATTCCAAGGAGTTGTTAAAAGACATGGCTTTGGCGGTGTTGGAGGAAGAACACACGGTCAGCATAACCGTCAACGTCATCCAGGTTCTCTTGGTGCATCTTCTTACCCATCACGTGTTTTCCCTGGCAAACGCCTTGCAGGTCGCACTGGTGGAGATAGGGTGAAGATTTTCAACCTACGTATTCTAAAAGTAATTCCTGAAAGCAACCTTTTACTTGTAAAGGGTTCTGTTCCAGGAGCAAAGGGTTCTTACATAATTATTGAGAAGTAATGGAAGTAAAGGTACTCAACATATCAGGACAGGAAACCGGCAAAACCATTCAGTTAGACGATTCGATTTTTGGTATCGAACCTAACGATCATGCCATTTACCTTGATGTAAAGCAAATATTAGCTAATCGTCGTCAGGGTACACACAAGGCAAAACAGCGTAACGAGGTTTCCGGAAGTACCCGTAAGCTAAAACGCCAAAAGGGTACCGGTACCGCTCGTGCCGGAAGTATCAAGTCTCCTTTATTCCGTGGTGGTGGACGCGTGTTTGGTCCTGTACCACGTGATTATAGCTTTAAGCTTAATAAGAAGGTTAAGCAGTTAGCCCGCAAAAGTGCTCTAGCATACAAGGCTAAGGAGGATTCACTCATTGTTGTTGAGGATTTCAATATTGAAACCCCAAAAACTAAAGAGTTTATCAACATCTGTAAGAATCTTAACCTTGCAGATAAAAAAGCACTTTTCTTATTGGGCGAGCCAAATAAAAATATATATTTGTCGTCCAGAAATTTACAGAAGCAGTCGGCTGTATGTGCTTCAAACATAAACACATACGATCTTGTGAATGCTAATGTTTTAGTATTGACTGAGAGTTCTGTAGATGTTCTGAACAAAATGTTTAAGGTATCTTAATAAGGAAGCGCCATGGATATTCTGATAAAACCACTTGTAACTGAAAAAATGGAGCGCTTAACCGAGAAGGTAAACCAGTATGGGTTTATCGTGGATAAAAGAGCCAATAAGTTACAAATAAAGAAGGCCGTTGAAGAGATGTACGGTGTTACCGTAGATTCTGTAAATACAATGCGTTATGCCGGTAAGCTAAAGACTCGTTATACACGTACGGGAGTGCTTGTAGGACGTACCAATAGCTTTAAAAAGGCAATAGTAACGCTAAAAGAAGGTGAGACAATTGATTTTTATAGCAACATTTAACTAAGATGGCTGTACGGAAACTAAAACCTGTTACACCAGGACAGAGACACAAGGTTATAGGTTTGTTTGATGATATCACAACTAACAAACCTGAGAAATCGTTACTAGCCCCCCTGAAAAAGTCTGGTGGTCGCAACAACCAGGGAAGAAGGACAATGCGAAATAGAGGGGGTGGACACAAGCGCAGATACAGAATAATAGACTTCCTGCGCAACCGCGAAAATGAACCGGCAGTAGTAAAAACTATTGAGTACGATCCTAATCGTACTGCCCGTATTGCACTAGTTGAGTACCCCGATGGAGAAAAGCGTTATATCGTTGCTCCACACGGGCTAAAAGTAGGGCAAACAATCATGTCGGGACGTGGAGTAGCACCTGAGGTTGGAAATACGCTTTATCTAGCTGAGATTCCACTAGGTACATTAATCCACAACATAGAACTATATCCCGGACGTGGTGCATGTATGGCAAGAAGTGCTGGTTCCTACGCTCAGCTACTTGCTCGTGAGGGTAAGTACTCTATTATTAAGCTGCCAAGCGGTGAAACCCGCATGATTCTTAACGAGTGTAAGGCAACAATCGGAACAGTTTCGAACTCTGACCATGCCCTTGAAAAATCTGGAAAGGCTGGACGTTCACGCTGGTTAGGCCGTCGTCCTCGTGTTCGTGGTGTTGCCATGAACCCTGTTGATCACCCAATGGGTGGTGGTGAAGGACGCGCCTCCGGAGGCCATCCACGCTCTCGCAAGGGTATTCCTGCTAAAGGTTATAAGACTCGTTCTAAGAAGAAGCACAGCAATAAGTTTATCATTGAACGCAGGAAGAAAAAGTAATCTGTAAAAAATTGTAATTATGAGTAGGTCACTTAAAAAAGGTCCATATATCGACTACAAGTTGGAGAAGCGCATCATTCAGATGAACGAAACCAACAAAAAGTCTGTAATTAAGACTTGGTCAAGGGCTTCGATGATATCTCCCGATTTTGTTGGACACACCATTGCAGTTCACAACGGGAATAAGTTCATTCCTGTGTACATTACCGAAAACATGGTAGGTCATAAACTGGGCGAATTTGCTCCCACACGAACCTTCCGTGGCCATGCAGGTAATAAGAAGAAATAGTGAATTGAGAAAAAGAAAAAAGACATGGGTGCAAGAAAACACAATATGGCCGAGAGGCTCAAAGCGGAGAGGAAAAATAAAGCAGTTGCTCGTTTGCGCAACTGCCCAACCTCGCCTCGTAAAATGCGCTTAGTTGTTGACCTGGTACGTGGAAAAGACGTAAATACAGCTCTCAACATACTTAAGTTTAGCCGTAAGCACGCTGCTAAAGATGTTCATAAGCTAATTCTTTCTGCAGTGGCTAACTGGAAAGTTAAAAATTCTGATGTACGCATTGAGGATGCAAATCTTTATATCAAAGAGATTTTTGTTGATGAAGGAAGGATGCTAAAACGTATCCGTACTGCACCTCAGGGGCGGGCACATAGAATCCGTAAACGCTCAAACCACGTTACCGTAGTGGTTGATAGCGCAGTTAATAACGAATCTAACAACTAACAGCTACATGGGACAGAAAGTTAATCCAATAGCAAACCGTTTAGGAATAATCCGTGGTTGGGATTCCAACTGGTACGGAGGTAAAAAATACGCTCAGAAAATACTAGAAGATAGTAAAATACGTGAATATCTTAACGCTAGGCTTGCTAAAGCTAGCCTTTCAAAGATTGTTATTGAGCGTACCCTGAAGCTGATAACCGTAACCATACACACTGCTCGCCCAGGAATCATTATTGGTAAGGGTGGACAGGAAGTTGATAAGCTACGCGAAGAGTTACGTAAGATTACTAACAAAGACGTTCAGATAAACATCTTTGAAGTAAAACGCCCCGAACTCGATGCTGTTATCGTAGGTAGCAACATCGCTCGCCAGATCGAGGGTCGTATTTCGTACCGTAGAGCAATTAAAACTGCAATTGCTGCTACTATGAGAATGGGTGCCGAGGGTATTAAAGTACAAATCTCTGGTCGTTTAGGTGGTGCCGAAATGGCACGTTCAGAAACCTATAAGGATGGTAGAATTCCTCTACATACCTTCCGTGCTGATATCGACTACGCCCTAACCGAAGCTCACACTAAGGTTGGTGTTATCGGTATTAAGACCTGGATTTGTAATGGCATTGTTTATGGTAAGCGCGATCTATCTCCAAACCTTGGAGGTAAGAGCAACGCATCTGATAAGAAACAAAAGCCATCAAGAGGGAATCGCACTCGCGCACGTAAAAAGAAATAGTTAGGTTGATTACCACTAAAGCATTTTAAAATGTTACAACCAAAGAAAACAAAATACAGAAGGCAGCAAAAGGGTAAGATGAAAGGAATGGCCCAACGTGGCAACCAGCTAGCGTTTGGCTCTTTCGGAATAAAAGCCCTAGAACCAGCTTGGATTACAAGCCGTCAGATTGAAGCTGCTCGTCAGGCTGTAACACGTTATATGAAACGTGAAGGTCAGATCTGGATTAGAATATTCCCCGATAAGCCCATTACCAAAAAACCTGCAGAGGTTCGTATGGGTAAGGGTAAGGGTGCTCCCGAAGGATTTGTTGCTCCGGTAACTCCTGGTCGTGTTCTATTCGAATGCGAGGGTGTTCCTTACGAAGTGGCTAAGGAAGCTTTGCGCCTTGCGGCTCAAAAACTACCTATTACTACTAAGTTTATTGTACGCCCCGATTTTGTTGAACCCAAAAATTAGTATGAGCCATGAAAGCAGCAGAAATCCGTGAGCTTACAGATAAGGAGATTGTTGAACGCATTGAGCTGGAAAAAAGCAACCTTATTAAGTTAAGGTTGAACCATAGCATATCTCCTTTGGATAATCCACTGAAAATTAAAGAAGCCCGCAGGAACATTGCCAGGCTCAAAACGATCCTGAACCAGCGGAAACTCAGTCAAAACAAGTAATGCTTTTTAAGCTATGGAACAAGAAAACCAAGTTAAAAGAAATAATCGCAAGGAGCGTATCGGGGTGGTAGTTAGCAACAAGATGGATAAATCTATCGTGGTTGCTGTTAAGCGAAAAGTAAAGCACCCTATTTACGGTAAGTTTGTTAATAAAACTACCAAGTTCTACGCTCACGACGAGAAGAACGATTGCAACGTAGGCGACATAGTTCGCATTATGGAGACACGCCCTCTTAGCAAGCTTAAACGCTGGAGGTTAGTTGAAATTATTGAAAAGGCTAAGTAGTCATGATACAACAGGAAAGTAGACTAGTAGTAGCTGATAATAGCGGAGCAAAGGAAGTGCTCTGTATCAGAGTTCTGGGAGGTACTCGTAAGCGCTATGCGAGAATTGGCGACAAAATAGTAGTAACTGTAAAGAGTGCGATCCCAGGTAGCGACGTAAAAAAAGGTACTGTTAGCAAAGCAGTAGTTGTAAGAACCAAGAAGGAAGTTCGTCGTCCCGATGGCTCATATATTCGCTTCGACGATAACGCTTGCGTTTTGCTAAACAACCAGGGCGAAATTCGTGGTACTCGTATTTTTGGTCCCGTTGCCCGTGAGTTACGTGATGGATATATGAAGATTGTTTCACTTGCACCTGAGGTGTTATAAACCCCAAACTGAAGAATTATGGCAAAGTTACATATCAAGAAAGGGGATATGGTTTACGTAATCTCCGGTGAATCAAAGGGCCAACAGGGCCGCGTGCTCAAGGTGCTCGTTGAGAAACAACGTGCTATAGTTGAAGGTGTAAATATGGTTTCAAGGCACACTAAGCCCAACTCTCAATACCCACAAGGTGGTATTATAAAGAAGGAAGCCCCTATCCATATTTCAAACCTTATGGTAGTTGATCCTACCACAGGAAAACCTACTCGTATTGGTCGTCGACTAAACGATAAGGGTAAACTAGTTCGTTACTCAAAAAAATCAGGAGAGGAGATTAAGTAATGGAATACGTACCAACCCTAAAGAAAAAATATAGGGAGGAAATTGTCCCCGCGCTCATGAAACAGTTTAACTACAAGAGCGTGATGCAGGTTCCCCGGTTGAAGAAGATAGTAATCAACCAAGGGATAGGACAAGCAGTAGCCGATCGTAAGCTTATTGAGCAAGCACAGGCTGAACTAACACAAATTGCTGGTCAAAAGGCTATTCTTACCTACTCGCGTAAGGATATATCAAATTTTAAACTCCGTAGAGGAATGCCTATCGGCGTTAAAGTTACTCTCCGTCGCGATAGGATGTATGAGTTCATGGAACGCTTAATTAGCGTTTCATTGCCTCGTATCCGCGATTTTAAGGGAATTAACGATAAACTTGATGGCCGTGGTAACTATACACTCGGTATTCAAGAGCATATTATTTTCCCTGAAATCGATATCGATAAGGTAAATAAAATCTTAGGTGCAGAAATCACCTTTGTTACCTCTACCGATAACGATGAAGAAGCATATGCGCTCCTACGTGAGTTTGGTTTACCTTTTAAAAATGCTAAAAAGCAATAGTCTATGGCAAAAGAATCAATGAAAGCACGTGAAGTTCGCCGTGCTAAACTCGTAGAAAAATACGCCGAGAAAAGAGCCAAGTTAAAAGCTGAAGGTGATTACGTTGGATTACAAAAGTTACCTCGTAACTCTAACCCAATCCGTCTACGTAATCGTTGCAGCATAACCGGAAGGCCAAGAGGTTATATGCGCCAGTTTGGTATAAGCCGTATTACCTTCCGTGAAATGGCTTCAAAAGGGTTAATCCCAGGTGTGAAAAAAGCTAGTTGGTAGAAACTAAATAATATAACGAAGCAATGATTACCGACCCAATTGCAGATTACCTAACCCGAATTCGTAACGCCGTGATGGCTCGCCATCGGGTTGTTGAGGTGCCCGCTTCGAACATGAAAAAGGAAATGACCAAGATCTTGTTCGATAAGGGGTACATCCTAAATTATAAATTTGAAGATGATGGAAAGCAAGGTATTATCAAGATTGCTTTAAAATATCATCCTGAAACTAAAGCTTGCGCCATTAAGCATTTAGAGCGCGTTAGCAAGCCGGGCTTGCGCAGGTATGTTAACGCTAGAGAACTTCCAAGGGTTTTGAATGGTTTGGGGATTGCTATAATAAGCACTTCTCAAGGCCTAATGACCGATAAGGAAGCACGTACTAAAAACATTGGTGGCGAAGTTGTTTGCTATGTTTACTAAAATTGCATAATTTATAAGATAATGTCGAGAATAGGAAAAAAACCTGTAAACTTACCACAAGGCGTTACGGTGAATATTAGTCCCGATAATGTGGTAAGCGTGAAAGGCCCTCTCGGAGAACTAAAGCAAAAAGTAGATCCGGATATTACCGTAAAGGTAGAGGGAAATCAAGTTGTTCTCACCAGACCAACTGATCAAAAACGCCATCGTTCATTACACGGTCTTTATCGTTCACTTATCAACAACATGGTTGTTGGGGTATCTCAAGGTTTTGAAATTAGACAAGAGCTTGTTGGTGTAGGGTATAAAGCCGAAGCTAAAGGACAAATACTTGAGCTTAGCTTAGGGTTTTCTCATGATATCTACTTTGAACTTCCTAAAGAAGTTAAGGTAGAAACCATCACCGAGAAAAAAGGAACCCCTAAGGTGATTCTAAAAAGCATTGATAAGCAACTACTAGGACAGGTGGCTGCTAAAATACGCTCGCTACGTAAACCAGAACCATACAAAGGTAAAGGTATTCGTTTTGTGGGTGAAGTTATTCGTAAGAAGGCTGGTAAGTCAGCTAGTGTATAACCCGTAAAACTGAAAGAGAGATATGGCTTTAAGTAAATTAGAAAGAAAGCAGCGCATTCGTAGAAGAATCCGCAAAAAGGTTTCGGGAACCGCTCAAAAACCACGTATGTCGGTTTTTAGAAGCAACACCAACATATACGTACAGTTTATCGATGATGTGAATGGTGTTACACTAGCTTCCGCATCTTCTATGTCGAAAGAGATTGCTGAGAATAAAAATATAACAAAAACCGAACAAGCCCGTCTTGTTGGTCAGCTTGCTGCTAAAAATGCTCTTGCTAAAGGTATTGAGCAGGTAGTATTCGATCGTGGAGGTAATCTATATCATGGTCGTATTAAAGCACTTGCTGATGCTGCAAGAGAAGGTGGACTTAAATTCTAAGAACGATGTCACAAAATACCAACATACGTAGAGTAAAAGCCAGCGATCTTGAACTAAAAGACAGGCTGGTTAGCATACAGCGTGTAACCAAGGTTACCAAAGGGGGTAGAACATTCAGCTTCTCTGCCATTGTAGTTGTAGGTAATGAAAATGGAGTTGTAGGTTATGGCTTAGGTAAAGCTAGTGAGGTAACCGCTGCAATTGCAAAAGGTATTGAGGATGCTAAAAAGAACTTGGTGAAAGTACCTATTATTAATGGTACTATCCCACACGAGCAAGAAGCAAAGTTCAGTGGATCAAGAGTTCTTATTAAGCCTGCATCGCATGGTACTGGAGTGAAAGCTGGTGGTGCTATGCGTGCTGTACTTGAGAGCGTTGGAGTAACCGACGTGCTTGCAAAGTCAAAAGGCTCATCGAACCCTCATAACCTTGTTAAAGCTACCATTCAAGCTTTACTAGAGTTACGTGATGCTCACACCATTGCACAGCAACGCGGTGTTAGCCTTAATAAAGTGTTCAACGGTTAAAACTAAATAAGATGGCAAAGATAAAAGTTACACAGGTACGTAGTCTTATTCGTCGCCCAAAAAAACAACGTGAGATTGTACGTTCGTTGGGCCTACGTCGCATGCATCATACCGTTGAATTAGAAGCAACACCACATGTGTTAGGTATGGTTGCAAAAGTAAAACACCTAGTACGTGTTGAAGAGCAATAGTGATAATAATAACGATTAAAGGTCATGAAACTAAATAGTCTTAAACCCGCTGTAGGTTCTACCAAAAATAGAAAGCGAATTGCTCGTGGTCAAGGGTCGGGACACGGTGGTACCGCCACTCGTGGGCATAAAGGTGCCAAATCTCGCTCTGGATACTCAAGAAAATTCGGTTTTGAAGGAGGTCAGATGCCTATACAGCGTCGATTACCCAAGTTCGGATTCAAAAATCCATTCCGCGTAGAGTACAAAGCAATTAACCTTGAGGTTCTTCAAAACCTAGCCGATAAACATGGTTACACAACAATTGATGTTGATACCCTAATAAATGCAGGTTTGATCTCAAGAAAAGATTTAGTTAAGATACTTGCTAAAGGTACTCTTACAGCTAAGCTTGAGGTAAAAGCCCATGCTTTCTCAAAGAAAGCAATTGAAGCAATTGAAGCAGCTAACGGAACCGTAGTAAAATTATAATAGTAATGAAAGCCTTTTTCGAAACCCTAAAGAATATTTACAAGATAGAGGATCTGCGTAAGCGGATTCTCTATACTCTTGGTATTCTGTTAATCTATCGTTTAGGTAGTTTTATCGTGATTCCTGGTTTGGATCCAACAAAGTTGGGAGAATTGCAGAACCAAACCAAAGATGGTATAATGGGACTTCTTGATATGTTCTCGGGAGGTGCCTTTCATAATGCTTCCATCTTTGCGCTTGGTATTATGCCATACATCTCCGCTTCAATTGTGGTTCAGCTATTAGGAATTGCAGTACCCTACTTCCAGAGGTTGCAGAAAGAAGGCGAAAGCGGAAGAAATAAGTTAAACCAGATAACACGTGTACTTACAATAGGTATACTCCTATTCCAAGGACCTGCCTACATCACTAATCTTTACGTACAACTTCCCGAAGGAGCATTCCTGCTTTCTAAGTTTTGGTTTACCCTAACTGCTACTATTACCATGATAGGTGGTACCATGTTTATTATGTGGCTCGGAGAAAAGATTACCGATAAGGGTATAGGTAATGGCATTTCACTAATCATTATGATTGGTATTATTGCTCGTTTACCCTTTGCGTTTGCAGCTGAGTTCGCATCTAAGGTAAGCGATTTAGGTGGCGGATTAGTAATGCTACTATTGGAACTCATTATCCTGTTTGTGATTTTCATGTTTTCAATTCTGCTTATTCAGGGTACCAGAAAGATACCTGTACAGTATGCTAAGCGAATAGTAGGTAATAAGCAATATGGTGGTGTACGACAGTACATTCCATTAAAAGTTAATGCTGCTGGAGTGATGCCTATTATCTTTGCTCAAGCATTAATGTTTATTCCCATGCTATTTGCACGTTTCGATGCTACTGCTGGAATAGCAGCAGCATTTGGATATACTGGATTCCTTTATAACTTTACTTTTGGCCTGCTAATTATCATCTTTACATATTTCTATACAGCCATTATTATTAACCCTAATCAAATGGCTGAGGATATGAAAAAGAATGGAGGCTTTATCCCTGGAGTTAAGCCAGGAAAGAAAACTGTAGAGTTCCTTGATTCAATTATGTCGAAAATAACCTTACCAGGTTCTATTTTCCTTGCAATCATTGCAATTCTACCCGCTTTTGCTATTAAGCTTGGAGTGAATAATCAGTTTGCTCAGTTCTTTGGTGGTACCTCATTACTAATCCTTGTTGGTGTTGTAATGGATACCCTACAGCAGATTGAGAGTCACTTACTGATGCGTCATTACGATGGTTTAACCAAGTCGGGAAGGCTTAAGGGCCGTTCCACTTTATAGGCATTAATTGCCAAACGTTCTTTATAATGCTTTTATCAAAGACCGACGAAGAAGTTGAGCTGCTGAGGCAAAATGGCGATTTAGTTTCGCGCACATTAGCCGAGGTGGCAAAACATATAAAGCCGGGGATAACTACCAAGAAACTGGATCAGATAGCGGAGGAGTTTATTCGTTCTAACGGTGCTGTACCTGGTTTTCTTGGTTATAGCGGTTATCCTGCAACTCTCTGCATCTCGGTCAACGATGCAGTAGTTCATGGCATACCGTCGAATTATGAGCTCCGCGAGGGCGACATAGTATCGGTCGATTGCGGGACCCTCTTGCACGGGTATTATGGAGACTCAGCATATACATTTACTGTAGGTGAAGTTTCTCCCGAAGTGCAGCGGCTGTTAAGGGTAACCCGTGAGAGCCTTGAAAAAGGCATCGAAAAGGCAATTGCTGGTAACCGTGTGGGTGATATATCACACACCATCCAGGAATACGCCGAAAAAAATGGATATTCTGTCGTTCGTGAGCTAGTTGGGCACGGCATAGGCCGCCATATGCACGAAAAACCCGAGGTGCCCAATTACGGAGTTAGGGGACGCGGTCCTAAGCTTGTCGATGGTATGGTAATTTGCATTGAACCTATGATTAATTTGGGGACTAAGCACATTTACCAAGAACCAGATGGCTGGACCATAAGAACCCAAGACGGAAAACCATCGGCTCATTTTGAGTTGACCGTTGTGATTAGAAAGGGGAAAGCGGAGAGGCTTTCAACTTTCAGCTATATTGAAGAAGTTTTACGTTAATGTTAAATTTTAAGAGCGCATGCCGAAACAACCTGCAATAGAGAAAGACGGAACAATTATTGAAGCTCTCTCGAATGCTATGTTCCGAGTAGAACTTGATAATGGACACATTATTACAGCCCATATCTCTGGGAAAATGCGTATGCATTACATTAAAATTCTTCCTGGAGATAAAGTAAAGGTTGAAATGTCGCCTTATGATTTAACAAAGGGACGTATTACTTTTAGGTATAAGTAAAACAAAAAACTACAATACAATGAAAGTAAGAGCATCAGTTAAAAAACGCAGCGACGATTGTAAAATAGTACGTCGTAAAGGGCGTTTATACGTTATTAACAAAAAAAATCCTAAGTTTAAGCAACGTCAAGGATAATTTGTTTAATTTTGCACACTAATTATTAAGTGAAAATATGGCACGTATAGTAGGTGTAGATTTGCCGAAAAACAAGAGAGGTGAAGTTGCTTTAACCTATATTTATGGTATAGGACGTAGCAGCGCACGTAAAATTTTAGACAAGGCAGGTATCAGCTATGATACCAAAGTAGCCGATTGGTCCGATGAGAACATAACAGCCATTCGTACTATCCTAAACGAAGAGTATAAAGTTGAAGGAGAACTACGTTCTATGGTTCAACTTAATATCAAACGTTTAATGGATATTGGTTGTTATAGAGGTATTCGTCATCGTCTTGGTTTACCTGTAAGAGGTCAATCAACCAAGAATAATGCTCGTACACGTAAAGGAAAGAGAAAAACTGTTGCCAACAAGAAGAAGGCTACTAAATAGTAAATAAACTATGGCAAAGAAATCAACAGCTAGAAAGAAAGTAGTTAAGGTTGATCCGGTAGGACAAGCCCATATCCATTCATCTTTCAATAATATCATAGTTACTTTAACTAATAGCACTGGTCAGGTTATATCTTGGTCATCTGCAGGTAAAATGGGATTCAAAGGTTCTAAAAAGAACACTCCCTATGCAGGCCAGGTAGCTGCTGCCGATTGTGCTAAAGTAGCCTATGATTTGGGCTTGAGAAAAGTAAAAGTGTTTGTTAAAGGCCCTGGTGCAGGACGTGAGTCGGCTATCCGAACCATCCATTCTACTGGTATTGAAGTTACTGAAATTATCGATGTAACACCTCTACCACACAATGGTTGTCGTCCTCCTAAACGTCGTAGGGTATAACCTTTTCTGATAACAATAAAAATTAATAATAATGGCAAGATATACTGGACCAACAACCAAAATTGCTCGTAAGTTTGGTGAGCCCATTTATGGCCCGGATAAATACTTTGAGAAAAAGAATTATCCTCCTGGGGTTCATGGGTTAATGAAGAAACGTAGAAAGGTTTCTGAATATGGTATGCAGCTGCTTGAAAAGCAGAAAGCAAAATATACCTATGGTTTACTTGAACGTCAGTTCTTAAACCTATTTAAGCAAGCTGCTCGTAGCAAGGGTATTACTGGTGAGATTCTTCTTCAACTTCTTGAGTCTCGTCTCGATAATGTGGTATTCCGTTTAGGTATCGCTCCTTCACGCCCTGCAGCTCGTCAGCTAGTATCACACAAGCACATAACAGTTAACGGGAAAGTTGTTAACATTCCTTCATACAGGTTAAGACCTGGTGATATTGTTGGTGTGCGTGAGCGCTCTAAATCGCTTGAGGCTATTACTGAGTCGCTTCAATCAAATCGTCACACTAAATATTCGTGGCTAGAGTGGGATGGAACCAAAATGGAAGGTAAGTTTATGAACGTACCTGAAAGATCCGAAATCCCTGAAAATATCAAGGAACAATTAATTGTTGAACTTTACTCTAAGTAATAAAACCTGTACCATATGGCTATACTGGCATTCCAAAAACCCGATAAGGTTATCATGCTTGAATCTACCGATACTACCGGTAAATTCGAGTTTCGTCCTCTTGAGCCAGGCTATGGTATCACGGTGGGCAATGCATTAAGAAGAATCTTACTTTCTTCGCTTGAAGGTTATGCAATTACCTGGATCAGAATTCGTGGTGTTGATCATGAGTTCTCTACCATTCCTGGTGTAATGGAAGATGTAACAGAAATTGTTCTTAACCTTAAGCAAGTACGTTTTAAACGCATTGCCGATGGTGTTGATAACGAAAAGGTTACCATAACTATTACAGGTCAGAACGAGTTTAAGGCTGGCTACCTTTCTAACTTCTTGTCAGGTTTTAAAGTACTTAACCCCGATTTAGTAATTTGTAGAATGGAGCCCGATGTTAAACTCGAAATCGAGGTTAACATCAATAAGGGTAGGGGGTACATTCCTGCTGAAGAGAATAGACCCGAAGAAGGTGAGTTTGGTATCATTCCAATTGATTCAATTCACACTCCTATTCGCAACGTTAAGTACTCTATCGATAACTATCGTGTAGAACAAAAAACCGACTACGAGAAGTTACTTATTGAAATTGAGACCGATGGCTCAATACATCCAAAAGATGCTTTGAAGGAGGCCGCTAAAATCCTCATTTACCATTTCATGTTATTCTCAGACGAGAAAATTACCCTTGAGACTGAGGATAGAATTGAAGCAGAGGAGTTTGATGAGGAAGTACTTCATATGCGTCAGCTCTTAAAGCAAAAGCTCGTTGATCTCGACTTGTCGGTTCGTGCTCTTAACTGCTTAAAAGCAGCCGATGTTGAAACGTTAGGTGAGCTGGTTCGCTACAATAAGAACGACTTGTTGAAGTTCCGTAATTTCGGGAAAAAATCGCTTACCGAGCTTGAAGACCTGCTTGAAAGTTTGAACCTTTCGTTTGGCATGGATGTATCAAAGTATAAATTGGATAAGGAATAATTACGATGAGACATAGAAAGAAATTTAACCATTTAGGACGTAAGAGCGCTCACCGTAAGGCAATGCTTTCTAACATGGCTTCTTCGTTGATACTGCATAAGCGTATCACCACAACTGTTGCTAAAGCAAAAGCCCTACGCTCTTATGTAGAACCTCTTATTACCAAGAGTAAAGAGGATACAACACATCAGCGTCGTGTAGTATTCAGCTACTTGCAAAACAAGCAAGCTGTAACTGAACTATTCCGCGAAGTATCTCAAAAAATTGCAGATCGTCCTGGCGGGTATACTCGTATACTGAAGACTGGTGCTCGTTTAGGTGATAGCGCTGAGATGTGTATCATTGAGCTTGTTGATTACAATACAACTTACGTTTCAGAGAAAGCTGCTAAACCTGCAGCTAAGAGAACACGTAGGGGTGGTTCAAAAGCTAAAAAAGCTGAAACTAAAACAAAAGCCCCCGAGGCTGAAGTGAAAGTTGAAGAACCTAAGGCCGAAAATCAGGAGAATCAAAATGCTGATAATACTGAAGAAAAGGCTGAGTAATTTTATTTGTTAAGAATATTATTTAGGGATGAGCTTATGGCTTTATCCCTTTTTTTATCTAATTTTTACCTTAAATACTTTAATACTATGGGACAAATTGTTAGCATTCACGCCCGTGAGATTCTAGACTCTAGGGGCAATCCAACTGTAGAAGTTGATGTTTTAACTGAAAGTGGTTATTTTGGTCGTGCTGCTGTTCCCAGTGGTGCTTCTACTGGTGTACACGAGGCTGTTGAACTACGTGATGGCGATAAGGGCCGTTACCTTGGCAAGGGCGTTCAGAAGGCTGTTAATAATGTGAATACTATCATAGCCGATGAGCTTGTTGGAATGCATGTACTAGACCAGCAGCTTATCGATGAAACCATGATTAAACTTGATGGAACTCCTAATAAAGGTAATCTTGGTGCGAATGCTATTCTTGGGGTTTCACTTGCTGTGGCTCATGCTGCTGCTCAAATGACCGGACAACCCCTATTCCGCTATGTTGGTGGCGTAAACGCTCGTACTCTTCCTATTCCTTTGATGAATATCCTTAATGGAGGTTCGCATGCCGATAATAGCATCGACTTCCAGGAGTTTATGATTATGCCTGTTGGTGCTCAATCTTTTACTGAGGCCATTAGGATGGGTGCAGAGGTTTTCCACAATCTTAAATCAGTTCTTAAAGGACTTGGTTATTCTACTAACGTAGGTGATGAGGGTGGTTTTGCTCCTAATCTTAAATCAAACGAAGAAGCTATCACCGTTATACTTCAGGCTATTGAAAAGGCTGGTTACAAACCAGGCGAAGATGTGTTTATTGCCCTAGACCCAGCGTCATCGGAATACTACCTCCCCGAAGAGAAAGTTTACCATCTACATAAGTCAACAGGCGATAAGCTAACCCCTGCTCAAATGGTTGACTATTGGAAAACTTGGGTTGACAAGTATCCTATCATTTCTATTGAGGATGGTATGGCCGAAGACGATTGGGAAGGTTGGAAGCTAATGACTCAAACCTTGGGCGATCGCATTCAACTTGTTGGCGACGACCTGTTTGTTACAAATACTCAGCGTTTACAAAGAGGTATTGATGAGGGTGTAGCCAATAGTATCCTTATCAAGGTTAACCAAATTGGTACTTTAACTGAAACTATCAATGCTGTTCGCCTTGCCGATGTGCATTCGATGACTTCAATCATGAGTCACCGCTCTGGAGAAACCGAGGATACTACTATTGCGCATTTAGCAGTTGCGCTTAATACTGGTTTAATCAAAACTGGTTCTGCATCACGTTCTGATAGGATTGCTAAGTATAACCAGCTTATGCGTATTGAGGAGATGCTTGGAGATGCCGCAATTTATCCTGGCAAAAACTTTAAGTACATAAAAAAATAGTAATCTTACTATAACTTTTAGAAGGCTTCGGACGTAATATCCGAAGCTTTTTTTATTTTTAGGTCATAATACTTTGTCATGGCATATAATTCATTGAATGATTTTATATCGATTCTTGAGGCGAATGGGGAGCTGGTTAGGATTAAGGGGTTTGTCGACCCCGATCTTGAGATTGCAGAAATAACCGATAGGCAGTCGAAATTACCTGGTGGTGGTAAGGCTTTACTTTTTGAAAATACTGGAACTAAATTCCCTGTGCTTACCAATGCATTTGGTTCCCATAAAAGGATTTGCCTTGCACTTGGTGTTGAAGAACTTGAGATGGTAAGAGAAAAAATTTCGCAACTTTTCGAACTTCTTTCAAAACCTAAAAACTCGATATGGGATAAACTTGAGGCGCTCCCACAACTAGGTCAAATGTCATCATGGATTCCTACTCTAAAATCAGGTAAAGGGGTATGCCAGGAAGTAATACATCAGAACCCCGATCTTGGTGCTCTTCCTGTTCTAAAATGCTGGCCTTTTGATGGAGGACGTTTTGTTACCTTGCCCATGGTTCACACAAAACATCCCGAAACGGGTGTTCGAAATATCGGTATGTACAGGATGCAGATTCTGGATGGTACTCACACTGGTATGCATTGGCATATGCACAAAACAGGAGCAAAGCATTTTCAGGAGTATAAACGATTAAAAAAGCTAATGCCAGTGGCCGTTACGCTAGGAGGAGACCCGTCGTACACCTATGCTGCAACTGCCCCCGTACCTGAAAATATTGATGAATACCTGCTTGCTGGCTTTTTAAGGAATAAGAAGGTTAAACTTGTTAAATGTTTAACCGTAGATTTAGAAGTGCCCGAAGATGTCGATTTTGTTATTGAAGGATATGTTGACCCTAGCGACGAACCGGTTTGGGAGGGCCCTTTTGGCGATCATACGGGTTTTTACTCTTTGGCCGATTGGTATGCTCGATTTACAGTTACTTGTATAACCCATAGGAAGAAAGCCATCTATCCTGCAACTATTGTTGGAGTACCTCCAATGGAAGACGCTTATATCGCTAAGGCTACTGAACGAATATTCCTAGAACCAATACGTAAAGCAATATTGCCTGAACTTGAAGACATGGTGCTTCCAGCAGAAGGCGTTGCTCACAATATTGCTCTTGTTAAAATAAAGGATGAGTTTAAAGGACAGGCCTATCGAGTTATGAACGCACTTTGGGGAGCAGGTCAAATGATGTTTAATAAAATTCTTGTTGCTTTTCCTAACTCTCTGGACCTAAATAATGGAATGGAGTTGCTTAGGCATATTTTTAATGTAGTCAATCCAGAAACTGATATCTATTTTGGTAAAGGACCTCTCGATGTGCTTGATCACTCATCAAACCAATTTGCTTTTGGAAGCAAACTTTTTATTGATGCAACATCCGAAAGAAAATCCCTTAATAAGTTAGAGGTAAATGTTGATGAGCTAGTTCTGAAACTAAATGAAATTTCTGAACAGATTGTAAAGTCAAATGTTTCCTTAGTAAATGAGGATGTTCCAGTAGCAATTATATCAGTAAACAAGAAAGAGGTTGGTGATTGGAAAACCTTTAAAGAAAAGCTGACTGCTAGTGATGCACTTAATGGGATTAAGGGAGTAGTTCTTGTAGACATGGACGATGTAATAGATGATTTATCGGTTGTTCTATGGTATGTGTCTGGTAATGTTGACCCTCAACGTGATGTTTCAATGGTATTAAATGGTGGAGAGGATTGGAGAATTATTATTGATGGTACAAAAAAAGCTTATCCTAGCGACAAGTTCCCTAGATTATGGCCCAATATTGTATCGATGGATACCAAAACTATTGAACTGGTCGATAAGAAATGGGAATCATATGGCATAGGTGAATTTGTTAAATCGCCTTCATTAAAATTCCAAAAACTTATAGTAGGCAGTGATGCCGTAGTTCGATATTTTTAGCTTTTTTGTATATTAGCATAATTCTTGCAATTGAAAAGGGTTAAAACCATATTGTTAAACTTTGTGTTTGGTGCTTGTTTGCTGGCGAGCACAAGCGTAAGTATTGCCCAGAGGGTTAATGTAGAACTTTTTAATTCCGATAATGGCCTACCACAATCATTTGCTAAAACAATTATTCAGGACTCTGTAGGATATCTGTGGGTTGGTACGCAGGAAGGCTTGTGCCGATACGATGGATATGAATTTTTAATTTATTCAAACGACCCTTACGATAGCACCACATTATCTAATAACTATATTCAGAATATTGTAGAGGGTAACGATGGGGTATTATGGATAGCCACTTATTATGGGTTGAATAAGTATGACAGGCACAACAATAAGTTTAAAACCTACCTTCATCTTCCAAATGATTCAAGATCGCTTTCGTCAAATAAAATATTAAGGGTTTATAAGGATAAAAGTAATCGGATATGGGTTAAAACAATTGATGCGCTGCATCTTTATAATCCTAAAACCGATGACTTCACAAAGTTTAAGCACTATAATGATATTTTTAATATATCCCAATCCAATGATGTTAATCCCGTTTTTGAGGATTCAAAGGGGAATCTATGGTTAGGTACAAAAGATGGCCTCTTTTTATTCGATAAAGAGCGATTGCTTTTTAAAAGATTTCACGAGGAACCCGGTAACTGGTATTCGCTTTATGGGAATAGGGTGAATGCTATTGTTGAAACAGGAAAGGGTTTACTGGTTGGTACTGACAAGGGAATTAGCGTTTATAATTATAAATCGGGAAGTTTTACTAGGTTTAAGGTAAATGTTAAAAGTAACGAGGATAGGCGCTTAATTGAGAGGATTCAGTTCTTAGGACTCGATTCCGATTCTTCTCTTTGGGTGGGCAGCTTAATGGGATTAGCAAAAGTGTTACCAAATGGTGATCTTCTAAAATATAATAACCTGTACTTTAACAATGAACGGGTCGAACTTATTAACGTTTCAAGCGTTTTACGTGACCGTTCAGGTGTGGTTTGGGTAGCTTCTCAAAATGGGCTAGTTAAAATTAACCCATTTACAAATAGAATATCAGGCTATAGCAAGGATGTTCAAGGCAGAAAACTTTTTTCAAATAATATTATTGCCTCAATAAGTCTTGATAATGCTGGTAATATTTGGCTGGGCACTTGGGGAACTGGGCTTCATGTTTTTAATCCAAAAACAGGATTAAACAAAAGATATACTAGAAGCGGTCCCAACTACATACCCGATGATTTTATCCATTCGTTACTAAAACTACGTAATGGTGACATGGTTATTGGAACTCGGAATGGTGTTTTTGTGCATCCAAGAGGGGGGAGAAATATTGTCGACTTATTTGAATACAAGGGAATATATGTAGGTGATCTTTTTAGGAATAATAGGATATATTCTATTGCCGAGGATTCTATTGGTAGGATTTGGCTTGCAACTCATAATGGTTTGCATAGGGTTGGTAAGCAAGGTGTTGTTAGCTTTTATGCCTTTAGGCGCGATTCTTTATCGCTTCTTAGTAACGAGGTTTACGATGTTTTAGTTGATAAGGATGGTAGTGTTTGGGTTGCAACAAGTAAGGGCGTTTCATATCTTAATGAAAGCCTTGATAGGATAAAGCATTGTAGCATTTCTGCTAAAGATGTTAGTATTCAAATAGAGGCTCTTTGCCTTTATCAATCCATGAATGGTTTAATATGGATTGGCTCTACTAGTGGACTGTATTGGATAAATCCTAAAGATAAGGCCAAGAAGGTTCATAAGGTTAGTTTTAACGGTTTGAAGATGGGCTTGGTTAATGATATCCAAGAGGATAGCAGAGGTCGTATTTGGCTGAGTACAAATAAGGGGCTTATTTCATTTAACCCTTTGTCAAACCTTGTCCGTACCTATGGAAAACGAGATGGTTTGTTTAGTAATGAGTTGAATATCAACTCTTCCTTTAAGGATGATAAAGGTTATCTGTACTTTGGCGGAATTGATGGTGTAAATATCTTCCATCCAGATTCCATACCACTAAATACAGTTGCTCCAAATATCAGTATAAGTAAGGTCAGCGTTTATAGTAAATCAAGTAGCTACGAGATAATACCATATAAAAACTCTAGAATTACTTTGCCCGATAATTTTAGCAATATTACATTTACTTTAACTGCTCTTGACTTTGTTCATCCTGAATTAAACTCATATCGATATAGGCTAGTTGGACACGATAATAGATGGATTGAACTAGGTGCTAGCAATAAGGTGTCCTTCTCTAACTTACCCCAAGGTAATTACATCTTCCAGATTATGGGGGCCAATAGCGATAAGGTTTGGACTAAGGAATTTATATCTCTTGAAATAAATGTGGTTGCCCCTTGGTACAGAACTAAATTTGCTATCTCATTTTACATATTTGTTCTCCTCTTAACCTTTGTAATAATTATAATTCGAAGGAATAGAAATGTAAAACGCGTAAACCGACTCCTCCAAGAAAGGGAAGCTGTGCTTGAAGCCCTACGAGAACAAAAAGAAGAACTTGCCCTTAAAAATAAAAATATAACCGATAGTATAAATTATGCAAAGCGAATACAGGATTCCATGTTGCCATCCATTTCTCATTTCAAGCAGCTGGTTCCTGAATCGTTTGTTATATACAGGCCAAAAGATATAGTAAGTGGCGATTTTTACTGGATTAACGAAACTCGAAATAAAACATTTATTGCTGTTGTCGACTGTACGGGCCATGGTGTTCCAGGTGCTTTCATGTCTATTATTGGAATTGAACTCCTTCGTAATATCACAAACATCGAGGGAGTTGACGACGCTTCTGAAATCCTAAACCGGCTAAGCATAGCTATTCATAACACTTTTGCTACCAGCAATGGTGAAAATACTGGCGGAATTAAGGTTAAGGATGGTATGGATGTGTCGTTTTGTATTATCGACAAGGAGTATAACATGCTTCAGTTTGCTGGAGCCTTTTCTAACCTATTCTTAGTCCGCGATGGTAGGCTTATAGAAATCCGTGGCGATAGATACTCGGTTGGTATGGCAAATGAGCTTGGGCATAGCTTGTTTAGTAGCTACTATATCCCAATTCAGCCTAAAGATATGATATATATGTTTACCGATGGCATTGTTGACCAGTTTGGAGGGCCAGAAGGGAAAAAGTTCAAGTATCGTCGATTTAGGCATTTGCTACTAAGTAACTATATGAAACCGATCGAGGAACAAAGGAGAAGTATTGAGAAGGCTATCGACGATTGGAAAGGAGACCTTGAGCAAGTGGATGATATGCTTATAATAGGTGTAAAACCAGATCTTAGCTGTTTGTTCTGATTTATACGTGATTAAGTGGCATATGCTAGCCCGTTTTGCTTATGCGTTCGAGTTTTATTCATTGTTTTATTTTCAGTAATTTCCTTGTTAATCGTTTCTGCACTGTATAATTATTAAGAAACAACATTTCTGGGAATATTTCCTGGTAATCGGGCTAACACCTGATAGTTAAGCTGGTTGCTCATGTCGCTAAACGATGCAACGGTAATACACTCTCGCTTCTGCTTGCCAATTAGTACAACCTCATCGCCTTGGTTAACGTTAGGGATATCGGTTACATTAACGCTAAGTGTATTCATGGTTACCGATCCAACTACTGGAGCTTGTTTGCCATGAATAAGTACTCTTCCCGAGTTGCTTAAGGAACGGCTATAACCATTGGAGTAACCTATAGGAAGTATAGCTACCTTGGTTTTACGATTGGCCATATATGAAATGCCGTAGCCCACAAATTCGCCAGGCTCAACATTCTTAATTGACATGATATGAGTTTTCCACGAAATAACACGTCTTAGGTCTGATTCTTTGGCATTATTTTCTTTTATCTGATGAATAAGAGTTTCTTGTGTAGGCCAAAATCCATATTGGGCAATACCAACTCTTACCATATCCATTCGGGTTTGTGGGTAGGTGAGGGTTGCCGCCGATGCTGCTGTATGGCGATATTTTGGAACTAAATCTTTAAGAAGAAAATATTCGTAGAACGAGTTGTAGATCTCTATTTGGTTCATTACTCTTAGATGATTGGCAATAGTTTCGGCACCAGCATAATGCGTACATAATCCAACAAATTCTATCAGATTGAGGTTTTCATGCATTACCGATGTTACTTGCGGCAGCTCTTCAAATTCAATGCCAGTACGGTTAAAACCCGTCTCAACCTCAATGTGTATTTTTGCAGGTTTTCCAATGCTTTTTGCTAGTTCGATAGCTTTTGTTAGTCGGTATAAATCAAATACATAAAATTCAATTCCGTTTTCAATAGCCCAAGCAATTTGTTCGTCGCTTAGGTAGCCCATTATCATGATTTTGGATTTGTCACTCTTAACCTTAAATACTTCCAATGCTTCGGCTGCTGAAAAAACTGAAAAGTGGTTTACTCCTGCTTTTTCGGCTAAAGGAACAATGTTTTCAACGCCATGCCCATAGGCATTGCCTTTTACTACAGCCGAAAGTTTTACGTTACTGCCAATTATCTTTTTTAGGTATTGTATGTTATGTCGATAGGCTGATTTACTAATTTCAATGTATGATGTTTGTTGCATGTGTGATTCTTTAACCGTTTAATAGTTGACTTAGCACTTGTTCAAAAACAAGAATAGATGGTTCAATGATTTCATCGGGGAAATCGTAGTCCTCGTTATGTAGCTGTGGATGGTTGATGCCAGCACCCACTCCAAAAAAAGCAGTATTGCAAATGTTGCTGAAGTGACCAAAGTCTTCGCTCCACCTAAAGGGTAGGCTAAGCGAATGATGTTTAAGGACTAATTTATTGCATGCATCCTTTACTATCTCATTACTTTCTGGGTGGTTGATGGTTGCTGGAAATTCTTCCTGGTAGGTTATTGTATGCTTTAGGTTGTATTCCGAGCAAATGCTATTAACAACACTTTCGGCCTTTTGCTTTAACAGCTGCATATCGCCATTTTCAAATGAGCGGAGCGTGGCCATAACAGTTGCTTTACCTGGAGTTGTGCCAAAAGCAACTTCTCCTAATTTTGCATGTATTACTGTTAGTAGTACAAAATCTTTAAAACCGGCCTTCTCTGATGCTATTTTGTTAAAACCTAAAATGATATTAGCCATTGCTCTGTCGGGATTATTCCCATCTTCGGGATGTGCGGCATGCGACGATAATCCTTTTAGCTCAACAATCATCCCTGTTGATGCAGATGCAAAAGTTCCAACACGAGTGTAGATAGTTCCTTTTTCAAATCCAGGAAGATTATGAAGGCCAAAAGCATAATCGGGTTTTATGCGCTTAAATTTTGGATCGGAAATTACTTTTGAAGCACCCTCGCCAGTTTCTTCAGCTGGCTGGAAAAGTAACACAACTTTCCCTCTCTTTGGTGGATTAACGCTTAGGATTTTGGCTAAACCTACAAGAATGGATGTGTGCCCATCATGGCCACAAAGGTGAGCTATTCCCCTATTGCTCGATCTGTAGGCGAATAAGTTGCTTTCCTCAATTGGAAGCGCATCCATATCGGCCCTAAATAGGACTGTTGGGCCATTGTGCCCAGAATCAAAGACTGCTGCTACACCATAACCACCAATGTTCTCAATAATTTCTGTTGGATTTGTTTCGGCAAGTAGCTCTGCTACTTTTTGGCTAGTTGCACTTTCAAAGCCTGAAAGTTCTGGATGCTTATGTAAATACTGCCTTAAAGTGATTAAATCGCTTAGTAAACTTGTTGGTAATGGCATTAAAAACTCTTTCTCTTTGTTTTATTTTTATTTTTTACAAGATAGTGCTTTTTGCTGGAAGTATCAAATGAGAAGCCTATGTCTTGAGTTTTTGGGGTGATGGATGAGGGGGTATGAGTTGGAAACATTCGGAAGTCTTTTGTCATGCTGAGTTTGTCGAAGCATCTCTTTCAGAGGAATGAGAGGAAGTTAGAGGAAGTTAGAAGAATGACTCAGAATGATTCGGAAATAATCGGAAGGTAGCGGAAACCATTTTTGTTTAATGCCTAACATTTAACGTTTAACGCTCATCGCTTTTGGTGTTTCGAAAAGTAGTTCAATATCTGACGATTTACAAAAAGAAAATTCAGCCCCGTTGGGGCGAACTAATGGTAGAATCAACAAGCCCCAAAGTGATTTGCGATGCACGGAAGAACCACCCCAAAGAGCGAATATGAGACGTTGCATCGCAAATTTGATTAATTGTCCTAAGAATCAGTTTGTCATGCTGAGCTTGTCGAAGCATCTCTTCTTGAAGAATACGAGGAAGTTAAAGGAAGTTAGAGGAAGTTAAAAGAATAATTCGGAATGATTCGGAAACATTCAGAAGGAATCGGAAGCGCCTTTTTGCTCCGAACCTGTCAATGTTGCGCTTGTGGTGGCTGAGCCTGCTGGTGGCTGAGCTTGTCGGTGGCTGAGCCTGTCGAAGCCACATTTGTTTCCCCTTCTTTTGCCTTGATGCAAAAGAAGCAAAAAATCAAGGCTGAAAAGCCTGTTCCGATGGGGTCCCCGTGGTCGTGTCTACCGCGCGGTGCAACTCGCCATGCCGCAGGCATGGCTCAAACAGCACCGCTTCCTTTGCCCTATGCAACGACCCACCCACGACCCATTCGCGGAATAGCCTTTTATGCCGTTTTCTTGTAAACCGAAAATCCAAAGATATCAAATTTGAATTTTGAACCATTTGTGTCATGCCGAGCGTAGTCGAGGTATCTCTTCTTGAAGAATATGAAGAAGTTAGAAGAAGTTAAATGAAGTTAGAGGAATGACTCGGAATGATTCGGAAATATTCGGAAGGAATCGGAATTTCATGTGACAAATCTTGAATCTTGAATATGAAATCTTGAATTAATGTCTTGCTGAGCTTGTCGAAGCATCTCTTGTTGAAGGATATGAGAAAGTTAGAAGAAGCGAGAGGAATGAAACGGAAATAATCAGAATAGATCGATGTACTAGGACTGGTCTCAACAAATTGGGAAATAATACACACCCAACCACTGAACTGCGCCATGTTTTAAACATTTAAAACTCTTCATCAAATGGGGGAAAAGCCCCCTGCAGAAAATTGTATTATGCTATTACAATTGGCAAGGTTAAATTGACGATGGTTAAACAAAGGTTGAGTTGATCAATAAATATTTCTGAGAAATCCTTTTGATGACAATAAAAAATTTTTACATTTGTTTTAACCTACCACACAGGTTATGAATACATAAACTAAAATAAAACATATTCATGGCAAACAACATACTAGGGCATAAGTCAAACAGTACGACAGATATTTATAGACATGTTTGTAAAAGATCTCTCACAAAATTCTGAAGCACTTTGAATAAAACTTCAGAAGACATCAATAGAATAACAAGCACTTACACACAGTGATAGTAATAATATATAAACTGCAATTAACTTTTACACATACGTTGTATGCCATTTTGACAAAAACACAATCGCAGCCTTCAAAACCTGAAAATAAAACTGAAATGGAAGATATAAAAAAAATCGGATTACTTACTTTAATAATTTTAATCAACATTGGATGTAGAAATTCTTCCCAATCGAAAGTAGCACAAAGCCAAACAAAAGATTATGATTCGATGGAAGAAACCAATGATTGGTATGAAGATACTGATGGCAATTCTAAAACCTTAAAATTAGTAAGAGCCAATGGAAAAATTGGGTTCTTATATGAGAACGGTGAAGAACTATTTCCTTGTATTTTCGACAGTGTAGTTGATGCTGAAAATTATGCATATGGAAACGTTAATGGGAAATGTGTTCCAACAAACAAAGTATATTTTTCTCCTTACGCAAAAGTTAAAAAAGATGGGAAGTGGGGACTCATCAGCAGTGAAGGGAAGGTTATAATTTCCTTTAATTATGATGACATATATACTTTTGATTATAAAAAAACGAGCAGAATGGAAGGTCCTTACATTGAATATTTTGATTACAATGGAGAAACGGCAATCGTGAAAAGGGACGGGAAATGGGGACTAGTCAATAAAAAAGATGAAGTATTAGCCGACTGTGTTTATGATGAATTTTACATTCCAGACGTGCAATTATTTTACGAGAAAAGAGCCGCTGCAAAAAAGGACGGTTTATGGGGTTTTCTTAATGAAAAAGGCGAGTTAGTTGTGCCATTTATGTACAATGATATTCTTGTTTCTGAAGAAGTTTCTGTTGAAGGTGGACGATGGTTTTTCTCGCAAGATGGTTATTGCGCTGTAAAGAAAAATGGGAAATGGGGTCTTATTGATAAATACAACAATATTATAGTTAATTTTGAATTTGATAGTATTAAATTTACTTCATACGGGTTAGAGGATTGGCGTTATTTTTCTGAAGGATTTTTAGCAGTTCAAAAAGGGAAATGTTGGAGTGTTATAAATAAGAAAGGATTAAATCATATTCATTTTGAATATGATGATGTAGAGATTTGGTCAGAAGGAAATGTTTGTGTTAAAAAGAATAGTAAATGGGGTCTTGTAGATAGTACTGGAAAGCAACTTGTTCCCATATAACACAAAACTGCGATGGATGCTGGAAATTCTAATTATAAAAAAATAACGAATAGAGAATATAAAAAACGGCATACAGTATTATGTATAAAGTATTGGGGTTTAAGTGGTTGTATTAAGTGTTCTGCCCCGCATTAGCTTCTGTAACGGCAGACAGGGACCAAGCCCGCAATCCCTAACGTTTCATACATGTAACCGTTTCGCACCAACCATTTAATTAAACCTATGGGCACTAAATGATTAAGAAAGTTTTTGCTTTACTAATAGTAGCATTATTACTTGCGGATATTGGATACACATTCTTACAGAATTACTATACACCCTTTGATGGAGATATGGCGAGTGGCATAGTTCCTGCTGAAGACGTGAAACCAATTCTTGAAAGTCCATTCGGTATAAGAGCTATTTTATACCATACAACTTATCCTAATCCGAACAGGTTTTTCTGTCATTGGACTTTTTATAAATATTTTAATTATGTTCCATTATTTCTTCAAAATTTCACAAGCCCTCTAAATAGCGCATACCTATCATGCGCATTGGCTAAGACAATAATTCAAATTATAATTATTTTTTTACTTTCTATTCTTATTTCGGGAGGCGTTATGAAATTTGATTTTTTAGTGGCTGCAATCCTAATAACCCCGCTTTTTCAGACAAACGGATATAGAGGCTATATGGGTATCATTGACCCATCCACTACCTATACCTTTTTCTACGCGCTTCCTACTATTTTAATTCTAATATATTTTACTCCACTTTATTTAAAACAATTTTATGGATTTGAATTAAAAAGAATGAAATACATAAAATACTTTTGGATTCTACTGGCTTTAGTATCTAGCCTAAGTGGGCCTTTAAATCCTGGAATATCATTAGTGATAAGTATGCTGTTTTTTATACATTATTTCTCACAAAATTTAAACGACTCAAACATTACCAAAAGAGCTATTAAATTAAAATTGACTATTCGTAATATACCCCAAGAAATTTATTTTTACTTGATACCCATTTGTGTTCTCTCATTATATTCCTTATTTCTTGGAAGATATAATTCTGTAAATATTGCCAATAGAATGCCATTATCAGCATTATATTCAAGACTACCTGAAGGTATATACTATTCGTTTACTCAAAAATTGGGATTTCCTGTTTTGTTTTTATTCTTATTAATCAATGCGTTAATTATTCGTAATAAATATAGAAATCCAGAAGGTGAAAAACTATTGAAAACATTTAAATGGATTGGACTGTTTTCTCTAATTTACATAGCACTATTACCTCTTGGTGGATATCGAAATTATCGCCCTTATGTCCTTAGATATGACACAATCATACCAATAACAGTAAGTTTAATGTTTGTTTTTGCCAAAACAACAATTTTTATTTTGAAAAATTTTTCGCACAAACAAAATTACTGGTATATACCTTTAGTGTCTTTAGTATTATTTATCTTCACAAATGCTGACAAACCCAATTTTAATAAAAATAGTTGTGAAAAAAATGCAATTCTGAAAATAGCAGAGTCAGAAGAGCCAGTTGTGAAAATTGATAATAATTGCACCGTTTTATCATGGAAAATTATTGAGAATCCTCATGAGTCTATGCTTAATGCTAAATTGCTAAAGATTTGGAGAATTCTTGATGATGACAAGTTGTATTATCAAAAAACTCCAATTGCCAGAACACAGAGTAGCCAATTAGAGTTTCAGTAGTTTGAAATGATTGCAACTTGCTTATTTACTTGTAACTTGACAAAAAAACCGAACAATCAGGTACTGGCCTTGTAAACAATGTCGTGTGTCAATATCGAGAATGGAGATATGTGTTAAATGTGTGCAGGAAACGTGGTGCTGATTGTTATGCTGAGCAAGCCAGGGATTATCTTATGATAAAACGCAAATAGCTCAGATTAGAAAGGTTTTTATAGTGAGCCATCACCTCACAAGCATAATATCTTTCTTTTTTGTATGCGGTGATAAGAGAGTTGATTTTAGTTCTAGCCAATCGTATTATTTTGCCCAGTGTTGTAGCGGCATCTCTTATCCTAGTAAACTAACATTTGCCAATGAGAAAAATTTCATGCAGCTTTGCATTAATAAATATTTGTGAATCATGAGCAGCAAACTTAACATAGCTATCATGGCTGGAGGCGATTCCTCCGAAGCTAATATTTCCTTGCAAAGCGCAACCCAAATTGCGGGCTGGCTCGATCCTGAGCGTTTTAACGCTTTTAAAATAATAGTTAAGGGGAATAGTTGGAGTTTAGAGCAGCCTGGTGAAAATCCTCTTCCTATCGATAAAAATGATTTTACGGTAACAATTAATGGAAAGAGAATAGCATTCGATTGCGCTTTAATTGCCATACATGGCACACCAGGTGAGAACGGATTGCTGCAGGCTTACTTCCAAATGCTTAAAATTCCTTACACCACTGGTGGCGTAATGAACTCCGCTGTCACTTTTAATAAGTATTTCAGTAAAGAGCTTGTTGTTGCAACTGGTGTATCATTAGCAAAAGATGTAATCATAAAACGAGGCGAAAATTATGTCCCCGAAGAGATAGTTGAAAAGTTAGGACTTCCTGTTTTTGTAAAGCCCAATGAGAGTGGAAGCAGCTACGGTGTCACAAAGGTTAAAACAATAGATGATTTAGCACCTGCTATTGATAAGGCTTTTACTGAGGATGAGTTTGTGATTGTTGAAGAATTTATTTCAGGAAGGGAGCTGACATGCGGAGTTTTTAAAGGAGCCAAGAACGAAATTGTTTTACCCGTTACTGAAATTATTCCAGAAACCGAATTTTTTGATTACGACGCCAAGTATCTTAACAAGTCACAGGAAATAACACCCGCTCAAATTCCTGACCAGCTAAAAGAGCGAATACAGAATTTTTCCTCTAAAATATATGACCGTTTGCAGTGTAAAGGAATAGTAAGGGTCGATTATATTGTCAGGGACGAAAATATCTATTTCCTTGAGATTAATACTGTACCAGGAATGAGCGCTGCAAGTATAGTTCCACAACAGGTGAGGGCCACTGGGATGAATATGCGTGATTTTTTTACCATGGTGGTAGAGGATGCCATTGAACGAAGCGGTCGTTAGTCTGGATGGCTATTCCGAAGTTTAACAACATGAACGGTTACACCAATTGCTACCAATAGCAGTAAACCTCGAATATAGTTGTTTACATTAAGCGTTGAAATGCTGGCTAGTATGGTTGACCATAACAGAATCAGAGTAAACCATTTTACCCGCTTTGGGATGGAGCGATTCTCCATGTAGTCGTGAATATATTTACCGAATATTCGATGGTTTACTAACCATAAGTAAAGTTTGTCGGAGCTACGTAAAAAAAGAAAAGCGCTAAGCAACATGAATGGAGTAGTTGGTAGTAATGGTAAGAAAATGCCAATTACTCCAAGCCCAAAAGAAATTATACCAAATGCAATAAATAACGCCCTTACTAATGGGCTTTTCTTTTTTCTCGCCTTCTTCAAAACCGTTCAAAGTTAGTTAAAACATAAAAGGAACGTAAATTCCAATAAGCAAAAGAATGATAAAAGAATTGACATCAAAAGTAGCTAAATCCATTTAAAACCAGCTTTAGCCACTAGCGAGAACTTTACTTTTATTGAATAAGTTGCTATGGTAACAAACCAAGGCCGTTCCTACGGAACTATTGCTTTATATTCTATACTTCATTGCTATCATTTGGTCACTCTACGGAGTTATAAACATTAGATATTAATCTGCAACCAAGTTAGGGTAAGTACAAGAATTAATTGAAGCTTTTTGAATTTTAAGTCCCGCAGGGACGTTCTTATGGTAGAGGCAAAGAGCCAATGACAATATTAGTCCCGTAGGGACGACTATAAAACCTTATAAAACTAAATTTAAAATATCAACCTTTGGATTACATTGATAATTGCCAATCCCCCTAAAACAAAAATTACAACACCCGAGACTTTGTTTATCCACCACAGTTGCTTTAGCCTAAAGTGCTTGCGGAAATGGTTAACCAACGACGAGAGGACATACCACCATAGGGCTGCCCCCAAGAATACTCCTGCTAGCGCAATAAAGTTAAGCCACATGCTCTGATCGTCGGTAATAATACCTGCCGTGGCAAATAGCGCAATAAAAAGAAAAACGGCCAAAGGATTACTGCCAGTAAGGAATAGGACAGAAACAAAATCCTCAAAAAGGCTGTTTTTCCTCCTCTTTTGCCTTTTTAGCTGTGAGATTGGATTGGTTTGAAATATTTTAATGCCTAGTAGTACAACAATAACACCTCCAACAATCTCAATTATGGTTTGTTGCTCTTTAATGAAACTAATTATGAACGAAAGGCTGAAACCTGCAATTGCTGCAAAAATGGTATCGGCTGTGGCAGCCCCAAGCCCCGAAAGAAATCCGCTTGTTCTGCCTTTATTGATGGTACGTTGAATACATATCACACCAATAGGCCCTAGTGGAATACTTGCTGCTAACCCAATAATAATCCCTTTGATAAGTAGAATTAAAAGCATTGCCGATTCATTCATAATGCGGGCAAAGATACCAATATTTGGAAAATGTTTGGCAAAAAATAATTCTCAAATTCTCAAGTTTTGTTAAACTACTCAAATGGCTTTACCAATAATTTTGGCTCCATCATTTCTATCATGGCATATTTAATGCCCTCTCGCCCAAACCCAGAGTTTTTGATTCCACCATAAGGCATATGGTCAACTCTAAATGTTGGGACATCGTTTATGATAACCCCTCCAACTTCTAGCTCGTTGTATGCTTTATTCATTTCGTCGATTTGATTTGTAAAGACACCCGCTTGAAGACCATATTCCGAATGGTTTAAATATTCAATAGCCCCTTCAAAAGTGTCGTATGGTTCGACTGTAACCACGGGTCCAAAAACCTCAAGCGAACATACTTTCATTTCTTGCTTGGTGTTTGTAAGAACAGTAGGTGGAAAGTATGTTCCTTCGCGTTTTCCTCCCAAAAGCACTTTTGCTCCATCGTTTATGGCTTCGCTTACCCACGCTTCAACTCTTGCTGCATTCATCTCATCTATCATCGACGATAAATCGGTTTCCTCGCTTAGCGGGTGTCCATTTTTTAGCTTAGAAGCACCATCAATGAACTTCTCCATAAAACTATCAAAGATAGACCTGTGAACATAGATACGCTGGGTGTGAATACACACCTGGCCCGAATAGGCAAATGCACCGCTAACACATTTGGTAACAGCTAAATCGATATCAGCTGATGGTGCAACAATAACACCTGCGTTGCCACCGAGTTCCAGCAGGACACGTTTTTTACCTGCCTGTTTTTTCATAGCCCATCCAACTTGCGGGGAACCAGTAAATGAGAGAAGCGAAAAACGTGAATCGGTAACCATGTTGTTTCCTGTATTCCTATCGGTTGGAAGTATTGAAATGCCACCATTGGGAATATTTGTATTGTTTATCACCTCAGCAAGCATTAGCGCAGAGAGTGGGGTTTTACGTGCGGGCTTTAACACAATAGGGCAACCTGCTGCTATGGCTGGAGCAATCTTATGAACGCTAAGATTTAGCGGAAAGTTAAAAGGCGATATTCCGGCTACAATTCCAACTGGAAAATATTTAACAATTCCCTCTTTCCCTTTACCAGCAGGTGTCCAGTCGAGCTTAATGGCTTCGGAAAGGGGACGTTTAGCTTCTTCGGCTGCTACAATAAATGTTTGTATGGCCCTATCAACCTCTCCAAGTGCAAGTTTGAGGGGTTTGCAGGCTTCTAATGCCAATGTTCTGGCAAAGGCCTCGCGTTTTGCTTTAATCCCATTTGCTATGCTCATCAGTATCTCATACTTTTCATAAGATGATAGTTTAGCCATGGCCCTTTTAGCTTTTTCCGCTGCTACAATGGCTTGTTCCAACTCTTTATTTCCGGCCAGGTGGACTTTGGCTATTAAGCTGTTATCCCAAGGACATCTAACTTCGTAGCGCTCGTTAGTTTCTACAAACTCACCTGCAACATAAGGTCGATATTCTGAATTTTGCATAGCTTTAACTCTTTATTTTGTTTCAAATTTACTCATTTACCAGTTTACGTTAAACCTAAATCTGTATCTTTACAACATGTTATTCTAAAAACACAGGCCATGTTTTTTACCAAGCTATTCAAATCGCACGTTTTTTTAATGTTGCTTTCGGGTATTCTGTTAGCCTTACCTTGGTATGAGGGACTACCTAGCTACACCATCTTTTTTGCGCTGGTGCCTCTTTTTGTGTCGTACTACAGGTTAGTTGAGCAAAAGGCTGGCTTTTGGAAAACCATTGGCTATGTGTTTCTGGCCTTTTTTACTTGGAACATTCTATCAACCTGGTGGATATATAACGCCACTTTGATTGGTGCCATCCTTGCTGTGTTAATTACCTCATTTTTAATGACACTGGTTTTTAGCATCTATCATTTCGTACACATAAATACATCTAAAACCATTGGTGCTTTTGCATTTGTAACCCTTTGGCTAGCCTGGGAGCAGTTTTTTCACAACTCAGAAGTTGCTTGGCCTTGGCTAACACTTGGGAATAGCCTAGGCAATCATCCTATGGTTATTCAGTGGTATGAGTTTACAGGTGTTTTAGGTGGTTCTTTGTGGATTTTGGTAGTTAACTTTTTCATTATATCTCAGATTACTGCCTACCTTGAAAAGGTTTATGGACGAATTGCCTGGTTCTTTTCCGATGTCCTCCTGTTTTTTGCAATCCCCTTTGCTCTTTCCTTATACCTGTTTTACAGCTACGAAGAGAAGGGCGAGCCGGTCAATGTCGTTGTGGTTCAACCCAACATCGATCCTTACAACGAAAAGTTTAGCGGGCTTACCAACGACCAGCAGATGGATATCATGCTAAATCTAGCAGAAGAAAGTATCGATAGCACCGTTAGCTATGTGGTTTGCCCCGAAACGGCCATTGACGACCGCATATGGGAACATCAGGTAGCAGAAAATGGAAGTATCCTTCGAATTAAGGATTTTGTTAATCGTCACCCAAATGCAATGTGGGTAACGGGATTGATATCATTAAAGCTGTATGAACCAGGTGAGCAAACTTCGCCCACGGCTCGAAAGTTACCTTACGACAACCGCTACTATTACGATAGGTATAACTCTGCCATTCAGGTTGATACTTCGTTTGGCTTACCTATTTACCATAAATCGAAACTGGTTGTTGGTGTTGAGATGATGCCATATCCTCAATACCTTAAGTTTCTCGAAAAACTATCGATTGATTTAGGTGGAATTACCGGAAGCTTAGGAACTCAGCCCGATAGGGGAGTGTTCAAATCGTTAGATGATAAATTTGGAGTTGGCCCTATTATTTGCTACGAGTCGGTGTTTGGTGAGTTTGTATCGGGCTACATAAAAAATGGAGCAAACCTACTGTTTGTTATCACTAACGATGGTTGGTGGGGAGATACTCCTGGTTACAGACAGCATCTTTCCATGTCGAGAATACGAGCCATTGAAATGCGGAGGTCAATTGCGCGGTCTGCTAATACCGGAATTTCAGCATTAATTAATCAACGAGGCGAAATCATTGACTCGCTTGGCTGGTGGAAACGTGGTACGCTGAAAGGAACCATTCTTGCTAACAATAAAGTTACCTACTATGCTAACCATGGCGATTATCTAGGCAACATATCTGCTTTTATGGCATTGCTATCCTTGGTTTATGCCCTGGTTCAGCATTTGATGAAAAGAAAAGAGAGGTAGTTGTTATTTGTCTCAATATTAGAAAGTTTGATATTGTTAGTGATTTGTTCGCCCTTAAATTTTAATGTTTCCTTTTTGCTTCGGCTCTGAATTTGGTACAGCATATTAAACCAAGGTTATATTTTAAAATCTAGATATATTAAAAAGAGTATATTTGCACAAACACAAAATTGTAAACAATGAGGAAAAAAGTATTGCTTAAGTTTTTGAGCCTTGCTACTATTGGATTACTTTCAGTAAGCATTGCAAGCGCCCAAATGGATGACCCTGTAAGGTGGTCGGCAACTACCAAAAAGGTTGAAGCCAATAAGTTTGAGGTGATAATAAATGCTCAAATAGACGAGGGATGGCATTTGTATTCAACAAAACTACCCGAAGGGGGACCTCTTCCTACCACATTTACCTTCGAAAATCCTCAAGGTTATAAGCTGATTGGTGAATTAAAAGAGATAACCAAAAGCAAAACCGAACATGATGATGTTTTTAACCTAGACCTTGCATACTTTGAAGATGAAGCAAAGTTTTCGCAGCTCATTGAAGTAACTGCTAATGAGGCAAATATCAATATAAACGTTGAGTTTCAGGCTTGCTACGCCGACAAGTGTATCTACCTTGAAAAATCAATGTCAACGGTTGCAAAAGCCGATGCGAAGGTTTCAAAAGATGAGCAGGAGGTAACTACCGATAACAGCGAACTAGTTGAAACCGATAAATTATCACCTGATAAAATAAAAGAAAAGAAAGCTTCAGAAGAAGTCCCAGCTGAAGAGTCTCCCAAAGAAGAGGAGTCGATGTGGTGGTTCTTTTTAGTATCGTTTGCTGCAGGTCTGGCTGGATTGCTAACACCTTGTGTGTTCCCTATGATTCCTATGACCGTATCGTTCTTTATGGGCAAGCAACAAAATAGGGCAAATGCAATTCTTAATGCCTTTGTGTTTGGTATTTCGATTGTTGCAATCTATACATCATTAGGTCTGCTCGTTTCTCTTTTCAACCTTGGCTCCGATTTTGCCAATACACTAACTTCGCATTGGATAACTAACACCATTTTCTTTTTACTGTTTATAGCATTTGCAGCATCGTTTTTTGGCCTGTTCGAGATTGTGTTACCTGGTAATCTTGCCAATAAAACCGATAGCAAGGCCGATAGAGGTGGACTGATTGGTTCTTTTTTCCTTGCATTAACAACTGTAATAGTTAGCCTTTCGTGCGTTGGCCCTATTGTTGGTGCTTTGCTTGTTGAAGCTGCATCGGGGTTGGGGGCAAAGCCTATTATTGGCATGTTTGGATTCTCATTGGCATTCTCAATCCCATTCACACTCTTTGCAATCTTCCCTTCATGGCTTAACTCACTACCTCGTAGTGGTGGGTGGATGAACTCCGTGAAAGTATTCTTGGGATTCATCGTGTTGGCATTCTCACTAAAATTCATCCTTACCATCGACCAGGGATACCAGCTTGACCTTGTTAGCCGTGAGGGTTACATAGCAATTTGGATGTCGATATTCACACTTCTAGGGCTTTACCTGTTAGGTAAAATTAAATTCAAGTTCGACTCCGATTTGCAACATATTGGTGTATTCCGCCTATTCCTTGCCATTGCAAGTTTTGCCTTTGTGTTTTATCTATTACCAGGCCTCTTTGGTGCTCCACTAAAAACAATATCTGGGCTTTTACCTCCAGAAAGCAGCCAAAGCTTTAACATGGCAAGCAATGCAAATGTTAACGTTGTGGTTAATGCCGATGATAGGAACTCGTTATGCGATGAACCTAAGTATGCCGACTTTTTGCATTTGCCCCATGGACTCCAAGGATATTTTGATTATGAGCAAGCCCTAAACTGCGCTCGCGAAAAGAAAAAGCCACTATTTATCGATTTTGTTGGGCATACCTGTGCTAATTGTAAGGTGATGGAATCGCAAGTATGGAGCGACCCTCGGGTTTTAGAGCGCCTCCGTCGCGATTACATTATTGTTGCGCTTTATGTTGACGATAGAACTGAACTGCCAGAGAGCGAGTGGATTACATCGGAGCGCGATGGTAAGGTTAAGAAAACCATAGGTAAGATAAACGCCGATTTCCAGGCAACACGTTTTAACGTTAATGGTCAGCCTTACTATGTGCTACTTGATAACGATGAGAAGCCTCTCATTGAGCCAAAAGGCTATGATTTGGACGTTGAGGCTTTTATCGAATTTCTTGATAAGGGAGTAGAGGAGTTTAATAAGCGTATGAATTAATAGTTTTCGAATCAGGTTTGAAGGCTGTCTCTGTTTGGGGCAGCCTTTTTTAATTTTCTCCTATCATAATACGTGCAATGTTATTGGCATGGCTACCAATAATTCGGTACAGGCTAACCAGCTCCAAATGCGTCTTTGAACTCGCTATCGATTTATTTATAGCCTGTTTCAGCCTATCAAAATGGCTTCGTTCAAGTTCAATGCCAACCTGCTTGTAGTGTTCGTACTTGCGAAGCTGTTTTCGAGCAATATCCAAATTAAACGTACTTAAAATATCTATTGCACGTTTTAGCTGCTTTTGGGTTAGCCGATGAAACTCAATAAGTTCCTCCTTTCCCTCATGCGAAAACTCTAAACCCGCACCGAGCCACCATTTCCCCTTTTCAAGAATATTCTTCGAAATGATGTCGCCAATCTGTTCCAACTCTTTTGTGGCAAACATCACCTTAAAAACGCTATCTACCTCCTTTTCATTAATATCGGAGTGACTAATTTTTAGAAGATAATCATTTAGCTTATCGCGTAAAAAGTTTATGTGGTTCTCCTTTTCGTGAATGGTATCAATTGTAGAAGGGTTTTTGTCAATAAATAGTCTAATGCTATCATCAAGCATTGATTGCACTAATTTTGCCATGCCCACAAGCTCTTGCCTCGATACCTCAATGGCAATGGTTGGTGACTGCAGCAGGTTGGTGTCGATGAATTGAACCTTATATGGCTCACGTTTTTCAGGGAAAATGGGAATAACCCAGTCCACTATTTTTGCGAAGGTTTTTGTAAAAGGCAATACAATTAAAGTGAGAATAACATTATAAATGGTGTGCGCATTTGCTACCTGCCTGCCTATGTTTGTTACAAATGTTCCAGAAGTTGGGTCAATTATGTCGGGTGTGAATAAACGAACAAGGTTGGCAAATGGCTCAATGAGCCAGAATAAAAGGAGTATTCCAATGAATTTGAATACCGCATAGGCTAGGGCAACTTTTTTAGCTTCGCGACCTGTTGCAAACGATGCAATAATTCCCGTAATGGTGGTTCCTAAATTTGCCCCCATAAGTAAAGGAATAGAGCCCTCTAGGGAGATAAGCCCCTGAGTACACATCGCCAAAACTATACCTATAAATGCTGCGCTACTTTGAACCAGCGCGGTAAGTAAAGTGCCCACAACTACTCCCAACAGGGGCTGCTGTACATTCTCGATAACCATAAGGAAGGGTTCGTAGTGCTTTAATGGCGACATCGCTCCCGACATAAGGTGCATACCATAGAATATTAGTCCAAAACCAATTAGCGTTTCTCCTATACTCTTATGAACCTGTTTTTTAGTAAAGACAACCATACCAAAGCCTAGGGCAACAATTAGAAGAGAGTAATCGGCAAGTTTGAATGAGATTAGCTGAACGGTAATGGTTGTACCTATAGCTGCACCAAGAATCATTCCTATTGTTTGCTCAAACCTCAGCAGTTTGGATTGTACGAATCCTATTAGCATTACTGTGGTTGCACTGCTCGATTGGGTAACAATTGTAGCAAAAGCTCCAAAAAGAGTAGCCACATACTTGTTTCTTGACATTCTAAGCAGGATTACTCGTAGCTTATTGGCAATGCCATGACGCAATCCCTTACTCATCTGTTTTAAACCAATAAAAAAGATGGCTAGCCCACCTAGTAGGCCAACGAATAGCATCAACGCCCAGTTGCTTGCATAGGCGTATGCTGTGAAAATAACAAACGACTGCGGGTTGCTAGTTTTTACACGAGCCACAACCTGATATTCGCCTTCTAATTCCCCAAGATGAAGAGTGGTGCGTGCTAGACCAGAACTGTTTGTATAAACCTCATACCTTTCCAGGTAAGCATCCTTGGCCCCTACAGGTGTGCGCACAACCTCAAAACTTACCTTAATGCCAGGTGCTGCTGTTCCTGTTGAGTCGGTAACAAGTACAATAAACGGATGGTTGAGTCGGTCCCCAGCCTTGGCCCATTGCTCATCGCCCGAAACTTTTGTTCTACCATTTAAGCTGTACTTTTGTATGGTATAATTGTGAGAATAGCCAACAGGCCCATACAAAATCAGTAGAAGAAAAAGTAGAGCTTTTATAAAAATATTTTGGCCCTGTCTTCTTTGCATAAACCAATATTATCGATTAAATCAATATTTACAAAATTAATTAGATCTAATATCCATGACCCATTAGTTTAAAAAATTCCTGTATTATCCTTAGAATAATTTTTGGGGGAGTTTCTCTTCTCACCTCGCTTAACCTCTTGCTAATATTAGTTAAATAGATTACTTTTGGTGATAGGGCATCAAATTTATTAGGCTTTATTTGTTTAATAATTAATGGTTTGATATGACTTTTACGATTATTATAGTATTTTGTAGCCTTATCCTTTTGGCTTACCTATTCGATTTTACCACATCGCACACAAAAATACCATCCGTTATCCTCCTGCTTGTACTTGGTTGGATTGTGCGAGAAGTTACCTTTATTTTGGATATCGAAGTGCCCGATTTATCAACTGTTTTGCCTGTTCTTGGCACTATAGGTCTAATCCTAATTGTTTTAGACAGCTCCTTGGAACTTGAAATGAATAAGTCGAAATTGACCTGCGTGCGAAAATCGTTTCTTGGTGCGCTAATATCGATGGTTGTGCTTGCATTTTTCCTTGCTTTGCTTTTTTACATATTAGGACACTATTCGTTTAAGAACAGCCTTATTAACGCAATCCCCTTTTGCGTGATAAGTAGTGCGGTTGCCATACCAAGTGTGATGAACCAGTCGAAATTTACCAAGGAGTTTATTGTTTACGAGAGTAGCTTTTCCGATAGCCTGGGCATACTCTTTTTTAATTTTATCGCCTTAAATCAGGTTATCAACCTGCTTACAGTTGGTAGCTTTTTATTACAGATTTTATTAATGGTGATAATTTCAATAGTTGCTACTATTGGGTTGTCGCTACTTCTTAGCAAAATTGAACATCACATTAAATTTGTCCCCATCATAGTTTTAATAATTCTGATTTATGCTCTTTCAGAGCTTTATCATCTTCCTTCGCTTATTTTCATACTAATCTTTGGCTTGGCTCTTGGTAACCATGAAAAGATTAAGCAAAAGCGTTGGGCCGAACGTTTTCATCCCGAGGAGCTAGACGACGAGGTTAAACGCTTTAAGGAGCTCACAACTGAGGCTACATTCCTGGTGAGGTCGCTTTTCTTCATCGTATTTGGATTTCTTATAGAAACCTCGGAGCTGTTGAATGCCGAAACCTTTTACTGGGCGTTAGGTATTGTTGCATCGGTTGTTTTATTTAGAGTTGTTCAGCTAAAAATCTCAGGACTACCTCTTAAACCTTTGCTTTTTGTTGCCCCTCGCGGATTAATAACAATACTGCTTTTCCTTTCAATCGATAGCTCTTTGTTGCTTCCCTTTGTGAGTAAATCATTAGTCATCCAGGTAATAGCAATATCTGCAATTTTTATGATGGTTGGGCTTATGTTTACTGAGAATAAAAAGAAAAACCCTGTAGAGCCAGTTAGTCCTGAATAACGATTAGGCTTACCAATAAAAATAAACCGCCCTTTCGGGCGGTTTTTGTTTTTAAATTACATCTTGGTTAGGTTTTAGATTTGATTTTAGATAGGTATAAAACATTTGAAAAACCAGAAAAACACTAATAAATTAACAAAAATTATACCACAACTGCGTTTATGTTAAATAAAATTTAGCAATTTCTGGATAATCTTCTTCGCTTTGGAATCGTGTTTCTGTTTGGTAATTCGACTTAGTTTTTTAACTTAGAAGTTTGTTAACCAACTCACACAACCAGCTAAAATGACCCAAAAGAAAACACCCGGTAAGCATTTCGACCCGCACAAGAACTACCGGGATACCATGAAAGCAATTGGCTATGTTCCCCGTGCCAAAGCAACCCAAAGCGATTATGATCGTATTGGTTTTAAGTCGGGACTTGAGGTTCATCAGCAACTTAAAACAAAGCAAAAGCTATTCTGTCGTTGTCCAGCAGGTGTTTATCATGGCGACAACGATTACCATGCCGAGATTATTCGCCATATGCGTCCAACGCTTAGCGAAATGGGCGAGTACGATGGCACGGCTCTAATGGAGTTCAAAACACGTAAGGAGATAACCTATCGGATAAACAACAAAACAACCTGCACCTACGAGATAGACGATACCCCACCTTTCCCTATAAACCGTGAGGCTCTTGAAATTGCTTTGGAAATCTCGCTGCTTTGCAAGCTAAACATAGTGGGCGAGGTGCATATCACCCGAAAACAGTATCTCGACGGATCAATCCCAACTGGTTTTCAACGAACAGCAATTCTTGGTGTTGAGGGAGAAATTCAGCTAAAAAATAAAAAGGTTGGATTGATACAGCTTAGCATTGAGGAGGATGCATGCCGCGAAATCTCTGATATTGGTCATAAGCGAATTTACAAAACCGATAGGTTAGGAATGCCCCTTATCGAAACCGTTACCCATCCGCAATGCCTTAATCCCGATGAACTTCGCGAGGCTGCCGACTATATCCGATTCCTGAATAGAAGTACTGGCAAGGTTCGGACAGGAATTGGCGCTGCCCGACAGGATACCAATGTAAGCTGTGAGGGCGGAACTAGAGTTGAGATCAAAGGTGTATCGCACAATAAATGGCTGCCCGAACTTTCCCATAACGAATGTTTCAGACAATGGGCGTTACTACATATCAAAAAACTATTGCTAGAACGCGTTCCCGATCCCCAAAAGTGGGAAATGCGACATGCAGAGGTTGATCCCTATTCGCTTAGTCTAGAGCATGCAAATGCTATTGGTTTTGCTGAAAAAGGTTATAAGGTTGTTGCAATTGCGCTTCCCGAATTCCATGGAATACTCTCGCATTTCACTCAACCTGGCAAGTGTTTTACCAATGAGCTATCCGATAGGTTAAAGGTAATAGCCTGCATCGAAAGGCCAAATATTACCAGTGATGAGGATTTGAACGATCCGCTATCGGAAAACGATGCTACTAAGCTGGCTGCTCTGCTTAAGGCTTCGCCTAACGATGCTATAGCTCTAATCTGGGGACCTGATGAGGATATCCCTACAGCGTTGGAAACCATTGATGAGCGCTGCCGTATGGCTTTCGATGGTGTTCCTCGCGAAACGCGCCGTCCATTACCCGATGGAACAACGCTGTTTGAACGAGTTCTTCCTGGCGCCGACCGAATGTACCCCGATACCGATTCAGCCCCTATACCGCTTGATGAAAAGTACATCGAGAAGCTACGTGAGGGATTGCCAGTTGATATTTGGACACGGTATCAGCAGCTTGCACAAATGCAAATCCCCGAGGATTCTCATGCTTACATCTTGCGTCGAAATTTGGTGCCAGTAATTGAGGAGATTGTTGCTTTGGGATTTCCACCACGATTTGTTGGGGCTCTATTTGGCCACAGGTTAAAACGGATTGAAGGGAAATATCCAATGCATAACGATTTTACCTACCATAAGCTGGTGGACCTATTCCGATTCTTGAAAGATAATAAAATTCACCATTCCCTTGCTAAGCTGATGCTGCCTGTTATTTATCAGCATCCTAATATGGATTTTAACTCTGTGCTTACAAGTATCAACTTTAAGCGTAGAACAGCTGATGAACTACTTGCTCCAGTTGATTACCTGGTGGAAAAATTTAAGGAGATTAAGATTGCCAAGAAGGACAGGCCTGAAAATGTGGTAAACTGGGTAATGGGACAGCTCCATAAACAGGCACTGGGCAATATCGACCCCGCTGAGCTATACTCAAGGATAAAGGAACGAATAGGTTAACCAAAACTATCAACCCGAATAAAAAAGAGAAAATGGAAGATATTTTTCAAGGATATAAAGGACGTGCACTTGAGGTGCTGAAAAAATTTAACGTGAGGGTATGGGGAAAGGCTATAATTGATACATCTCGTGGTGAATTTCAGGGAACGGTGCTACCCCGAGCCGAAAACGACGATGATACGCATATCGTTCTGAAAATTGCAACTGGCTACAATATCGGTATCGATATTTTTACCATTAAATCAATGAAAGAGGTTGGATACTATAAGGCAACCTATAAGATTCCAGAAAAGGAATTTCCATATACGCCCAACCTGCCTAACGTAAAGCTTCTTGGAACGGGAGGTACCATTGCATCGCGCCTCGATTACCGAACCGGAGCGGTTATCCCTGCTTTCTCACCTGGTGAACTTTACGGGGCAGTCCCTGAGCTTGCCGATATCTGCAACCTGACAACCGAGAAGCTATTTGCTGTTTTTAGCGAAAACATGGGACCTGAACAGTATAAGGCTCTTGCTGTGGCAATAGGAAAGGAGATAGAGAATGGGATTGATGGAATTATCATTGGTCATGGTACCGATACGTTGAGCCATACTGCGGCAGCACTAACCTTTATGGTCCAGAATCCACCCGTCCCCATTGTGCTGGTTGGTTCGCAGCGCAGTAGCGACCGTCCAAGTAGCGATGCGGCCCTTAACCTTATGCATGCCGCATACACTGCAGGTCATTCCGACATTGCCGAGGTTATGGTTTGCATGTTTGGCCCAACTTCCGATGAGTATGGCTTTTTGCATCGCGGTACTCGCGTTCGGAAAATGCACAGCTCATATCGCAGCACCTTCCGCACCATTGGCGATACGCCTCTTGCCACAGTAAACCTAAAGGATGGCATAAAACCCATTAAAGAGACCTATAACCACCGCAGAAAGGACCGAAAGGTGAAAGTCTTGCCCTACTTTGAGGAGAAGGTCTCCATAGTTTACTACTACCCAAACATGCAGCCCGATATAATAGACTCGTTGGTCGATAATGGTTATAGGGGAATAATTATTGCAGGTACTGGATTGGGGCATGTAAATAAACCGTTATACTCAGCCATTGAGCGTGCTAAGAAGAAGGGTGTTCATATGTTCATGACCGTTCAAACCCTTTGGGGCTACGCCCACATGTACGTTTATGACACAGGTCGCGACCTGATGGCTAAAGGGATTATCCCTGCAGAAAACATGCTTCCCGAAACCGCGTACATTAAGCTAGGCTGGGTGCTTGGCCAAACCGACGACCCCGAGGAGGTGAAACGCCTGATGCTAACCCCAATCAACGACGAGATTACGCTACGCGAACCATACAACGGATACCTTATTTACCAGGGCGGTGTGCCTGAGGTTGAAGAGTTTATCAGAAAGTTTAGAAAGTAGGGGGTATTGTAATCTTTGATTCAGACAAAATTTTTGAATGTTTGTTTGATAGGGGAAAAATAACTCTAAATCTTCAGAAACAATGGGGGAAAGGAAGCCTTTTCTCCCTAGTTCTTGAATTTTTAGACTTTCATATACCCAAATCAAATGCCCCTAGAGTTGCATTTGCAATGAAAATCTATGATTTTTCAACTTTAAGCCACTTGTCTTTCCAGATGGTAATTGTGCCAATTAACCCGATGAGTAGCAATATCAAAAACCCCAATTCCAACGTATTTTAGAAGTTCATTTTGATTTTTCATTGTAAAGGATAAGCCCAAAATGGGAAATATAGCACCAACTGATATCAATGTCCTATTAAAAAATTCATTCCCGCTAACTTTTATCGTCTCGTTTTCGGTCAATTTATTCAATTCAATTTCCCCACTTCCACACCATTGCATTTTTGCTTTTAATGTTTTATTCTCTAACTCATCTGGAATTTCAATGATTTTTCTCTCGCCATTTTTCAATTCGGTCAAAACACTATTCCCAACTAATATTTTGTAAGAACAGTACTTGTTAAAACTCTCTTGTGGACGATATATGGTGATTTTTTTCATATGCATTTCAATAGTTAGTATATTAAACGTTTAGAATTTTAAAACACTTTCCTGTCAAGTTAAAACACTTTTGGTTTGATTTGAATTATTCAAAGAACTGCAACTGCCCAAAAATATACTTTGTTGACTTAACCCACCTTTGTGGGTGCTATTTCAAATTATAAGATTTTTTTAAAACTTCGATTTTTTTTCACTTTTAAATTTCAAATTATGAGAAAGGAATCTGGTCTTATTATCGTTGAGCAAGTTATTTTGCCTTTTCTGAAGTCCAAAAAAAAAACTTAAGCTGGAACAACAAAGTCCACATCAAAATTTCAACTGCAAAAAATATATAAAACCGTCATTAAGTGCATAGCCCTATACCCATCTGGTGTAGTTCAACACCGACTCATCGCTGGTTCTTGCAGCCCGTAGTAGTCCTATTTATTTTAGACCTTTTATTCAATAAATATTTTCTGATAATATTCTTGACTTGTATTTAATATTGCCTTTTTTTAATTTAATCATTTTTTTTAGTTTTAGAAACTTGGGATTGTTTTCAATGTTAGGTAATTGCATTTTAGATAAAACTATTCTTGCCGATACACTTTGGTTTTCAAGTTCTCTATTCATTAGTTGTATTGTTGAGCTTATTTGTTCAACAGCGTGAATAAAATCAGAACCTTTCAACTCAACCAAAATCATATACATATCATCACATACTAAAAATCCAAAGTCACATTTAGCAACGTTTTCTTCAGTTATATATCCATTATCTAATCTTATCTTACAAATTTTCTTACGTAAACTATTTTCGAGCCTGTACTCTCTCTTATTTTCTTTTGCAACAAAAGTTGTATGATTATCACAAATAGCGAAGTTTTTATTTCTCAGGTTATTGCAATCCATTAGTCATCCAATTCAAAAAGTTTATTAAATATATTGTTTAAAATACTAGAAACATCATCAATGACTTCACTTTGTATCATATTTGTTTCTTTGTCTATTATTGTATTTAATAGACCATTATTAACTGAAAAAGCTGTTAATTTTTCATAATTGACTATTGTTTTATAATCAATAATTTCGCCTACGTTTTTTCCTTTTTTACTCAAAACATCTGCATATAATAAATTATTAATTGCTGAAAGAATATATGGACTATGTGTTGTAATAATAATTTGCGATTTTAAAGCGTTAAATAATATAGCTATTAAATCAATAATATCTTTTTGAGCAACAGGGTATAAATGAGCTTCAGGTTCTTCAAATACAATAAACATTTTATTATTATTTAAAAGAGAAAGAAAAATTAGATTTAATATCCAAATAGATTCTTGTTGACCGGAAGAAGAGTAATTGATTTTTACGTATTTTTTATTTGAAACATATAATTTTTCTCCATCTAATTCATTAACATATTTAATTTTTAGAATTTTTTCAATAACTCTTTTGGCACTTTTCACATAACCGTATTTTATGTTTTCATTTGTTAGATATTTCTTATCTTCAATTAATTCATCTAGACTTTTATTAAATAATGGTTTTGTGGCATTTATTCTATCAATAAATGCTTGCATTAGATAATCCAATTTATAAGGATGAACATATTGAGTGGTCTGAAAGAGTTGAAAGAAGACTACGCCCAGCAGGAATAAACAATAAATCCTTATCGTCTTCAAATAGTTTGTTAACAAGAAATTCTATTTCATTTAATGCATTTTTCTTTTTTTGCTCAATTTTTAAAAGTTCACTTGAAGATAGAAATTTTTGATTTCTTTTAAAAGATTCGCTAAGAGAATTTTTTATATATGATAATATTTGTCTAAATTCTTTTAAATTCTAGATTGAATATTTGATTTACATACCTTCCACGAAGATTTATTGATAGAGCTTTATTGTTTCCAAATTCGTAATGTAAATAAAAATCATCAGTATGTGCAGTAGGTCCAAAGAAATTTAAAAATTTTGTTCTAATTCGTTTTCCTATATTACCTAATGGTTTGTCATAGTTTCCTGTATCAATAATTTCAATAAAATATTTTAAAATATCATTTCTTAGAGATTTGAAAAAGTAAATGCTTTTACTTATTGTACTTTTCCCACTTGCTTGCGGTCCAATAAATACCATAAATGGTTTAATTGATAATTCAACATTATCAATAGGTCCAAAGTTTTTAATTATTATTTTTTCCATTATTTTACCTATTAAAATTGTTTTAATACCCTACAATGTTATGTGTTAATGCTGTGTGTCTAATTTCCTACGGAGTGACCACTTTCCCACTAACTGTGAATTAAATTTACTAATTTTTGTTTTAACTTACTCCAGAAAAACCAAAATTTTTAAATTTTGCATTTTGATTAGACGCAAAGTAGTTTCAGATTACCACATCACAGTGCATTATACACAATGTTGAACTAAACCCGCCTTCGTGGGTAGCTGTTTCAAAATTATAAGATTTTTTTAAAACTTCGATTTTTTTTTTCACTTTTAAATTTCAAATTATGAGAAGGGAATCTGGTCTTATTATCGTTGAGCAAGTTATTTTGCCTTTTCTGAAGTCCAAAAAAAAACGTAAGCTGGAACAACAAAGTCCCCTTTTGTATATTAACAAAAAAATCAAAAACCGTCTGTGGGTGCATAGCCCTGTCCCCTTGCTCGGCATGGATTAGCGAAGCGTATCTACGCCGTTACTAAGTAGCGATCTCCTGACCGCGCTAAATTAAACTTTCCATCCATTATTCATCCATTATTATTTTAACAAAATTTGTTAACGTGTCATTATGTCAATGGGTTACTAAATTGCAGATCAAACCGCACTTTACTACTTAACCTTGCAGGTGGTGGATGGGATAGACGCCTTTACGCGGCCAATCTATCGGGATATTGTTATCGATAGTTTAAGGTTCTAGCAGGAAAACAAAGGGTTAAAGGTATTTGGCTACGTAAAATTATGTCGAACCATACCCATCTAATTGCCAACATCCCTGACGGGCACCTGAGCGAAACGCTGAGGGATTTAAAGAAGTTTACTGCCAAAAGCATTATAAGCACTATAATGGATGGCAAAGAGAGCCGTAGGGAGTGGATGCTAAATTGTTTTGGCTTTAACGCTAACCGTCATTCCCGGAACAAGTTTTTTCAGTTCTGGACGCTCTAGAACCATGCCGGAATAGTGTACTCAAATGATTTCATACTGCAAAACTGGAATACATGCATAATAATCCAGTGCGCGCAAGAATTGTTGAAAAACCTGAGGATTACCTGTGCTCAAGTGCACGTAATAGTGCGGGTATGGATGGTCTGCTCGAAATAGTTTACATTTACCCTAAATGGAAAACTTGCTGATAGGATGTTACGCGGTCAGGAACCGAACTGTTTTTTTGGCGAGTTCGCCGAAGACAGACCGCTATTTATGGCCGACGTAGTCACAGACTTCGCTGAGCAATGTGGGGACCTAATTTGATTAAGACTTTTAATTGTATAAAACATAAAGTAGTTCAATAGTTGGGCAGGATTAATTGCCCAATTTATTGTGACCAGTCCTAGTCGACATATTCCGATTATTTCCGAATCATTCCGTGTCATTCCTCTAATTTTATATTCTTCAACAAGAGATGCCTCGACTACGCTCGGCATGACAAAAGGCTTCCGACTCCTTCCGAATATTTCCGAATCATTCCGAATCATTCCGAATCATCCGAATCATTCATCTAACTTCCTCTAACTTCATTTAACTTCTTCTAACTTCCTCATATTCCTCTACCAGAGATGCCTCGACTACGCTCGGCATGACAATAAACTTCCGCTACCTTCCGATTATTTCCGATTCATTCCGACTCATTCTTCTAACTTCCTCTAACTTCTTCTAACTTCCTCATATTCTCCTAGCAAAAAATCCCCACTAAAACTAAATCGATTTAGATAAATTCTTATATTTACATCAGCAAACATTTTATTATGGCTGGTCGAGTAACTCTTGATGATATTGCTCAGCGCGTTGGCGTTTCAAAAACGCTAGTGTCGCTTGTTCTAAATGGTAAGGCTGAAAGGTATGGTATCTCGAAACAAACCTGTGATAGGGTGTTTGTGGCTGTACACGAGCTAAACTATCGGCCAAACCAAACTGCTCGCAGCTTACGTACGGGAAAAACAAGAACCATTGGGCTGGTGGTTTCCGATATCTCTAATGCTTTTTATGCAAATCTGGCCCGTGAATTCGAGGATTTAGCAACGGCTCAAGGATATAGCGTTTTTATTTGTAGCACCGATGAGGATGTTGAAAAGGAGAAGAGTTTAATTACAATGCTACGAAACCGACAGGTTGATGGGTTGGTGGTATCCTCGTCGCAGGATAAGACCGATTGGCTTAATGCTATAAATGATGGTGGAACACCACTCGTGCTTATCGATAGGCATTTGGGTAATAACACGTTAAGTGCAGTTGTGGGTGCGAACCGTAAGGGTGGGAGAATGCTAGCTCGACATCTTGTTGAGCAGGGATTTCAGAATCCTTTGGTCATTGGTCTTTCAACAAACCATATTTCATCCGTTGCTGAGCGAATCGAGGGTTTTGTTGAGGTCTTTAAGAACGAAAATCTGGAGTATGCTGTCCATGAAGTGGGCTTCCATAGCGTTCAATCGGATGTAGTTAATCTTTTGAATGGCATTGAAGCCAAACGCTTTAAGCCCGATTGCCTTTTTGCTGTAAATAATAATATTGCCACAGCTGTACTACAATACCTTTCTGCTAAGAATGTGAAAGTACCAAATGAGCTGGGATTGGTTTGTTTTGATGATATGCCCTACTTCTCAATAATCAAACCGTCGGTAACAGCTGTTGAACAGCCTATTGCTAAAATCTGCAGTAAAGCTTTTGGCATTCTGCAGGAACTAATGGAAACAGGTAGTAATAGTAAAACAACTGGAGTAGTTGAAATACCAGTAAAGGTAAAAATCCGGGAATCATCTATGCTAAAGTCGAACTAAAATATCAAACTAAACCTAAACCATATGAATCGTAAAACATTTGCCATTTTGTTAGCCTTCCTATGTATGGGATTTGGCGATGCTGTGGGGCCTTTTGTTGGCCTTGCTAAAGAACAATTTGCCCTATCGAATTTTGAGGCGCAGCTTATAGCCTTTATGGGATTTATCATGTTTGGACTACTATCGGTACCTATGGGACTGGTACAAGATCGTACAGGCAAAAAGTTTGTGTTGATGCTTGGTCTTGCCATTGCGTTACTAGGTTTAATTCTACCTCTCTTTGGGCTGAGCAGCTATGCGCTATTTTTGCTTACGATATTGCTTCTTGGTGCAGGTGCAGCCATATTGCAAGTGGCCGGAAATCCGATAATGCGCGATGTGTCGGAACCGGGAAAGTATTCCCGTAATTTGAGTTTTGGACAGTTTATCAAGGCAATAGGCTCTCTCTCGGGGTCGCTTATACCATTTGCTGCAGCCAAATGGATGGGAATGGATTGGAAAGTGCTTTTCCCTGTTTATGTAGCATCGCTACTAATCACTCTGATTATAATTGGATTTACGAAGATTGAAGAGCAGAAGACCGATAGCCCCGCAACATTTAGAAGCTGTTTTAGCCTTTTGTCAAACCGATTTATACTGTTAATGGTGCTTGGCATTTTTGTATATGTGGGTATAGAGATTTGTCTTAGCTCAGGGGTGCCAATCCTGCTTAGCTCACATTATGGCATCGATTTAAAAACTTGGGGTTTGCTTGGTAATGCCTTTTTCTTTATTGCAATTCTATCGGGACGATTTTTGGGTTCCGTAATTCTTACCTGGATGAAACCACGCACCTTTTTCCGATTAACAGTTGCTTTATCAATCCTAGGATTACTACTTGTTTTTGTCGATAATCGTGTGATAACACTGGTTGGTGTTTTCCTTACTGGACTCGGCTTTGCTAATATTTTCCCGCTTATCTTCTCCATAACAGTTGATTCAATGCCCGAACGTGCAAATGAGATTTCGGGTCTCATGGTAACGGCTATTGCTGGTGGCGCTTTTATCCCTCCGCTTATGGGTCTGTTGGCCGATGCAACAAGCGTCAGGTTCGGTTTTATTGTTCCTTTGATAGGCATTGGTTTTATAGCACTGCTTACCTTGGTTAAACCTAAAGTTCAAGAGTGATGGATTATAGAAGTGATAAAAGAATAGTTCTAACGCTTGATGCTGGCGGCACCAATTTTGTGTTCACGGCCATGAGAGGTATGGATAGGTTGGGTGATCCAATTACTCTTCCAAGTAATGGCGATGATCTTGATAAGTGCTTGAAAGGTATTATTGAGGGATTCGAAGCGCTAATCGATAAGCTAACTGAAAAGCCTGTTGCCATTAGTTTCGCATTTCCTGGTCCTGCCGATTATCCCAACGGTATAATAGGCGATTTAGGCAACCTCCCTGCTTTCAGGGGAGGTGTTGCTCTTGGACCAATGCTCGAGGAACATTTTAAACTCCCTGTTTTTATTAATAATGATGGCGATTTGTTCGCGTATGGAGAATCGATAGCTGGTTTTCTGCCTTATGTGAATGATATCCTTGCGAAATCGGGTAGCCAAAAACGATTCCGTCACTTGTTGGGCATTACCTTAGGAACTGGCTTTGGTGCTGGGCTGGTGACTGATGGTGATTTGTTTATAGGTGATAATTCTGCTGGCGCCGAGATTTGGCTTGTTCGTAATGCTATCGACCCCGATTGCTTTGCTGAAGAGGGTGCTAGCATCAGAGCTGTTCAACGTGTTTACCATAATTATTGTAAAAGCAAGCATTCAGATCAATTAAGTCCGAAGGAGATTTTCGAGGTTGCCGAGGGTAGTCGCGAAGGCGATATGATAGCTGCTCGTCTTGCATTTCAAACACTTGGCGTGGTGGTAGGCGATGCCATTGCCAATGCAGTTACGCTTACCGATTCGCTGGTGGTGATTGGCGGCGGTTTGTCCAACGCTTGGAAGTACATTGGCCCTGCCCTAATGGAGCAGCTAAATGGTACTATCTCTCGTACCGATGGAGCTAAGGTCGATAGGCTAGAAATCAAGGCATTTGACCTGGAAGATGACCATCAACTTGGGGAGTTTCTTGCTGGCCAAGAAAAAACGATAAAAGTGCCTTTTTCTGATCGTACCGTTCAATACGACCCCTTAAAACGCATAGGAGTGGGACTCTCGCGCCTTGGCACAAGCCATGCTGTGGCTGTTGGCGCCTATGCTTTTGCGCTAAGGAAGGTGGGTGAGAGGGGCTGATGTTTGCTCTTTGTCATCCCGGGCGAAGTCGAGGGATCTCAAATGAATAGGAAGGGTTATAGTTGCTTCGGCAAGCTCAGCATGACAAGAGGAGAGAGGTTGTGATATTGGTAGAAAGTTGCTTTTTTGTCATCCCGAGCGAAGCCGAGGGATCTCAAAAGGATGAAAAGTGTTTTAGATGCTTCGACAAGCTCAGCATGATTAGGAAGAAAAGAAACTAATGTTCTGGAAAGTAGATTAAATGAATATATAGCATGAAACCTTTAGGGCTTCACAACTATTTTGTATATATTGTTACCAATGCAACAAAAACAGTTTTGTATGTAGGTGTAACCAATAATTTACGTGCAAGACTTTATCAGCACATGCAGGATGCAATTACAGATAAATTGCATTTTACTGGAAAGTATAATGCTTACTTTTTGGTTTATTGGGAACGATTTGATTCTATCGAGGATGCAATTAGTAGAGAAAAACAGCTAAAAGGATGGAGAAGAAGTAAAAAAGAAGCATTAATAAGCGAATTTAATCCTGAATGGAGGTTTTTAAATGATGAGGTATAAGATTAAAAATTCTGTTGTCATCCCAAGCGAAGCCGAGGGATCTCAAATGAATGGAAAGTGCTGTAGATGCTTCGGCAAGCTCAACATGACAAGAGGAGAGAGGTCGTGATATTTTGTAGAAGGATACATCCTTGTCATCCAGAGCGAAGCCGAAGGATCTCGAATAAATAGGAAGGGCAATAGATGCTTCGTCAAGCTCAGCATGACAAGAGGATAGAGGTCGTGATATTGGTAGAAGGTTATTTACTTGTCATCCCTGGCGAAGTCGAGGGATCTCAAAAGAATGGAAAGTGCTGTAGATGCTTCGGCAAGCTCAGAATGACAAAGGGTTAAAGTAAAAGTCGAAAAACATTATTTTACGTAAAACACACCAACGGTGAAAAGAATAACATTATCTCTGATAGCCATACTGATTTCAGCTGCTGCTTTTGCGCAGCAAACGATTTTGCTTAACGATTCTTGGGTGTTTCGACAGTTCGATTCTCAAGATACGTGGCTTCCCGCAAAAGTCCCTGGTTCCGTACATACCGACCTATTTGCCAATGGGAAAATACCCAATCCATTCCTTGGCTGTAATAATATGCAGGTTTCCTGGATTGATAGTGTTGATTGGGAGTATCGAAGTGTGTTTGATATCCCCGATTCGTTTAACAACCGTGAGTTGGAACTGGTTTTTGATGGCCTCGATACCCATGCCGATGTGTTTTTAAACACTGTTAAGATTCTTCGGGCTAATAATATGTTTAGGCGATGTGCTGTTTCATGTACTAATATCGTTCGAAATCGAGGTAATGAGTTGCGCATAGTGTTCCATTCGTCAATCAAAGTTGTTGATAGTTTGGCTGCAATGATGCCTTTTCGCTTGCCTGGGGGCGAATGGGCGTATGTTCGAAAGGCGGCCTACCACTTTGGTTGGGATTGGGGTCCCCGATTTGTTACCTGTGGTATTTGGAAGCCCATTTATCTTCGAATTAAACCAAAAGTGGCAGTAGAAAACATTGCCTTTGTTACCCTTAATGCAAATCCACAACAGGCAACCATGTTGGCATCATTTAATTTGGTAGGGAATGCAGATGTGCTAACAATAAAAGTTGTCGATTTAGATTACAACAAGGATTATCTCAATAAAAAAATCCGTGCTAATGGTGATGAAGTTGATGTAAAATTCACAGTGGATAATCCGAAACTCTGGTGGCCTAATGGAATGGGAAACCAGAATTTGAGCAGGTTTAAGATTATGATTTATGCCGATAGTGAATTGGTTTATAGTAAAATCCACGAGGTGGGCATTAGAACGGTTAGGTTGGTATCGGAACCCGATAGCATAGGTCAATCCTTTTACCTTGAGGTCAATGGTAGGCCGATGTTTGCTAAAGGGGCCAACCTTATTCCGCCTAACTTTTTTGTTCATAGCATTTCCGATTCGGCATGGATAAGAATGGCTGATTTGGCCGCTCAAAGCAATTTCAACATGCTCAGGGTTTGGGGTGGAGGCGTTTATGCTCCCGATGCTTTTATGGAAGAGTGCACCCGCAAGGGGATTCTTGTGTGGCACGACTTTATGTTTGCATGCTCAATGTATCCGTATGACTCGGTATTCCAGGCTAATGTTCGGGAGGAAGCAATACAGCAGGTAAAAAGGTTGCGTAAACACACAAGTTTAGCATTGTGGTGCGGTAACAACGAGGTTGATGAGGGATGGCATAACTGGGGATGGCAAAATCAGCTGACCAGTTTTGTGGAGGCACCAAATGAGTTGTGGGGAGGTTATCAACAACTTTTTCATGAACTGCTTCCCAGCGTAGTTGCAAGGTACGATTCAACGCGTTGCTACTGGCCATCATCGCCAATGTTTGGTTGGGGAAATCCTAAAAGCATGACTCATGGCGACTCACATTACTGGGGCGTATGGTGGGGTAGGGAGCCCATTGAGCGATACCTTCAAAAGGTGCCACGATTTATGAGCGAGTATGGATTTCAGGGGGCGCCTTCAGTGCATGTGATGCAATTGTTTAACGATGGCAAAAACATGCCCGATTCTGCACAGCTGCTTTGCCATCAAAAACATCCTGTCGGCTATCAGACCATAAATGAGTTCTTACAGCGCGAAGGATTTAAGCCTAATAATCTATATGAATGGGTTGAGTCAAGCCAAATGCTTCAGGCGCAGGGTTATGCGCATGCCATTGAGGCTCAGCGCTTATCATCGCCTTACTGCATGGGAACTCTTTACTGGCAGCTAAACGACTGCTGGCCCGTTGTATCGTGGTCGAGTGTCGACTACGAGGGGAATTGGAAACGAGTTCAGCACTACGTCAAAAATCTTTATAAACCTGTAATTGCTGGTGCATATTTATCGGACAGCATGCTTGTAGTTAAAGCAGTATCCGATAGTATCAATCCTGTAAGTGCCAGCATCTCAACTTTAATCAAAGATGTGAATGGTAACCAAATAGCTCAATATAAATGGGCTGTAGGTCTAAAGCCTAACGTTGCTGTAGAGGTTGGTAAAGTGCCACTAAACAGAAAGTTGATGACCCGTAATGATATCTATTTGGATATTTCTATCTATTTTGACAATAAAAAACATTTTGAGAGTGTTTACTACTTTACAAGGATGCCGCATAAAACTATTTTGCAGATGGATAAAATGGTGCAGCGGTTAAGGGAAAAGGTGAAACCGGAGCAAGGTATGCAAATAGACACTAAATAATCAGCACTGAGATTTGATGAAACTTCAAAAAATACTAAAAGGATGAAAAGATATATTCTAGTACCTTTACTATTGCAGGCTGCCACTCTTTTTGCTCAGAAGAGCCCTGCCGATTATGTGAATCCGTTTATCGGAACCGATTTTCATGGACATACCTATCCTGGTGCAACTGTTCCTTTTGGGATGGTGCAGCTTAGCCCCGATACTCGACTTTCTGGATGGGATGGCTGTTCGGGATACCATTATACTGATAATGTGATTTATGGTTTTTCGCATACTCATCTTAGCGGAACTGGAGTAGCCGACTATTGCGATATACTTATTGCCCCTGTTGTGGGGAAAAATCCAATTTTTGATGCCAAGGAGTACTCATCAACTTTTAGGAAGGAGACTGAAGTTGCAAAGGCAGGCTACTACTCGGTTTTTCTCGATAAATTCAAGATAAAGGCTGAATTGACAGCAACCCCACGAGTGGGATTTCATCGATATACCTACTCCAAGGCAAGTAAACCTGCACTGGTAATTGACTTGGCGCACCGCGATAAGGTACTTGAATCGTGGATAAAAGTTACAGGCAAGAATGAGATAGCTGGTTATCGTCGTTCATCGAGCTGGGCTACTAATCAAAAAATCTACTTTGTGGCAAGGTTTTCGGAGCCGTTTATCGATGGCCCAAGGTTTACCGATGAAAGTGGCGAGATGTCCACCGCTAATAACGACGATGGAACCCTTGAGGTTCATGGAACAAAGCTTAAGGCATGGGTTAAGTTTCCTAGACTTAGAAATAAAACCTTACTGGTTAAAGTTGGTATCTCGTTTGTAAGCGAGGAGGGCGCCCTTAAAAATCTTGAGCAGGAAACACCAGGATGGAGTTTTGAGAGTGTGGTTGATGCAGCACGTAATCTATGGAACAATGAGCTTTCAAAGATAAAAGTTGTCGGTGGTACAACTGAACAGCTAACCACTTTTTATTCCGCTCTTTATCATGCCATGGTAGTCCCAAATGTATTTTCAGATGTTGATGGTTACTATAGAGCCATGGACGACTACATCTATCAGGCAAATGGATTTACACCTTACACTGTTTTTTCGCTTTGGGACACTTATCGTGCATGGCATCCATTAATGACCATTATTGATACAAAGCGCACAGCCGATTACATTAATACATTTTTATCGCATTACCGCCATGGCGGATTGTTGCCCGTTTGGGAACTTGCTGCCAACGAAACCAATTGCATGATTGGTTATCACTCAGTGTCGGTTATTGCTGATGCATGGTTAAAAGGCATTAGGGGATTTGATGCGGAGTATGCATTCCAAGCGATGAAACATAGTGCAAATCAAAACGCCAGGGGGCTTTTTCAGTATAAAAGATATGGATTCATTCCTGGGGATATGGAGCATGAGTCGGTTTCAAAAAACCTTGAGTATGCCTACGACGATTGGTGTATTGCCCAAATGGCAAAAGGATTAGGACGGAACGATGATTATCGAACATTTATTAAGCGAGCACAATCGTATAAAAATTTATTTGACCCCGAAACTCATTTAATGCGTCCAAGAATAAATGGTGGCTTTAAAATTGATTTTAATCCGGCCGAAGTAGACCAAAACTTTACCGAGGCCAACAGCTGGCAGTATAGCTTTTATGTTCCTCACGATATTCAAGGGCTAATTAACCTGCATGGTGGTAAGGAGATGCTCGAGGCAAAGCTTGATGAGCTTTTCAATGCTCCCTCGGAACTAGCGGGCCGAAATCAAGCCGATATAACGGGCCTTATAGGTCAGTATGCGCATGGTAACGAGCCAAGCCACCACATGGCTTACCTTTACAACTATGTGGGCAAACCTTGGAAAACCCAGAAGCTAGTTAAAAAGATAATGAATGAAATGTACAGCCACAAACCCGATGGAATAATTGGGAATGAGGATTGCGGACAAATGAGTGCTTGGTATATCATGAGCGCCATGGGATTTTACCCTGTTTGTCCAGGCTCAACACAATATGCAATAGGTTCTCCTATGTTCCCAAAAATCGATATTAAACTTGAAAATGGAAAACATTTCATCATTATTACCGATAGTGTAAGCGATAAAAATATCTACATAAAAAGTGTAACGCTAAATGGAACACCCATAAGTAGGAGTTGGATTGACCATTCTGAAATAACAAATGGTGGCGAGCTTCGGTTTATTATGGATAGCGTTCCAAATACTTCGTGGGGCGTGAATGGTGATGATTTACCAGTTTCGTCAGTAAATGACTACCCCATTGTGTTAGCCCCTTTTATTCAGGCCGATAAAAAGGCTTTTACCGATTCAATTGTTGTTACTGTAAATAGCATTCAGCCCGAAGCAAAACTGTTTTATTCGGTAGAGCCCATTGATAAACCAGTGTCGCAGCCCCAATGGATGCAGGGCAATAGGCTGCTTTTAACCGATAGTAAGAAAGTTCGTGCCTTTGCCATTTTGCCCGATGGGCAAACAAGTCCCATTGTTGAGGGCGTTTTCAGAAAGGTGAAAAGTGTTGCTAATGTTCAGCTGAAATCGAAATATAGCTCCCTGTACACTGCTGGAGGTGCATTAGGCTTGGTTGATGGTGTAAGGGGAAGTAAAAATTTCAGACTCGGTGGATGGCAAGGATATCAGGGACAGGATTTTGAGGCAATTATTGATTTAGGCGAGATGAAACCGATTACGCAGCTATCGGCAGGTTTTTTACAGGATGCCAGTCCTTGGATTATGATGCCTCGCCAAGTGAGCTTTTCCATATCATCCGATGGTGTTAGCTTTACGGATGTTGGAACGGTTAAGAGTGATATTCCAGATAATCAAATGGAGCCAACCATTAAGGAATTTGCTGTAAGTGTAAGTGCAGTAGCCCGTTATGTGAAGGTTTTTTCCAAATCATTTGGTCCACTCCCTGCTTGGCACGAGAGCGCTGGTAAGCCTTCGTGGCTTTTTATCGATGAGATTACAATAAAGTAAACTGCAGAATGATGAGGAACTTGCTTTTTTCAATCATTGCACTGGTGGCAATTACATCGTGTCGTCAACCTAATCAGGTGAGCATTATTCCAAAACCCGTTCATCTTAAAGAGCTGAAAGGTAAGTTTACAATAAGCAATAAAACAACAGTTTTTGCAAATAGTACAGATAGTGCTGCTAAAGAAAACGCTGCATACCTTTTAGATTTTCTCAATGATAAGGGGATAGGTTGTATTGAGGGCAGAAATGACCAAAATGTTCCATCCCAAAACTCAATATTTCTCACTAGTGACGAGTGCCCCGATAGTTTAGGAACCGAAGGCTATATCTTGGAAATTACACCAAAGCAAATTATAATTAAGGCAAATCGTTCATCGGGATTCTTTTATGCCATTCAAACTTTGCGACAGCTATTTCCGAGTGATTTTGAGAGTAATAGTTTTAATGCCCATAAGATTAGTATTCCTTGCTTAGCTATTGTTGATAAACCCCGATTCTCGTGGCGAGGCATGAACCTCGATTGTTGTCGGCATTTCATGGAAAAAGATTTTGTAAAGCGATACATCGACTTGCTGGCCTACCATAAAATGAATGTTTTGCACTGGCACCTTACCGAAGACCAGGGCTGGCGGATTGAGATTAAAGAGTATCCCAAACTGACCAGTGTAGGGGCATGGCGCACCAACGCCGATGGAACCGTTTACGGCGGTTTTTACACACAGGATGATGTTCGTGAGATTGTTGCCTACGCCACTAAGCGTCACGTTATGATTGTGCCTGAAATTGAGATGCCTGGGCATTCGGTTGCAGCGTTAGCGGCTTATCCACATCTTTCATGTACTGGTAAACCCCTAAAGGTTGAAACAAACTGGGGCGTTTTCAAGGATATTTATTGTGCAGGTAACGATTCTACCTTTATCTTTTTGCAAGATGTGCTTTCTGAGATTGTGCAGCTATTCCCTTCGCCTTACATTCATATAGGCGGCGATGAGGCTCCAAAATATAGATGGGAGAATTGCCCCAAATGCCAAGCAAGGTTGCATCGAGAGAAATTAGACAACTACGAGGAGTTACAGCGTTATTTTATTAGTAGGATTTCTAAGTTTCTTGAATCGAAAGGGAAAACTATAATTGGTTGGGATGAAATTCTTGAAGGCGGTCGGCCGCATAATGCTATTGTACAGGCTTGGCGCGGAATCGATAGGGCTTCTGAAGCCCTTAAGGCAAACGCTCCCGTTATTGTTTCGCCAACAAGCCATTGCTATTTCGATTATTCTGTTGAGGTTACAAGTCTTCAAAAGGTTTACAGCTTTAATCCTATTCCTGAAGGTGCCGATTCTGCCAGATATGACTTGGTGCTTGGTGGCGAATGCAACATGTGGACCGAGCGTGCCCCCCAAGAAACTGTCGATTCAAAAGTTTTTCCACGTTTTCTAGCCATCTCTGAAGTATTATGGACATATCCTGTTGAACGCGACTATGATGAGTTCTTAAAACGTGTTCGCTATCACTATAATCGCTTAAACGCACTTGGCGTTTCATATGGACTTGAACAATCGGCAGTTAGTTTTAAGTCGAAAGTTGGTGATGATGGTAAATCGATAGTTGTGGAACTGTTTGAAGGTCAGGATAATCTGGATATAAGATATACTACTAATGGTGATGAGCCAACTGCTATAAGTTCATTGTATCGTAAACCAATTTCTTTAACCCAATCCACCACTGTTAGGGCTGCTGCTTTTAGCAATGGGGTAAGGGTAGGTGAGGTTTTCGAACGCTCTTTTGCCATATCCAAAAGTTTAAACAAACCAGTTGAACTAGCTTATTCTCCGGCTGAAAAGTATTTAGGTGGTGGGCTAAACGCTTTGGTCGACGGTCGTTTGGGCACTGAAAAATACAATGATGGAATTTGGCAAGCCGTTCAAGGCGATGATATTATAGCAACAGTTGATTTAGGAAGCATTCAAACAGTATCAACAATTTCAGTCGGTTTCTTAAAGAATACTCCTTCGTGGATATTCTTGCCTAAAAGAGTGGAGTTCTACCATTCTTCAAATGGAAAAGATTTTTTGCCTTTTGGGTTTAAGGATAACCCTGTTAACCCAAAACAGGAGGGAGTTACCATTTTTAGGTTTAAAGCCGATGCGAAAAAATCAATTGCAACTAGGTGGATAAAGGTAGTTGCAATTAATCCAGGGCCTTGCCCCGATTGGCATCCTGCCTCAGGCTCTCCCACTTGGCTCTTTGCCGATGAGATTGTGGTTGAATAGCAAAAAGGGTGCCTACGGGCACCCTTAATGTTAGGTTGGCTAAAATTCTATCTCATTATCGTGTTTGTCAAAAAAATGGTACTCCAGAAAATGGTACGACGACATGGGCTGAAGATTTATAGCACATTTGTATTTCAAAGCCCACTTGAAACGTTTTGATAAAACCCCCTTTTTAAGAAATGCTGCAATATATGGGTGTAACTTAATAGTTATAGATTTTTGTTTTTTACCCTTACAAATCATTGAAAGCCTATTCTCAATCTGGTCGTCGAGCAGAATTGTTGCTTCCACTTTACCTGTTCCATTACAAGCTGGGCAAACCTCTTTTGTTTCGATATGCATTTCAGGACGGACCCGCTGGCGGGTAATCTGCATAAGCCCAAACTTGGTGAGGGGTAAAATATTATGTTTTGCACGGTCGCGGCTCATGAGCTCCTTCATGCGCTCATAAACCATTTGCCTATTCTCATTGTTGTGCATATCAATAAAATCCACAACAATTATTCCACCCATATCGCGTAGCCTAAGCTGCCGTGCTATTTCATCAACCGCAGCAAGATTTACTTCAAGAGCATTGGTCTCTTGGTCGTTTGATGATTTAGAGCGATTCCCGCTGTTAACATCAATAACGTGTAGAGCTTCGGTATGTTCCACAATTAAATAAGCTCCGCTTTTAATGGAAACGGTACGACCAAATAAAGACTTTATCTGTTTTTCAACACCAAATTGGTCAAATATGGGAACATTACCGTTGTATAGTTTTACAATTTTTTCCTTCTCAGGGGCAATGCTCTCAATATACTCTCGAATTTCGTGGTAAACATTTTCGTCGTTTACGTAGATGCTGTTGAACGAGCCGTTAAGCATATCCCTCAAAATCGCTGATGTGCGTTTAATCTCACTAGTAAGCAATGCGGGATAGCCAGGTGTTTTTAGCTTTTCAATAGTAGTTTCCCAGCGCTTAATCAAGCTGCGAAGCTCTGCATCCAGAACGGCCACCTTTTTACCTTCGGCTGCGGTACGAACAATAACCCCAAAGTTCTTGGGGATAATACTTTCCATTAGCCTTTTTAGGCGTTTCCGCTCTTCGGGAGCGGTAATTTTTTGCGAAATCGAAACCTTGTCGTTGAATGGAACCAGCACAAGATTTCGTCCTGCAATAGAAATTTCCGATGTTAACCTTGGTCCTTTAGTTGAAATAGGCTCCTTAGCAATTTGGACCATTACGGGTTGTCCTGAGGTTAGTACATCGGTTATTTTGCCTCCCTTTTCAATATCGGGCAGCAGGTTGAATTTTGATAAAGGAACTGGCCTGCTTTTTCGTGAGTAGTGTTCCTTTACATATTTCTGGAGCGTGTTGAATTGGGGCCCAAGGTCTAAATAGTGAAGAAATGCATCCTTTTCGTAGCCGACATCTACAAAGGCTGCATTTAGCCCGGGCATAATCTTTTTTACCTTACCGAGATAGATGTCGCCAACCGAGAACTGAACGTTGCTCTGCTCCTTGTTGAGCTCAACAAGCTGCTTGTCCTCAAGCAAGGCAATGGCAACCTCAGTTTCACGAACATCAATTATTAACTCGGTATTCACTTCTTTATACGTTTTTAATTAAAGTAATTAAACAACACAACCTAAAGTACGATTGTACTTTAGGTTGATGTTTGCAATTTTCTCATTAGCAAGATGATATGCTATTTCTTCTTCTTGTGACGATTTTTACGTAAACGTTTTTTACGCTTGTGGGTGGCCATTTTATGCCTCTTTCTCTTCTTTCCGCTTGGCATAGCTGTAAAATTTGATGGTTAGTAAATAAATTATTTCTTAACGTGAGTCTTAACCTTGTTCACGAACGATTTTGAAGGCTTGAAAGCAGGAATAAAGTGCTCAGGAATAATGATGGTAGTGTTCTTTGAAATGTTACGAGCGGTCTTCTTGGCACGCTTTTTAACAATAAAACTACCAAAGCCTCTGAGGTAAACATTCTTCTCCTTTACAAGAGAGTCCTTTACAACCTCCATAAAAGCTTCAACAGTTTTTTGAACTGCCACTTTCTCGATTCCAGTGCTCTTGGAAATCTCGTTTACAATATCAGCCTTTGTCATTTTTAAAAATCTTTAGTTATCAGTAATTTATGAATTATTTCGCAAAAATGGATTGCAAATATACATGATTTGTATCGATAAATGAAATAGTTAGAGTTAATTTTGACAAGAAAAATTTTCTTTTGGTTTGATACAATGGATTTTAGCAATAAATTACTGAAGTGGTATGGTAGTAATGCGCGCGATTTGCCATGGCGTAATACCTCAAACCCATATTTTATCTGGATATCTGAGGTGATACTTCAGCAAACAAGGGTAAATCAAGGGATTCCGTATTACTATAGGTTTATAGAAGAGTTTCCAACCGTCCAAGCATTGGCAGATGCACCCATTGACAAATTGATGAAAGTGTGGCAGGGCTTGGGATATTATTCGCGTGCAAGAAATCTTAAAGAAGGAGCAATTCAAATTGTTAATGAATTTCATGGTCAAATACCAAATACTTTTGATGAACTCTTAAAAATAAAGGGGATTGGTCCATACTCAGCAGCAGCAATTGCTTCGTTTGCATTTGGCAGAGTTGTACCAGCAGTTGATGGTAATGTGTATAGAATTCTTGCGCGTGTATTTGGTGTTTTCACTCCTATTGATTCTTCAAAGGGTAAAAAGGAATTTTTTGAGCTGGCCAAAGAGCTTATCTCAAAAAAAGAGCCCGGAAGGTTCAACCAAGCAATTATCGATTTTGGTGCACTTCAGTGTACCCCTAAGTCGCCGCTATGTATCGATTGCCCTTTCAATGAGTATTGCTATGCATATCAGAATAATCTTATAAGTTCATTACCAGTTAAGGGTATAAAGAAACCGCCCCAAAATAGGTTTTTCTACTATTTTATGATAAGGTATGGGAATTTCACTTTTGTACGACGTCGTAGTGAAAACGACATTTGGAATTCGCTCTATGAATTCCCCTTGTGGGAACATAACAAGCAGTTCAATTTTGATGAAATTGGTCAGAAAATTAAAGGGTTAAGCTTTTTAAAGGATACTGAACCTTGCATTCGGTATATCTCTGAGCCAGTAAAACATGTTTTAAGCCACAGAATAATATGGGCTACCTTTATAATTTTGAAAATCGAAAAAGCAAACTACTCTTTGAAAGCCGATTACGTTATGATTCCAATTGAGGAACTGTCAACATACCCATTCCCAAGGCTTATTGATGGTTATTTGGCTGCAGAGCCTACAGCCAAGTACTTTATTAATCGGTATATGTGAATTCCTCAATTAAGTTTCATTATTGGGTAAAGTTTGCTTAGCTTTGTTTTTTGAAAATTAATTTTGAGACTATCAAAATTTGAATTAACTTGTATTAAGTAAACATCAAAACATAAAAATATGTCAGTCAACAAAGTAATTCTTGTGGGGAATGTTGGGAAAGACCCCGAAGTACGTCATCTAGAAAGTGGTAATACCGTTGCACGTTTCCCGCTTGCAACAAATGAGACCTATACCGATAGGAGTGGAAATAAGGTCACCCAAACCGAGTGGCATAATATTGTTGTTTGGCGTGGCCTCGCTGATATTGCAGAGAAGTATGTGAAACAGGGCAAGTTGCTGTATGTTGAGGGAAGAATCAGATCATCTTCCTACGAAAAAGATGGTGTGAAGAGGTATTCTACAGAAATCCTTTGTGATAATTTCAGATTGTTAGGCCCAAACACAGGTCAGGATGATAAATCAAATAATTATTCGGAGCCTAAAGAATCAAAGAATATCGCTTCTGATGCCGACATATCAGTGCCTGATCCCACGGAGGATTTGCCATTCTAAGATACATTAAAAGGCTGCCAAGTGGCAGCCTTTATGTTGTGTTTTCTATCGTTTAGCTTCTAGCTTCTTCTAAAATTAGTTTAGCAAGTTCGTTAGCTTTTTCTGCTGATTTGGCCTCAGCATAAATTCTGATAATAGGTTCTGTATTTGATTTTCGCATATGTACCCAACCCTCAGCAAAATCTATTCTAAGCCCATCTTCGGTATTTAATCTTTCGTTGGAGAATTTTTGTTTTAATCTAGCTAAAACAGTATCAGGATTAATGCTCGAGTCTAGCTCAATTTTATTTTTTGAGATAAAGTAGCTTGGGTATTTTGCCCGTAACTCGGAGCATTTTTTCCCACTTTTAGCTAGCAACGATAAGAAAATAGCTATTCCTACTAAAGCATCCCTTCCGTAGTGGAGTTCTGGAAGTATAACTCCTCCATTTCCTTCGCCACCAATAACAGCATTAACTTCTTTCATTTTAGCTACCACGTTAACCTCACCAACTGCCGATGGATAATACTCTTTGCCGTAGCTATGCGTCAGGTCCCTTAGTGCTGCAGTGCTCGATAGGTTTGATACGGTATTGCCTGGGTTAGTGCTAAGAATATAATCGGCGCAGGCAACCAAAGTGTATTCTTCCCCAAACATTGTTCCATCTTCGTTTACAATGGCAAGCCTATCTACATCGGGGTCAACTACAAAACCTACATCGGCTTTTTTCTCTTGAATTATTCTTGAAATCTCAGTTAGATGTTCAGGCAAAGGTTCTGGATTATGTGGGAACTCTCCAGTGGGATCGGTATAAAGTTCAATGATATTGTTTACTCCTAACGCTTTTAGCAATCTTGGGATGGCTATCCCACCAACTGAATTAACACAATCTATGGCAACCGTAAAATTAGCTTTAGCTATTGCTTCAGTATCTATATCCTTTAGCTTTAAGATGTGCTTAATATGCTCATCAACAAAAGCAAATTCATCTTCGACATTTCCAATGCTGTCAATTTCGGCAAAGTTAAGATCCTCTCTTTCCGCTAATTCAAGTACCTTTTTGCCATCGGCATCGGAAAGGAACTCCCCTTTCTCATTTAAAAGCTTGAGTGCATTCCATTGACGGGGATTGTGGCTTGCTGTTAGTATGATACCTCCGTCGGTTTTTTCGTGGATTACTGCCATCTCTACTGTTGGTGTGGTGGCAAGGCCTAGATTTAAAACATCAATTCCACAACCAAGTAAAGTGCCTATGGCTAGATTATTGACCATTTCCCCCGAGATACGTGCATCTCGCCCAACTGCAACCTTGCAACGTTTACCCTTATTACGTTGCTTTAACCACTCTGCATAGGCAGCAGTAAATCGAACTATATCAATGGGGGTTAGATTTGCTCCTGGCTTCCCGCCTATTGTGCCTCGTATCCCTGAAATCGATTTTATAAGAGTCATTTTTCCCTTTTTGATTACGTTAATTTGCAAATTTAGTAAAATAGAACTTCGTTAGCCAAATTGATTTTCACTCCCTAGTTTAAATCCTTTAAAAATTCGATTTTAAATCATAAAAAATGTTGTTTTAGAAAATTCTTTATCCTTTATTTTTAACTTTGAGAGTAAAATGTTTAAGCATGAAAAAGTTTATCGGTATTACTGTTTTACTATTAGTGTTTATTGCTGCAAATGCCCAAAAAGTTAGCTTGGTTTTAAGTGGGGGAGGGGCAAAAGGATTAGCTCATATTGGTGTTATAAAAGCTCTTGAAGAAAACGGTATACCTATTGATAATGTTTCTGGTACTTCAATGGGTGCAATCATCGGAGGCCTATATTCCATGGGCTACTCGCCTGATGAGATGGTTGAACTCTTTAAATCAAAAGAATTTTCGAATTGGAGTAAAGGGGTTATTGATGAGTCGTTAAAGTTTAATATAAATGATTTCTCCTTAGTTGATGCTCAGAATATTAGCGTTGGATTAGAAATTACATCAAAAGGAATTAAGCCAAAAGTGACCTCAAATTTTATACCTACAGTGGGCATGGACATTGCATTCGAAGAGCTCTTTGCTCAAGGGAATGCTGTTTCTGGTGGCGACTTTAATAAGCTGTTTGTTCCATTCCGTTGCAACGCTTCCGATGTGGTAGGAAAAAGGATTATTTATTTTCGAAAAGGAAACCTAGGGAAGAGTGTTCGCACTTCAATGACCTTCCCTCTGTATTTTAAACCAATCTTTATCGATTCTCTTTTACTATTTGATGGAGGAATTTATAACAACTTTATGTGGCCCGAAACCTTAAAAGAGTTTAATCCCGATTACATTATTGGAAGTAAGGTTGCCAACAACTCTAAAACACCTTCCGATGATGATCCATTTGAGCAGCTTGAAGCCATGATTGTTGGTATGACTAACTACTCAATACCCGATTCGATTGGTATTGTGCTAGATACAAAACTGAAAAATGTTAGCTTGCTTGATTTTGATAGAGTTGATGAAATTGTAGACCTAGGTTACCAAACTACAATCCATTTTATGGACAGCATTAAAAGGAGGGTCTCTCGTAGGGTTACATTAGATAGCTTGACGATTGCTAGAGAATCATTTAAAACAAAACTACCACCACTGTATATCAAAAAGATAAATATTGTTGGGCTGAAACCGAAACAGCGCAAATATGTTGAAAAAGTATTTATGAGCAAATATGATGTGGTAACTTTTGAGCATTTTAAAAAGAACTATTACAGGTTGATGTCCGACAAGGTGTTTAAGCGCCTACAACCCGATGTAGTTTTTGACGATAGCAGTGGTTTGTTTGATGTGAATTTAAAGGCTTCGCTGAATAAATATCCTAATTTGGGACTGGGGTTGAGCCTAACATCAGATATTGGGAACGAGGGGTTCTTCTCCATAACTCACAATTGGTTATCTAGAACATCAAACACCTTGTATGGTAATATATATTTCGGTAAGTTCCATGCAAGTAGCAGGCTTACCTTCATGAAAACATTTCCCTATAAAATTCCCATTTCTATTGTGGCTTCGGCTGTTGCAAACAGGTACGATTACCATAGCGGAAATCCAATACCCTTTTTTGAGGATGTTAAACCTGCTTATGCCGTACAAGATGAGTTTTTTGGATCACTGGCTTTGCGGTTTAGCCATACCAGCTCGTTAAATACAACAATATCGATAGCTACAGGACAAAAAAACGATGAGTACTACCAATCCGATAACTACTACTCTTTTGACATTCCCGATTTAACAATATTTCGTTTTATTAAGGGCAATGTTAAAGTAGAAAAAAATACGCTTAATTATAAACAATATTCGAATCGAGGTCGTAGGCAAATATTATCGTTCTCATCCTATTACGGACACGAGATTCACGACCCAGGAACAACGGCAAATCAGGTTTCCGAAAGTGATAGTTACCATACATTCTATACAGGATATTTCCATAACGAGAGCTATCATAGAATAATGGGTAAACACTTTTGGCTGGGTGTTTATGCCGAAGGTTATTGGTCAACTCAGAATTTTTTTAACAACTACTGGGCTACCATATTGGCCTTAAATCAGTTTGCTCCTACTCCTCATTCACGGGTGTTGTTTTTAGAAACTTTGCGCGCGAACAAGTACTTCGCATTAGGATTATCGCCAATTTATAGCTTTTCCGATAATTTTAGTTTAAGATTCGATGCCTTTGTTTTTCAACCTTACAAGGCAATTGTTGCTGATGCTGATGGTATGGCAACATATTCTGCCCCCTTTAAGAGTCGCGATTACATTTTTTCAACATCAATGGTATATGTCTCGCCTTTAGGCCCAATTTCCATCTCATTGTCACATTATCCTGGCGTTAGAGGGAAGGAGTTTTTCTTAAATATGTCTTTTGGATATTCGCTGTTCAACCCAAGGGTATTTGATAATAACTAGCTGTTCTTCTCTAACAGGTTCTTCATTTTTTGAATAAGAACCTCTATCTGGAAAGGTTTGCTTATGTAATCGTCCATGCCTGCGGCTAGACATTCTTCGCGGTCGCCCATTAACGCATTAGCTGTAATTGCTATAATTGGAGTATGGGAGTTAGAACTCTCTTCTAGCTCTCTAATTTTTTTTGCAGCAACAAATCCATTCATTATTGGCATCTGGACATCCATAAGGATGATGTCGTATTTGCTTGTTCCAAATTTATCTAGTGCTTCCTTCCCGTTAACTGCAACGTCTATATTTTTAACTACCTTTTTTAAGCTTAGAAGGACTATCTTTTGGTTGATAAGGTTATCTTCAACAAGTAGAACATTTGCATTTTCAAGTTTGCTAGCATTGGTTGTAGGGGCTGTTTCCTGTGTTTCGTTGCCTTCTTGTTGTGTGAATTGTTGTTGCTGACTCTCTTCTATTGGCTCTTCGGTTATGGTTGTGGGGATTTTTAAAAGCTTGAAGTTGAAACTAATCTGAGCATCATTAGAAGACAACTTAACATTTAACCGGCCGCCATTCTCTTTTACTAGCTTTGAAGCTATTTTTAAATCAAGCATCTCAATGAATACCTGATTGCTTAGCATTGAACTGTTTGAACCATTAGTTGTAGCTGAGACACCATCGGCATGATGTAACAATAAGGGAGTGTTTGTTGTGACCTCGGCAAAAATGTCTACATTACTCTCCGATTCGTGCATCTTGCTAAGCCTTATGTCTATAATTACTTTAGGCGTACTTTTGCTTTTAATAATGCTTTCAACAATGTTTAAAAAGATTTGCTTTAGTTTTACAGGGTCGCCTAGTAAGGTTTTTGGTAATCGATCGTCGAACTTAAAGAAGAATCCAACCGTTCCTGCCTGTGTGCCAAAAAGTCGAAATGTATTATTAAGGGTATTCTGAAGATCAAATGGCATTTGTAAAGATGTGTCTTGCGAAATGTCTGATATCGACATATCAAACATATTGTTAAGGATGCTCATCAGGTTGTTCGATGACGCTTGAATGGTGTCTACTAGATCCCTTTGTTTGTCATCGTGTACCTGTTTTGTTAGTATGTTTGAAACGATTACAATGTTGTTAAGCGGGGTACGAATATCATGCGATAGTTTTGCCAGATAATCGGTACGTTTATTTATTTCGTTCTGTAATTCTAGGTACTGCTTTTCAAGTTCTTGGAATTGTCTGTCCCTAAAAAATGTTATAAAGCTAATTGCTAGTACGTATAACGAATAGCTGATGATGAGAACTAAACGGTTTTGATAAAAAAGATGCTGCGTAGGTAAACCAAGTGTAGGAGTAAGGTAAAGGAAGATAGATAAAACTAAGATGTATGAAATGATTAAAAGATTTGCGCTATTGTAGCTGCACGACTTGTAAAGTATAACAGGAAGGAAGGCAAGTGTAAGAGCTAAGTTTACATTGGTGTAGCCAATAGAAATATTTAATAATATTCCCAGAGAATAAATAATACTTAGTGTCAATCCTTGCCACGATAGCTTGCCAGAAAGGAGTACCTGTAATACTAGTATGAAAGAGATGGTGAAAACTGTAAAGTTTAAAGCTAATGGTAATGCGTTAAAAGTATTTGAAGAGGATATGCCAAGTAGTAAATAAATAAATATACTAGGTATTGAAACTATAGTGAATTGTTTGATTTTTGTCGCTGTTTCCTTTGTTGCTTTAGCATCTACCCCCAACGACAATACTTCAATAATTTTATTAGCAACTTTCATCTGTGATTCTTTATGTTTATCTACCCAAATATAGTATTTTTTAAAATATTCAATACTAATTGTATAAAGTTTGTTCCAAAGTTTATAAATGGGTAGAGGCTAAATCTAATTATGTTTTTGGTTAGTTTCCCTGCTATGTTTGTATTTGCTTGCAAAAATGTGTGAACCAGCTTCCCCTTTGTGGTGAATAAGTCGGCACATATTGCGTTTAATTGTTGACTTTGTGCTTTTTCTAACATAACTTTGATAAATGTCCTAACCTGTAGATTTTGAAAAAGATTTGTGTTGCTTGCGGTGTAATCTTTTTGATTCTTTTTGAATCCTGCCATTCCAATTACCTTTCGACAAAGTTGACATTAGGCGATGACCTTGCGTTTAGCCCAGATAGTTCTTCCTTTATTTTTCTTGCTAAAATTGACATATTTCGCCGCCCAACTGGAATAGCACGTTTCCCCGATGGAGGGCAATCTAAGTATGAGTTTACCGATGTTGCTTTTTATAGCTTTAATCTAAGCGATAGCTCTGTAACCCGGGTGTATGACTTAAATAACACGCTTTTGCTTTGCAATGACTTGAACTATAATTATGCAGATTTAGAATTGGTTGGCGATTCTTTACTGGCATTTAAAATTGATTTTTTTGAATATGCCCTGCCTTTCTACCTGAAAAGATGTGTAAATCATGCCGACTCTGCGAAAGGGTACGAAGTCTATAATTTCCTTAAAAGTGCTTATGTCTTAAATATAAAGAATGATAAGTTGTATTGTATCGATTCTTTGGAATTTGCTAAAATTAATAATAAGTCAAAACCAAACAGAAGAGCAAGAGAGTATGTAAGTTACTTGACTTCTGTGCCATTAGATGCATTTGGAATTGATCTAGAGAATATTTGGCCTGATGTAAAAGATGATTATGTCGACTATTTGGTTTTGAAAGAAGGCGATGAAAGAATTAGAAAATCAATAATTTCAAAAATTTGTTCGTGCTCCAACTTTGACATTGATAAAATAGTGAATATGATGGAAAAGCGCAGAGAACATTTGAAACGAAAAGATGAGAAATCCATAGATTACAAGGATAGCTTAACCTACATCTACTATAATGAATACTTTAATAAAATTGTTCCGCTACTCAAAGAGTGTCAGAATCATTAAAATTCAATTGGCTGTTTTTTTCTTGATGTTATATGTGGCTGCAAATGCTCAGGAGAATGGCTGGGTTAAGGTTGAACTGTTTGATAACCCTTATACGCCATTTTATAATAAAGAGTATTTAAGCGTTATTTCAAATAATAGGGTTAATAAATACCCTGTAACAAATGTGTTTGACGGAAATTTTAAAACTTGCTGGGTCATTGGCGATACTGTTCATAAACTCTCGTCAATTTACATTATGGTGCCAAAGGAGTTGGATGCTAATAATCTCATTTTAAATATCATGGCTGGCTATGGTAAATCTAGCTCATTGTTTTTGGCAAATTCTCGCCCTAGAATGCTTAACGTTTCTGTGCTCGTTGGATTCACTCCCCCAGGTTACGTTTCGGAGGTTTCTGTCACTTCCTTTTTGTTTGAGTATCCAAAGCAGTTTAAATTCAATTTAGAGGATGTGTCTGCAATTCAATCGTTTAAATTGAGTCTACTAAAGGATTCTTTAGATCACTTTTTCCAGAACGCTTTTAACCGCCATAAGGAAGATTTTGCAGATATTTTAAAAGGAAAAACCCAGGAGAAGTTAACATGTTTTATCGTTTTAAAATTAGGCTTTGAGGGCTTTTACCCTGGCACAAGGTATAAAGATGTTTGTGTGTCGGAAATATATTTGAATAATAGGTTCGTTCACAAATCGGGCTATTTGGCTAGAAATATTCTTGATGTAAGTATAAAAAACGATAATGAGTTGATTGCCAAGTATTCCGATGGAGTTGAAAAAACTATCATTAAGCGGGAAGATTTAACCTTTACTAATGTTGATATTTCAAGCAATAAGCAATGGGCTATCCTTTACTATGTTTTAAATGATGAGGTTGGAGAAGGCTCAAGAACAGAAGAACTTCATTCGCTTATTAATTTGCGTACATTTGAGGTGGTTGATGATGCTTTTCAAAAACAAACAGGTTTAAGTCCAAGCTTTATATATTTTTCCGATGAAAGTAGTGAGGTTCTTGTAACAGACTTTTCAGGTGAGGTTGAACTGTTATAAGAAAGAAACTAAATGTTGTACTTATCCCATTTTTCAACTAAATCGCTCATATCTTTAGGTAATTCCGATTCAAAATGTAATCTATCGCCCGAGATTGGATGGGTAAATCCAAGTGTTTTTGCATGAAGGGCATGCCTAGGGCATATATTAAAACAATTCTCAATAAATTGTTTGTATTTAGTAGTAGCGTTGCCTTTTATTATTTTATTGCCGCCATAAACCTCATCATTAAATAGAGGGTGATTAATATACTCCATGTGGGCCCTAATTTGATGGGTGCGTCCAGTTTCAAGTTTGCATTCTATCAGTGTGGTATATCCAAAGCGTTTCAAAACCCGCCAATGGGTTACAGCATGTTTTCCCTGTTCGCCGCCAGGATAAACCTGCATCCGCTTGCGGTCGCGTACACTTCGGCCGATATGACCGGTAATAGTGCCGCTATCCGACTCCATATCACCCCATACCAAGGCTATATATAACCTGTCGGTAGTTCTGTCAAAAAACTGTTTTGCCAGATGGTTCATGGCAAATTCGGTTTTGGCAATTACCAGTAATCCCGATGTGTTTTTGTCAATCCTATGAACTAGTCCGGGTCTTACCTCTCCGCTTTTAAAAAGTGGTACATCTTTTAGATGGTATAGCAAGGCATTAACAAGCGTTCCATTAAAGTTACCATAGGCAGGGTGAACTACCATACCTGCAGGTTTGTTAACAATAAGCAGGGTGTCATCTTCATAAATAATATCAATGGGAATGTTCTCTGGTAAAATGTCTGTTTCTCGTGGAGGGTGAGCCAACACTATAGAAATGGTGTCGAAAGGCTTAACCTTGTACGATGATTTTACAGTTTTCCCATTTACCAGAACATTACCTGCTTCAGCTGCGTTTTGTATCCGATTGCGGCTTATGTTCCTAATCTTATCGGTCAGGAATTTGTCTATTCGTGTTGGTGTTTGTCCCTTGTCGACTTCAATTCGGAAATGTTCAAACAGCTCCGATTGCTCATCTGGGTTGCTATCTGGGGTGTCATCTAAGCGTTGGGGATTTTCTAGCATTACCTAACAATTACTTTTGAGGTTAACACGGACCCATTGTTGGTTCTAACTCTTACGATATAAATGCCTGTTGGCAGGTTGCTTGTGCTTACCAAATTATCTCCTGCTAAGAAACCCGATGCAACAACCTGTCCAGTTGTTGATATAATCTGATAGGATAGTGCTTGAAGGTTTTTGTCAATATCTATACGGAAGAAATCATTGGCAGGGTTCGGGTAAATGTTGATAGTGCTAGAACTCCTTGTTGTTTTTATAGCTGTGGGAGAGTTATATAACTTTCCAAATACTGGCCGAATCATTATTGTGCCTTTAAAGTTGGTATTGGTCCAGTATCCAGGAAGTGAATGGAAAATCTTGCTTTGGTTATTCGTGTTACGGTCAAAGCCAACGTTAATAAAATCTATACTGTACTGCTGCCAGCCAACATAAAAGGTCCCTTCTGGGATAAATATTTTGTCGATGCTAAAGGTGCTGAATTGGTTTAGGCTGTCGGGGAAAATGGGCCTAGTAATACTTTTCTGATAAATTATTTTACCAGGTTTCCCGTTATCATCGTTCCATATGGTTATTTTAAATGGAATGTTATTTGCATCCTGATAGCTTCGGTTGAAATAAATCATTATACCAACCAGATAGTCATCTTTGTAATTATAAAACTGCTGGGCAACCATAGCGTTAAGTGTGCCTTCGCCAAAAAGCCCATATCCACTTTCTGCACTTCCATCATCTAATGCGTAGTAGTTGAAAAAGTTAAGTTCTTGGGTAAGGGTGTCGTTGTATCTTAGATGTTTATTCGCTTCGTCGTTGTCGGTTATCAACCAAGTTCTGAGGATAAACTTAGCCGAATCGCTCCATTCTGATGTGAAGTTGTAGTCGTATTTTCTTATGTAGGGGAAGTTTTGATATCCATAAATGTTATCGGCACCTCCCGAAAATGTATATTCACTATTATCTGAAAGATTTTTAATATAAAATCGGCGAGTTACATTCCATGTGGTGGGCCCTAGGTTTCTGTAAACGATATTAAATTCTCTTGGGCTTGATATCTCTTTTGATTCAGCCTCAGCAAAATGATTCCAAGGGATAGAGTAGTAATTTGTAAGAATTGGCTCTAAGGGTTTAAAAAAGGCAATGTCGTTATAAATGGTATCGTCCCAGTTGCGAAGCCTGTTCAGATATACCATATCAATGTGCCACTGGTCTGAGTTTGTCCGATAGCCTGGAATCGTTGCATTCTCCATTAGAGAAGCATAACCAATAAATCGGAAGCGAAATCCACTTTGTAAAAAGTTTGAATTGCTGATGTTGATAATAATAGGGAAAAAGGTTGAGTCAAGCTTTGCTGTTTTCTTACCTGATGCTGTTTTATTAAGATGGTTGTAAAACGATATGGTATCGTTCTCAAAATCGACACATGCTGCCCAACTTCGAAACCACTTGTTTTCGGACGGGCTAAAGAATTCTAATACGAGTGAATCGTTGGGCCCTGGCTCATAACCCAAACCACCTGGTTCAATGCTAAACGACAAGTAAATGCTGTCGGTTGCAGGGTAGTTAAGATTAATTGGTTGCGATGTTAATGTGTCGGCTGGTAATGAGGTTGTTGAGAGATGAGAGTAAATTACGCCTTTGTTGTTCACTGCATCAAAAGTTGCAAACCCAATGGTTGGATTATTAGCAGCAAAAGTGCTTGATGTAATCACATTCGAGGGTTCCCAAAGTTGAAGGGTTGGAGTAGAGGTAAGCCTTGCAAAATCGTCAAAAAAGGGGAGTTCTAGCATAGATTTAGAACCCGTTTGTTTCTTTTGAGTTTTAATAGGCTGGTAGCCCGAAAGGTTTATCAAACCCTCTTGGCAGAAGGAAAATGCTGTTGCTGAAGTGAAGGCTAGGATAAAAAGTATTCTACGCATTTGAGTTAATCTATTCAATCACAATTTCGTCGTCGTCATTAACATCGTTTAAAAGGGTTGTCTCAACCGAGTCCTTTTTTTCAATTTTAGGAATCCTTGCTTGGTTGAGGGTTAGCCATAAATCTACCCGAGTTCCAAAATTAAGCGTAGCGTTTTCAATGTAGGCAGGATATTGGCTATAAACCCTAGCATCTAACGAATCGTTATGGCTAGTTATTGTTTCATCGTATCGAATTTTTCCAACATTTAGAGATGCCTCTATAATTCGATTCACTGCGTCGTTAAGCTTTAGCCCAATGAGAAGGGGTATTCCAGTGCGTTCGCCATGCATTCCCTTGCCAAGTACCAAGTCAATTTTAGAGCCTTTGGGGATTCTCATGCCTGCCTTGGCTTCTTCTCCGTTGTAGTATTGCTCAAGTACGTTGTTTAATCCTAAATCGGGTTTGAACGATAGCGTGCCTACCTCGAATCCTTCTTGTTCTAGTATAGCTTTTGCCTGCCTTAAGGTGAAGCCTACAACGTTGGGTACTTCAATTTTAATGGGGTTCTTTGCATTTATTGTAACAAAAACCCTTCGGTTCTTTTTTACCATGGTCCCTGGAAGGGGATTCTGAGAGATTACGCTTCCTGGTTTTTTGTTGAAGATATAAACAGAGTCCGAAATTTCAATCCGTAGGTCGTTGTCGTCTATAGTTGCGATGGCTTCTTCTATTGGTAATCCTACAAGTTGGGGAGTGGGTTGCTCCTGGTTGTGTCTGGTGTAAAAGTTTAAGAAAATCATTAGGGCAATGATTATAATTGCAAATGCTGCAATGCCCTTAATTATTGTGTTTATGTAAGGGTTGTGGAAAAATTTCAGGATTAGACTTTTTGTCTTTTTTAGTAATTGGTCAAATTTCATGATTCAGATTATTTGATTAATGCAAAAATAGCATATTCATTTAAACAACAGCTTTCTAATCGTAAACCTTTATGATATTGTAGATTGAATCACGTTCAGCAGGAATTCCACCAGCTTCTCTTACAATTTGGGTTAATCTTTCTACTGTCATTGTTGGCTTCTGCTCTTCGGCTCCAGCCATGGAGTATATCTTTGTCGTGTCATCAATTGTGCCATCAATGTCATCTACACCAAAATTTATTGCCATTTTAGTGTTCTGGATTCCTAACATGGGCCAGTACGCTTTTAAGTGCCTGATGTTATCCATGTATATTCTAGAAACAGCAAAATTTCTGAGGTCTTCAACCATATTCACTTCGCCAAGATAACCCATTGGGTTGTTTGCTGCTCTGAATTTTAGGGGGATGAAACAGTTGAATCCATGCGTTTCATCCTGTAGTTTTCTTATGGCTTCCATGTGTTGCACCCTATGCTTATAGCTTTCGATGTGTCCATACAGCATGGTGGCATTCGATTGAATCCCATTCTCATGGGCTGCTTTATGGATAGCGAGCCACGCGTCTCCAGATGCTTTTTCGGGGCAGATTTTTGCCCTTACCTCAGGGGCAAATATCTCTGCTCCACCTCCTGGAATGGAATCCAAACCATAGTCCTTTAGCCTTTTTAGACCTTCGGAATAGCTTAGCTTACTTTTACGTATTATGAAATCTAGCTCTATAGCTGAGTATGCTTTTACGTGTATATGTGGAAGTATCTCTTTAACTGCTTTAATCATTTCTCCATAGTAATCGATGTTCCATTTTGGATGAACACCTCCAACTATGTGAACTTCCGTAACATCGGTATTGATATATTTCCGAGCAGCGTTTTTTATCTCCTCCAGCGTGAGTACCCAGCTCTCTGAATCACCTGCCGATTTATGGTATGAGCAGAACTTACAGTTGAAAACACAAAGATTTGTTGGTTCGATGTGAAAGTTCTTGTTGAATAGTATGTAATTGCCATTCAGCCTGTGGTTTGCAAGATTAGCCAGTTGCGATAGAAGCGCAAGGTCTGCATGCTCGTATAGGTAAATGCCATCGTCTGCGTTTATTCTTTCCCCAGAAATTACTTTGTCGATGATTGAAGCAAGCCTTTCGTCTTCTGTTTTTGGGTTAATGTCTTCAATTAGAGGTTTCATTCTGAAATTTTCGGTAAATATAAAACATTGAAAACAAAAAAGGCAGGTTAACCACCCGCCTTTATCTGTATGTTAGTAAGCACAATTATTTCCGGTAAATTTCATCGGAAACGGTTAGTTTCTTTCTTCCCTTTGCTCTACGGGCAGCCAAAACCCTGCGGCCATTATGGGTCGACATGCGCTCACGGAAACCATGTTTGTTTCTTCTTTTCCTAACGGATGGCTGAAATGTTCTTTTCATCTCTGTATGCTTTTACTTATTTACTTTTCCTGCAAAACTTGATGAGTGTTAACCCCATTTTGGGTTCGCAAAGGTAAAATAATTTTTTCTATATTAAAAATTCAACATGTAAAAATTCTTTCAGCCAAAATCAAACTGCAATATGTATTACGTATTTCTCGGCAAAGTATTCATCTTCAAAAAAATCATCAATTTTCCATTTGGTAGCCCATTTATTGTAGGGTTTTAACTCCTCTTTGATGTCACCCCCTTTAAGACAAATTAAACCGTTTGGTAAATTGTTTATTCCTCCTTCGTGAATGTTTTTTTGGGTCCATGCCATGAGCTTTGAAACTGGTGCAACAGCCCTGCTTACCACAAAGTCCCATTCTTCTTTTAAGTTTTCGGCACGTGACGTAACTACATCGATGTTTGATAATTCTAAAGCCTTAGCAACCTCCATTGCTACTTTTGTTTTTTTTGCAATAGAGTCTACAAGGGTAAAATGACAGCTTGGGAAAAAGATTGCTAATGGTATTCCAGGGAAACCTCCACCAGTTCCAATGTCCATTATTCTAGTGCCCTTAGCAAAGTTTATAACCTTGGCTATGGCTAGGGAGTGAAGAACGTGGTGAGTCATTAAATTGTCAATATCCTTACGCGATATGACATTGATTTGGGCATTCCAATGCTTGTACAGCTCTTCTAATTTTGCAAGCTGCGCCCTCTGAACAGAAGTGAGTTCAGGAAAATATTGTAAAATGGATTCCATGAATAATGCTTATTTCTAGTTTTTAATGATGGGGTGGTAAGTTGTTGAGAATATTTGAAAGCAACTCTCTCGCTCTGAATAGCTGGGCTTTAACAGTGCCAAGCGGAAGGTTGAGTTCCTCAGCAATTTCTTCGTAAGAGTATTCTTTGAAGTATCGGAGCTCCACTAGCTTACGATAGCGTGGCTTTAGCTTTGCAACCACATCTTGCACTAACTTGATGTTCTGTTTTTTTATCAGTTTTTCTTCTGGGTCTAAAATGTTCGAGGCAATAACTGATGAAGGAGAAAGAGAGTTCCCTTCCTCGTCCTCAGTTCCTTGGTCAATAGATATGTGATTCGCTTTTCTTTTGCGAATGAAATCGATACAGTTATTCGACGCTATTTTAAAGAGCCATGTACTAAATGCATAGTTGGGTGTGTATTGATGAATGTTCTTGAATGCTTTCCCAAATGCTTCAAGTGTTAAATCTTCTGCGTCGCTTTTGTTGTTTACCATTTTAAGAAGCATGAAATAAATGGCATCCCGATAGCGGTCCATCAGTTCGGCAAATGCTTTCTGATCGCCTTTAAGGGCACGCTCAACTAAAACAAGGTCATATTTCGCCTTTTCCGATAGATTGTCCGGAATCATTTCCATTTATATTGCTTCCTGTTAAAATTGTTTGATAAAAGCAATTTAGTGTAAAAAAGAATAGAATACAAATCCCACCACAAGGCAACGTGAAGAAGCCTTTTTTCATCAAACTTCTTGGCAGCAAATGCAAGAATTATATGCCTTATTATAATAAAAGTAACCAATGCTGAAACAATAATTATTGGGAAATAGTTAAGGTATAAAGCTACTGCAAACAATACATAAACAATTATTCGGCTTAATGGTTCAAGTGTAAGTAGCGTTTTAAGCCCCCAGCTATAGTGTTTCGACGTGGAAAGATGTCTTCTTTTTTGACGTAACCAAGCTGAATAGGTTTTACGTGGTACTGATAAAGTATGAGCTTCGGGACGATATTCAAATGCTGTGTTTTTCTTGTTGGCTACCTCCATGACAAATAAATCATCGTCGCCAGACTCGATTCCTGCATGGCTAGCAAATCCTTTATTTTTAAAAAATAGTGATTTTTTGTAGGCTAGATTACGACCAACGCCCATATACGGCTTGCCTGCAAGAGCCCAACCAAAGTAGTTTAACGCAATTTGAAGCGCGTCGAGCCTAATTAACTTATTAAGAAAACCTCTTTCCGAGAGGTAACCTCCATAGCCAAAAACAATTTCAATGCCATCGGTGAAATTTGATGCTATGTGTTTTAGCCATTTGTCTGATTTTGGAAAACAATCGGCATCGGTTAGTACCAACCATTCGTTCTTTGCAGCTTTTATGCCTACTGTTAACGCAAGTTTTTTTGCATGTGTGAATTTTTCGTCTTCTTTAATGGTGGTTACTTTAAGATGAGAGTATTCTTTCTTGAGATTGTCAAGAATCAAATCGGAATTGTCATTTGAACAATCGTTAACAACAATTACTTCGAAATCGGGGTAGTCCTGTTCAAGTACTTTCGGTAGAAAGTTTTTAAGGTTTTCTTCTTCGTTTCTTGCACATATTACAACTGAAATTGGCTGGTATGCTTCCGTATTTGAAGGCAAGGGGTTGAACTTTTTTATGATAACCCTTACGTAGAATACCAAGTAAAAATAGAGTTGAATGAGCATAAAAAACAATAGGGCTATGCTTATTGCTCTCTCGTAAGTGCCTAAAGAGTAGAAGAATTCCATATCAAAAAAGCCATACTAAATTGTTGGCAATGTTATAAATTTTTACGATAAATTCAAGAATGTTTTTATGATTGATACTAATCTGGCCGTTAAAGTCTAAATTATAGTAGGTTTTCCATGGTTTTTACTACCTTTACGAAAATTTAAAAAGAGTTGAGTTTTATTACATTTGATTTACACCCATCGGTTATAGAGGGGATCGATGCAATGGGCTATGAAAAGCCCACACCAATCCAAGAAAAGGCAATTCCCGTAATTTTAGAGGGCAGCGATTTGCTAGCCTGTGCCCAAACGGGAACAGGAAAGACTGCTGCTTTTATGTTGCCAATTCTAAGTATCCTGTCTGCGGAGGAACACGTAAGTAATTCTGTTAAAGCATTGGTAATAGTACCAACGCGAGAGTTGGCTATGCAAATCGATCAGCAGATAGAAGGCTTTTCTTACTTTGCTCCTGTAAGCTCAATTGCAGTTTATGGGGGGAACGATGGCTCAAACTGGGACCGACAACGACAGGCACTTGAGCACGGCGCTGAAATTATTGTTGCTACTCCAGGGCGCCTTAAGCAACACATACAAATGGGGTATGTCAACTTAAAAAATGTACAACATTTGATTCTCGACGAGGCCGATCGTATGCTCGATATGGGATTCTACGACGATATTATTGCAATTGTTAAGCACCTTCCTGACCAGCGGCAAACTCTCATGTTTTCTGCTACAATGCCTTCGGATATACGTAAGCTTGCCAAATCAATTCTTCGCAAACCAGTGGAAATAAACCTGGCTACCTCAAAACCAGCCGAAAACATTCTTCAGGCGGTTTACCATGTTAGGCCTGAGCAAAAGTTGTCGCTTTTATCTTCGCTTTTGGAGAAAAGCGACGTGGTTCAAAGCGCTATTATTTTTGCCTCAACCAAGGCCGAAGTTAAGAGCATCGAAAGCCAATTGCATAAGGTGGATGTTAACGTTGCTGCCATGCATTCCGATTTGGAGCAAAAACAGCGCGAGGAGGTAATGCGCGGTTTCCGTAACAAAAAATTTCAGGTGCTTGTTGCAACCGACATAGTGGCTCGGGGTATAGATATTGAGGATATCGATTTGGTGGTTAATTACGACGTTCCCAATGATCCCGAAGATTACGTTCATCGTATTGGCCGTACTGCTCGTGCCCAATCCGATGGTGTTGCAATTACTTTCGTGACACCTGATCAACGCAAGCGTTTAAATAGTATAGAGCGATTTCTTGGTAAAAAAATATTTGTTATTGACGATAAGCAGCGTAAATAGAATCTTGGTAAGTTTAATGGTTATTCGAATATTTTCCTGATTTTCTCTTCAACTATGCCTCGCCCTAAAACCTTGTCAATAACTTTTCCATCCCTGTCAATGATATAGTATGTTGGGTAAAAGTTTACACCATATTCCAAGGCAACTTTCCCATAAACACTTTTCAGATCCGATACGGTTGGCCATGTTATATTATACATGTTTACGGTTTTTATCCAGGCATCCTTATTCTTATCCATTGAGATTCCAACTATTTCAAATCCTTTTGGATTGAACTCTTTGTAAAGGTTTTTAAGATGAGGTATTTCTAGCAAACATGGCCCACAGTTTGAAGACCAGAAATCTAATAAGACAACCTTACCTTTTAGGCTATCAAGAGTAATTGGATTCCCTTTAATATCGGGTAAAGTGAAATTAATTGCTGGTTTACCAATTTCTGCATAATATTTGGTTTGGATGAATCGCTCTATGTCTTTAGCAATCTTGGTCTTTTTTAAATCCGAGACTAAATTTTGATAAAGATCTTCAACCTGGTGTCTCTCTAATTCTTCAATCATCAGATTTCTCAAGAGTATAAAACTGTATAGCTCGTAGGGATTGTTTTTAATGTAGTTAATTTGAACCTTAATTATTGAATCATTTATGGCATTACCTTCTTTCTCAATTCTTTTCAGTAATGCTGTTGAGTCGGGAGGAAGTGATTTGTAAACAAGCCATAAGCTGTCACTTAATTTCTCAAATTTGCTCAGTTTCTTATTTAGATTAGTGTAAAGCTGGTGTGTTTTAGAACCATTAACCTTCCCTTCTTTCAGGTTCCCTTTCTCTGCATAGATCGTAACTTTGTTGCTCTCTTTCCAGAATACAATAAAGTCAACCTCTGAACGAGTTTTTGCTGGAGTATTAATAATAAATCGTGTTGGTTCGTCAATGTCTACATTAAAAGTTAGGTGATTGTTTATAACGTAAGCCGAGTCAGTTAGTCCAGTTTCAGCATTAGTTAGGTATAACATAGCACTATCAGGAAATCCAGTTAAATGTAATTCAATATCAGAACTGTTGATATGGTTTTTACATTGAGTTAGAATAATTCCTATAAGAAATAATAAACTTAATTTTTTCATATCTGAGATTTTTAAGTTTGCTTGATTAAAGGTAAGAAAAATTTAAACGGTTTGTTGAAATAACTATATTTATTTGCTTCGTTTGTTATAGTTATTAGCAAGAGTTGCATTCATTTTTATAAAAACTGAAAACAATTTGGGCTTTTATGAAACATTTTTTTAAAAAGTATTGTAAAATGAATGGTCATTCATTATAATTGCAGAATGAGAAAAAAGGATGATGCTAAGCGGTTGATGATCTTTGAGGTTAGCCTCGATGTTCTTTTGGAGTTTGGGTTTGGTGGTTTTAGTATGGGTAAGGTTGCCAAAAGGGCAAATATTGCTGTTGGAACCATTTACCTTTATTTTAAGAACAAGGATGAGCTCATAAGCCAACTTTACATAAAACTTTATAAGGAGAGCGTTGAGCGCTTTTTGGAGCATTACGATTCTTCGTTGCCATTTAAAGATGGTCTAAAAACGGTATGGGTGAACTACCTAAAACATCGTATTGAGCATTATAAGGAGAGCCACTTTCTGGAGTTTTACTATCGTTCGCCCTATATAAACGAAAGCCAAAAACTAATGGCAGAGGAGATGAAAAAGCCCGTAAAGGATATAATCCAGCGTGGTAAGGATCTGGGGTTGGTTAGAAAGGATTTAGATAACGAAATGATTTTCCTTGGCATGTTAGGCTTTATTCGTGAGCTTGCCGATGAGCATGTGGGGAATGTTTATAAGCTAAGCGACGAAAAAATTGAAAAAGCTTTTGAAATGAGTTGGAATATGATAAAACTATAATTGTTTAACCAAAAACATGATGTTATGACAATACCTGCTTGGCAATACCTGGTTTCAATGCCTATTTACATCATACTATTGATGTTGGCAGTTGAGTTCATGCGCAAGCACTACAAGTTTGCTGCAGTTTTTTGGGTGGTTTCGCTTTTAACCTTCCCGTTATGGCAATACAACCTCGATGGTTGGTTTCGTTGGGTTAAAACGCTTTCGGTTTTACTTCCAACAGCCTTTGTGGTCGGTTTTGCTAGAATAGCTCAGTTCGAAAAGCGTGAAGGATGGTGGAAAATGTTCCGCAAGGACTGGGTGATGTGGTTCTTGTACGCCATTCTGGGCCTGAATATTCTTGAGGCTTCTCTTAAAGATTTTGAAATGGGGAACTGGTTTAACGGAATCTCTGGTCTTATTTTGATTGTTACCATCCCATTGGTAAAATCGGCAAAAGGGAAAAAGATTGGCTGGAAGATTTCTGAGGAGAAACCAGGCGACCTAATTGCTTATACCGATGCTATCTGGAACTTCCTTTACACTACTTGGAACATAGCATTTGTCTATGCCGAACATCCAGGCTATGCAGCTAGCTCACTTTGTATTCTTTTAGCTGCTGAGCTCTATCCTGTAATCAAAAAACGCCCCGAACTATATGTGCAAGCTCGTGTATATACACTTGCCATTCATATTCTTATTCGTGCAACCTACGATATCTTTACTCCTGTTATGGATTCATCGGCATTTGCAAATGAGAATGTTGTATACTGGTGGGGACTTATAAACTTTGTTTTACATGTACCTTACCTTTTCTGGTACTTTTATAAAAACAGAAAAGCGAATAGTGTTCCACTTAATTCTTAGGCCATGAAAGGAAAGATCAATTTTTTGCTTTTGCTATTAGGGCTATTAGTTGCCCCTTTTTATAGTAGCTCACAGGAGCAGCAGCTTGCTGGTTATTGGCAGATGATTGTTGATGGGAAACCTGGAGAAGGTTCACTGTTTTATCGTTTTGATTTTAAAAACGATAGCATAGTCGCTGTAACTAAACAAGCTGGTAATAATAACTTTACAGAAACCAAAAAGTGGATGCTGGTAAACAATAATATTGTTATTACTGGCAATCCTGACGATAAAATAACCGAGGTTGAAAGTGGCACCTTTGTGTTGGGTGACAATGAAATTCATTATGCTAACAATGGATATACTGGTGTTCTAAAGCCGCATAGCGTTGCTTTTTCTTGGATGCATCTTATTCTGGCTTTACTCGGCCTCATGATTCTTAATGAGGTTTTCCGCAGAAATAGGTATGCCCTTTGGACTTTTTTTGTGCTGCTTCCATTGGTTTTAACTTTTACGGTTTGGATAAATCAGGGTGTTACATACTGGTTTAAATGGGTGAAACTTTATTCAGTTGTTTTCGCAGTAATATGGTTTGGGCTAATCCGTTTCACTTCTATTCATAAGTATAATTGGGTGAAGCTTATTGCAGCACTTTTCCTTGCTGTGAATATTGCAGAGGCGGTTACACAGGATTTTTCCATGGGTTTCCTACCTAACATTATGAACGGTGTGGCAGGAGTGCTTAACATTATCACGCTCTTTTATGGTTGGAAAAAAATTGGACCCGATGATAGCAAAGAGCGCGATATGGTTTGGCCCGATATGACAACCTTCTGGATAATTGCATATGATATCTGGAATATTGTTTATGTTTATTTAAACTTCCCAGGTTCAACATCTATTCAGTTTATTGTTCTTACTTCAGCCACTCTACCTGCGCTGTTTATTAAAAAGGGAACATGGTTGCAGGCGCGTGCATTTACTCTAGCTACATGGTTCATGTACTACTTTACTTTCCCAAGATTTACCGAACAAACAGAGCTGTTAGTTCCCCGAAACCAGGAGTTGATGATTACTGTAGCTGCAATTAGTTTAATTGCCAATGTAATCTATCTGTTTATCTTCATCAATAAGGTTCGAAAAAAAGAACAGTAACTCTAAGATAACTAATGTCCTGCTTATAAAATAATTAGGAGTTTGAGTGATGAAGTTAAAGCTGCCCTATTTCTGGGGCGGCTTTAATTTTTAATTTTTAGTTTTTATAAGGTCAAGCTCTAAGCTGCTTTTACCTACTCAAAATGAAATGTCATAAAAAAAAGCAATTACTATTTACTTTTACTGCACGAATTTTGTAAATTTAGATTTTTGAAAATTAAAAACTTAAAAATGCCCACAAAAAAAATATTACTACTCGTTGTTTCTTTTTTGGTTTCCTATTCGCTTAGTGCCCAGGACAAGGAACGGTTTGAGAAAATCTTTGAGAAGGAAACCTCAAACGATAATTCGCCTTACAAAAAGTTTAAAAATGTAAAGAAATTTAGCTTTTATCCCGACACTTTGCCTGCATGGTTCTTTGAACCTAAATTATTTGCAGGTAATTACTATGCGATTGGGGTTTCCGATCCCGATATGGAGCTTTCACAAGCAAAGGAACTTGCAATCCTCAGGGCAAAATCAATGGCCTTGCTAGCTGAAGAGTGCAACGTTCAGTATTTTAAGGATATCTACACAAGTGCTGAAGAGGTGCAGCGATATACCAATCTGAAAGAAAGGTTCGATATCTATTTCAAGCTAACTGCAAAGCGAAAGGTGGCTGAATCGATGTTTGAAGTGTTGGACACACATTTTACAAAGTATAACGAGTATGCTGTGTTAGTTAGTTATAATCCTAAAAATGTATCCGAAAACGATACGCTATACCCAATGCTAACAAATGCTACTGCCTTTTTTGTTCAGGCAAGTTTTGATGATATTGAAGAGAATCAAGGTGAGTATGAGGGTAAAAACTATGTAGCATTTCCCAATGAGAATGTTCAGGCCTCTGAGTTTCTTTTTAGAGAAAAAGGCTCACGTTTTCTAAGCATTTCGCGCTACAATGGTGAAACTTTAGAGTTCCCTGCTTACTCATATACTTATGCGATGCCTGGAGCTAGCTCTCGTAAACAGGTTCTGGTTACATTTAATGGACTTTGGAGTTTGCTCTCTCGTCAGCTTTTAGTTTCATTAATTCTTAATGTACAGCCCTATAGCATTAAACTTAAAAATGTAAATCAGGAAAACGACAAGGGTATAGTCCGTTTAGCTCGTGAGATTGCTTCCTTTGATTCACAGCTTGAAATTAACGGCATCAATTTTGTAAATGATACTCTAAAGTTTGACCTTAACCTTAAAGGCCAACAAAACAGCATTTGGTGAGAAGATGTAATATTTAAAGATAGAAACTTAAAATAGTAACGTCATGAAAACAGTAAAAAGATTAATATTATCTCTAGCTTGGGTGCTTGGGCTAGTTAACTTTACTCAGGCACAGGAGTTTGAAAAGCTTGTGCCCAAACAAATTGGCGACAAAATTATTTTAGAGTACTCCATTGCCGGTGAATCAGTTGGACAGCAATTCAACGTCACTCCATTCTATTCAGTTGACGGTGGTAAAACCTTTCATACATTGGGAAGTGTTAAGGGGAATGTTGGCGCCAATATCCCTGGTGGAAGAAATCAAATTATAGTATGGGATGTCCTAAAGGATTTAAAAGAACTCGACAACGAAGTCGCCTTCAAACTGGAAGGGACATCCCGAAGCGTTGTTCCCCTTCAGGATGATTTTAGAGATGTAGTTTTTAAACTGGAAAGTTTAAATAGAACTCCTAAAGGAGACATAGAGCTACTCCTATCCATTACCAATTACGGGCCAACTCGCGATTTAAAAATGATAAATGGCCTTGTAACCATTACCGATTTTAATAAGCATAAGTATGATGCCCAAAGGGGTAAGATTGCTGAGGTTGAAGGCAATGAACGCTATTCAACTCCCCAACGCACTATTAAAAAAGGTGAGACGGTCAAAGCGCGTTTCTTATTTGAACGAGTACCAGCTGAAGTTGATAGGGTGATGAGGCTCGATTTAGGAATTGAACTTATAACTGATGAAACCTATGGCATAGATCTTAAAATAGGTAAGCTGCAATTTCGCGACTTGCCAATAACTTCTGTGCAGACTGCTGGGATGCGTGTTAAGCAGACTAAAAAATTGCAAATTTTATCATCACCTCAGCATTTTACAATAAAGAAAGTTGTGGTTGCCGATGCTAAACCACCTGTTATTGAGTTGATTACACCATCAAATATTCCTTTGGTTGGTCAAGGTGCTACCCGTGGTCGCCCTTATGCTCAATCGTCAATTGGAATGGACGACAAACGCTTACGTTCCCTCTCAACTGGACAGGAACTTGCAACAACTAACGATTATACCCTGGTAAAGGCAAAAGTAACCGATGAAAGTGGAATATACGAGGTGACAGTTAATGGTGTTGAGGTTGATATTAAGCCCGATGGGATTTTCGAGGCTAAGGTGCCATTGCTTATTGGTAAAAATGAGATAATAATTCGAGCTGTCGATTTACGTCAGAATAGCGTTGAGAAGAAGTTCTTTGTATTACGTAAATCACCTTCTGGTAAGATTACAAAAGGCGAAACCGAAGAGCTTGACCTTGTTTTTGACTCTCCTCGTGCACCACGTTATTATGCACTAATAATGGGGGCTAACGATTATCAAGATGAAAATATTACCGATTTAGATAACCCTATAAGCGATGCAACTAAACTTTATAAAGTTCTTGTTTCGCGATATGCTTTTGATCCTGCTAATGTTGTTTTGCTTAAAAATCCTACTCGAGAGCAGATGATTAATGCGTTGGATTGGCTTACAAGAAAAATCTCAAAATACGATAACCTACTTATTTTCTACGCAGGTCATGGATTCTGGGATAAGGAAACAGATTTTGGATACTGGATTCCAACTGATTCAAAAGCAAATAGTACTGCTAACTGGTTGGCAAACAGCCAAATTAAAGATTATGTAGCTGCAATTAAAGCTAAGCATATTCTTGTTGTTGCCGATGCTTGCTTTGGTGGTAGTATTTTCCATACTCGTAAAGCATTTGAGCAAGGCTCACAAACTGTAAAGAAAGCGTTTGATGCTCCTAGCCGTAAGGCTATGACAAGTGGAAACCTAACCGAAGTGCCCGATAAAAGTGTTTTTCTAGAACAGCTAGTTGGTAGACTAAATGAAAATACAAAGGGTTATTTAACTGCTGAAGAACTTTTTGCATCAATAAAAGATGTAGTCATTTCAAATAGCCCTGTTACACCTATGTATGGCGATATTAAAGATGCAGGAGACCAAGGGGGCGATTTTGTTTTTGTACTTAAATAGTTATACTTAGTAATACTCTTTTCTTGAATTTGTTGAACCCTCTGGACGTAGTTTAGCCTTAGGTTTTAACGGCTCGTTCAGAGGGTGTAAAATATTGATGGTTACACAGATAGCATTCATTTGAAACATTGAACAAAAATTTTCGTATTTTTATCGAAGTGAATAAACTTGACTTTAAAATTGGGCTTATGAACAAATCTACTATTTCCTTATTAGCATTGATTGCGTTTTTGTTTTCTTTTTCATTTAGCTCATCAGCGCAGGTTGATAAGTTAAAAAGATATGAAGATAAAGTAGAATCCGCAAAACTTAAAGTAGAAAAAGCAAAGGCTAAACTTGCATCTGCCGATAGCCTTATTGAGGTTGGGAAACAGATGATGAAAGAAGCTGAGGTGGAGGTTCGTGCATTAGAAGCAGAGCAGAAGAGAATGGAAAAGCAACATTTCAATGAGATTAAACCATTGGAAAAAAGGTTACGTGCTAAGGAGATCTCAGAGATAAAAGATGCCAAGGCTGAGATTAAAAAGGTTGAGACTAGGTTTAAGGCAGAGGTAAAGGAATGGAATGCCAAATATAAAGCTGCCTTAAAAAACTTTGACAATGGTGTTAAAACTGTTGCAAAAGGAGAGGACAGGCGTAAAAAAGCAAAAGATGCTATCAAAGCTGCTGAAAAGGCGCTAAAGCAAGCTGAAAAGAATCTTGAAAAGGCGAGTAAGAAGCTTTAGGCTTGCAATTGATACTTTTTAATTGGTTCTGAATTACCAAAGTTGTCTAATATTATAAAAGGTGCTCAAGGTTTTGGGCTCCTTTTTTTATGTCTTATTGTTTGGATGTGTTTAAATAACTTCTACACAGTTGAGTATTTTAAAATCGGGACAAAGCTTTAGTGAATGGTTTAAATAAGTGATTATTTGGGTTTGGTGTTTCCTCAAAAAATCCCATATTGCAGAGTCAATAAATAGCTTAAATTGGTTTAAAATGAAAAAAGGATTTGGTTCATTTAGCAAAAATTTTTGGACCGTAGTGACCATGGAATTTTTTGAACGCGGTTCGTATTATGGAGTAATGTCAGTGCTTTCTGTTTATCTGGTACTGGGTATTGATGAAGGTGGTCTTGGCTTTTCTAAAGAAAGAGTTGGAATTATTAAAAGCGTTATCACTCCTTTGCTTTATATCCTTCCTATTGTGGCAGGTGCAATTGCCGATAGATTTGGCTATCGTAAGTCGCTGTTTTTTGCTTTCGCTGTAATGAGCACAGGATACTTTCTTACTAGCATCAGCACAACGTATGCTACTGTCTTTCTTAGCTTGCTTTTAATGGCTATTGGTGCTGGTGTGTTTAAGCCAATAATCTCAGGGACAATAGCGCGTACAACCGACAGCTCAAACTCATCATTAGGTTTTGGAATATATTACTGGTCAATTAATTTGGGCGCATTCCTTTTTCCTCTGATACTTATTCCCTACTTAAAGACTTTAGGTTGGAACTATATTTTCATAATGGCCGCTTTTGGAACTGGTTGGTTGCTTTTGCTTAATCTGTTTGTTTATATGGAGCCGCCTCGTCCACAGAGTCAAAAAACATTAAGCCAGGTGTTTAAGGAGATGGTGTTGGTTCTTAAGGATTATAAGTTTATCCTAACAATTGTTATATATTCGGGCTTCTGGATTCTCTACTTTCAGATGTTTGATTCTGTGCTATGGTTTTTGAAGGAGCATATAGATATGACTCCCGTTAATAATTCAGTTAATTCACTCCTGTCACTGTTTATGGATAATCCTAATTGGGAATTCGATGCCGAGCATGTTACCGTAATTAATGCGGGAACTATTATTTTGTTACAACTCATAATATCTGCATTGGTTAAGAACTTTAAGCCACTTCCAACAATGATTGGTGGTATACTTTTGGGGACAATCGGGCTTGGATTACTTGCCATTTCTAGCTATGCATGGGTGTTTATCGCTGGGTTGGTGATCTTTTCAATTGGCGAGATGACAGCTCATCCTAAATTCATATCGTATATTGGTTTGATAGCACCTGAAGATAAAAAAGCTTTGTACTTGGGCTACTCGTTCCTTTATGGGGTTATTGGTAGCTTTATAGGTGGTATCTTAGGGGCATATGCCTACGTTAGATTGGTTACAAACCTGAATAGACCCGATCTATTCTGGTTAATGTTCTGTGCTATTGGAGTGCTGACAATTGTTGGGCTATTGCTTTTCAATAAGTTTGTTCTAAAACCCAAACAATAGCTAATTATCTTCTTGAGTGTAAAGGGGCAGCTCAACGGTAAAAGTTGTCCCTTTATTTTCCTCGGTTTGAAAGTAAATTCTACCTCCAAAGTTAATGACGATTTCTCGTGAGATGGCAAGCCCTAGTCCGGTTCCCCCTGATTTTGTTGTAAAGTTTGGTGTAAATATTTTAGAGATTGCCTCTTTAGGTATTCCTATGCCATTGTCTGCAATATCAATTCTTACCATTTGCTCTTGGGTATAGCTCATAGTTACCTCTATTAATCCCATCTTGCCTCGTTCAATGGATTGAATGGCATTTTTTATAAGATTGTTAAAGACTCTGATGATTTGATCTTTGTCAACATTTATAATTGGGTTGATGTTTGGCTCAACTTTAAGGTTTATTGTAACATTGTTAAAACCTGAGTGGAGGTTTATCACATCTTTTATAATTGATAAAGCATTTACGGGTTCTGGCTTTGCCGATGGCAGCTTTGCAAATGAAGAGAACTCGTTGGCAATTACTGTTAAAGCATCAATTTGTTCTGAAAGCGACTGGGCAAAGGCATTAAATCGTTCATCCCAGTTTGGCAGATTCTCCTTTTTTGCTTTAACCAAGTACTGTAGGCTTAACTTAATTGGTGTCAATGGATTTTTAACCTCATGGGCAATCTGCTTGGCCATTTCACGCCATGCGCTTTCTCGTTGAGAACGTGCTAGCTCTTCGGCGCTTTGAGCTAGTTCCTGGACCATTCGGTTATATTCTGCAATCAGCTGTCCAACCTCATCGTTGCCAGAATACTTTATGGTTGCATTGTTTCCTGTGATATTCACACGGCTCATGCTGGCTCTAATAAGTTCCAGAGGTTTTGTTAGGCTGCTTGTGATGGCTACAACTGCCGATATGGATAGTAAAGCAAGAAGGGCAAAGATGTTAATTATTGCTACTACTATGTTATAAAGCTCTCGTCGGAGTTCCTCCTGCTTGGTAAAGTATGGCAGGTTGAGGTATGCAATATTATTCCCTTGCGGCGAGATAATTGGAACATATGCCGAAAGGTAGTTGGCCTTGCCTATTGATTCATTGGTTATGAAGCGTGGTTTGTGCTTGTGATAGAGCTGATACCATGCCGTAGGGTTCATCCTTTTGCCTAGTAGCTGTTTTTCAAATATTTCGTACCGCGAGGTGGCCAGTAATGTTCCTAGTGTATCGTATATGTTAATGTCGGAGTAAAAGGTGTTTGATAGTGATATGAGCCTCTCATTTAGTAAACTTATATCTTTAGTCTCACCTGTCATTAATGGTATAAAGTATTCAAGTTCAAACTGGAGCGACTGAAGCTTTTCGCTTAGTGCGCTTTTGTTCCTTTCGTTAAAACTTTTAATGTTGTAATGAATTGTTGCGGCCGCTACTAGTACCATAGAAAGTGTAATTGTGATTACCATGGCCCAACCTATTTTGTTCTTCAAACTTGATTGTAAGCTAATCGTATTAATGCCTAGTAATGGTAATAAAATTGCAAACAGAAAAAGAAAGAATAAAAGTATATATGCGAATGAAGCAGTAGAGTTTAAGGCTTTTGGGATGGGTTTGCTTATTATTACTAAATCGTTTTTGTTTGGCTTGTAAGCGATGTGATTGTATCCATTCTCGTCATATTGGCTATAAGTTCCCTCACCAGCTTCGTTTAGTGGGATGTGTAGCATGAAATCATACGCTCCCGATTTAGTAATTAAATGACCATTGTGATACTTGGCCCAGGAGTATTCGTTAAGTTGCTGTTTTTTTGAATTACCCTCAATTAGTAGTTCTGGGTACCCAAGCACTTCCCAATTGGGCCTACTGTTTAACTCTATGTAAAGGTTTCTTGTTTCGTCTTCAAAGCGATAGCTAATTATTCCTATATAGGTTATAAATCCTGTTTGTGTTGAAAGAAAGTAGAATCTTGAACTTGGCAAAATAATACCATAGCGGTCAATCAAGGATTGAAAGAAACTATTACAGTTTATGTTTTCTCCAACTTCGTTTGGTATGAGTGAGTTACTCAAGCAAACAGTAGCTGCTAAGTCATATCTATTAAGGTAATCCTTAAAGTAGTTCCTTTTGAGATAATCATATAGTTCTACATCTTTATTGCTTATGTCTTTTACGCATGCTCTTGCATAGCTATCGGTGAGCAAGTTCTGATAAACCTTAGGGAGTAGCACCTCAGCCAATGGGTCGCGCTCGCTACTTAAATTTACAGCTAATACTTTTCTTACTGCATTTTCTTTTTGCTTGCTGTAGTAGTTTATGGTTAAAGTAAGGTAAATGGAAATGATTGATGCCCAAAAAAGTAATGATTTAATACTTATGCTATTGCCCTTTTTCCAATAAGATAGATACAATGAGATTGGTATTATGGCAGCAAATGTTATTCCTAAAAGTGAGATGAAATTAAAGTCGATGATTATAATGATTAATAAAGTTAGGACAAGCGCTGCTAAGTATCCAAACCTTGCTGCTCTGTTTGAGTGGCTGTTTTTGTGAATTTTTAGCCAAAGAATATTTGCAAGTATAGCCGAAAGTATAAGCAATGAAATTGAAACATAGCCAAGTAACGAATACTTATTTAGCTCAAAGATGTTTGAGGTGCCTAATGGTATGGTTGAATGGTTGGCAAGCGAGAAAACTGCGGCATGGGCTAATGAGTATAGGCTTATGGTTATTACGGCAAATACAATAGCGCGTATTTTTTGGATAAAAGTTTCAAGTCTCCCTGCGTTTAGCTTTCCTAGCAACTTAAATGCATAAGTAACTATTAAAAAAACAAAAAGAGAATTGATGAAAAAATCACCAAGCGAGGAGTTATACCATGTATGAGCATATAGCTCAGGTTCGAACAGGGCGCCAGGAATTTTTCCTGGAAATGGAGTTTTTAACCAGATGAGTCGCAGTAGTATTATGATTGATGTGAAAATAACAGTTTTATGCGTTGGCCGCAATTTGGCGATGCTTAAACCTAAATATAAGGAGATTATGAAAAGTAAAACGGATAAGTACCTTAGCCATATTTTTAAATTGTTTTTACCTATCACGCTTTTACTTTCATCCGGAATTAGATAAAGAGGATCTGTCATGTTGGGCCGTAGCGGAATACAAACCGATTCAATGCTTTTTTCTAAGTGGAATCCATTAAGGTCCTTAAACGATTCTTCGTATTCATTTACTAAATATCGATTTTGGTACTGAAACTCAGTTTTTACGGGGATTAAGATACATGCAATTATTGATGTGTTAGTTGTATTTTGCCATAGAGTAAAGTAGTACTTGCTATTTATCATTACAAGTTGTGCTTTCTCAGAGAAATTTGTGGGTAAGTCTATTGTGTTGTTTGTGGACCAGAAACATATCTTCCTATTCTTGAAGATAAGTAAATCAAATTTTTCGTTTTCGGGAAGGCTTTTTATTTGGTTTAGTGCAAGTTCAAATGTTTTTGCGTTACAACTTGAGTCAATCTGCTTTAGAATCCTCGCTGCATGTGATTTTGCTTCATTAATTCTGTTATCAATAAGTTTTTCAACTTTATGTTTTTTGATAAAGATTAAATGGGCATACCGAAACTGTTTTAAAGCAATTTCCGATATGAGCAATAGAAAAATAGCTACAGCTAAAGTTGTGATTGGATATATGGTTCTTTTCTTAAATTTCATCTTTTCAAACTATACAAAAATTGGGCCTGAATTTATGAGTTGTGGTATGGCTCGCCTTTTATTATGGTAAATGCACGGTATAACTGCTCTGCAAAGATTACTCTAATAATTTGATGCGAAAATGTCATTTTCGAAATTGAAAGTAGTGCTTGGCATTTGTTTTTTACTTCATCAGTAAAACCATAAGGTCCTCCAATGTAAAAGGCTATGTCGTTTTCGCCTCCAACCATTCTTTTTTCAATCCATTTTGCAAATTCAACCGAGGAGAATTGCTTTCCTGCTTCGTCCAATAGAACGTTGTATTTGTGATTTTTCATCTCTTCCAAAATCAAATCCCCCTCTTTTTTCTGTTGTAACTCAACTGGCATCGACTTGGTGTTTTTTAGCTCTGGAATAATCTTAGTAGTAAACTTACAGTATCTGTTAATACGATTCGCAAATTTTTCAAAGCCATCTGCAATATATTTATCGGTTGTTTTCCCAATTGCAACTAATGTGATTCTCATTCTTGCTGTTTTTCTTATTCTTGAAATTTACCATAAAAATAGTAAAAGATTGGAATGTTGTATCCCTTTGCTTTTTAAATGGTTGTTACTGAAAAATTGCTTAACTTTGAATTATCATTTACAAAGTGATTCGATTTTGTTTTTATGGCTCAAATTTTGATACGCTATGTAAATGCTTGTTGCTGATTTTAAAAAAGATAAATAGTTGAAGTGTCATGGTTAGAAGGTTAGCGTTTTACTTAATAGTGGGATTCCTTTTTGTTGTATCAAAGGCCGACACGTTGGTTTTGCAGGATTCTCCAGAGGAGGTTATCAAGTCGAGTATTGATGCTTTTGAGAAAGGCGATGCGGTGTCCCTAACAAATAACTTCTTTTCTACTGTTGAAATCGACTTGCTTGGAGAGGAGAACTTCTATAGCAAGGCTCAAGCTCAACTTCTTTTAAAGTCATTCTTTGAAAAGAATTCACCCGTAAAATTTACAATCAACCATAAGGGAGTTAAAGAGTTAACTGCTTTTGCTATTGGCGTTTTGCAGTGTAAAAGTAACTCTTACAGAGTTTCAATGTTTATGAAAACAGAAAAGGAGAAATCTCGAATTCATCAGTTGCGGATAGAACCCGAATCAGAAATATAACCAATATTTTTTATGAATTTTGATGCATTAATCGATAGGCTAATTGATTTGGCCATAGCCGAAGATATTGGCGATGGCGATCATTCATCTCTTTCCTGTATCCCTGCTGAAGCTATTGGCTCTGTTCAGCTTAAAATGAAGCAAGATGCAATAATTGCTGGATTGCAAGTCGCCGAAAAAATTTATCATAGGATTGATAGCGGCATTGAACTAGAGTTCTACAAGAACGATGGCGATTATCTTTCTGTTGGAACCATAGCATTCAAAGCAATGGGTAAGGTGCATTCTCTTTTGCAAGCTGAACGGATTGTGTTAAATGTCATGCAACGAATGAGTGGTGTTGCTACTCAAACACACGAATATGTGAAACGATGCGAGGGTACAAAAGCAAAGGTATTAGATACTCGCAAAACAACTCCAGGAATGCGTGTACTCGATAAAATGGCTGTTGCCATTGGAGGAGGGGTGAATCATAGAATGGGACTTTTCGATTTGATAATGCTTAAGGATAATCATATCGATTTTGCTGGAGGTATTGAAAAGGCTATTAGTAAAGCAAAGGATTATTTAGCAAGAACAGGGAAAAATCTTGATATAGAAGTTGAAACACGTTCCATTGATGAGGTTCGTGAGGTGCTTCGTGTTGGTGGCGTACGAAGAATTATGCTCGACAACTTTAGCGTTGATGATACGCGTAAAGCTGTTGCTCTAATCAATGGGCGGGTCGAAACCGAATCGTCGGGGGGCATTACTTTAGATACTATTAGGGATTATGCTCTTTGCGGGGTTGATTTTATTTCTGTGGGTGCTATTACACATCAAATTAAAAGCATCGATATGAACCTTAAAAGGGTATAAGATAATTTTAAAACTGCTGGCTTATTGAGAAAACCAAACTTTAATTTGCGGGAAAGATTACTAATGCTCAGAGATGGTTTGAGGACATTTACTGTGCCAAGCCTACACGGCGTGCCCTTGGTCGACGTGATTCGTTACTTTTTCAGAGGTATAATTAATGGCGCAATAACTACCAGGGCATCGGCAGTAGCATTTAGCTTTTTCTTGGCCACAGTTCCGCTACTAATTTTTGTATTCACGCTTATTCCCTATTTGCCATTTGATAATTTACAGGAATCGCTTTTGCTTCTTGCCAAAAAAGTGATGCCTGCCTATGCTTACCAAACTGTTGAATCAACTCTGATTGAGGTAGTAACACGTAAAAGTTCAGGTTTGTTGTCGTTTGGCTTTCTGGCAGCCATCTTTTTTAGCCATAACGGAGTTAGCGCTCTCATCGATGCTTTTAACGCAACATATCATTCAATTGAAACGCGTTCGTTTCTTGCACAACATCTAATTGCATTGCTTTTAACCTTTCTTCTTCCCTTTATGGTGGTTATTGGAGTAGCCCTTTTGTTTTTTAGCGAGTATGTTTTGAACCTTTTGGTCTCTTGGGGCGTTATTCAGAGTCAAACCTTACTTGTTTTGGCCATGGTGTTAAAATGGTTACTAGCTCTTATGGTGTTTTTCTTTGGTATATCATTGATATACTATTTAGCACCTTCGAGAAAGGATAAGTTTCGATTCTTTTCTCCAGGTGCTGTTTTGGCTACCGCATTAATCATTATCACCTCATTTGCATTCTCTTACTATGTTAACCATTTTGGTCAGTATAATAAGTTTTATGGCTCGTTAGGAGGTTTGATTGTTTTTCAGCTTTGGTTGTATTTTAATGCTTTTGGATTGATTTTAGGCTTTGACTTAAATGCTAGCATTAAAAGTGCCATAAATGGGAAGCTGAAAAGCATAGACATTCAGATGGATAAGGATAACTGAAAATTATATGGATATAGAAGCGCTAAATAATTTAAGGAAGGAGTATTCGTTAAAATCATTAAGTAAAAAGGATGTTGCTGATAGCCCTTTTAAACAATTTGAAATATGGTTGAATGAAGCGATTGAATCGCAAGTGCTTGAACCGAATGCAATGACTTTGGCCACATCAACATTTGATGGAAAACCTTCGGTAAGAGTTGTTTTGCTTAAGCAGTTTAGTGAAAGTGGGCTCTCCTTCTTTTCTAATTACGAGAGCAGAAAAGCGAAACAATTATTACAAAATCCATATGCAGCTTTAGCGTTTTATTGGCCAGAATTGGAACGACAGGTTAGAATTGAGGGTAAAGTTCGCAAGGCAACCGAAACCGAAAGCGATGAGTATTTTAAAACTCGCCCAAAGGGAAGTAAAATTGGGGCTTGGGCATCACCACAGAGTGCAGTGATTCCAAATAGAAGATATTTAGAAAAATTACATGCCGATTTTGAGGAGGAGTTTAAAGGAAGGCAAATTAAGCGACCTCAGAACTGGGGCGGTTATGTGCTTGAGCCAACACTCTTTGAGTTTTGGCAAGGCCGTCCAAACCGTCTTCACGACAGGATTCAGTATGTTTTGGTTAATGGGGTTTGGAATATTGAACGATTAGCTCCCTAACTCTCTTTCTTTTGCAATAAAAACATTATTTTCTTAAGTAGTGCGTTTGCATCAATTGGCTTGGTAACGTAATCATCGCAGCCGCTTTCAATGCTTTTATTAAACTCCGACTGAAGTGCATATGCAGTTTGAGCAATTATTGGAATGTTTGGATTAATCCTCTTAAATTCATTTGCTAAATTATAACCGTCAGCATCGGGCAACCTGATGTCTAAAAGGATTAAATCGAGATCTTTATACTTCTTAAAGATAGTTCTTGCCTCTCGAGCATTGGAAGCAAAGTATGTTTTTGCGCCTGTTGGTGCTAAAAGACTTTCGTAGTACAAACGAATTTCTTTTACGTCTTCAACTACTAAAATCTTTTTTCCTTTTAGATTTACTGTAATGCTGTTTGGGTTTAATTCATTTGAATGCTCTTCTAATTCGCTTTCTGAGTCTTGATAAGGGATAGTGAAGTAGAAGGTTGAGCCCTCTCCCTCGGTGCTTTCAACCCAAATGTTTCCACCTAGCAAATCGACCAAGCCTTTTGAAATGGCTAGCCCAAGCCCAGAACCACCATAAAGCCTAGTGTATGAATCGTCGGCCTGGCGGAAGCGTTCAAAAATAAGCGCTTGTTTTTCGGGTGATATACCGATGCCTGTATCTTTTACGTAAAATTGTATGTATGGCACTTCGTCAACTACAATTGAATAACCAAAACTTATTTTACCCGATGGGGTAAATTTTATTGCGTTGCTTAATAAATTTGTTAATATCTGTCTTATTCTAATAGGATCAGAGTAGATGGTAAAAGGCGAATCCTGGGTTACCTCGGGTTTAAGGAGAATTGTTTTCTGATCCTCCTTACTCTTGAGTACATTCGAATAGATTTTATATAACTCGTTAAACAACTCATTAAGTTCAAAATAAGTTTTTGCAATTTTAATTTGATTCGATTGTATTTTAGAAATGTCAATAATATCCTCAATTAACGAAAGTAGCTGGTTACCGCTGTTTTCAATAAGTTCAATGTATTGCTTCCCGTTTTCTGATAGCTCTTCTTCTGCTTTAATTAGCTGTATAAAACCTAGCACAGCATTCATTGGTGAGCGAATCTCATGGCTCATGTTTGAAAGGAATGCTGTTTTAAGCCTATCCGATTCTTCTGCTTGTTCTTTAGCCCTGATGAGCTCCTGCTCAATGAGTTTCCTTTCGGTAATGTCATTGGCTATTCCAACGGTGGCAATTACCTCGTTAAATTCATTATAAATCGGAGATGTTGATAGAAAGATTGGAAAAACAGTACCATCTTTTTTTACGTTTAAAACCTCGCCCTGCCATCCTCCTTTAAGCGTTTGTTCATGGATTTCATTACCTATTTTTTGGCTACCTGCAGGTTTTAGTATTTCTGCCGTTTTTCCTAAAATTTCCGTTTGTGAATACCCGTAAATTTTTGTAAAGGCTGGATTGGTATATATGAATTTTCCATCTAAGTCTGTAATGGAAATGCTGTCGTTAGCATTCATTATAGTTTGTGCTAGCACCCTAATTTCTTCCTCAAACTTTTTTTGTTGGGTTATATCACGTAATAGGACTAGGAAAATGTCGTTGCTTGCAGGAATAGTTCTGGCCTCGTAAAAGAAGGTTTCTTTTTGGTATTTATACGAATATTCGAAACGCTGTAGTTTGCCAGTTTTGTTTATGTATTCAATTGCTTCGGCATATTTCTTATAGATGTTTTCGGGGAAAATAGATGAAATGTTTTTGCCAAGGTGTTCGTTGGTGATTTGAGGGAAAAATAACTTTTCACTAGGCGCAAAGTCAATTAGAATGCCCTTGGAACTAATTCTAAAAAGCTGGTCGGGAATGGCAAGAAGCATTGCTTTGAATTTTGCTTCGCTTTCAACCAGCTCATCAATAGCTTGCTTTCGGTCAGATATATCGGTTAACATTCCGTCGAAGTGCGATGTGTCGGGATGCTCGGAAATGTTTGGTTGTAAAATGTTCTGTACCCAAATTTTATTTCCGCTTATCGTTTGCATTTGTGTTTCAATTGGGGTAGTTGTGGTTGAGCAGGTGAGCACCCAGTTTTCGAAGTCTGAAATCAAAACCTTAATGTTGAAGCCGATTGCTTCATCGGGAGTTTTGAATCCAAATATTTTAGCGAATGCAGGGTTGCAGTAAATGATTTGTCCATCGTTTAAGATCCGATAAAGCCCAACTGGTATTTGTTCGGTTAGTGTGCGGTACTTTTCTTCGCTTTCTCTTAAAACTTCTTCGGAGTTTTTTTGCTCAGTAATATCATGGCACATGGCGAATACAACTTTTAACCCAAAGTAATCGCCACTGTTTAGAAGCATGTCCATAGGAATAGATACTCCATCACTCTTTACACCCCAAAACTCAAAACGTTGCTCATGCCCCTGATAGGCTAATCGGATTGAGCGCATGAGCTCTTCGCCCTTAAATTTGCTTTGGTCGGTAAGTTCCAGGAGTGTTTTCCCCAGTAGTTCATCTTTTGAAAATCCCAAAAGTACTTGTCCGCTTTTGTTAGCATCAAGTATTACACCACTAACGTCTAGAATTAGAATACCCTCGCTGGAGTTGTTAAATAGGCCCTTATAGCTTTCCTCGCTTTCTCTGAGCGCTTTTTCGGCTTCCTTGCGCGCTGTTATGTTTCTTGTAAAAACAAGTGCTACTTTCTCGTTGCCCTGTTCTATTAGGTTGACATTAAACTCAACGGGGATACACTCTCCATTTGATGAGCACAGGATGGTTTCGTAAATGTTGGGTTCATCTTTTCCTTCAAGTCGATTCTTATATCTTTCTACAATTAGCTCTTTTTGACTTGGGTGTACAAATTTATCGATGGGTTGGTTTATGAGCTCTTCGGGAGTGGTTTTTAGCTCCTCTATGATTTTTGGATTTCCATAGGTTATAAGTCCATCTTTTATGAAAACGATTCCGTCGTTTGAGTTTTCTACAAGTGTTTTGTATGTTTCCATCGATTCCCTAAGGGCTTCTTCGGCTTTTTTTGCCCTTGTAATATCGGTGGAAATTGTCATTATACCATACTTTCCATTTGGGAAAATTACTCGCGACTCATGTAAAAGAACATATCGTTTTGAACCATCCTTCCTTATGTTAAAAACTTCAGTGGTTAGGTTTTCGCATCGTAGTATTTTTTGAATGTTGATATCAACTTGAGGTAATATATCTTCAGGGACTAGTTCGTGGACTCTCATTTTTATGAGTTCCTCGGGTTCATAACCCAAAAGCTCAGCTGCTGTTGTATTTGTGTAAATGATATTTCCTTCGTCGTCGCTAAGTAGAACACCGTTTGGCGATTGCTCAAAAATGATTCGCCAGGCTTGTTCCTCTGGTAATATCTTTTTTAGTCTGACATGGTTTGTGTTAAACTCCCTTCCTGAGAATTTCTCAGCCTTTTCAACCTGCTTTTTTAACAGCTGAAGTTCAATGGCAAGGTCCAACTCTTTTCCTGTAAAGTTGGACTCAAGTATGTTGCTGTCAGGGACCTGTTTAAAATCTTTGGAGATGTTTTTAACCTGTTTTTCACAATAAAAAAGAATTACACCATCGGTGTTTGCAAGAACTTTATTGGCAATTTGATACTGAGACGGGGTTCCGATTCCAACCATACAAAGGTTGAAAACAGGTAACTCGATTGTTTTTGATAGCCTATCGAGAGTTATACATGAATAGCCTCTAACTTCCAATAGCTGCTCAATCCTGTCTGCTGGAAGTATGTCATTTATGACCAGTACTGCTACCTTTGATGACAATGCTAAGTTTTTGCAGGTAAGTTATATTTTTATACGGCTAATTCAGTTTAACGTTTGGAATTTTTTTTAATAAAATTTGTAGAGTGATATTTCGGTTAGATGAAAAGTTGAATACGTATGGTGAATTTATAAGGCCTTTATCGCCTGAGGGTTGCAATTAAACGGTCCGGTTTTAAAAGAAAATCAAGTGCATCATTAATTGATTTGCTCATAACCGAGGCGTTAACAATTGATTTGGTTGCAGCTCCCTCGTCTTGGAGTGTCACTATACCTAAAGCCGATACCTTTAGCATTTTCCAATCGTTAAATCCATTGCCAATTGATACGCATCTTTTTGAGCCAAGCTGTTTTACAACTCTTGCCTTCTGTTTTACCTGATTTCCATTTCCAAGAATCGCCAGTTCACAATCGATGCTATTTAGCTCTTTTCTTACAGTACCAAAAGTGTCGGCTGTTATCACTTTAATTTTGATATGCTTTGAAAGCTCGTTGAGACTTTCTGCTACTCCACCTATTAGCTTGCCATCAACTGCTAATGTCCCATTAAAATCAAGAACCAAGTATTCTAACTCTAAGAGCCTGTAACCGGGGATGTTAATCTTTATCATGATTTACTCTTTTGACCATTTCTTGTATGGATGTTCAGATAGATATGAGTTGTAATATCTGTAATCGGAAGTCACCTCGGTTAATATCCAGCTTGGAATCTCAAAGTCTTCATTCTCAGAGTTGAGCTCAATCTCAGCAAGTAATAAGCCAGCATTATTCCCCTCAAATTTGTCTACCTCCCATGTTTTCCCTTTAAAGTCTATAAGAAAGCGTGTCTTTTCAATAACATTATTGCAAAACTTTTCAATGAGCTCATTCGCTTTGTTTATTGGGATTTCAAACTCAACCTCTTCTCTGCTAATCCCTTTAGTTTCGCCTTTAATAGTCATAAAGGCTTTATCGGATATAACTCTAACTCTTATGGTTTTTGATGGATTGGTAGATAGATATCCCTGGATAATACGAATACCTTCGGGCTTCGCTAACTCTTCCCAAGCTTTTTTGTCGACTAAAAATTTACGTTCGATTTCCATATGGTAAAGATACAAAAAAGCCCGCAACAAATGCGGGCTAAAAGGATTATACGAGAAAGTTAGAACAGTTTCTTTTTGAAGTTTAGAGCAACATTAACAAGTGCAATCATTACTGGTACTTCAACAAGAGGACCAATAACTGCGGCAAATGCCTCTCCAGAATTGATTCCAAAAATGGCAATGGCAACAGCAATAGCAAGTTCAAAGTTATTGCTTGCAGCTGTAAACGACAGTGTTGTGGTTTGCTCATAGGTAGCACCCGCTTTCTTACTCATGAAGAAAGAGGCTAAGAACATAAACACAAAGTAGATAAGTAAAGGAACAGCAATTAGAACAACATCCATTGGAATTTTTACAATGTACTCGCCTTTTAGTGAAAACATAACAATTATAGTGAATAGTAGCGCGATAAGGGTAATTGGGCTAATCTTGGGAATGAATTTGGTATTATACCAGGTCGTTCCTTTTGCCCGAATAAGGATGAAGCGTGTTAGGAAGCCTGCTATAAATGGGATGCCTAGATAGATGAACACACTCTCGGCGATTTGACCTATCGTAATTTGTTCAACTGAACTGTTAGTTGGAATGCCAAACCAACCAGGCAGAATGGCTATAAAAACATAGGCATAAACCGAATAGAATAGAACCTGAAAAATGGAGTTGAAAGCAACCAATCCTGCTGCATATTCCGTATCGCCTTTTGCTAGGTCGTTCCAAACTATTACCATTGCAATGCAGCGAGCTAAACCTATCATTATTATACCATACATGTATTGCAGGTTAGTTGGGCTTGGGAAAAGTTTATAAAAGGCAATGGCTAGCAGAAACATAAAGATAGGCCCAATGACCCAGTTTTGAATAAGCGATAGGGTTAGCACCTTGTAGTTCTTGAATACATCGCCCAGCTCCTCGTACTTAACCTTGGCTAATGGTGGATACATCATCAGGATTAATCCAATAGCTATAGGAATGTTCGTTGTACTTTCGGGCGATGGCTTTAGCGCATCCCAGAATTCGGCTATTGATGGGAAAAAGTGGCCAGATAAAACACCTATGGCCATAGCCAAGAATATCCACAATGTGAGATACCTGTCTAAAAACTTAAGTCGCTGTTTCATAGTTTCACTTTGGGTTTAGTTGTTTTCTTGAACTTTTATCAGTTTTGCTTTTTGATTACTTGCTCTGTATAGAACTTCTCAAAATCTTCCTTAATTAGGTCTCGAATCCTGCGAAACTCATTTAATATAAACTCTTCGGTCCCTTTTGCTTCAGCAGGATCTTCAAAACCTATATGCAGGCGATGCTTTACTTTACCAAAGAATGCTGGGCAGGTTTCTTTTGCATTGTCGCAAACTGTAATTACATAGTCCCACTCATCGTTAATGAACTGGTCAACAAGTTTTGGCTTGTTTTTGCTAATGTCGATTCCCAATTCGGACATTACCTTAATTGCGTATGGGTTAACGTGCGAAGCAGGTTCTGTTCCGGCTGATTCAACAACAAGCTGGTTGTCGAACGACTTAAGAAAGCCTTCGGCCATTTGGCTACGGCAACTATTGCCAGTGCAAAGTATTAGGATTTTTGTCATCTTTATGTTGTTTTTAAATTACTTCATTCTTGGCCTTAGCTGGCACATACATGAGCCGTCGAGCCTTTCCTTGTTATTTACAACTAATGGCAGACCATCGCGTTCCCATTCAACAATTCCTCCTGCAAGGTTTGCAACAAGGTTGAAGCCCTTTTCTAAAAGAATTACCATCGCTTCATGGCTTCGCAATCCTGCTGAATCGGCAATGATTAAGGGGAAGTTTTTAGGTAGCTCCTCAATTCTATTTAACAGTTCACTTAAAGGGAGGTAAATCACTTTGGGAACGTCGAATTGCTTGTAGCCAGTTAATGTACTTTCTCTCACATCTACAATTGTTGCATTCCCACTTTTGGCTTCGTTATATGCATCGCGTGGAGTCAGATTTAGGAATCCTCCACTTTTAAAGCCTTTATTTGAAAATAGTGATTGTTCCATAGTATCTTGTTTAGCAGCAACATCCACCGCTTTCTTTCTTAAGTCCATTCATAAGGAAGCCAAATCCATTATGGTCTAGAGTAACGTCGGTAAGAGTTTCGATTAAAACGTTCTCAATGTAAAAATCAATACCGTCGATATTGATGGCCGTTTCTCCGTTTTCGGCATGGCTGGCTACATCCATTTGTATTGAAGTGCCACAGCATCCTTGGCTATTGTATATACGAATCCCATTAGCGTTCTCTCCAGTTTCATCAAGAACCCTGGTTAGCTCTTTTTTTGCTTTTTCCGATAGTTTCATTAGTTTAAAGAGTTTGATTTGTTATTGATTTATTTAGCTGTTACTATATCTCACAATCCACTGCAGCTTCCTTAACTTTTTCAAAAAAGTTCTCAAAAAGTTCAAGGTACCTGTATATGTTGCTAGAGCAGATGCAATAGTTGATTTTTAGCCCTTCAATTTCGCCATGGATCAATCCTAGCTCTTTGAGTTCCCGAAGATGCTGCGAAACAGTGGTGCGGCTTAAGGGTATATTCTGGGAAATGTCGCCAGAGATACAACTCTTTGTCTCGGCCAAATACTTCAAAATGGCCAGTCTTGCAGGATGCGATATGGCTTTTGCAAACTGTGCTAGTTCCTGCAGCTCATCGTCAAAAATCTCTTTTTTGTTCATTACACTTTCTAATGTATTAATGTTGTAAACATACGACATATTTTTAAAAACAAAAATTTGAGGAAAAAGTTTGATGATGATGGAGTTGAGGGAATTTAAAGGAATGAATCGGAAATATTCGGAAGGAATCGTAGGTCATTGTCATGCTGAGCTTGTCGAAACATCTCCGGTGGAAGAATATGATGAAGTTAGATGAAGTTAGATGAAGTTAAAGGAATGAATCGGAAGGAATCGGAAGATTTGAGACCGTGTTTGGTTTTTAGTTTTTGGTGTTTAGAATTTTTTTGACCACACCCCCTGCCCCTCTCCTGAAAAGTAGAGGGGAGTTAAGCCTCCCCTCTCAGGGGAGGTTTGGAGTGATCTTTGGAAGGAAGAATGAATTGGCATAATACCGATAGAACTGGAAACCTTTGTCATGCCGAGCGTAGTCGAGGCATCTCTTCTTGAGGAATATGAGAAGTTAGAGGAAGTTAAATGAAGTTAAAGGAATGAATGATTCGGAATGATTCGGAAACATTCGGAAGTATCGAAATTTCATGTGACAATTCTTGAATCTTGAATTTTGAATCTGAAATTTTGAATCTGAAATTTTGAATCTGAAATTTTAAACCATTTATCCGTCTTTGCCCAACACATCCTTAAACCTTGAATCATTGTCATGCTGAGCCTGCCGAAGTATCTCTTGTGCAAGAATATAAAGGTGATAGAATGATGATTCGGAATTAATTTGTTTATAAAACCCGATTTGAAAAAACTAAGTGTGATTTTGGCCAATGCTATTAAAACATATCAATCAGCCACCCATAATGTGCAATCTGCTTACAGGTGGCTGGTTTAGATTTTGCTATCTCTTTGTGCTTATTTCAGTGCCTAACTTAGCTCAAAATCATCTTCAATAAATTTCACCCCAAAACTTTCTAGCTCTTGGAGTATGGGGGTGTAAATGTGTGGCTTAGTTGGAACAACTACACCTCGGTCGGTAATTTGTCCAGTTAGCAATAGTTTTGTTGCTATGGCAAGTGGTGTGCCAACGGTTATCGACATGGCGGTGTGAACTGTATCTTTTCCAGTAATAACCATGGTTGAGGTCCTACGACGTTTTGTCCCGTTTAGCTCGTAATCAAAAATATGCTGCATTACAATCATATCCTTGTCGTTGGGGTCGAGCGCCATTTTGCTCTCCAGGATATGTTGAAGCAGCTGTGCAGGGCTTGCATTTGGTAGGCCAATGGGTTCGTTTTCAAACAAGCCAAGCCATTTTATCTTATTAAATACCACCTCATCGTTTGCTTCGGGAACTATTCTGCGAAGTTTCTCCTCAACGTTTTCAGTTGGGTGGTAGGGTAAAAAGCTGTTTAAGAATTCGCGTTTAGTAAGCTTCTCGCTATTTTGCATCTTATAGCTGTCGTCGGTCATGCCAAGCTGAACAAAAACGTTCCAAGCCTTGCTATAGCCTGCCCGCCTTAAAGTTCCTCGGATGATTGTTTTTATGTCTTGAATACCATAAATCTCTCGGTACTTAAGAGAGTCCCTGTTGGGGTACATCTCAAACTTTCCTAAATCAAGAATATCGTACTCCCTAACGTTCGTGAATAGTCGGTGATAGGGGATGTACTTGTATTGTCCCTCTTCGAGGTACTGTGCAACACCTTGGCCTGCTAGAACAACGTTTCGGGGATTCCATGTAAACTTGTAATTCCAAGGATTATTGTCGCTCTCAGGGGCAACTAGTCCTCCTGTGTTGGATATAAAGCCTAAAAGTTTTCCACCCTTCGATCTTATTTCGTCAATTACACGCATTGCCGACATATGGTCAATCCCAGGGTCAACCCCTAGCTCATTCATTAAGGAGATACCCTTTTGAACCGCTTCTTCATGCAACGATTTCATAGTATCGGATACGTACGATGCAGTGAGCATGTGTTTACCCTGCTTTACACATTCTTGGGCAACTATAGGATGCATGAATGCGGGAAGTAGTGAAATGACTGCATTTGCCCAAGAAACCTCTTCTTGGAGCTGCGCACTGTTATTGATATCGAATTTAATTGCCTCTGCATTAGGATGGTTATTCACTTTTTCACGAGCAGTCTCTAGTGAAATATCTCCAACTTTTATAGTCCATCCCAGTACTTTGGAGTGGTCGAGCAGGTATTTAATCAGGTCCGATGACGACAGCCCTGCTCCTAAAACTAATATCTTACTCATATCTCTGAGTTTAGGTTTTGGTTTATAGCTTTTGGTTTTAATTTTTTGCCAAACTATAATTTTTTCGACTGAAAAACTATGATTTATTAAACTTTTTTATCGTTTTCTAGCTACATTTGAATGTAAACTAAACGAATTATGGTCCTGCTTTTTATCGGAACGGGTGAGCTGATCTTAATTATTGCTGTTGCTGTGTTGATATTATCGCCTGAGAAAGTTCTGGTTTATGCCCGACAATTAGGAAGGTTTTATCATAAGGTTGTTAAGCTAATTGCAGATATTCGAAGCGAGATTTCCTTAACTGATATAGACGATAAAGATAATGATGGTAGTAGCCGCGCTGGATAGCAGATGTTACTCCTATGGTATTCTGATAAAATGTCTACCTTTGCCATATTAAATTACTTTTTAGATGATTAAAGTTGAAAACATAGTAAAATCCTATGGTTCTCTTACCGTTCTTAAGGGTATTAGCGTAGAGATCCCTGAGAGGAAAGTGGTAGCAATCGTTGGACCTAGCGGTGCAGGGAAGACTACTCTGCTGCAGATAATGGGAACGTTAAGTTCGCCCGATAGTGGAAATGTTTTTTACAACAATCAGGATGTTACAAAGCTAAACGATACGCAACTTGCGGGGTTTAGGAATAGCCATATTGGTTTTGTGTTTCAGTTTCATCATCTGCTTCCAGAATTTACTGCACTTGAAAACGTTTGTATGCCTGCACTGATTGCTGGCAAAAGCATGTCCGATGCCACTAAGCGAGCAAAGGAACTTCTTGAATATTTAGGTTTGTCGCATCGATTCTCGCATAAACCTTCGGAGCTGTCGGGAGGTGAGCAGCAAAGGGTTGCCGTTGCCAGAGCGCTTATTAATAACCCATTAGTGGTTTTGGCCGATGAGCCATCGGGCAATCTAGATTCACACAACAAGGAGGAGCTGCATAGGTTGTTCTTTAATCTCAGGGATGAGTTTGGGCAAACATTTGTGATAGTTACCCACGACAAGGAGTTGGCCCAAATGGCCGACCTTCAAATCTCAATGAACGATGGTCAAATAGTTTAACGCATGTACATGCCAGAATCGTTCGAACAACTTGCCGATTTGCTTAATGATAGGTATAGACGATATGCCTGTCCTGCCTTTATCGATGGTGATCCCATACAGGTTGCTCATCGATTTTCAAGTAAAAACGATATTGAGATAGCAGCTCTTTTTGCATCGACATTTGCTTGGGGGAGCCGTAAATCTATTATTAACAGTGCTAACCGATTGATGGAGATAATGGGACAAAAGCCCTTCGAGTTTGTGACAAATTTTACCAAATCCGATGAGCAAAGGCTAGCAGGGTTTGTTCACCGCACTTTTAGCACTGCCGATGCCATAGAGTTTATGTATGTTTTAAGGCATATCTATACCCAAATGGGTGGGTTACAGAAAGTTTTTACTGATGGCTACTCTGCTGAATATGCCATTTCAGGTGCTATTAGAGCCTACCGCAACGTATTTATTTCTTGTGAGGTTCCTGCCAGAACATTGCGCCATGTGCCCAATGTTGATAAAGGTGCAGCTGCAAAACGCATAAACATGTTTCTCAGGTGGATGGTTCGGCCTTCAACCGAAGGAGTTGATTTTGGCTTATGGGATTCAATCCCAACTTCGGCTTTGCTAATGCCTTTAGACCTGCACACTGGTAGGGTAGGACGACGTTTAGGCCTTCTTAACCGAAAGGCCGATGATTTTAAGGCTGTTTTTGAGCTTACCAATTCACTTAAACAGTTCGATTCTAACGATCCGGTTAAATACGATTACGCCCTCTTTGGATTGGGCATTCATGAGAAGTTCTAACCCAAAAGGAATGGGAAATAACTATTTTAGATTCAAACAGTTTACCATAGTTCAAAATAACGCAGCCATGCGTGTTAACACCGATGGAGTACTTCTTGGTGCATGGGCTGATATTGCTGAGGCGAAGCGAATTCTTGATGTAGGAACTGGCACAGGTGTTATAGCTTTGATGCTTGCCCAGCGAAAAACTGATGCATTAATAGATGCAGTTGAAATTGATGTTCAATCAGCTGCCGATGCTAGACAGAACATTGCTAATTCACCTTGGCCCGATAGGATGGATGTAATTAACACATCGTTTCAAACTTTTGCTGAAACTGTAAGCAAATCGTACGATTTGATCGTTTCAAACCCTCCCTATTTTAACCAATCGCTCAAATCGCCTAAGCAGGCTAAAAATATATCACGTCATACCGATTCACTGCCCAATGAGGATTTGTTAAAAGGAATTTCAAAACTTCTTTTGCCCCAGGGGAAATTTTGTGGCGTGTTCCCTTATGCCGAAGGGAATGTGTTTATTGCCCAGGCAAGCTCTTTTGGACTGTATTGTAACAAGAAGGTAAATGTTGTTTCACGTCCAGGAAAAAGAGTTTTAAGGCTTTTGCTGCAGTTTGAGAAGACTAAAATACCCCTTGTTGAATCTACTTTATCTATTCATAATGCTGATGGTAGTTTTACCGATGCGTATAAGGAGCTAACAAGCGATTTCTACCTTAAATTTTAATTCTCTCTTTAACATAAATTATTCATTCACAACTAATAAATAGATTTTTATTAGTATCTTTGCACGCAAATTCGACTAAAGCGTTAGTCCAATAAATTAATTTATAGATTTTTACATGAAGAAAGAGAATGCCAAAAGGGATGTTAAACGCGAGAAGCGGAGTAACGCCCCAGATGAACCCGCCAGGGTTTACAAGCCCAGAACGTTAACCGTAAAAACAGTTAAGGAAAAAAGGTCAAGTTCTGAGGTGGTGAATTATAATTCTACCAATGAATTTTCAAAGAGCAATCGTAGAGAAAGCCCCTCAAATCGCTCAACCAATCGAAACACCTTTAAGGCAAAAAGAAATTCCGAAAATGATAAGCCAAAAGCCTATCAGCCTCGCTCATGGAAAAGAAATGACGATGGCCGTGGCGATAAATTTGAACGAAATGAGGAGAGGCGAAGCAATTCTCCTCGCTCAGGATTTTGGGGCCGTGACGACCGCAAACAGAACTCGTCTAAGGATTTAAAACCAAAACGCTATAGCAATGATAGGCGTAATGAGTACAATGCAGAAAATAGCAAAGCCGAAAAGGTAGTAGCCAGCAAAGACGATGGTCTTATTCGTTTGAACCGTTTTATTGCCAATTCTGGTATTTGCAGCCGCCGTGAAGCCGATGAGCACATTGCCAATGGTTTAGTGACTGTAAATGGTAAGGTTGTCACCGAGCTAGGTACAAAGGTTCATCGCGACGATGAGGTGCTTTTTAAGGGAAAAAAGATTACAGCCGAGCGTAAGGTTTACATTCTTTTGAATAAACCAAAGGATTATATTACAACTGTTGACGACCCACATGCTAAGCATACTGTGATGGATTTGATTAGAGGTGCATGTGAGGAGCGCGTTTATCCTGTTGGCCGATTAGATCGTAATAGTACTGGTGTGCTACTTCTAACAAATGATGGAGATCTGACAACTAGGTTAACCCATCCTAGTTTTAGAAAACGTAAAATCTATCATGTTGGTTTGAACCGAAAGGTTAGGCCTGAAGACTTAGAAAAAATTCTTGATGGTATAGAACTCGACGGAGAAAAGATTGAGGTAGATGCTGTTGATTATGTAAATGGCTCAAATGGTTCGGAGGTTGGAATAGAAATTCATAGCGGTCAGAATAGGGTAGTGCGACGTATCTTTGAGTCGTTGGGCTATAAGGTTAACAAGCTTGATAGGGTGTACTTTGCAGGGCTCACCAAAAAGAACTTACCCCGTGGTAAATGGCGTTTCCTTACATCAAAGGAAATCAATATGCTAAAAATGAATCGGTTCTACTAATCAAACTATTTTGACATGCCACACAAATCGGGTTTTGTAAATATTATTGGTAATCCAAATGTTGGAAAATCCACATTAATGAATGCCTTGGTGGGCGAGCGGCTTTCAATTGTTACGAGTAAAGCGCAAACCACCCGCCATAGAATAATGGGCATAGTTAATGGCGATGATTTCCAAATAATATATTCCGACACTCCTGGAATCCTTAAGCCAGCATACAAACTGCAGTCTGCAATGATGAGGTTTGTTGAATCAGCTCTTGAGGATGCCGATGTTATCCTTTATATTACCGACACGGTTGAGACCCCAAACAAAAATCAAGAGTTCCTTGATAAGCTCCAGCAACTTAACATTCCTATTATTCTTGCCATAAACAAGGTGGACCTTTCAACTCAAGAGAAAGTAGCCCTTCTTATTGAGGAGTGGAAGCAGATGATGCCAAAGGCACAAGTGTTGCCGATATCGGCACTTCATGGCTTTAACACCAGCGAGCTAGTTAAGCTCATTGTAGAAAAATTGCCAGAAGGGCCTGAATATTTTCCAAAGGATACCCTTACAGATAAGACACTCCGTTTTTTTGCTGCTGAAATAATTCGCGAAAAAATTTTGCTTCATTACAAAAAAGAGGTCCCTTACTCTGTTGAAATTGATATAGAGGAGTACAAGGAGTCGGAAACTATTGACAGGATTCGAGCAATTATTTATGTTGATAGGGAGTCGCAAAAATCAATAATCATTGGAAGTCAAGGAAAGATGCTTAAAAGGGTTGGCACCGAGGCTCGACTTGATTTGGAAAGTTTTCTTGGGAAAAAAGTTTTCTTGGAGCTATATGTGAAGGTTGACCCCAACTGGCGCAATAGCGAGACTAAGCTAAAACGCTTTGGCTATCCAATTTAGATGTTTTGTTAATTTAAAATACGATACCCAATGGGAAACTTGGTTGCAATAGTAGGTAGGCCAAACGTTGGTAAATCTACATTCTTTAATCGATTGGTCGGAAAGCGTCATGCAATAGTCGATGAAATTGCAGGTGTTACACGCGATAGAATTTATGGTAAAAGCGATTGGAACGGAGTGGAGTTCTCAGTTATCGATACTGGTGGCTGGGTGGAAAATTCCGACGATATTTTTGAGGAAGAGATTCGCAAACAGGTACTACTAGCTGTTGATGAGGCCGATGTTATAACCTTCCTAGTAGATGCGCAGGAGGGAATAACCGATATGGATGAGGCTGTTGCAGATATTCTTCGTAGAACACAAAAGCCAGTTTACCTGGTTGCCAATAAAGTTGATAATAACAATATCCGCATGCAGGCTGCAGAGTTTTACAGCTTAGGTTTGGGCGATCCTTGGTGCGTTTCATCAATAAATGGTTCTGGAACTGGCGATTTGCTTGATGAGGTGATCAAACATTTTGATGAAACACCGGAAACGGATGATGCAGAAGGAATTCCACGTATTGCCGTTGTTGGACGACCAAATGTTGGTAAATCTTCCCTTATAAACACCTTTATAGGTGAGGAAAGAAATATTGTTACACCTATTGCTGGTACAACTCGCGATGCAATTGATACTCATTATCGAAAGTTCGGTCACGAATTCATTATAGTTGATACGGCTGGCCTTCGTCGAAAAAACAGGGTAAAGGAAGATCTCGAGTTTTACTCCGTTATGCGTTCAGTTAGGGCCATTGAAAGTTCCGATGTTTGCCTGCTGCTGATTGATGCTACCCAGGGGCTAGAACGACAGGATATGAATATTTTTAGTTTAATCGTTAGAAATAAAAAGGGTGTTGTTCTGGTTGTTAACAAGTGGGACTTGGTAGAGAAGGATAACAAGACTATGAAGGAATACACCGAACTACTTAAAGAGCGTTTGGCACCATTCAACGACATCCCAATTGTCTTTGCATCGGCATTAACCAAACAGCGCGTGTTTAAAGTGGTTGAAGAGGCAATGCAGGTGTACGAGAATAGGAAAAGAAGAGTATCCACTTCGGAACTTAACAATTTCTTACACGAGACCCTTGAAATAAAACAGCCGCCTATTTATAAGGGCAAACTTGTTAAAATAAAGTATGCAACTCAGCTCCCTACTCGTACTCCTCAGTTTGCGTTCTTTTGCAACCTGCCCCAGTATGTCAGAGACCCCTACAAAAGGTTTTTGGAAAATAGGCTTCGTGAACGATTCAATTTTTCGGGGGTACCAATTCAGATTTATTTCAGGGAAAAATAAAAATTATCACTTTGACTTGATTTCAAGGTTGGCTTATCTTTCGCCAACCTTTTGTGTATAGCCTGGCAAGAATGGTTAGCTTATAAAAGTCCATTATAAGAATTGATGGACGTTTGCTGCAAAGATTCTGTCGTATGAATGGAGTGTAAACCTTAGAAATCCAACGAAGTGGTAAAAGAAGCCCTATCATCCTCAAAAAACGAAAAACTTTTAATAGCGTGATAGATTTTTCTAATTCCTTTCGCATACAAGGTGTCATTTGAAGTATTTTGGCCAGGTTCGATACCCCTTGCTCAGTCTTTTCAATGAATTCTTTACAACTGTCAAGTCCCATATGAATGGTTGGGTTGTCGATATGAAGGATATCTACTTGATTCCTCTTTAGGTCAATTCCCAAAAGAGTATCCTCGTGCCCATAACCAGATAGTTCCTCGTTGAAACGAATGTTTTGAAAAGTTTCGGTTTCAATAACAAAGTTGCCGCTTATAAAAGAGCTGTAAGGAGTCATCTGCCTAATGTAGGCCGATTTGCATTCTCGGTAAACACCATACTTCCATCTAAGAAGCAGTTCTGGCCTGAATGGTTTTGGACCATACTTTCGGCCTCCGCAAATTACTTTTGCATTTGGTAAGTTGTCGATATAACGTTTTAGGTAATTTGGGTCATCTACCATTACATCGCAATCTAAAAAGAGCAACCATTGTCCGGAAGCAACATCCGCTAAACGATTTCGTATTTTTGATCGGCCTATGTTAAAGTCAAATTCTAAGTAGTTTACCTTGCTATTTAAACCTAACGGCTCATTTTTTTTACGAAAATAGCTGTGAGAATGATCGTCAAACAGAAGAATTTCAATAGGATAGTTTATCCGATTGGCCTGAGCTAATAGCTCATTAACCAATTCGGTAACATCAAAATTATAAACCGGTATGCAAACCGAAATCATAGCAAAGGCATTTTAGTGAATCTGTAATTCTTAACTTATTACGAGTGTTATAGTAAAATAGTTCAACTATTCTTCAAGTTCATTCTCGTTTTGCAAGAAATCTTCTGGAATTCTATTTTTCGTTTTAGCACCCAACTTTCTAAGCTGGTCGGCTTGCGTTATTAGGTTCCCCCTTCCGTTAGATAGCTGGCCAAGTGCCGCATCGTAAGTCTTCTGCGCCCTTCCTATGCTGTCGCCAATTTGTCTGAAATTTGTCAAAAAGTTTGCAAATTTATCGTAGAGGAGACCTCCCCGTTTGGCAATCTCTTCTGCGTTTCTATTTCGATACTCTCTTTGCCAAAGATCGTATATTAATTTGAGGGCAGCAATAAGGTTTGTTGGGCTTATTAGTAACACTCGTTTGTCGTAGGCGTAGTTCCAGATGCTTGGGTCGTGCTCCATGGCTACCATGTAGGCAGGCTCTATGGGGATAAACATCATGACAAAATCAAGGGAATCAACTAAATCGGAGTAGTTTTTGCTCGACAAACCATCTACATGCCTTTTGATTGAAACAATTAGGTCGTTAAGTGCCGATTGCTGTTCGGATGGTGTCGACGCTGAGCTATATCGCTCATAGGCTACTAGTGACACTTTTGAATCGATAATCACTTTTCGATTATCGGGGTATTTGATTATTACGTCGGGTTGAAAACGCTTACCATCCTCGTTTGTTAGCGATTCCTGTACAGTATACTCCCTGTCTTTAACCAACCCCGATTTTGAGAGAATCGATTCAAGTATCATTTCTCCCCAGTTCCCTTGAGTTTTTACCTGGCCTTTCAACGCCTCGGTAAGGTTTTTGGCCTCCTGACTAATGGCCTTGTTTAGCTCACTTAGTTCCTTAACTTTTTCGCCAAGCGAAAAACGCTCCTTGCTCTCCTTCTCGTAAACTTCTTGAACCTGTTTCTGAAATTGTTTGATGTTCTCGTCGAGCGGCTTCAGTAGGCTGTCAATTGTTTCCTTGTTGATTTTGGTAAATCGTTGCGATTTATCTTCAAGTATTTGATCGGCTAATAGCTTGAACTCTTTAGTAAACTGATTGCCAATTTCTTTTAAGTCCTTTTTTTGTTTCTCAAGCGACTCATTTAAGTACTTGTTCTCCTTTTCAAGCTCAACTACCCTGTAACGTGCTTGTTCTAGGTCTTTTTGTTTGGCTTCAATTACAGCTCTAAGATTTTCTATCTCTGCTTTCTGCTCATTTATTTGTTGATGTGCATTTCTAAGAGACTCTTCAAAGGATGCGACCTTGTTCGATAGGACAATTATTTCCTCTTGGCGCTGTGTTAATGTCCTATTTAGCTGAATTAAATCTTCTTCGGCGCGTTTAAATCTGTCGTTTGCCACTTCTAGGTCAACCTGCTTCTTGTTAAGCATCTCGGTTAGCGATACAACCTTCTGAGTTAACTCTTTGGTATCGGCAGTTTTGCTTTTAAACAGTAGGTACGATACTGATGCACCTATAATCAGGCCTAAAAGAAGAAATACAATTTCCATGTCATTTATTAATTTTTCCTCAAACTATAAAAATAGTGAGAGTTTTACAACTTGGTGCATATTTGCCGAATTTTTTCAAATTTTCTTATAATAATAACCCTAGTACAAAAACAACAGAAAAACTATATGATGTCCATTTAATTTAAAAGGCATTTTTTAGGGCATAACAATAAAACAACACTTCGCTGATATACAACTTTTAAGTATCTTTGCAGTTCATTAGAACTGAATAGGATGGAGAACATTAGAAATTTCTGCATAATAGCTCATATCGATCACGGGAAGAGTACGTTAGCGGATAGACTATTACAGTTAACCAATACGCTAACTGATAGAGAGTTTCAAGAGCAGGTGCTTGATAGTATGGATCTTGAACGGGAGAAAGGGATAACTATAAAGAGCCATGCCATCCAAATGGAATATACCTATCAGGGCAAGCCATATAAGCTAAACCTTATTGATACACCAGGCCATGTCGATTTCTCGTACGAGGTTTCACGTGCAATTGCATCGTGCGAGGGCGCTCTTCTTGTTGTTGATGCAACTCAAGGAATACAGGCTCAAACCATATCAAACCTATATCTTGCATTAAATCACGATTTGGAAATCATTCCTGTGATTAACAAGATAGATATGGATGCCGCTATGGTTGATGAAGTTAAGGACCAGATTGTTGATTTAATTGGTTGTAAGCCTGAGGAGATTTTAGCGGTAAGCGCAAAAACTGGCCAGGGTGTTGAGGAAGTGCTTGACGCAATTGTTACCCGCATTAAACCTCCAGCTGGCGATCCTAATGCCCCTTTGCAAGCCCTGATTTTTGACTCGGTTTTCAACTCTTTTCGTGGCATTATCGCTTACTTTAAGGTATTTAATGGTACAATCCGAAAGGGCGATAAGGTGAAGTTCTTTAATACCGGAATGGAGTATGAAGCCGACGAGGTGGGCATTCTGCGTTTAAAAATGATTCCTCGCGATTCTATAAGTGCTGGTGATGTTGGTTATATCATTTCGGGGATTAAAGATTCAAGCGAAGTTAAAGTTGGTGATACAATAACTCATGTTAATAAACCATGCGAAAAGGCTATAGCTGGATTTGAAGATGTAAAACCCATGCTTTTTGCCGGGCTTTATCCTGTTGATGCCGATGAGTATGAAGATTTGAGAGCTTCGCTTGAGAAGCTAAAGCTGAACGATGCTTCTATAACCTTTGAGCCTGAATCGTCGTTGGCTCTTGGTTTTGGCTTCCGATGCGGTTTCCTAGGGCTGCTTCATATGGAAATAGTCCAGGAACGTTTATACAGGGAGTTTAATATGGATGTTATTACCACTGTACCAAACGTTCCATATCTTGTACATACCACAAAGGGTGAGGTGATAGAAGTCCACAATCCAAGTGGATTGCCTGCACCAACCATGATTGATTACATTGAAGAACCTGTAATCGCTGCACAAATTATTACAAAATCGGAATATCTTGGGGCTGTTATTAAGCTCTGTATTGATAAACGTGGAGTGTTGAAAAATCAGGTATTTCTGACATCCGATAGGGTTGAACTTTCCTTTAGGTTGCCTCTTAGCGAAATTGTTTTCGATTTTTACGATAAGCTAAAGTCTATATCACGTGGCTACGCATCTTTCGATTATGTTGTAGATGGCTACCAAGAGGCTCGACTAGTTAAGCTAGATATTCTGCTTAATGGCGAAGGTGTAGATGCCCTTTCCTCGCTAATTCATAACGATAATGCATACGAATTTGGCCGTAGAATGTGTGAAAAACTTAAAGAGCTAATTCCTCGCCAGCAATTTGATATTGCCATTCAGGCCGCTATTGGTTCAAAGATTATTGCACGTGAAACAGTAAAGGCTGTTCGAAAAGATGTAACTGCCAAATGTTATGGAGGTGATATAACCCGTAAGCGTAAGCTGTTGGAGAAACAGAAAAAAGGTAAAAAGCGTATGCGCCAAATTGGTACTGTTGAGGTGCCTCAGCAAGCGTTCTTGGCTGTTCTTAAGATGGATTAACTGGGTATGGTTTTTAGTAGGTTTAGAAAAAGTATTAGGCAAAAACAACTGGGGCTATATTCTGGGCAACTTGGGGTTTACAGGCGATATCTTAGAGAGAAAGAGGGGTGGGATAGGCATTTAAATAATACCAAAGAATTTATTCTGCAAAAGGTTCGGAGTCTTTCTCCAAAAAGCATTTGTGTGCTTGGGAGCGGTTATCTTTTAGATTTCCCTACTGAAAAAGTTTTGGATTTAGGGATTAAACTTACTCTTGTAGATATTGCTCATCCTGCCGAAGTAGTTAAAAAGTATGCTAGCAACAACCAGGTTGAGTTTGTTACAAAGGACCTAACAGGCGGTTTAGTGAGCAAGCTAACCGATTCAAAGCTTAAAGATGTTTCCTTCTTTACTCTAATAAATATAGTTGAAAAGTGTAAGCCCGCTGTTTTTAATGCTGATATGGTAATATCGCTTAACCTTTTGAGCCAGCTGAGTGATATTCCAATCGAGTTTCTTCGAAACAAAAAGCTTATAACAGACTGGCAAAGCATTGAAATAGCTAACAGTATACAGAATAAACATATAGAAAGTTTGCCAAATGGGAAATCATTGTTGATTTCTGATATAATGGAAGAATACTTTGATAGCGATGGCAAATTGGCATTTAGTCGCCCTGTCGTTTATGTTGATTTATCGGGGCTTTCCGAAGTGCAAGAATGGGTGTGGGATTTTGATTCCTCATTCACATATAACGAGGACTATATAACAAAGATGCAGGTTGTGGCAGGTAGGGTATAGGGGCTAAAGTTGTTGTGGCAAATAGCAACGTACCCAGTCAATTTCAAAATGAGCAGGTAAACTTGAGTCGTCAACTTTACTGTTTACACTTGAAGCTAATACAAGGTACATTGGGATGTCGGGCGTGGTGTTTTTTTCTACCTTGTAAGGAGTTCCATTAATACTCCAAACTATGTTGTTCTTGTTCCACTCAACACCTAAAATGTAAAACTCTTGGTTGCATTTTACTCCGCCAATTTTGCTAATGGATTTTGATATTTTTCCATTACCTTTTGGGGTAAAGTATGCACCAGCTAGCGAAAAGGGATTGCTATCGGTTTTAATAAACACATCAATTTCAGGAAGCACTGTATTTCCAACCAAGTAAAAGGCATGAGTAACTCCTGGGTTACATGAAACGCGAACCTTTGCTTCAACTTTTCCTTCCTTTAATCTGAGCACATGTCCAGTGTTAATCACTCCAGAAGTGTAATGAAAGTTTTTAGGAACAAACCCAAATTTTTTATCCCAGGCTATACCCTCTGATGTTTCCTTACGGGTGACAATCCTGAGAATACTGTTCTCAATCTCAAAATTTTTGTCGGTGTAATTTTGTAAGTCGTTTGAGAAAGAATAGTTTTTGTTAAGAAGCGCATCACCCCAGAAAAATTTAGTCAACCATTTCTGGGAGTCGATGTTATTTGAGTCAAAATCGTCGTAAAACTCAAGACTCCATCTGCGAAACTCGTCAAACTTTTTGCTATCCTTCAAAAGGGAAAAGTACCATTTGATTCTATCGGACTGCTTTAACTCATTATATTCTTTAAGCTTTGTATAGGCTTCGGATTGTTCAAACTTGTTTTTTGAAAGCAGGTAACTTTTCCTTTTTTTGAACTCGTCGGATTCAACAGTTTTCTTTAAATCAAGATAACGCTTTACTTCTGGGGTTTCGGGTCCGTTGTTTTTAAGGAATTTCTTAACCGATTTCGATTTAGAAAGTTTTTTGAATTCTTTTTCGGTTTTTTGCTCTTCGGAGTTTTTGAATGTTAAGCGAGATAGCTCTGCCTTAACCTTTTTATGTTCACCAGATTTTACCCATTCTTCTAGTTCTAAATAGCGCTTTAACTCGTCCGAGTTTTGAAAATCGTTAAACTCATCGTATTCTTTTTCAAGTGCCTGACGGGTTGCTTCAACAGTTTCGGTATTTTTAAAATTACCAAAAATCCTGTTAGTAAACACTTTAAACTTTGAAGGAATAGCCATTTGTGTCAGGTTTAAAAATTATTGTTGAATAGGAATCATTTTAAAAGGAATTTTCAGGTGTTCAGCATAATCCTCACCTGCTTCAATCATGTCTTCATCATCTTCCATATAGTGCCAGTTAACTACAACGGAGTATCCCTTTTTATGAATATCCCTAAACTTTTCTAAGATTTTAAGAATGATCTTAGAGGAGGACGTGTTATAGTAATCAAAGCGCATGTTAACTTCTGTGGTTTCATTGGGGTCAGCCACATACTTGTCAATCCATTCAAGAATAGGGGCATAGAAGGTGTTAACATCCTCGGGAAGAGAATTTCCTGCGAATTCTATAAGTGATTTATCTTTGTCGAGTACTACTTTTGGAGTTTCCATCGTAGCCTCTATTTCAACTCTATCCATAACAAATACACCTTTTACACTTAATAACCATAAAGTTATTAAATATTTCTAAAAAAGCAACCCGCTTTAAGTAAAAAACGTGAAAAAAGAAAGTTTATTGGTTGGGTTAATAAATCATTTTAAACCCTTTACCTCTAACGTTAATAATCTCAATTGAAGGGTCGTTTGCAAGGTATTTACGTAGTTTTGTAATGTAAACGTCCATACTGCGAGCATTAAAGTAGCTGTCGTCGGCCCAAATTGTTTTTAAAGCAAAGTTGCGGTCGAGCAGGGAGTTGCGGTTTAGGCAAAGGTATTTCAAAAGTTCGCTCTCTTTTGTTGTTAGCTTACGAACATCATTTTCATAGGTAAGGGTTTGCTTAACTGAGTCAAAAACGTACTTGCCAATTTGGAATAGGGTTTGTTCTGCACCACTTAAGTCCTTCCGTGTTCTACGTAGAATGGCCTCTACACGCATAAGCAACTCCTCAATGCTGAATGGTTTTGTCATGTAATCGTCAGCACCAAGTGCGAAACCCTCAATTACATCTTCCTTCATCGACTTAGCAGTGAGGAAAAGAATGGGCATGTTAGGGTTCACCATTTTGATTTCCTTAGCCAAAGTAAAACCATCCTTAATAGGCATCATTACATCCAGGATGCAAATGTCGTAGTAGTTGTTTTGAAATCCTTTATAGGCTTTTTCGCCGTCTTTGTATAGGTCAACATCGTATTCTTTTGCTTGTAAGTATTCCTTTAGTAGGAAACCGAGGTTCTCATCGTCCTCAGCAAGCATAACTCTGATTTTTCGTTGGTTCATGGTTAATTCGTTATTTTAGGTAAAACATTATTTTTCTGCTGGACCATTCCATGGCAGGTAAAATGAAAATGTACTTCCTTCTCCTACCTTGCTTTCGGCCCATATCTTTCCTCCATGGGCTTCAACAATCTTTTTTACGTAGCTAAGGCCTAAACCAAAGCCTTTTACATTGTGAATATTTCCACTTGGGACTCTATAAAACTGATCAAATATTTTTTTTAGGTTCTCTCTGCTTATTCCTATTCCGTTGTCTTGAATGGCTACAACTATTCCTTTAGACGCATCTTTTGTAAAAATGTTTATTTTTGGTTCTCCATTCTTGTATTTCATTGCATTGTCCAAAAGGTTGTTTATAACGTTGGTTATGTGAACTTCATCTGCTTTTACAGTTGGGCTTGATGCATCCAAAGAGTGCTCTAAACTGCCGTTTTGTGCCTCAACCTGAATGGAGAAATTTGTAGAAACTTTCTTTATTATTTCGTGAATATCTACATCTTTAATTTTAAGTTTGAGTTTGGCTCTTTCAAAAATAGCCATTTGAAGGACCTTTTCTACTTGAAGGCCTAAACGTTTACTTTCATCGGAAATTACACCACCTAAATAATCAAGGTTTTTGCGCTCGTAAGGTATGCTTTTATCGTTTAGCATTTGAGCTGCTAACGATATGGTAGAAATAGGGGTTTTTAGCTCATGAGTCATGTTGCTAACAAAGTCATTTCGGATTTCTGAAATCCTTTTTTGTTTAAAAATAATATAAAGAGTGATTGTAAATATAGAAATAATTAACATGGTAAGCAAGAGCGTTCCAAATGTCATAGGGCCTAATGAGCTTAAAAGATATGTTTTTTGATTTGGGAAGTAGATGGTGAGGAAGTATCGGCGAGCAAAAAAGTCGTTCGGAAATAGTTTTTCCCTGAGAACTAGCCCTTTAAATCGAGGATTAAATCGGGTGCTAGCGTAAATTGTGCTGTCTTTTTCGTTGGTTACTCTATATTCGTACGAAGCGTTAATTCCTTTGCGTTTAAGTTCTCGTTGGATTATGGAGTCTAGCTGTTCTTTTGAAATTCTTTCCTGCAACGGGAGTTCAACCCTAATCATCCTATCTACAATGTTCTCAACAAACACTGTTTTGTTTAATAGCTTATCGCTAAAACTTAAAGCGAGCTGTTGCTTATTTTTAAAAGAGGACTGTGATGGTGCTATTTTAACTGGCAGGTTTCCAAATAAAGTACTGTCAACCAATCCTTTAGAGAATGATGGCAGTTTTAGGGTGTCGAGATTATTTATAGTGAAAACCTGTTGGCTTATCTGTTTTGAACGGAATCCGCTTTTGGTTTTGTTTAGTATATCTTGCCGATATGTCATTTGTGCGGAACCCTTAGTGTTTACAGAGTAGTAAGGCTTTATTTCATCAATAATTTGGACCACAGTTTCCTGTTTCTCTATTTCATCAATAATTCTCTCCATTGCTAATGCTGCTGTTTGGGCAAATTGCTCCTCCTTAATTCCTACAGCAATCCGTATCCACTTTGATTGCAGTAGAATCAACCCTATTGATGCAATAGAGATAACACCTGTGAGTATAAATAGTAATTTCCTGCTCATATGAGCAAAGGTAATTTTTATGAGATGCAAAACTCTAGGCTTAACAAAGTTTAACTAATTCGCGTGTTTTGGTAACAGGATTTGCTATGTGGGTGATATGTAGTGGGTTGTGATTTAGCTATTCGGTGCAAAATGGTTCCTTTCGCTTAATTTGTTTTGCATCTAGCTCTACAACGGCCTGAACTCCATGAATGCTTCTGATGTTGCGTAGTAGTTCGCTTACTAGCTGGTTGTCGCATTCTCCTGTGACTTCTAAGATGTAGTCGATGTTAGATATTTTTGGGAATAGTACTTTCCCATTTGATTTGTTACCAATGAGTGAAATCGGGTTTTTGGAATATGTTTCCCTGTCTGTAAAGGCTGGAAAACCTAATTGCTCTTCAATATCAGTGTTTTGTTTAAACGATAAATGGCAGTTTTGGCTTGCATGCCAAGCCATTTGGCTAATGCTAAGCGACGATGCAATAGCCAGTAGCTTAAATGGTGTGGGCTCGTCCACAATTTTTTGTTTACGAGAAGCAGCCATGTTTAAATTTTAAATGCTAAGTAAAGATAAAAAAAAACGGGCAAATGCCCGTTGAGTTTATTTCTTCTTTATTAAAAACATGTATACAGGGAAATGGTCGGAATAGCCTCCCATGAAATTTCCTCCAACGTAAGTACGCCAAGGATAACCTGCAAACCTGCCACTTTTTTGCTGTAGAAATGGCTTGTTGAATACTTTGGCTTTGTAGAAAGTCCAAGTGGTTTTGTCAGTATTTAGGAACGATTGAGTTATAATAATGTTATCGAAAAGGTTCCAAGAATCCCTGTAAGCTAGAGTTCCAATGCCTTCGTGGTAAAGACTTCCCATAGCGTTGAACAGTTCACCTGGCTTAAGCTTATTGCGGTAAGGGTTTGCACCTAGTCCTTTAATTACACTCTTGCTGTCTGGGTCATCGTTTAGGTCGCCCATTACAATTATTTTTGCATTTGGGTCTGTAGCAAGAATAGAATCAACAAGTGAACGTGTTAGCTTGGCGGCAGCCATACGGTAAGGCAAACTTCGCTTTTCTCCTCCACGACGCGAGGGCCAATGATCAACAATGATATGAATGGGCTCGCCGTCGAGTAATCCGCTAACAACAAGCTGGTCGCGAGTCTTAAAGTTGGGGTTATCTTTTATACGAAGCGGAACCGAACGATGCGATGTAACTTTGAAAAATTCAGGCCGATAAAGTAGGCCAACATCAATCCCCCTATGATCATGTGATTCGTAATGAACTATTTGATATCCCGAGGGTTTTAGCTTTGGCGAGTTAACCAAATCCTCAACCACGCTTCTGTTTTCAACCTCGCAAATGCCAAGAATAGCTGGTCCGCCTGGAAAAATTTCACTGCCTATTTGTGAAATTACTTCAGACATATGATTGATTTTGTGCCAGTAACGCTCTGAGGTAAACTTATTTCTCCCATTTGGGGTAAACTCGGTGTCGTTTTCTCCAGGAATCGTGTCGAATAAGTTTTCAAGATTGTAAAAACCTATACAGCTAACCTTGTACTGCTCCTTGTTACCTTTCCCTTGTGCTAATGTTTGCTGTGGTTTAAGGATAAACCACATGGATAGCACTGATAAATACAGAAATATTTTACGCATAATTTAGTGTTTTGTAGAATAAAAGTGATGACAAATATAAAACCAAACGAAAAAAAAGAATGTAAAAAAATAAAAAATCTATGAAAAAGTTTCATTTTTGCAGAACGAATTTATTTGTTAGGTGTTTTATTATAATTGAAAACAGAGATAGATGAGGAAAATTAGATTTATTTTATTGTTTGCTCTAATATTTGGAGCAATATCGGTATTCGCTCAGTATGAAGTGAGCGGTTATGTTAAAGACTCCCAAAGCGGGAATCCCCTTCCTGGTGTCAGTGTTCAGGTAGTTGGTGCCAATTTGAATGCTGTTACCGACGAAAAAGGATTCTATAAGTTTGAAGGGCTAAAGGGTGGTACCTATCTTATTGATTATGTCTTGTCTGGTTACGAAACTTTTGAAAATAGTGTAAATATTGAAGGCTCCATTCAGCTGCCCGATGTTTTGCTAAAAAGTGGAATTAGCGATGACGCTTATATGGCATTTAATGAGGTGACAATCTCAATTGATGATTTGGAAAGTGAATCGGGTGGTCAGGCAGTGAGCGGTTTACTCCAATCGCAAAACGACGCTTTTGCTTCTGCTGCTGCGTATACATTTAGCGCAGCCCGATTTAATATTCGTGGATATAAGCCCGAATATTCAATTCTTTTGATGAATGGTATTCCCGTAAACGATCCTGAGAGTGGATTTGCAAGTTGGAGTTCGTGGGGTGGACTAAATGATGTTACTCGTAATAGGGAGGCACGCAATGGGCTCACGCCAACCGATTGGTCCTTTGGCGGTCTTGGCGGTGCAACAAACCTAAATGTAAGAGCATCCCAACAAAGAATTGGTACTCGCGTATCATATGCATCAACCAATAGAACCTATACAAATAGGGTGATGTTTACTCATTCTACTGGAATGATGGAAAACGGAGTTGCTTTTACTATTAGTGGTTCGCGCCGTTGGGCCGAGGAAGGTTACGTTGAGGGAACCAATTACGACGCATGGGCTTATTTTGTTGGCATCGAGAAAAAGTTTAACGATAAGCATTCGGTTGCTTTTACCACTTATAATGCACCCATTAAGCGTGGAATGCAAGGCGTTTCAACCGATGAGGCTAAAGAACTGGCTGGTACAAACTACTATAATCCAAATTGGGGCTACCAGAATGGCGAGAAACGTAATGCAAAGGTTCGTTTTCAACAGGAACCTACCTTTATTTTGAATCATTACTGGAATATCAATCCAAACTTAACCGTTACAACCTCAGCCGGATACTCAATTAGCACTTACCAAACTACTAGTTTAAACTGGTACGATGCTTTAGATCCTCGTCCCGATTACTATCGTAAGCTCCCCAGCTATTGGGTTGATTCTGACCCTTCGGTTGTTAGTGCAATCACCGATGCTTTCATGAACGATCCTTCTATAAGTCAAATAAATTGGGATTACCTTTACCAGGTCAACTACAATAGCTTTGATGATAATGATAGCCTTCGTTCTAAATACATTGTTGAAAATCGCATTACAGATTCTCGCCAGTTCACATTCTCAAGTGTAGCAAATTGGGTTGTTACCCCAGAAATAAAGATAAATGGAGGTATTGATGCTTCTATTTATAAAGGGAAGAATTACAAGGTGATAGATGATCTTCTTGGAGGACAATACTGGTTAGATATCGATCAGTTTGTTGAGCGCGATTTCTTCTCTAACCCCGATTTGGCCCAAAACGATTTGGATAACCCTAATCGTAAGGTTGCGGTTGGCGATGAGTTTGGTTATAGCTACGATGCCAATGTGAATAATGGTAACATTTGGGCTGTTGCAAACTATACTTTGGCCCATTTCGATTTTTATGCAGGAGCAAACTATAATTACACCGAATTCTGGAGAACAGGAAATATGAGAAATGGACGATTCCCCCAAGATTCTAAGGGTGACTCTCCAAAACAGGTGTTCCACAACTATGGTGTTAAAGCTGGAGCTACATGGAAGATATCTGGAAGGCATTATGTTGATGGAAATCTGGCATACATAACTAGGGCTCCTTTCTTCCGTAATTCATATATCTCTCCCCGAACAAGTAATTTTGTTATTCCTGGTTTAACTAATGAAAAAATTACTGCCGCTGATATTAACTACAATCTTCGAACACCTTATATTAAAGCTCGTTTCTCAGCATACTATACAAGGTTTACAGATCAAACTCAACGTAAGTCGTTCTACGACGATACTTATCGTACTTTTATTAACTATACCATGCGTGGCATTGAGAAAGTTCATAAAGGGGTTGAGTTTGGTGCCGAAATAAAACTTACTACAACGCTTACTCTTAATACTGCCGCATCGTTGGGCTCTTATCAATATACCTCTAGGCCCTTGGCTACAGTAACCCAAGACAACCTTGGAACAGTATTGGTTCAGGATCAGGTGGTTTACATTAAGAACTTCTTTGTTCCAAACTCACCTCAAACTGTTGCGATGTTAGGCATTCGATATGCTTCACCAAAATACTGGTTTATTGGTGCTGATGTTAGTTACTACGACCATATTTATATCGATTTTGCACCTGGCAAGAGAACTGCTGAAGCACTACAAGGGCTTGAACCAGGTGATCCCCGTCGCGATGCTCTTACTGCACAGGAGAAAGTGCCTTCGGCTTACTTAGTAAATGCCAACATTGGTAAATCGTGGAAAGTAAAAGATTATTACATTAATCTTAACTTCATGGTTTCCAATATACTTGACAATACTGATTTTAAGACTGGCGGATTTGAACAAGCACGTTACTCTGTTGCTGAGCAAACCTCTAATAAATTCCCTCCAAAGTATTTCTATAGCTACGGTAGAACTTACTACTTGATTTTGGGATTAAGATTTTAATTTTTTGAAACTGAATTAACATATTAAAGATGAAAAAGATATCAATCATACTGTCGATTCTGTTACTAGGTGGAATTGCACTTCTCTCACCAAGCTGCGTGGATTTCTCGTTCGATCCTGTTGCACCGAGAGTCGATTCTACTAATCTGACAGCAAACACTAGCATTGCAGAGCTAAAAGCAATGTATCCAGGTGAGCTATATCAGCTCGACGAAACAACGTTCTTTGAAAGGGATTCAATTATTATTGAGGGAGTTGTAATTTCTGATGATAAGGAGGGTAATTTTTATAAAAGCCTCTTTATTCAGGATGAAACTGGCGCTATTGAACTAAAACTCAACAAGACGACTCTTTATAACGAGTATAAGCGAGGTCAAAAGGTTGTTGTATATTGCAATGGGCTATACCTTGGCGACTACGGCGGTCAAATTCAGCTTGGATCAATTTATAGTAATAATGGCAATTGGGAAATAAGTGGGCTCGAAGGCGATCCTATAATTAGCCAACATGTGTTTAAAAAGGGTAGTACTCTTACCGAGATTACACCTTTGGTTATGTCAACTGCCGAGTTGAAACCTTCAAACATTGGCAAACTCGTTAAGTTTGAAGATGTACAAATTAAGGATACTCTAAACAAACTTACTAATACTGTTTTTACATTTGCCGATAGTGAAAATAAGATAACCCTTAATCACGAATTAGTCTCCTGTTCTCAAGCTTATACTAGCCCTATTGTGCTCCGAACAAGTGGCTACTCAAAGTTTGCAAACAATGAGATTCCAACTGGAAATGGTTGGGTGGTTGGTATACTAACCTACTATAAAGGTACATATCAACTTCTTATGCGTGATTTAAATGATATTAGTTTTACAAATGATAGATGTCAACTATAGAGTGGGAGGAATTAAAATGAAACGTAAACACTTTTTACTTATTGCAGTCATTGCTTTAACCGGACTAATCCTATTAAATAGTTCATGTGTTAAAGAAGAATTTGACACACCTCCCGTGTATACTAGTACTACCTCTTGGGAGAAAACTTTAACCATACAACAGTTAAAGGCTTTATACACTGGTAGCGCTGATCTTGTTAGTAATTTGGCTCCTTCAGATTACTGGAAAAAGATTTATGATGAAGGCTCTAACGATTCAATAATGGCAATTATTATTGATGGTTATGTTTTGTCGAGCGACTCAGCTGGAAACTTTTACGAAACAGTTACCATTGCCGATGAAACAGGTGGAATAGATTTGAAAATAAATGGGAGCGATTTGTATGCTACTTATGGTTTAAAGCCAGGCAAGCGAGTTCTTGTTAGAGTTGATAATTTGGTGCTAGATAATTATAATGGGATGTACCAGGTTGGTTTAGGGTATTATGATGGCGGAGTGCTTAAAGTTACGGGTATTGACCCATCCAAATTGTCATCTTCAGTCAGAGTTACAGGGGAAAAGATTGCTCTCCAACCCGAAAAAATTACAATTCCTACATTAAATACTGGGTTGGTTCAAAAGTTTGTAAAACTTGATAGCGTCCAGTTTTGGAATCCAGCTGTAACATATAGTATTCCAGGGGAGAATACAAATAGGATTATTGTTGATAAAGATGGAAATCAAATTATACTTCGCAACAGTGGTTATGCAAAATTTGCAAACAGCAAACTTCCCGAAGGAAGTGGCTCTATAACTGGTATCCTCAGCATTTATGGCGGCACATACCAGTTCCTAATTCGCGACACTTCAGATGTTGACTTTAATCAGCCCCGCTTTGGTAGCCAAATTCCTGAGAAGAATACTACGATTGAGCAGTTAAAACTATTCTACGATGGATCTAAGCTTTATCAAATTCCTTATAACCTAGTTATTGAGGCTGTTGTTACCGCTAACGACGAATCTGGCAATCTGTACAAGCAACTTTTCCTAGAAGATGAAACTGGTGCTATCGAATTTAAGGTTGATGTAACTGGTCTCTATGCCGATTTTCCTGTAGGTACTAAAATTAGGATTAGTTGTAAAGATTTGTATATGGGTGAATATGGAGGAGTTCTTCAACTTGGGGGAGATTATAATGGTTCTATTGGGCGACTTTCATCAACCGAGTTTTACAAAAGAGTATACGCAATAAGTACCGATAACCCTGTTAACGTAACTGAAACAACGATTGCTGAAATTAGTGATGAACTCATTGGCAAGGTAATTACTCTTTCGGGAGTACAGTTTGCCGACAGTGAATTAGGGAAAACATATGCCGAAAGTTCTTCAACCACTAACAGAATTTTAGAAGATGACCTAGGAAATACAGTCCTTGTTAGAACTAGCAATTATGCCAATTTTGCAAATGTTGAGCTTCCAAGTGGAAAGGGCAAGTTAACGGCTGTGCTTTCTAAATATAATAGCGATTATCAGCTATACATTCGTAAGGTTGGTGAAGTTCGACTAATTGAGCCACGTACAGTTAAAAACTTTTTGCTTAATCAGGATTTTTCTAGCATGCCCGAGAATCAAGATATTAATTCGGATGGTTGGAAAAGTATAGCTGTTGAGGGTTCTAAGAATTGGTATGTTAAAAGTTACTATGGAAACTACTATGCTCGTATGAGCGCATACCAATCAGGTGATGCTAGCAATGTGGTTTGGCTGGTTTCTCCCAAGGTCACAATTCCTTCAGGAGTTGATACCTATTTGAAGTTTAACACAGAGTACGGTTATTGGGCCGGTGCTACACTTGAGGCTTACATCTCAATGGACTACGATGGGACCAATCCGCAAACAGCAACCTGGACCAAGCTAGATGCCCAAATTGCGAAGGAGGCCGATGGGCAGTGGAATTGGGTGAACTCTGGAAATATCAACCTTAAGGAATTTGCAGGCGATGTGTATATAGGATTTAAATATACTGGTAGCAATTCGTTAACTACTACATTTGATGTAGATAATGTTATGATATACTCCCTGCAATAAATAGGATAAACAAATACAAAACAGGTGGTTTCAGTACGAAATCACCTGTTTTTTTATTAGAAACTTAGAATTTATTTAGATATTTGGAGCGGCAAATGCTTTTACATCTTTTCCCGTAATCTCCTTGTCGCAAAGAATTATTAGGCGTTCAACCACATTTCTCAGTTCACGAATATTTCCAGTCCATTTTAGCTTTTTAAGCTCATCAATAGCATCAGGTGTAATGGTTTTAGGAGGGATCCCATACTCATCACAAATTTGTTCGTTGAAATGTTGGGCAAGCAAAGGGATATCTTCCAGCCTCTCACAAAGAGGAGGAACATTAATAATGATAACGCTTAGACGATGGTAAAGGTCTTCGCGGAAATTCCCCTTTTCGATTTCTTGTGTTAGGTTTTTGTTTGTTGCGGCAATAACCCTAACGTTTACATTGATGTCTTTATCGCTACCAACCCTGCTAATCTTATTTTCCTGAAGTGCTCTAAGAACTTTGGCTTGGGCGCTAAGGCTCATATCGCCAATTTCGTCGAGAAAAAGAGTTCCTCCATCGGCTTGTTCAAACTTACCCTTACGCTGTTTGATGGCCGAGGTAAAAGCTCCTTTTTCGTGTCCAAATAACTCGCTTTCAATAAGTTCTGAAGGAATTGCAGCGCAGTTCACTTCTACGAATGGCATGCTGGCACGATTACTTTTCTCATGTAGCCACCTAGCAACAAGCTCTTTCCCTGTCCCATTTGGCCCAGTAATTAGTACGCGGGCGTCGGTAGGTGCAACACGGTCAATTATCTCCTTAACCTTTACAATGGCAGGCGATTCGCCAACTATATCGTATGCTTTTGATACCTTCCGCTTTAGCGTTTTGGTTTCCTGTATCAATGTGGTTTTGTCGGTTGCGTTGCGGATAGTGATGAGCAAACGGTTAAGGTCGAGAGGTTTTTCAATGAAATCGAAAGCTCCTTTTTTTATGGCTTCAACAGCCGTGTCGATGTTGCCATGGCCAGAAATCATTACTACAGGTACATCGGGCTGCTGTTCCTGTAGCTTTTCTAGTACCTCAATGCCATCCATCTGTGGCATTTTAATATCACAAAGTACAATCTCGTATTTACCACCATTAAACAGTTCTAGCCCCATATGGCCATCTTCAGCAACATCTACCGTATGCCCTTCTACCTCTAGTATGTCTTTTAGTGTGTTGCGTATTGCCTTTTCATCATCAATAACAAGTATTTTTGACATATTCTTATATTTTTGTGTAAATATAGAAAAAATAGATAGTGCTTGCCAAAATGGAAGTGAGGTTGTTAATATTCAAGTTTAAACTGCCTACTTTATATCTAACAGTTTCGTCTTGATGTATTTCCAAATTGCCCATTGCTTCTTGTTCTAAGTTCTTCGTAAAATCCCTCTTTTAGCGTGTAGTCGGATTGTATAATTTTTTTGATATTCAATTTTTGGACCAAAACGTTTACGAATATAGAGGCAGGAACAATAAGGTCAACTCTAATGGGGTCAAGACCAGGAAGCGCAAGGCGCTGGTTGTGAGTTGATGTTACAAAAAACCTGTGCAGTTCCATATAATCGCTAACGGGAATCTCAGCCCACGGCCTATCGGTTGAGGCTATAATATTTTTAGATGCTAAAATCTTTCTAAAAGAATCGAAAGCACCTGAACTTCCTGCTAGCTTTTGAAGGTTAAATATGCTTGCCTGGCTAAGCAACGGTTTTATATTTTCAAGCATAAACCCTTCAATCGTGTTTAGCTCCTCGGGTTTGATAGGATCCGAAATTGGAAACTGCTCTGCTATTCTGGTTACTCCAAGATTAAAGCTTTGCAGCCAGAAAATTTCCGTCCCATTGGCAATGATTGTCTCATTACTGCCGCCTCCAATATCAACCACTAGGGTGGGGGTATTCCCTAGATTCAAGGCTGCATTAACCCCTTTCCAAATAAGTTCTGCCTCGCGTTTGCCATCTATGATTTCAACATCGATATTAAATTTACTTTTCACCTCATTTGCAAAGAATTCTCTATTTGAAGCATCGCGAACGGCAGAAGTGGCAAATGCAAAGAACTTGGTTGCGCCGAGCCTTCTTGCAGTGGAGATGTGCTTGTCAATTGCACCAAATGCCCTTTGCATTGCCTGCTTTGTTAGTTGACCCTGCTTAAAACCTCCTTGGCCTAGCTTTACGGGAAGTTTGCTTTCATGAATTACATAACCCGAAGTGTTGGCAACCAATATATTAAACGTATTGGTGCCCATGTCTATGATAGCAATGGTCATTGCTCAAAATTCCATTCGTTGAAAAACTGTTCCAGATAATTTACCATGAAATCATGGCGCTCCTTAGCAATTCTTTGGGCTGTAGGAGTGTTTAATCTATCTTTTAGAAGTAGTAGCTTCTCATAAAAATGGTTGATGGTATGGCTTTTTGAAGACTTGTACTCGTTGAATGATTGATGTAGTTGAGGTTTGACCTCGGGAAGGTACATAGGGCGATTCTTAGAGCCCCCATAGGCAAATGCCCTTGCTATACCAATTGCCCCTATTGCGTCGATTCTATCGGCATCCTGTACCACCATTGCCTCAATACAGCTGGGTGTGGTGTCAACACCTGCTCCTTTGAAGGAAACCTGTTTCACAATTTCTATAATTTCATCTATCTGCTTTTGCCTATACCCTGCATTCGAAAGGATATGTATCGTATTTGGATAGCCTTCACCGGCAGATAATTTCCAGTCGTCACAATCATGAACAAGAGCAGCTGGCTCCACCATTCCCAGATTGGCTCCTTCTTTTTGGCCAATTTGCAATGCGAGCTTGGTAACCCTTATAACATGCCACCAGTCGTGGCCAGTGGTGTCGTTTTTAAAAAAATCCTCGACTAATAGGTAAAGTTTTGAGATGTCAACCTGCTCCATGTAGAAATTTTAGTGCTAAGATAAGGTGTTATGGGATTATACCAGTAAAAAATAAATAGATTATCTTTTGTTTATCTGATAAAATAAAAAAAAGGGTGAATCTTTAGTTGCTTTCACCCTTTCAACTATTTAGTAACAGAAATTACTCCGTTCTGTCGTTGTTCATAAAGCCTTGCTGCTCCAGTACTTTAAGTAGGTTCTTGGAGAAAGTCACATTATCCTTTAAGGTATAACGGTTATCGGTAAATATTTGGGCTAATGTTTCTTTTTTGTTTTCCTCAAGGAGTTTCTTAGTGAGCGGTAAGGACTCTTTCTGTTGGTAAATCTGATCGATATCACCTTCAGAATAATCATGGTAAACTTCATGATGAATAACACCCGCAAGAGGTAAACGGTCCGTTAATTCAGGTTGTTCGTCGGGGTAGCCCATTACAACTGTAGTTACTGGTACCACACCTTTGGGTAGCTTTAGCACCTCAATAATTTTATCGGCGGTGTATGTAGTTGTTCCTAGGTAACATATTCCCAAACCTTTTTCTTCGGCCGCAATGCAAACGTTTTGAGCGGCAAGTAGGGCATCAATAGCGGCAGTGAAGAATGATAAGAAGTTGTCGTAACCAGGATTGGCATTGCGCTGTTTGCACCACTTGTTAAACCGGTTAAAATCGGCACAGAATGTTAGTACAACGGGTGCCTGCATTACCATTTGCTGGTTAAAATGTAAGGGTAGCAGCTGGCGTTTTACTTCTTCGTCTCTGGTTACAATAATACTATAAACCTGCATGTTGCCCGTGGTAGATGCACGTGTGCCAGCGGTTAGTATTTCTTGAAGTAACGAATCGTCAATTGGGTCGCCTTTGTATTTCCTGATTGAGCGGTGATTAAGTAGTGCTTTCATAGTTGTAAACTTTAGTTAATACAAATAAAAAAAAATAGTACGATTATCGTACTATTTAAACTTATGTTGTTTAGCAATAGTTTTTGTAATTCTTTGAATCATAGCTCTTTTTCGATTAGGTAGACATTTCTGTCCGATGAGCTACGCGAGACCAGTTCGCCAATAAAACCTGCTGTAAATAGTTGTACGCCAACAATTGCTACCACTAATGCAATGTAGAAAAGGGGCTGATCGGTTACTGGCCGGTATTTTAGATGGTGGTATTGAGCCCAAAGCTTACTACCTATAAGCCATGCTGCAATGGCACCCCCTGTCAGAAACATGAGTGTGCCAAGAGAGCCAAAAAAGTGCATTGGCTTTTTGCCAAATTTAGAAACAAAAATAACCGACATGAGGTCGAGAAATCCATTGATAAACCTAGTCCAACCAAACTTGGATGTACCATACTTACGTTCTCGATGCTGAACTACCTTTTCCCCAATACGTCTAAATCCAGCCTGTTTGGCTAAAACTGGGATGTAACGATGCATCTCGCCGTAAACCTCAATGCTTTTTACCACATTGCTTCGGTAAGCCTTAAGCCCACAGTTCATGTCGTGGAGCTTTATTCCGCTTACCATTCTAACGGTAGCATTGTATAGCTTACTCGGGATTCGTTTGGTAAGCAATGGGTCGTAACGCTTTTTCTTCCAACCCGAAACAATATCGAAATCTTCTTCTTTAATCATTCTATAAAGTTCGGGTATCTCATCGGGGCTGTCCTGCAGGTCGGCATCCATGGTGATAACCACATCGCCTGTGGCAGCGGTAAAACCAACCTGCAGCGCAGCCGATTTGCCATAGTTCCTACGAAACTTTATACCGCGAAGGTTGCTATACTTTTGCTTCAAACTTTCAATGACTCCCCAGCTGTTATCGTTGCTGCCATCATCAACCATGATAACCTCGTAGGTGAAATGGTTGGAAGTCATAACCCGATCAATCCATTCCATTAGTTCGGGAAGTGATTCTTCCTCGTTATAAAGTGGAACTACGACTGTTATATCCATGAGAATGTTATTCTATCACCTGGTCTTTAAAAGGAGCGGCCTCCTTCTTAACAAAAATTGAAGTAATCAATGAAATTATTAATCCTGTTAGAACAGAACCAAGTAAACCTGAAAAGAACATAAATATTGGCGACATGAATTTTTTAGACATTTCCAATCCAGCACTTATTTGCTCATCGGGTAATCCTTTGTTAACCATTTCTTCTTCAACTACAACTAAAAGTTTATTTACATACTCTGGATCGATTACTGTAACAAGAAGGATGGTGAAAAATGATGTGATAACTGCACTAAATGCTGAAACTAGAACACCATAACCCACCGCATTACCATAACCAATGGCTCCACCAAGTACTTCATCGCGATACTTTTTTGAGCCAATATAAATTATTGCGATTACAATAATCCAATTAATAATGCTTACCCAAAAAGGAGGCTTTAGGATACCCATTAAATAAACGATTAGGCTTAAGATAACTAATGAAACACCCATGATTAATCCATAGTTCATGGAGTGCTTAAGCATACTGTTCGATTTCTTTTCCATTTTAGTATAGGTTTAGTTTCATTGCAAATATATGCAAATTGCTAAAAAAAGTTAGAAATATTTATTGGCAAAGTAAACTTTAGCTATATTTGCAGCGGGTAAGTCTTATACGACCAGCTCCTGCTGAATCCCCCCAGGACCGGAAGGTAGCAAGGGTAGGCGGTTGTAGCGGTGCGATATAAGTAGCTTACCCACTTTTTTTTATCCCTTTTTCAACTAATTTTGTTTTTAAATAATTATCCGAACTGATGCCAAGATATAAGTTAACAATAGAGTATGATGGCTCTAGATATAAAGGATGGCAGTTCCAAAAAAATGCCGATACAATAATGGGCAAGTTGATGGATGCCATTAAGGATGTATTCAAGATAAGTAACTTTGAACTATATGGCGCAGGTAGAACCGATGCTGGAGTCCATGCACTTGGGCAAGTAGCACATCTTGATATTGATTCTGCCATGCCTCCGTATATTGCTCTAAAACGTCTGAATGAGGTTTTACCTGTCTCAATTAACATAAATGAGATGATTAAAGTAAACCCTCGTTTCCATGCTCGTTACGATGCTAAATACCGAAGTTACGTTTATCATATCTCAAAAAGACGAACAGCTTTTGGAAAGGATTACTCCTGGTGGGTGAAAGAGCCGTTAAATGTTGAGGCAATGGCCACGGTATGTAAACAGTATGTAGGTATGAAGGATTATCGGTCGTTTGGTGCTCCAGATAAGGAAGGGGGTTCTACTCTTGTTAAGATTGAAAGAGCCAAGGTCTTTGAGATAGACGACTCGGTTCTTATCCATATTGTTGGCTCTCACTTTCTTTGGAAACAGGTGCGCAGAATGGTAGGTACTCTTGTTCAGGTTGGAATTGGGAAACTTACGGAAGGTGATGTTAAACGCTTTTTCAATGAGTATTCATCTCTTCCTGCAAAGTTCACAGCCCCTGCTCCTGGATTGTATCTTGAGAGGGTTTACTACGCTGGAGAAACAATAAGCGAGGAGCCCCACTGGCTCATTAATATATAATGCTTTAGGTTTTAGCTAACAAATCAAAATAGAAACCCGTCCTTTATAGTTTTTAGGTTATCTTTGTGCAGTTATTTTTGTAAGTAAATGGAATTTAAGTTATTAGGGACTGATTTGCAGTCGCAGGCCCGTGCAGGTTTAATTACAACAGATCACGGCCAGATTGAAACACCGATATTTATGCCTGTTGGAACAGTTGGCAGTGTAAAGGGTGTTTTACATAGGGAATTAGAGAACGATATTAAGGCTCAAATTATACTAGGTAATACCTATCATTTATACTTGCGTCCAGGACTAGACGTTCTAAAACAGGCTGGTGGTTTGCATAAGTTTGCCAGTTGGAATCGCCCAATACTTACCGATAGCGGTGGTTATCAGGTCTTTTCCCTTGCCGATATGCGCAAGCTAACTGCACAAGGAGCATCGTTCAGGTCTCATATCGATGGTTCGGCACATTTATTTACCCCTGAGAGTGTAATGGACATTCAACGCGTAATTGGTGCCGATATTGTGATGGCATTCGATGAATGCCCTCCTGGTGATGCCGATTACGATTATGCTAAAAAATCGCTCGATTTAACGGAGAGGTGGCTTGATAGGTGCGTTCAGCGTTTCGATAGTACAGAACCTCATTATGGGTATAGCCAAACCCTATTCCCAATTATTCAGGGGTGTGTTTATTCCGATTTACGAAAACGTGCCGCTGAGAACGTTCAAAAATATAACCGTGATGGTTATGCCATAGGAGGTTTGTCGGTGGGTGAGCCTGCAGAAGTGATGTACCAAATGGTGGAGGTCGTTAATGGCATTCTGCCCAAGGATAAACCCCGATACCTGATGGGGGTTGGAACCCCTGAGAATATTCTAGAATCTATTGCCTTAGGGGTCGACATGTTTGATTGTGTAATGCCTACTCGTAACGGAAGGAATGGTATGCTGTTCACCTCCGAAGGCATTATCAATATTAGGAATAAAAAATGGCAGAACGATTTTTCTCCAATTGATCCATTTGGCCCAACATTTGTTGATAGCCGTTATACAAAGGCCTATTTGCGCCATCTGTTTATTGCAAAAGAGATGCTTGGCCCTCAAATAGCTAGCATTCATAACCTCGGGTTTTATTTATGGCTGGTAAAAGAGGCCCGCCGTCATATATTAGAAGGCGATTTTTTAGCATGGAAAAACGAAATGGTTAAAAAAGTTTCAAGGCGATTGTAGAAATTATGAAAATTATTGATTGGTATATTATCAGAAAATTCATAGGTACTTATTTTTATGCCATAATCTTAATAATCGGCATCGCTGTAATTTTTGATGTTGCTGAAAAGATAGATGATTTTCTGGAAAAAGATGCACCTCTATACGATATCATCTTCCACTACTATTTGAATTTTATCCCCTACTTTGCCAACCTGTTTAGCTCCCTTTTTGTTTTCATCGCAGTAATCTTCTTCACTTCAAAAATGGCTTATAACACTGAGATTATTGCGATACTTAGCAGTGGAGTGAGCTTTAAGCGAATGCTTTATCCCTACTTTATTTCAGCCCTATTCATTGCTGTTCTTTCATTCATCCTTAATAGTTTTGTAATTCCTCCGGCTAATGCAGTTCGGCTTGATTTTGAGTCAAAGTATATAAAACGACCCTATGTCAATACCGATAGAAACATACACCGACAGGTAAGGCCTGGGATGTTTGTTTACATGAGTTCGTTCAATACTTTCAACAACACAGCCTATAATCTTTCAATAGAAAAGTTTGACGGTAATAGGCTAGTCTCCAAGTTGATTGCCGATAATGCTCAATGGGACTCTACCAAGCAAAAGTGGACTATCAATCGTTATTATATCAGAAATTACACCGATAAGGGTGAGGAGATTGAACGCGGCGATAAGATAGATAGTACATTTTATCTCACTCCCGAAGATTTTAATCGAAGATTGAAAATTGTTGAGACAATGAACCTGTTTGAACTCAATGATTTTATCGAGGAGCAAAAGTTGCAGGGTGCCGATACTATTGAGTACTTGATTGTTGAGAAGTATAGCCGTTTTGCCTATCCGTTTTCTGTCTTTATCTTGACACTCATTGGGGTTTCACTTTCGTCGCGTAAGGTAAGGGGCGGTATTGGGTTTCATATTGGATTAGGACTAGCCTTGAGCTTTTCATATATAGTTTTTATGCGTTTTTCAACTATGTTCGCTGTTAAAGGAACCTTATCGCCCGAACTATCGGTTTGGATACCTAATATAATTTATGCAATTATTGCTATTGGACTTTACAGAATGGCTCCCAAATAGATATTAAACATCTGTTTGTGGGCTAATGTGCTTATAGTTAGGGGTGTATGGATTGGCAGGTCTAAAAAAGAGACCTGTTTCTTTTATATTTGAACCCAATTTCGTAACCTTGCAGATAAATTACCAAGATGCATGGTAATGGTGGCAAATAATACAAACTAACAAAAACAGTTATGCCTTTAAAAAACAAAATTGAAGAACTCAAGAAAAGAAAAGAAGAGGTTCTGCAAGGCGGCGGTGAAAAGGCTGTAGCCAAGCAGGTTGCCATGGGTAAACTAACTGCCCGTGAGCGAATCATTGCTCTTCTTGATGAAGACTCGTTCAACGAGTATGATATGTTTGTTGAGCATGAAGCCCGCGATTTTGGGATGGATGGAAAAGTACTCCATGGTGACGGTGTGATAATAGGGACTGGTACAATTTATGGAGCACCTGTTGCCATTTATGCTCAAGATTTTACCGTTGCTGGCGGTTCCCTAGGATCTATGCATGCTAGGAAAATCACTAAAATAATGGATTATGCACTCCGCATGCGAATTCCTTTGATTGGGATTAACGACTCAGGTGGTGCTCGTATACAGGAAGGGGTTAACTCCCTCGCTGGATATGGTGAAATTTTCTGGCGCAACACTTTATCGAGCGGTATTATCCCCCAAATATCAGTAATACTAGGTCCTTGTGCCGGGGGTGCTGTTTATTCTCCTGCTCTTACCGATTTTGTGTTTGTGGTGAATAACATCTCCAAGATGTTTATCACTGGACCCGAAGTTATTAAGTCGGTGCTTGGAGAAGAAATTTCGCAAGAGGATTTGGGTGGTGCTAAAGTGCATTCCATGATTACTGGTAATGCACATTTTTATTCTGAGAGTGAGTATGAATGTTTTGAGCAGATCAAAAAGCTTATCACTTTCATACCATGGAATAACACTCGAAAAGCGAGAAGATTTGAGCCTAAAGAGCCCAAAATAAGTTATAAAATCGAGGATATCGTTCCAGGCGATCCTAAAGAACCATATGATGTTAGGGATGTTATACGAGCTATAGCCGATGACTCCGACTTCTTTGAGATCCAAGAAAAATGGGCAGCAAATATTGTTATTGGTTTTGGCCGCTTGAACGGCGAAACCGTTGGTTTTGTTGCTAACCAGCCTTTGGTTATGGCGGGTGTTCTTGATGTTGACAGCTCTGATAAAGCAGCTCGTTTTGTTCGCTATTGCGATGCGTTCAATATCCCTCTTGTCACCCTGGTTGACCTGCCAGGTTATCTCCCCGGTATCGATCAGGAGCATGCAGGTGTGATTCGCCACGGAGCCAAACTCCTTTATGCTTATAGCGAAGCTACAGTGCCCAAAATGACTGTTATTCTTCGTAAAGCATATGGTGGTGGATATATTGCAATGAGCTCACGCCACTTACGTGCCGATTTTGTTTTTGCATGGCCTAGTGCCGAGATTGCAGTAATGGGACCTGAAGGGGCAGCAAATATTATTTTCCGTAAAGAGATTGCCGCTGCTGAGGATCCAGAAGCCGTTCGCCGTCAAAAAGTTGAAGAGTATAAGGAGAAGTTTGCTAACCCATACGTGGCTGCTGCCAAAGGGTATATCGATACTGTTATTGAACCTAGCGAAACTCGTAAGCTACTGCTTCATGCCCTTGAAGTGTCGAGCACTAAGGTTGCCGACCGACCATTCAAAAAGCATGGAATACCTCCATTCTAAACATTAATGCCAATTGTAAACCAAATTTTGATGAGTATGATACATCCTAAACTCGATGATAAAAATGTTACTGCCTTCATTCCAGGAACCATTGTTGATGTTATGGTTAAACCTGGTCAGGAGGTAAACGAGGGCGATGTCCTTGTTATTCTAGATGCTATGAAAATGCATAACAGAATAATTGCTCCATCGGCTGGGAAGGTTAAGGAAGTTAATGTTAAACCTGGCGATAAGGTTGGTAAGGGCTTCCTTCTTGTTAGCTTAGAGTAAAGCTGATTTTGCTAATGATATAAGCTCCCACTTTTGGGGGCTTTTTTTATGCTTTTGATTAAGGATGTTTAATTAGAGTCTTTTACGGTTCACCACAATTCTGCATGTTATAGTTTTTAGTTTATGGTGAGTTATTTTGATTTATTTATGAATTTCCAGCTTGTTTGCTTACCGCTTTTCCCGATTTTATTCTGAATGTTTTGCTTAAAAATATTCATTGGCTCAAAACCAAACACTGCCAATATTGTTAATAAATAATTTTGAAGGTAGTTTTATTTTAATCAACAAAAAACTAACTTTACAAACATAATACTATGAAAACAACTCATTTAAAACCAGGAGATTCGGCACCTGACTTCGTAGGAGTAGATCAGGATGGGAAAACTATTTCTTTAGCCGACTTTAAGGGGAAGAAGTTAATCCTTTACTTTTACCCTAAGGACAATACTAGCGGCTGTACTGCCGAAGCATGTAGTTTGCGAGATGGCTACGAAGAGTTGAAAGGCTTGGGGCTGGAAGTGGTTGGTGTTAGTCCCGATTCAGAAAAATCGCACAAAAATTTTATTGCCAAGCATAACCTCCCATTTAAACTGATTGCCGATGTTAATCATGAAATAGCTGAAAAGTATGGGGCTTGGGGAGAGAAGAAAATGTATGGGAGAACATATTTCGGAATCCTTCGAACAACATTTATAATTAACGAAGAAGGAGTTATTACACATGTTTTCACTAAAGTGAAAACCAAAGAGCATGTTGAACAAATACTATCAGAAATAAATAAGTAAATGGAAGCTACTGAAAATAAGGAACAGAAGAAGAAGGAGATTAACAAGGAAAAGCTGAAAGCTCTCCAGTCAACCATCGATAAGATTGAAAAGGATTTTGGTAAGGGCGCAATTATGCGACTTGGTGATAAGGCCGTCTCTGAAATCCCAGTCATATCATCAGGTTCAATAGCGCTCGATATGGCGCTTGGCGTTGGAGGTTATCCACGAGGACGTGTTGTTGAGATATATGGACCAGAGTCATCGGGTAAAACCACCTTGGCCATACATGCCATTGCAGAGGCACAAAAGCAGGGCGGCCTAGCCGCTATTATTGATGCCGAGCACGCATTTGATAGGACATATGCAGAGAAGCTTGGTGTTGATGTTGAGAACCTGCTGTTTGCTCAGCCCGACAATGGAGAACAGGCCCTTGAAATAGCCGATAACCTGATTCGATCTGGCTCAATCGATATTATTGTAATTGACTCCGTTGCAGCCCTAACTCCTAAGGCAGAGATTGAAGGCGATATGGGGGATAGTAAAATGGGGCTTCAGGCTCGACTCATGTCGCAAGCATTACGTAAGCTAACTGCCACAATTAGCAAAACTAATACCACCTGCATTTTTATTAACCAGCTTCGCGATAAGATTGGCGTAATGTTTGGCAACCCCGAAACTACTACTGGTGGTAATGCTCTTAAATTTTACGCATCTGTTCGTGTCGATATTAGGAAACTAAATCAGCTAAAAGATGGTGAGGAGTCAACAGGTAACCGTGTTCGTGTTAAGGTTGTCAAGAATAAGGTAGCACCTCCATTCCGTAAAGCAGAGTTCGATATTATTTTTGGCGAGGGCATCTCAAAAACAGGCGAAATTATCGATTTAGGCGTTGAGTTTAACATCATAAAGAAAAGTGGCTCTTGGTATAGCTATGGTGATACTAAGTTGGGCCAAGGCCGTGATGCCGTTCGAAATCTTTTGTTGGATAACCCTGAACTAGCAAGCGAGTTAGAATCAAAAATAAGGGAAGCCATTCAAGCCAAATAGAAGAAGTAGATATTTTTTTCTAAAGCTGCTCAAATACTTGGGCGGCTTTTTTATTTTATAATCAGGTTTTAGAAGTTCTTTAACTCTCTTTGAAAAAAAATCCGTACTTTTATTTTTGAATATAAATTCTCTCAAACATGAAAAGAGTTTTAGGAATCAGCGCTTTACTACTTGTGCTTTTAACATCGTGCGATAGCATTTTTAATCGTCATCTTATCAAGGATAGTAGTAAACGCAAAGAGATCCATGAACAATTTCTTGACAGAGTTAAACTTGTTGAGTCGTATGACTCGACAATACTAACCATAATTAATTCAGAACTAACCACTAAGGAGCGTGAGGCTTTTGAGTTCCTTTATGCATACATGCCTTTAAGTGATCTTGCCATGCATTCGCCGGAATATGTGCTTAAAAATGCTCGTTTAGCCCTTAAAACCCAAAAGGAGTTTAGATGGGCACGAAAAGCACCTGCCGATATCTTTTTGCACTTTGTGCTCCCTTATCGAGTGAATAATGAGTATACCGACAATGCTCGTGAGGTGTTTTTTGAAGAGTTGAGGGATAGGTTAAAAGGTATGGATGCCTATCAGGCTGCCCTTGAGGTAAACTACTGGTGTCATGAAAAGGTTACCTACCAATCGACTGATGAGCGCACCTGTGGACCGCTAACGGCTGTAAAATCGGCATTTGGGAGATGTGGCGAGGAGTCAACTTTTGCTGTTGCTGCCTATCGTTCAGTGGGCATCCCTGCTCGGCAGGTTTACACACCGCGCTGGGCGCACACCGACGATAACCATGCTTGGGTTGAAGTTTATGTAGATGGGAAATGGCACTTTCTTGGAGCTTGTGAGCCTGAGCCAGAGTTGGATAGGGGATGGTTTGCTGGCCCCGCTAAACGTGCCATGATGACTCGAACCTTCGTTTTTGGAAAGTACGATGGCCCTGAAGAAAAGTTAAACCAAACCAGGTTCTTTACCGAGATCAACCTGATGCCAAACTATGCTCCTACTCGTCAGTTGGAGGTTACGGTGCTCGATATGTCTGGCAATCCTGTTGCTGATGCAAATGTGGAGTTTCAGCTCTACAACTATGCCGAGTTTTATCCTATTGCAAAACTGCAAACCAATAGTAAAGGAAAATGCAAGCTCACAACAGGTGTTGGTGATCTAATGATTTGGGCTTCAAAGAATGGTAAATATGCTTTTGAAAAAGCAGACCGAACACAAGATACGATAACATTAACCCTGTCCGACAAGGTGCCTTCTACAAACAGAACTCTTAGGCTCGTCCCTCCCGATGAACAACCGATTGCCAATGTAGATAGTAAAAAATCGGAAGAGCATGACAAGCGCATAAAACATGGGAATGACCTGCGAAATCGATATATCAAAACCTTTATCGATTCTTCTACTGCAGCAAACTTGGCTATGGAAAAAGGTATAAGCATTTCCGAAACGTGGAGTTATCTATCAAAAAGTCGCGGTAATTGGAACGAGATATATAGCTTCATTAAAAATCTTGATGCAAAAGATGTTACAGTTGGGATGGCTATGCTGGCTACACTTCGCGAAAAAGATTTCCGTGATGTTACTGCCAAAGTTTTAGCCGATCATCTAGCTTGCGTCGATTCTTTCCCTGCTTTACTTGATAATAAGGATTTGGTTGACTTTGACAGATACGTACTATCACCTCGAATCGGAAGAGAGTTTATTACCCCATGGAGGAGCTTCCTTCAAAGTGCTTTCTCTTTTGAAGAGATTGGCTTTTTCCGCAACAATCCGCAAAATATAGCCAAATGGCTAAACGAATTTATTACTCTTGATATTGAGAGTAACTACTACAGAGTACCCCTGAGTCCTGAAAGCGTTTACCAGATTCGACATGCCGATGCCTACTCGTTATCGATATTTTTTGTAGCTGCATGTCGTAGCTTTGGCATTCCTGCGCGTCTTGAGCCTACATCAAAGAAACCACAGTTTCTTATGAATGGAATGTGGATTTATGCAGATGTTAAGGGGATTAATGCCGAGGAAACTACTCAGCCACTTACTGGGACGCTAACAATAAGTATTGATCCTAATAGTGCGGTTGATAACCCTAAATATTACAAACACTTTACCATAGCAAGGTTTGAGAACGGAAAGTATAATACGCTCGATTTTGAATACTCCGATAAGTTTAACCAGTTCCCTACAAGCCTTGAACTCCCTGAAGGCCTTTATAGGATAATTGCTGCCAACCGGGATAAGTCGGGTGCCGTTAGTTGTAAAATTTACCATGTAGAGGTAGAGAGTGATAAAGGTCAAAATATTAGTATTGAGTTTCCCTCAACCAATATAGTGTTAAGAAACAATCATACAATCAGTACAGATGTTACGTTACCTTTGGTTGGTGGTGAAAAAAGTATTGAGCAGCTTACAGGGAGCAGCCCGGCAATAATTGCTATTATCAATCCGCTTTCGGAACCCACCAGGCATCTTCTGAATGATCTTAGTCAGTTAAACAAGGAGTTGGAAGCAATTCCTGTAGCAATTGTATGCGCCAAAGAAAAAGCAATATCAGAATTAAGTTTGGAGAATGTGTTTGGAGGTAAGGATTATCCACAAAACACCTTGCTTGGTGTTGATTCAAGTGGTAAGTTTGAAGAAAGTGTAATTCAGTCCCTTGGCGAGGATGCTGTTTACCCTATTGTAATTGTAGTTAGCCACGATGGTAGTATCCTTTATAACTCATCGGGGTACAGCATTAATCAAGGCGATAAAATTTTATCGATATTAAAACAATAGGCAATGTTCACTTTGGAGGTTTGTGCGAATTCAGTAGAGAGTGCCATTAATGCCCAAAAGGGAGGAGCTAACCGAATTGAACTTTGCGAAAATCTTTTTGTAGGTGGAACTACACCTTCGTTTGGTTGTATTGCTGAAACATTAAGTCAGGTAAGCATACCTGTTAATGTGCTAGTTCGTCCTCGCCCAGGCGATTTTGTATACTCTGATATGGAATTTAGGCAGATGCTTCGCGATATTGAGATTTGTAAAAAGATGAACGTGAATGGAATTGTTAGCGGAGTATTGAAATCAAATGGTGAACTAGATAAAGAAAGAACACTTGAACTGGTCAGAGCAGCAAAACCATTGACATTTACATTTCATCGAGCCTTTGATATAATGCCTGAACCAGAGAAAGTGATTGAAGAACTGGTTGAGTGTGGTTGTACACATCTTCTTACATCTGGACAGAAAAGTAGGGCTACTGATGGCATTGAACTAATAAAGAGGTTGATTGTTATTGGTGGAGAATATATCAATATAATCGCAGGTGGTGGGATTAACCATAGCAACATACTTGGTTTAGCAAAGGTTGGCGTTAAAGAGTTTCATATGAGTGGGAGCGAAATTGTCGCTCGATATAGCGTTAACCATACCGGTGTGAGTTTTACATCTGAAGTCCTGCCTGATAACACCGTTCAGATTACAAATGCTGAAACTATTGCCAATACTGTTGCAAGATTAAAGAATCATTTCTCTAAAAAGTAATTTGAAATGACCCGAGAAGAACTAGTAAAACATGCTAAACTATTCCAACAGGAAGAAATTACTGGATATAATGTTTACAAAAATCTAGCAAAGCTTACCAAGGATAAGAACAATAAGGGGGTGCTATCAAAAATTGCTGGAGAGGAGCTAAAGCATTATAATATATTCAAGCAGATAACAGGTGTTGATATAAAACCTAAGCATTTGCTTGTATGGTTTTACACAATGTGTGGGCGTTTCCTTGGTTTAACCTTTGCCCTGAGGTTGATGGAGAGGGCTGAGGCAAAAATCCAAAAAGTTTACGAAAGGGTTATCCCTCATATGCCCGAACTTAGGGCCGTTAAAGAATCGGAAGAGGAGCATGAGGACAAACTTATTGAACTAATTCAGGAAGAACGACTCGACTATGCGGGCTCAATGGTGCTTGGACTAAACGATGCCCTGGTTGAACTTACTGGTGCGCTTGCAGGGTTTAGTCTAGCCATGCAAAATACTCGTCTTGTTGCAGTTGCTGGGCTAATAACTGGCATTGCCGCCTCTTTATCGATGGCTGCTTCGCAGTACTTATCTGTAAAAACCGAGAACGATAATCGCCACGCGGGTAAATCTGCCGTTTACACTGGTTTAGCGTATATAATTACCGTGGCTGTTCTGATTCTCCCATTTATATTCTCTGAGAGCTATATGCTAGCATTAGGTTTGACCTTAATTTTTGCTATACTGATAATTGCTTCGTTTAACTTTTATATTGCTGTGGCCAAAAATCTAAATTTTAAACATCGATTTTTTGAAATGGTAGTAATTAGCATTGGTGTGTCGGCATTAACTTTTGGTATAGGCTTTTTAGTAAGAAATTACCTTGGAATATCAATCGATTAAAATTTATGGTTATGAATAAAAGTGAGTACAGTTACATTTCACCCTACGAAATAGATGAGAATACATTTGACTTGCTCGATAAACAGTGGATGCTCATCCTTGCTGGTGAGAAGGAGAAGCATAATAGCATGACAGCTTCGTGGGGTGGTTTTGGAATCCTATGGAACAAGCCAGTTGCTTTTATTTTTATAAGACCACAACGCTACACCCTTGGGTTTGTGGAGCAGAATGATTTTTTTACGCTTAACTTTTTTGAGGAGAGGTGGAGAGATGCGCTTCATCTATGTGGTAGTAAATCAGGAAGGGAAATAGATAAAACAAAGGCTGCAGGATTAAGTGTTGCTAACTTGCAGAATACAATAGCCTTTAATGAGGCTCGTTTAGTCATTGAATGTCGCAAGCTTTACATAGATGATTTTAAGCCTGAAAATTTCCTTGATAAAGGTATTGTTGAGAAGCACTATCCCAAAAGCGATTTTCACAGGCTTTTTGTAGCAGAAATAACAGCAGTGTATAAGAAGGGTTAGGTTGAGATTTGTCCCCAAGGGGCATTGAGGCCTACAGCTCATCGACGTCAAAGGTGTCGTCCCAATCAAAGTCGGAGATTCCAGAGTCAAGAAGTTCGTCAATCTCACGACGCTCCTTTTTGGTTGGGCGGCCAGTACCACGTTCGCGGTAAATGTTAAACGCCATATATGCAGGATCGAGTTTTTGTAGCTCTTCGGGTGGAGTCAGGTTTTCGAGATAGTTCTCAACAAGTTTAGCACCAACCCTACTTTTGGGAAAATCCTTTACCTTAAATGTGTAGTTTACTGGTGGTTTACGAACGGTAATAGTTTCGCCTGGCTGGACTTCTTGCGATGGTTTTAGGTTAATGCCATCGCGAGTGACACGTCCCTTCCGGCATGCATCGGTAGCCTGTGTTCGAGTTTTAAACACACGAACAAACCATAGCCATTTGTCAACTCGCATTGATGCCATTGCTATCGGTTATTGTAAAGATTCATTGCTCGTTCAATGCCAACAGTCCCAAATGCAAGAATTGCCTCACCAGCTAACGTTATTCTTTCAGGTAAAACTTTTAGCTCATCTTCGGTCCATTCGCCAAGCACGTAATCGACCTGTCTGCCCCTGCTAAAGTTATTTCCAATGCCAAAGCGTAGCCGCGAATAATTCTGGGTGCCAAGCACATCATTGATATTCTTTAATCCATTATGGCCACCATCGCTACCTTTGGGTCGCAGGCGAATTGCCCCAAGTGGCAAGGCGATGTCGTCAACAACAACTAGCAGGTTTTCAAGAGCGATCTTTTCCTTTTGTAGCCAGTAGCTAACGGCTTTGCCGCTAAGGTTCATATAGGTCGAAGGCTTAAGCAAGACATAGGTGCGTCCTTTGTGCTTGAGCTGAGCTATGGAACCGTAACGAGAGTCCTCAAAAGAAATGTTGGACGCCTTTGCGAGAGCGTCCAACACCATAAATCCTACATTATGTCGGGTGTTGGAATACTCAATTCCGATATTCCCTAAACCCGTTATTAGGTACTTCAATATTTATTAAATTATTATTCTTCTTCTTGTTGTTGAGCAGCTTCGCGTGAAGCACGGGTAGCCTTAATTGTAGCGATAACCATGCTCTTTGGCTCTACAATGTTAAAGCCTTCAAAGTTCAACTCACCAACCATAATACTTTTACCAAGGGCAAGATTGGTTACATCAACGTCTATAGAGTCTGGTAAATTATTCACCAAACCATTAACACGAATCTTACGAACAACTTGTAGTAATCTACCACCCATTTTAACACCTTCGGCTTGACCAACAAGATTCACAGGTAAAGCAACAGTTACAGGTTTGTCGGCTAATACTCTAAAAAGGTCAATGTGTAGAACTTTATCAGTAACAGGATGGAACTGAACCTCTTTAAGAATGGTATCATAAACCTTACCGTCAATATTAACCTTGATAAGGTATACATTAGGAGTATAGATTACTTTATTCACCTCTTTTTCATTGAGGGAAATCATAATGTTTTCACCAGCACCGTAAATAATAGCTGGAACAAGTTCCGACTTGCGTGCTTGTTTTGCTGCTTTTTTCCCTGTTTCAGTTCTTAGCGCAGCTGAAAGTTCAATTGTTTTCATTTTTTTGTTTTTTAGTGTTACTTCAGGCACTACTCAGGGCTGCCCTCATTCTATTCAGCCCCCCATCGTACCCATAAACTTGAGGGAATTGGAGCGCAAAATTACTACTTTTTTTAAAAAAAAGTATCAGATGATGAATTTTTCGCTGATCGATTGGTAGTTGTAAACCTTATTTATCACATCGGCAAATAGGTCGGCTACTGAAAGCACTTTAATCTTTGAAGTGTCTTTGTCTTTGCGCAATGGTATAGTGTCGGTAACTACTAGCTCGGTGAGCTTAGAATCACGAATACGTTCGTAGGCATTGCCCGAAAGTACAGCATGAGTAGCAACGGCTCTGACAGATGCGGCTCCCTTGCTCATCATAAGTTCTGCAGCCTTAGTTAGTGTGCCAGCAGTATCAACCATGTCGTCCAGAATCACCACGTGCTTACCTTCAATTTCGCCAATTACAGTCATTTCACCAACCTGATTAGCTTTTTCCCTATTTTTGTGACAAACGGCAAGCGAAGCATTTAGGAAGCGAGAGTAGGCGTTTGCACGCTTAGCGCCTCCCATGTCTGGCGCTGCAATGGCAATATTCTCAAGTCCCAAATCTTTTATGTAGGGCACAAAAATTGAAGATGCATACAGATGGTCTACTGGAACATCAAAAAAGCCTTGGATTTGGTCGGCATGGAGATCCATGGTCATAACTCTATCGGCTCCAGCTGCAACAAGCATGTTTGCAACTAGTTTTGCACCAATGGCAACTCTAGGTTTATCCTTCCTGTCCTGACGAGCCCAGCCAAAGTAAGGCATTACAGCAACCACCTTATAGGCCGAAGCTCTATGGGCAGCATCTATCATTAGTAATAGTTCAAAAAGATTATCAACCGGTGGAAATGTGGATTGAATGATAAAAACTGTACATCCCCTTACCGATTCATCAAAAGAGGGCTGAAACTCGCCATCGCTAAAAACTGTTAGTGTCGATTTTCCAAGTGGAATGCCAAAACTTTGGGCAATTTTTTCGGCCAAATAGCGCGAACTCCGTCCTGTAAAGAACTTTATTTGGTGTTTGCTGTGCATCTTAGGATTTTTTTCCGTTAATGCTCGCAAATTTACAAATTTTATGGCGAATGCTCTACACCTGGCAATGAGTTATTTTAGCTTCCTGAAAAACCGAGTCTATGTAATTAAGCACATCCTCGCGGCCTGTGCGCGTTACACATGAAGTTGTGAAAAATGGTGGTAGCTCTTCCCATGTTTTCAGAAGCTCCTTTTTATGCAACTCTATGTTCTGCTCTAAAACAGTAGATGATACCTTATCGGTTTTTGTAAATATTAGTGCAAAGGGAACCTGATTCATGCCTAGCCAGTTTATGAACTGAATGTCAATTTCCTGTGGCTCTAACCTTGAATCAACTAAAACAAATAGAAGATGCAAGTTTTCCCTTTTTAGAATGTAGTTAAGTACGATATCAGAAAACTTTTCACGTTCCGATTTGGAAACTTTTGCATAGCCGTATCCTGGCAAATCAACTAAATGCCATTCATCGTTTATCAGGTAGTAGTTTATGAGTTGCGTTTTGCCAGGCGTTTGTGAAACTTTAGCCAGCGCCTTTGTGCAGGTTAGCATGTTTATTAACGACGATTTACCAACGTTAGAGCGGCCAATGAATGCATACTCGGGTAAATCAGTTTTTGGACATTTTTGCACGCTAGGATAGCTAGCAACGAATTTTGCTGTTCGAATCACCATGGCTTGTAAATTTAAGTTAAACTTTGTCCCAGATTACTCCCAAAAGTATACGATATGAACAATAAAATCAACTTTTTGCAAAATTAATTGATGAAAGTTTTTTTAAGGTGCCCTTTTTTGAATTTAAACAGGAAGAGAAACTATTTGGTTTAGTTTAAAAAGTTGAATAGGCATATATCAACATGTAAAACTTTTACTTAATTTTCACAAAAATATTTCAAACTAAATGTTATGAACCCAGAAAATAATACAGTTATGGCAGAAAACAAGAGTTTCTGGCGGAAGCACTTCTTCCCATTTGTAAGGAAAAACCTGCTTGTGATCATTTTAGCATTGGTAGTTGTTTTCACCTATTCGTGGTTTTCAATTAAGGTGAAAAACATCAAAAGTAAGAATGAAGAGGAAAAGGTACGACTTATCACAAAGTTCCAGCACGAAAAGGATAGCCTTAACCTTAAGAACTTGGAGTTCGCATCAAGAGTCTTTTCATGGGCCATTCGTTCCGAAATGCTTCGCAACAATATTGAGAATCTAAATCAGCTGGTTACAGTATTTGTTCAACAATCCAATGCCGATGTTGTTAATATCATTGATTCAAATAATAATATTATCATCTCCTCAGATAAAAAAGTTGAGGGAACTACTTTTGATGATAATATTTTGGCAAATCTGACTAAAACCATTGTTGGACAAGATGTTGATAAGTCGATTATTTACACGCCTATAATGGGATTTAATAGCAAGTTAGGCGTGCTTGTAGTTATTGTTAAAAAGTAGGTGATTAAACATGTTATTGGCCAAATGATTTTAGCATTTGAATAAAAGTTGTTTTGAAATTAATAAAAGATAAGGAATGAAGCCCGAAGAAATTGAGAACCTGAAGATTGAGTTGCTAAGTATTGACGATTATGAAGAGTTTAAAGAGGCCATGATTGCTGCCTACAAGACTCTACCCAACTCGTATTGGCCAAAGGATAAGATTGAAAAGTTGATATCGATATTCCCCGAGGGGCAGGTAGTAATTAAAGCCAATGGACGAATTGCCGCTTGCGCGCTATCCATCATTGTAGATTACGATTCATTTGGCGATAATCATACCTATAAACAAATAACCGGCGATTACACATTTAACACGCATACTCCTTATGGAGATATTCTGTATGGAATAGAGGTGTTTGTGCATCCATCGTTTAGAGGTTTAAGGTTAGGCCGACGTTTATATGAATATCGCAAGCAGCTGTGCGAGAAGTTAAACCTTAAAGGTGTTGTTTTTGGCGGGAGGATACCTAACTACCATAAATGGGCTTCAAAATATTCTCCTAAGGAGTACCTTGAAAAGGTAAAGCATCGCGAGATTGATGACCCTGTTCTAAACTTCCAGCTCTCAAACGATTTTTATCCTTCGCGTATTTTAAAAAATTACTTAGAAGGTGACTTTTCGTCGGGCGAATATGCTGTTTTGCTTAAGTGGGATAACCTATACTACGAAGAGCCCCAGAAAAAGGCTAAAATAAAAAAATCTATTGTACGGCTTGGACTTATCCAATGGCAGATGCGCCCATATAAGAACATGGACGATTTAATGCTTCAATCGGAATATTTTATTGATGCAGTTTCGGGCTACAAGTGTGACTTTGCCCTTTTCCCGGAGTTCTTCAATGCTCCGCTAATGGCTGAGTTTAACCATTTGCCAGAGGCTGATGCAATTCGGAGTGTGGCTCGGTATACTCCTGAGATTGTTCAGCGCTTTTCGCAATTCGCCATCTCTTATAACATTAACATTATTGCTGGAAGCATGCCTGAGATGGTTGGCGATACCTTGTATAATGTTGGATATCTTTGCCATCGATCAGGCAAAATTGATCGCTATGAAAAGTTACACGTAACACCCGATGAATCAAAGGTTTGGGGGTTGAAAGGAGGAAATCAAATTAAAGCCTTCGATACAGATTGTGGTAAGATAGGTGTACTAATCTGTTACGATTCTGAATTTCCTGAGCTAAGCAGGTTGTTAGCCGAAGAGTGAATGCAAATACTTTTCGTTCCCTTCTTAACCGATACTCAAAACGCATATTCCCGAGTACGATATTGCGCCCAGGCCCGTGCCATTGAAAATGAGTGCTATGTAGCCATAGCTGGGAGTGTAGGTAACCTACCCAAGGTGCACAACATGGACATCCAGTATGCCCAATCAATGGTTTTTACACCCTGCGACTTTGCTTTTCCTGCTAACGGCATAAAAGCCGAAGCAACCCCTAACACCGAGATGATTCTTGTTGTTGATGTTGACCTTTCAGTCCTAAAAGAGTTGAATCAGTATGGCAGCGTTCGGAACTTAAGAGACCGCCGTAAGGATATTTTTGTTCTTAGTAAAAAATAATTATGGGTATATTGTTAAGTACTATTTTTATAAATCATTGTACTGGTTAATTATGGTTAAAGGATTTCTTTGAATTGGAGTGTAAATGTTTCAATTCTCTATATTTGGTAAAAAATAGATGTTTTGAAAAAGATTCTTTTTCTTATAATAGCTATTGCAACCCTTTCTGGAATCAAACCAATTTGGGCTCAAGTTTTGCTCCCTGTACCCGATTCGCTTAGAGTTGTAAATTTTAGACTAACAAATGAAAAGACAGGTGAGCCAGTTGGTTTGGCACATGTTCTTAATATTACACAAAAAAAGGGATGTATTTCCGACTTGATGGGTTACTTTAAAATTCCTTACAGAATTGGCGATAGCCTTAGAATTACCGCCCTTGGGTATCATCAGAAGTACATACTCAACTGGGGACAGTTCAGTAAGGATACCATTTTTTATTCCATTAAGCTAACCCCAAAGGTTTATGAAATTGAAGAGGTGAGGATTTCGCGTTTTACTACTTATGATAGATTTCTAAGAGAATTTGCACACCTCGATTTAAAAAAAGATAAAGAGGAACAGCAGAACGAAAGAATTCGGCTATACTTTTATGGCATTGTTAAAGGTCTTGCTCTACTTAGCCTGCCAGGTCAAACTATGGGTGTTACTTTTGGAAAGGATTGGTACCAAAAACAAAATGAAAAGGTTGATGCGGCTATTGAAAAGGAAAGACTTAAGCGGAAGGCTGAAAACAAGTTTAACCTTGGTGTTGTTGAAAAGCTAACCGGGCTCAAAGGCGAGGAACTTCAAAGGTTTTTCGACTATCTAAGCTTTGATCAGAGCTATGTCTTGAAGGCAACTGATTATGAATTGCGAGAGCGAATTTTAGAGCTATACGAACAATATAAAAAAGCATTACCTAACGATAAGACTAGCCATGATTGATTTTAATTTGATGATTCCCGATTTTCGAGATATTGAGAATGCATACCAACTAATTAAAAATCACATTAATCGTACTCCTGTTTTTTCTTCAAGTAGCATTAATTCAATTTTGGGTTGCCATACTTGGTTCAAATGTGAGAATTTTCAGAAGGTGGGAGCATTTAAGTTCCGAGGCGCTACCCATTCTATTCTGAAGTTAAAACCCGATGAGGCTGCTAATGGTGTTATTACACACAGCTCAGGGAACCATGCTGCAGCACTTTCGCTAGCCGCTGCGGTAAGGGGAATACCTGCATATATAATCATGCCCGAAAATGCACCAGGGATAAAGAAAAAGGCGGTTGCAGGATATGGTGGCCAGATTACATTCTGCAAGCCAACCCAGAAGGCTAGGGAGGAAACCATGCTTAAAATTAAGGCGGAGACTAATGCAACCTTTATTCATCCTTACGATAGTTTTAACGTGATATGCGGGCAGGGGACAGCTTCACTTGAGCTGCTCCAGGAACATCCCGATCTCGACATCGTTATTGCTCCTGTAGGTGGGGGCGGTTTGCTAAGCGGGACAGCAGCATACATTAAGGGCAAGAACCCAAAAATCAAAGTTTATGGGGCTGAACCTCAAAATGCTGATGACGCATACCGTTCATTAATCGATAAGAAAATATACCCCTCGGTTAACCCACAGACCATTGCCGATGGCCTGCTCACCTCTTTGTCGCCATTAACTTTCTCAACCCTGCTCCAGCATTGCGACGGTATACTAACCGTTTCGGAATCATCAATTATTAAGGCTATGCGAATGGTTTGGGAACGAATGAAAATTATTATTGAACCATCTTCGGCTGTGCCTGTTGCAGCAATTTTGGAACATGGTGAAAAATTCCGAAACAAAAAGGTTGGCGTAATAATATCAGGCGGAAATGTCGATTTAGACCATTTACCCTGGCAAGAATAATGATTGGGGTTTGTTGAAAAGAGAGTCTGATTGCTTAGAACTGCTGTGCCTGATCGGGATTTTCGTGTGGAGGAATTTGGGAAGTTAGAGGAAGTTAAAAGAATGAGTCTGAATGAATCGGAAATATTCGGAATGAATCGGAATATTATATCGTTTAAAGCTTAACGCCTTTTATTCGTCTTAGCAGGACACAGCGTTGAATTTTAATCAGTCTTCGCTGTACACAACCTTAAATCATAAACTTTATCCTTTAACCTTTATCCTTTATTATCATGCCGAGCTGGTCGAATTTTGATGAATGTGAGGAAGTTAAAGATGCGACTTGAAAGATTATGAAGCTGACCTCTTTTATAGTTTTTGTTTTTACTTGGAGTTAACATATTTTTCTTTTTAATGTATTTCTTGACAGATTCATTGGGCAATTTCTTTCAAAAAAATATCGATGGTGAACATTGACAAACTTATCTTGTTTTTAAATCGAAATAAAACTTAAAAAACATATGGATATTAAGGAACTACTAAACTGGAGGTATTCCACAAAAGAATTTGATCCGAACAAGAAAATTTCAGATGAGGACTTTGCCAAGGTTAAGGAACTGCTTAGGATGAGTCCATCAAGTACCAATATTCAACCCTGGCATTTTATTATTGCAAGTACCGATGAAGGAAAAAAGAGAATGGCAAAAGGAACCCAAGGTTTTTTTGCATTCAACGAAGCTAAAGTGTTAAATGCATCGCATGTGGTCTTGTTCTGTTCTCGCATCGATACTGATGAGGAATATATGAAACACCTTCTTGAGTTGGAGGATAACGATGGTCGATTCCCGAATGAGGAGATAAAGCAGAGGGTTTTTGGTGCTCGCAATACTTTTACCGACATCCACAAAAATCAATTGAATGATTTGCAACATTGGATGGAGAAACAGGTATATCTTAATGCTGGAAGTTTTTTGCTGGGTGTTGCTGCCCTTGGCATTGATTCTTGTGCAATGGAGGGAATTGATGCGAAAGTATTAGACCAAGAGTTTGGATTAACGGATAAGGGCTTTACTGCTGTTATGGCAATTGCAATTGGTTACAGGGCAGAGAGCGATTTTAATGCGACTGATAAAACTCCTAAATCCAGACTTCCTGAAGAAGAGGTTATTACTGTTGTATAGCAACATTCATTCGTTAGCTGTTTTTTGTTTGCCATCAACTGCTCAGGCTGTTTGTTATAACAGCTTGAAAGTTCGATGGCAATTTCTTTAACCAATTCATCCTAACAAGTTTGGTGCAAGGTTAAAATGGTTAGGTGCAGGATTCTATTATAAATTGATTTTTGCTTTAAAAGATAAGCCTTAATTAATTTTACCTTAAGTCGGTATTTATAGTTTGAATATTTTTGTTGTGAAGATATAACAAATGGTTGTTTGTGGGTGTAAATCTGACTAATAGATGATGTGCTTGGTTTTATAACTATATCATGCTAAAAAGTATACAACATTTGTAAATCTGTATAAGAAAACAAGTTGCTTTCAACCGATCTTTGCATTGTTCTTTAAATCAAAAATGAAAAAAATGGAACAAAATCAATTTGGTAAAAAAGGCTGGACTCCCGACAGAATTGGGAATTTAAAGGGTAAAACCTTTGTGATTACCGGAACCACCAGCGGAACCGGTTTCGAAGCTGCAAGAATTCTACTCTCAAAAGGTGCACGTGTTGTTATGCTGAACCGCAATCCGAAGAAATCGGAGAATACAATCGATATTCTAAAGAAGGAATTGGGCAATTCCATTGATGTGCTAACCATTCAGATGGATTTATCGGTACAGGCATCGGTGAAAAAAGCCGCAGCTGAGGTTCTTAAATCAGTTGATCGAATCGATGCGTTAATTTGCAATGCTGCCATTGCCCAAGTCCCCAAGCGTGTGTTAACAGTAGATGGATGGGAAAGCCAGATGGGAACCAACTATTTTGGCAACTTTACGCTTCAGGCTTTGTTATTCCCTTTGATAGAAAAATCAAAAGGAAGAATTGTAACGGTAGGAAGCATGGGCTACAATATGGGTTTAAAAACCATAAAATTCGACGATTTAAACTGGGATCATGACTACACCCCCAACAATGCTTACAGTCAGAGCAAGTTGGCACAAATCATGTCGGTTTATGAGCTGCAGGATCGTTTGGAGAAGGCCGGCAAAACAGATGTAAAAGTTTATGCATGCCATCCGGGGTCGTCCAGAACCAATTTGATTAACACAAGCGGCAGCTTTATGATGAAGTTCATCTTTAATCTGATGAAACTTTCCCCGTTAACGCAATCGGCTGAGAAAGGTGCCTACCCGATGCTGATGTGCGCTACCGAGCCCAACCTCGACCCAAAAGGATTTTATGGTCCAACTGGTTGGAACAACTGGGTAGGCCCTGTAGGCGCCCATAAATTGGAGCCACATGCCAAAGACAAGAAGATAGCACAGAAATTATGGGAACTTTCAGAAAAAGAAACAGGTATAAAATGGAATCTATAACAGAATAGCTATGAAAGTAATTATAACAGGCTCAACCGGGATGGTTGGAAAGGGTGTTTTGTTGGAGTGTCTGGAAGATGACAAAATCAGCGAGGTTTTGCTCATCAACAGAACTCCTATAGGAATCAGTCATCCCAAAATAAAAGAGGTTATCCATAAAGACTTCACCAATTTTTTGCCCCTGCGCGATCGCTTGAGCGGATACGATGCCTGCTTCCATTGCATGGGAGTATCTTCGGCAGGAATGAGCCACGAGCAATATTATAAGCTCACCTATATCGTTACAGAAAGTTTGGCAAATCTGCTTTATGAGTTGAATCATGATATGACCTTTATTTACGTTTCGGGCGAAGGAACCGATGGCTCTGAAAAAGGAAAAAGCAATTGGGCACGCGTGAAGGGGAAAACGGAAAATTTAATCTTAAACAAGGGTTTTAAAGATGCCTATGCCTTCCGGCCCGGTGTGATTTTGCCCGAAAAAGGTGTAGTTTCAAAAACTCGGCTTTATCGAATAATTTATCAGCTCATGTACCCATTCTTCCCCATTCTAAAAAAATTAAAATCTGTCACCACTTCGTCGAAAATCGGGAAAGCCATGATTATTCTGGTAGAAAAGCCTTATGATGCTAAAATTATTCGCGGACAAGATATTAATTTACTCGTTAGTAAGTATAACTTTTGAAAATGAAAACCCTATTAAAAGTGATGTTGTTTATTGTTACAGGTGGTTTTGCTATTTTGCTAGGAATAATCTTATTCATCAATACTGAACGTTTTGGTAAAATCCCTTCTGGGGAGCGGTTGGAAAGAATAAAAAAGTCTCCAAACTATAAAAATGGATCCTTTCAGAATTTGCAACCTACTCCCATGCTATCTGATGGTGTTGGTTTATTTGATGTACTATTTGAATACTTTTACAGGTCAAAACCTAAAGAGCCAACAACAAAATTACCTTCTAAAAGAACTGATCTGAAGAGCATAAGTCCCAAAGAAGATGTTCTTATTTGGATGGGACATTCATCTTACTATTTTCAAATAAATGGCATAAAGTTTTTAGTTGATCCGGTTTTAAGCGGAAATGCCTCACCAGTTACTTTTACAACAAAAGCATATGATGGCGCTGACATTTACACCGCTGATGATATTCCAAAAATTGATTATCTTATTTTAACGCACGACCACTGGGATCATATGGATTATCGAACACTAAAACGACTTAAACATAAAGTAAAAAGAATAATTACCGGACTTGGGAATGGTTCCCATTTAGAACGTTGGGGATTTAGTTCAGATGTAATTTACGAAGGGGACTGGTTCGATTCCTTAACCTTTAATGAGGAACTGAAGATTCATGTTACTCCTGCACGACATTTTTCAGGTCGTGGGCTTCAACGCAACAAAACATTGTGGGCATCGTTTGTTATAAAACTCCCCAACTACTCCGTTTATGTTGGAGGAGATAGCGGGTATGGTACACATTTTAAGGAGATTGGTGAAAAATACGGCCCCTTTGATTTAGCTGTGCTGGAAAATGGGCAATACGATGAAAAGTGGAAGTATATACATATGCTCCCTGGAGAACAGCTTAAAGCCGCAACCGATTTAAAAGCAAAAACCGTTCTACCTGTTCATTCTTCAAAGTTCACATTGGCCAATCATAACTGGAATGAACCACTTCAAAAAATAGCCGAAAAGGCAATGAAATTTAGGTATAGAGTTATAACACCTATGATTGGAGAGATGGTACTTTTGAATGATATAAATCAAAAATTTTCCGAATGGTGGAATTTCTAACTTTGTAACTTATGAAACACTTTAAAACATTATCGGCCTACCTAGACTATTTAGGGCTACCTCGTCCCGAACATCCCATGCTCAGCGTAATTGTTTTTGATGGTGATAAAGCAATTCCCTGTCCGAGAGAAAGTTCGCCACCCATTACCAACGACTGTTACACCATTAGTTTTAAAAAGTACGTGGAGGGTGATTTAAACTACGGCCGTACCAAGTACGATTTCACCAACGGAGCCTTAATCTTTATGGCTCCCCGGCAGGTGCTGCAATGGAACAGTAGTATTGTTTTCGAGCCCAAAGGCTTTTCCATTCTATTCCATGAAGATTTTCTAAAAGGAACAATACTCGAGAAGCAAATCAAGAAATATGGTTTCTTCTCTTATTCCACCAAAGAAGCATTGCACCTTTCACCCAAGGAGGAAAAACAAATTGAGTCGATTGTTAAGAATATCGAAATCGAATATCAAAATACCCAGGATGACTTCAGCAAGGATATCATTATTGCTCATTTAGATACGCTACTAAAATATGCCAACCGTTTCTATCAGCGGCAGTTTATCAACCGCAAGGAGCTAACTAACAGCCTGCTCGAACAATTTAATCAATACCTGGATGATTATTTCGAATCCGGGCAGTTTCAGGAAAAGGGCATCCCGAGCATTGAACAAATAGCAGAAAAGTTAAAGGTTTCGCAGCGTTATTTAAGTGATGCTTTAAAGAAGGAAACAGGCAAGACAGCCCATGAGCACCTGCAACTATATTTGATTAACGAGGCCAAAAACATGCTGTTACAACCCGAAAAGAGTGTGGCAGAAGTTGCCTACGACCTGGGCTTCGAATACCCGCAGTATTTTTCTAGATTGTTCAAAAAGAAAGAGGGGATAAGTCCAACTCAATACCGCGAAAAATATAAACTTAATTAAACCATGGAACTATTGAAACTATCCACCGAATGGGCAAAAGCCGAGGTGCTTTCTACCCGATTCTTCATTGTTTTTGCCATTTTATTTTTCGCTACAAGCATTGGTTTTTGGCAGTTAGGTAAAACTGAATTGGCCAAAGCCTATGTGATTCCAACACTGGTGGCAGGTGTGCTGCTGATGACTATCGGGTTGGGCTTGTTTTATACCAATAAATCCAGAGTCGTACAATTCGAAAAAGCCTATCGGGAAGATGCAACTGCTTTCTACAAATCAGAAATAGAACGAACCGAAAGCACGTTAAAAGAGTACACGGTTGTTTTTAAAGTCATTCCTATTCTGATAATCGTAGCTGCTTTGATTATTCTATTCCTGAATACACCAACCTGGCGGGCCATTGGCATCACCACCATTGCCATGCTGACAATTATTATGCTGATAGATGGAACAGCATATGCAAGAATGGAAGTATATCACACGAAATTGTTGGACAATAAAAGTGAGATACAAGTGTCAACTCATTAATTTATTTGTGTGTTGGGGTAGGTAGACCTGTCGCAATTTGTTATGGTTTTTGGTTAAAAAGAATTCTGGCTTTTCTCAAATCATCCAAAATATTTTTTACTAATTGCGAATTCTCTAAATAGTTTGGTTGACAAATCTTATTATTTAATCAACCATAATGGGATAATAAAATTACAAGTGAAAATATTTAGAATCAGGTGATTATCTTTTTAGTTTTACTCCCACAATAATTGGGTAATGGTCGGAGTAGTTAAGGCGTGGGCTTGAATATTGGGTTGTTAAAAAGTGGTTGCTTCTTAAAATGTAGTCGATACGGTACGATGGCCATATGCCGCTAAATGTAGTTTCAACACCAATGCCCGCATCCTTAAAGGTGTCGTGAAGTTGTTTTGTTAGCGTTTGGTATGTGTACGAAATAGGTGAGTCGTTAAAATCGCCACAAATAAGTACCGGGTATTTGCAATCATTTATATGCTCCAGAACCTGATTAACCTGTTTGGCCCGTTTTTGAAAAGCTACGCCCAAACGCGATACTAAATCCCTGAACTCATCATAGTTTTTGCTATCAATCTTGAACTCATTGCGAAGCAAAAAGTTAAAATTTCGCTCTTTAAGCCGTGTCGATTGCAGGTGTAGATTGTAAATTCTGATAGTATCATTGCCTGTTAACAAATCAACATACATGCAGGCATTTAGTGAATTACTAAAAGCAATTTCTCCTTTGTTTATAACTGGCAGGTTAGTTAGAATGGCGAGACCGTAGGCTGTGGTTGCTCGTTTTAGAAGATATGATGGGTAAACCCGCATGCCTGATATCCTTTCAGCATCTTCTTTGTTGTAGCCATCGTTCTTGGTGAAATACTCTTGCAGACAAACCACATCTATTTGGTTGTTGCTTATGTATTTTAGAATATCATGGAATGAGGCTTTTTGGTCCGACCAAGAGTACAAGCGGAAAAGATTTACGTTATAGCTCATCACCTTTAGGTCGGCATTGTCTTTTTTAGTTTTTCCAAAGGGTAGCTGAATAAAAGAGTTAAAATGATTTAACCCCAATATGATTGCAATAAGTGAAATAAAAACAAACTTTCGCCAACGGAATATCCAGTAAACAAGGAATAGGAGGTTGATTAATAAAAACATAGGGTAGAAAAGCCCTAAAACTGCAGCAAACCAGAAATTTTCTGGATTTACATATACGCTAAGGTAGGTAAGTACAAGGGCGAGTGCAAATAGCACGTTGAACCAAACCAAAAGTCGATGTATTAGTCGAACAAGAAGCATTAGTTTATATTTCGGTTATTTGCTTTAAAGAGGATTTCTTTTTCCTCCTTTGTGAGGCTGTTGTAACCAGAACGTGCAATTTTATCAAGAATTTCATCGATTCTTTTCTGTTTTTGGGCTTTACGGTAGTTGTAATCGTAGTCCGACTCAGGCCTGGTGTAGGTTATCTTCATCTTCCGACGTTTTGGGAATTTCAGCCTACCAATCCAGTAAAAGTATTTGGCCATATCGGTACCTTGGCGTAGCATGGTAACATAAACGAAGCCCAAAAGAGCGCCACCTAAATGGGCTATATGCCCACCAGCATTTGAAACGGGGATGCTTATGACATCAAGAATAATGGTTGCAAGTGCCAAGTATTTAAGCCTAACAGGGCCAAGGAATAATAGGTAAATGGTAAAGTTTGGCTGTAGGGTTGCCACCGCCACCACAATAGCCAATACTGAGGCAGAAGCTCCAAAAGCAATTGAAACATCAGCATAACCTTTAAATGCGGGTAATATGTTATACGAAAGGATGTATAGAATTGCACCGCTAATGCCACCAAGAATGTAAACCCAAGTTAGCTGTCTTTGAGCAAAAAACTGCAAAAATAGCTGGCCAAACCAGTAGAGCCATAAAAGGTTAAAAAGAATGTGCAAGAACCCCTCGTGGTAAAACATGTAGGTTACCAAAGTCCAAGGCCTTAAAATCAGAACCGAAAGGCTGGCAGGTACAGACATCATTTCAGTAATCCATTCCGATGAGGCCCCCGCAATAAAAAGGAAAACACGCAATAATCCAAAAATGACAAAAACAGCAAGATTAATGTAAATGAGTTTGGTGAGGTTGCTCCCAAACCTAAACGAACTTTTTATTTCATCCCAAATTGGCATAGTCCAAATTTCTTTTTTAAAAGTTCTTGGCTTATGTAAATTTAAAAGAAAACATTTATAGTATCAACTGTTAGTAGAAGATATCGGTTCGGCGTTGCCAAAGTTTTATAAGGATAAAACCGAAAATCATACCTCCAAGATGTGCAAAATGCGCAATGCTACTTCCTGGTTGAGTTAAACCAAGGTATAGTTCAAGACCGCCATAAATTATTACCATCCACTTGGCTTTTATTGGGATTGGAGGAAAAATTAGCATCAATACAGTGTTAGGGAAAAGCATCCCAAATGCTAATAAAACTCCGTAAACAGCTCCCGATGCTCCAACAGTAGGAATGCTTTGCTGAAGAGCAATTAGCTGACGAATATATTCGGCAGCTTGGTCAATATAAACTGGGCTCTCGGGGAAAAGGTACCATTTGTCGAGAAACTTGGCATAAACCTGGTCGTAGTATTCGGGAAAATGACGTGTAACGAATGCTGCAAATGCCTCGGGTGAAGGGGTGTTTAGCATAGCCGCAGCATCATGTTGGATTGAAAGAATATGAAGATAGTTAACCAGTAGGTGGATAGAAACCGCTCCTAGGCCTGTTACTAAGTAGTAAATTAAGAATCGTTTACTTCCCCAAACCTGTTCCAAAACACGACCAAACATCCAAAGAGCAAACATGTTGAAAAATAGGTGTGTTAAGCCGCCATGCATGAACATGTGGGTTACTATCTGATACGGTCTGAAGTTTGGTGAGCCAGGGACATAAACACCAAGAATCCTATTCAGGTCAATACCAAAAGTATTTCCAAGCACCCAGGTAATAACAAGCATCACCACGTTTATCATAATTAGGTTCATCACCACGGGTGGAGTTGAGCTAAAAATATTTCTGTTTCCGTACATCTCTTTCTTTTTAAAGTATTTTCTTAAACCAAAAAAATCGATAAAAGTTTAATCTATTTCAATCTCCGTTCAATTTCGTCAAGTTCCAAGATGTCAATAATCTTTTTACCATCAGGAGTGATATTTGGTTCACTACATGCGAATAGCTTGTCAACAATTTCTTGCATTTCAAAGTTGCTGAGCACTTTTCCGTATCCAATTGCCGAGGCTTTAGCCATGCTTAGGGCAATGCGATGTTTAGCATCGGAAAAAGGCAGCGCGTGGTTTTCATTCATAATGGCAAGAAGATTTTCAATGAGCTTGGCGGGGTCGGTAACCGAAGAGCTTGCTGGCAAGCTATTTACGCTAATTGTATTATGGTTAAGGTTGCTTATCTCCATTCCAAACTTAGCTAGCTCATCGGCATTGCTGATAAGAAGTTCGTAGTCGGCTGGTAAAAGTTCAATGGTTTTAGGGAAAAGTTCCTTCTGTTTTATGTTGGTGTTACTTTGCATTCCAGCCATATACTGCTCATACAGAATTCGTTCGTGGGCGCGTTTTTGGTCGATAATCATTAATCCCGACTTTACATTAGTCAGTATGTATTTACCTTTTAGCTGGTAAAATCGATTTGAAGTGTCGGAAGTGGTTGCTTTCATTCCTTCCGATTCAAAAGTCTCTATTCGGGTTTGAACGGGGTTGGGTTCTTCGGGCATGTCGCCAAAAAGTTGCTCCCAGCCAGTAACCGACTGTTTGTTTCCGCCACTTTTATGCGTAGGTGCTCCTTTTGGTTGCTCATCGAAGGGGTTATAAGTGGGGTCGATATCAATTGAGGGAAAAGTTATAGGAGCATTTTTGGGCAGGTATGGTATGTCGAATCCAGGTGTATCAAAATCGATTGAGGGGGTAACGGAAAATTTGCCAAGCGATTCCCTAACAGCAGCATGAAGGATTTGCCATATCATGCGCTCATCCTCAAACTTTATTTCGGTTTTTGTAGGATGAATGTTCACATCTATTGATTGGGGGTCAATGTCAAAGTAAATAAAATACGATGGATAAGCCCCTGAGGGTAAAAGCCTGTCGTAGGCATTCATTATGGCCTTATGTAAGAACGGGTTTTTCATGAAGCGCCCATTTACAAAAAAGAATTGTTCACCGGCGCTCTTTTTTGCGCACTCAGGCTTTCCTATATAGCCACCAAGTTTAACAATGCTGGTTTGGGTTGATATATCAATAAGATGCTGATTAATGTTTTTCCCAAATAGACCAACTATTCGTTGTTTAAGACCCGAAGGCGGTAGTTTATATAAATCATTACCATTATGATTCAAGGTGAAAGCGACTTCAGGATAGGCGAGTGAGACTCTTTGAAACTCAGAAATGATGTGTTTTAGTTCAACCGAATCGCTTTTAAGGAATTTTCTTCGTGCTGGGACATTGAAAAAGAGGTTTTTAATTGAAATTTGTGTTCCTGCTTGGCAGGCAATGGGTTGTTGGCTAACCAGTTCCGAGGCAGAAATGTTAACCTCTGTACCTACCTCATCGATGGTTCGTCGAGTTTTGAGTTCAACCTCTGCAACTGCAGCAATTGAGGCAAGTGCTTCGCCTCTAAATCCCATGGTGCGAATGTTAAAGAGGTCGTCGGCAGTGCGTATTTTTGAGGTTGCATGCCGCTCAAAGCAAAGCCTTGCGTCGGTTTCCGACATGCCTATGCCATCGTCGATAACTTGAATTAGCGATTTACCTCCCTCGCGAACAATAAGTGTAATGTTTCGCGCACCTGCATCTATTGAGTTTTCAAGCAACTCCTTAACTACCGACGCAGGGCGTTGAACAACCTCTCCAGCAGCAATTTGATTAGCTATTGAATCGGGAAGTAGTTGAATAACATCGGCCATGGTTTAACGGAAAAATAAAAAATAAACTATTAACAATAGAATGAAAAGAATTATGAGTACACGAATGTTCGATTGCCGGCTCGACCCCGAAGGGCGTTTGCGTGCCTTGTGAAACTGGCCTTTAATGGTTGGCACAAAGGGTTTGTCCTTGCTGTTTAAACCCAACTCCTTACGAATGCGCTCTTCGCGCTCACGCATCGCCTCCTTACTCTCGTCGTAGTACATGGGTTTGTAGTTAAACCCTTTGGGTTTGGGAATATGAAAAAATTTGAATCCTGCCATTTGCTATCCTCTTATATAATTCTACAAAGTTAGCCATTTCGTTAAACTTTACGATTATTTTGCTTGAAACACTTTGGCGGTTTTTAGTTATTTTTTTGTAAATTACAATGATTTAGCATGGTGAAACAACAAGGTTTGTGGTTTTTCGTTATTAATGTAAACGAATAAAAATGAAATTTTTTTTAAATCGAAATTGCTTAATATGCTTGGTGATGTTTATGGTGTGGGGATGCACCAAAAATATTGAGCCAGTTCCCAATTCGGCAAATCTATCGCCATCGTTGTCGTTTCCTATTGGCGAGGGAGAGTTTAATCTTTCTAAATCGCTAGTAACACTTGGTATTCCAGTTGTTAACCTTACTGAAAATGTTCCAGGTTGGGCTAAATATGCCGATGTTTACATTCAGGATACGTTCACGTTGAATATCGACGAGGTTTTTGACCAATCCGATAACATTGAGCTGATAATGTTCAAGGTGAATATCTGGAATGAGTTTCCCTTGGCTGGTGAGGCACAGGTTTGGTTCGTAGATGATACCTATAACAAAATCGATTCCCTCTTTACAACGGAGAGGGCAACAGTTCCCGCTGCTGAAATATATTCCAATGGAACAGTTGTTGGGACAAAGTTTGAATCATACAAATCAACATGGGATAAGGAAAGGGTAGAGCTGCTTAGGAGTGCAACTAATGTGATTGTTCGTGCAGGGCTAAAAGTTACAGAGGAGGGTGTTACGGAACAAAACATACAATACTTTGACGATTACGCTTTGCGGGTTCAACTTGCGGCTCGTGTCGATTTCTCATTAAATCTGAATAATTAGGATGACGACAAAGAGGCTATCGATTCTGTTTTTATTCATTTTTTTCCTTGCTGGCTCAGCATATACCCAGCAAAGCAATTCGTTGTTTTTCATGCACCGAATTCCACAGTCGAATTTTATAAATCCTGCTGTTCAGATTGATTGCCCAGTTTATGTAGGTTTGCCACTCCTTTCATCTTTACATTTGAATTTTAACTCAACAGGGTTTTCTTATAATAATATAGCTGGTGGGGCAAGTGTTAACTTTTCGTCGCTTGTGTCGCAAATGCATAGCTGGGATTACCTGTCGGGAGAGTTTCATTATACCCCAGTTTCGTTTGGTTTTATGTACGACAATGAACGATACTTCAGCTTTAGCTTGACCGAGCGGGTAGAGAGTAAAATGTTTGTTTCCAAAAACTTGATGTCGCTTTTTGCCGATGGTAACACACAGTATGTCGGAGGTGGACTTTCAACAGCAAACCCTGGGTTGAATGGCTTCTATTATCGTGAATTTTCTTTTGGTTATTCGCAGCAGTTACAAAATGAGATGCTAGTTGGGCTGCATGCAAAAGTTCTTTTCGGTTTGGCTGGTGTTTTTACCCGTCGGAATCCAGTAAATATCGAGGTTGATGCGCTTACTTATAACATTGATGCTAGTTGGAATCCTCAGATTGATGCTGCTTATCCTCTTTCTGTAACGACCGATGCAGCTGGAAATGTAACAGGAGTAATTGCTGGACAATTTAGCCCATTGCCATTCTTCTTGAATTTTAACAATCCTGGATTGGCTTTTGACCTTGGTTTTGTCAAACCAGGCGACCCAATTACTTGGAGTGGTAGCGTATTAGACCTAGGTTTTATTTGGTGGTTAAAAAATACAAATCGGTTTGAAAACGATGGCCATTTTGTATATCGTGGGGCAACTCCTGCCGACCTTGCAAACCCCGATGACTATGTTGCCATGCTTGCCGATTCAATAAATAACCAGATACAGTTCACCCATGCTCCTTCAAGTTTTGTTACTTTTCTTAACCCCAAAGCATATTTTGGCGCAACATATAACCTCTCTCAAAATCTGTTGGCAGGTGCACATTTAAGAGCTGAGTGGTATCCTGGTAGGCCTGTAGTTGGTTTAACTCTGTCGGCTATTGCATTAGCTAACAAGGGGAACTCATTAGCTCTTACCTACTCAGTTATGAATGGCTCGTTTAGGAATGTTGGGGCTGCGTTTAATCTTGGTGGAAAACGATTTCAATTCTACATGCTTTCCGACAACATTCTTGCAGCATTTTATCCAGAAAAAGCACGTAATGCTAATCTCCGTTTTGGGTTTAATCTGTTTTTTGGTTGTACAAATAAAAGTAGGAAACCTAATGCACCTCCTTCCATGAGTGGGAACTGTTACTGGACTTGGAGCCTAGAGCAGAAAAGGCGGAAGATTAAATGAGGTACAAAATTCATTAGATTTTTTTAAGGTTTCTTAGATTGACGTTTAATCTTATAGAAAATTCATACTTTTTCTATGTTATATTTAAGGTGTTGTAGAAAAGCGTTTGCCATTTACCTGTGTAAATATGAATTGTTTCTAAAAAAAGTTAATTCAAAAACTTTTTTGCCTATTTAGGATACCTTTGTGGGCTAAATACACGTATCCTCACGAATAGGTTTAAATCAATTGAATTATGGTGAAAAGATTTCTGCTAGTATTAACCACACTAGTTGTTGTAGTCTCTGCTCAAGCACAAAAAAAGATACTTTTCGATAATACTAAAAGTGAAACGGCAAGCAATGCCGACTGGATTATTGATGATGATGAGCCCATTCCTTCCCCTGCTCAATCGGGTATAACGCAAAGTACCACAGAAACATACTGGCAAGGAGCATTGTCGAGTTGGGGCGTAGAAATGGTTAAGCGTGGGTTTTATGTGGAAACGCTTCCCGCTTCGGGTTCAATTACTTATGGGAATTCATCAAATAGCCAGGATTTGTCCAAATACGATGTATTTGTGGTTTGTGAGCCTAACAACCCATTCTCTGCAGCAGAAAAGCAAGCAATAATTGACTTTGTTCAGAATGGTGGTGGACTTTTTATTGTGGCCGACCATGCTGTAGCTGATAGGGATGGTGATGGATGGGATGCGCTCGAGGTTTGGAACGATTTTTTCTCTACATACAACAACCCTTTTGGTTTTACTTTAGATCCTGGTAGCAATATTTCAATTGACCCGGCAACCAATGTGGCAAACTTGCCCGATAATCCAATACTCCATGGTCCCGCAGGCGATGTTGATGGTTTAGCCTTTTACAATGGTGGAACTTTCACAATTGACAAAAGTGCTAACTCAACTGCTATTGGACTTGTTTACAACGATGGGTACTCAAATAGTGGTACAACAGGCGTAATGGCAGTTTGCGCTACTTATGGAAGTGGTAGGGTAGTGGCAGTTGGCGATAGTTCTGTTCCTGAAGACGAAACTGCTCACGATAATTCAAATACATACCCTGGATGGTCTCAGCCATTTAATGCTGGAAATGCAACTGGCGATAATGGAGTTTTTGTTACTAATGCAACAATTTGGCTAACAGAGTCAACTAGTAGCCCAATGCTAAGTTCGAGTGAAAGCGCGCTTTCGGGTTTTTCATACACTCCTGGAAATGGACCATCTGCTCAGCAGAGTTTTAGCATTTCCGGTGAAAATTTAGATGGGAGTAAGGTTACCATTACTGCTCCTGCTTCCTATGAGGTTTCTGCTGATAACATAAACTATGCTGCCTCAATTGAAGTAAGCTATACCGCTCCAACGCTCCCATCAAAAAATATATTTGTTCGCCTTAAAGCTGGGCTAGCCGAAGGTGTTTATAATGAAACCCTAGCGATAACCGACAATGGGAGTGCGTCAGACTTGAGTATTAGTCTTAATGGAGAAGTGAGTAGCACTGTGACAATTCTTACCGAAGATTTTGCTAGCTGTCTACCTGCAAGTTGGCAAGTGTTTTCTGTTACTAGTAATAAGGATTGGACATGTAATTCTCAAGGATACATTGAGATAAATGGCTACAATGGGGATGTTGCTTCCGATGATTGGTTAATTTCACCAGCGCTTGATCTTGGTGGCTATTCAAACATAACGTTAACTTTTGATTCGTGGACAAAGTATTCCGATACTAATATCCCTAATCCTGAAGTCAAGGTTTTCTACTCTACTGATTATCCAGGTAGTGGCAACCCCGAGAACTACACTTGGACTGAACTATCGTACAATTATCCTGCAGAAAACTCGCAAGTCTGGACCTCGTCTGGAGATATTGACTTGTCTGATGCAAGCGCCCAAAATGCTTACATAGCATTTCAATACTTATCATCTGGTACTACTAGTGGTTCTGCAGCGTACTGGTCAGTTGATAATGTTGCTATTACAGCTAAGGTGCAATCTACAAGTTACACCATATCGGCAACGGTTACTCCTTCTGGCTCAGGTTCCGTCTCTGGAACAGGTACGTATAATTATGGAAGCACCTGTACGCTAACTGCATCTTCGAATACTGGGTACGACTTTAATGGTTGGTACGAAGGAGAGAGCTTAGTATCAACTAACCCAACGCTATCATTTACTGTAACAGGGAATCGTTTGCTTGAGGCAAGGTTTTCGTTAAAAAGTTTTGAGATATCGGCAACTGTAAATCCAGCAAATGGTGGTACTGTTAGTGGAACAGGAACTTATACCTTCAATAGCACATGTACCCTAACTGCAGTTCCCGAGTCTGGTTTTGAATTTACAGCTTGGCTTGAGAATGGTAACCAAGTTTCAACTAATCCAACTTTGACGTTCACTGTTACTGAATGCCGTTCTTTTGAGGCGCAGTTCTCAACTATTAATTCTGATTCTTTTGATGAGTTAAACTCGGTAAGAGTCTATCCAAATCCGTTTCGCGATATATTCATGGTTGATTTTGCCGGTAACGATTTTTCAAGCATTGAGGTAATTGATGTAATAGGTAATGTTGTTTATAGCAAATCGAATTTGTCTCAAACTGTATCAATCGATTTGTCGAGTTATACTAAGGGTATTTACTTTGCTAGAATAACCAAGGGAAGGCACTCAAAAATAGTAAAGCTTATAAAGCAATAATATTTCTAGGGGTTTATAGCCAATGGAATCGTAAACCTACTGAAGGTGTTATGTACATAAAATCCTTATCGATGGATTTATTTAGCTTGCCATCGATAAATAGGGTTATATTAAGTCCGGACTGAGTTGATAATTTGGTCCCAACGATTTTATGTTCAATGCCCAATCTGGCTACAATGTCTGTCGACATTTCGTTTAGCCCGAAATATTTTCTTTTTCCACTTTCGAACCCAATTCCAATATAGGGGTTAAGTGCCATTGGTAAGTAAAATTTGATATCGGATCCAAAACGAATGCTCCCGCTTTCCCAATTGGCATCGTTGTTCTGCTTTTCAATTATTGGTCCAGTAACAATCCCTTCCATTCCAGCCCAAATTCCAATGGCAATTTTCTTTGTAATAGAGAATGATCTATCACAAACTCCGTTAAGGCGGTAGAATTGCATGTCGACACCAGTTGGGTCGGTTACGTCAATACCAAATCCAACACGCCATCTGCCTTTGTAGGCATTTTTTTGCTGAATCCAGTTTGAACGCTGACGTTGTGCATGTGAAATATTTGTAAGCAAGAAGGATTGAAGAATTACTAATCCAAGTGGTAAAAATAAGATAATCTTTTTCATAAGATAATTTGGTTGTGGTTGACATTATTTACTGTAAAAGTCATAAAAGGTTTCATCTGTAGGCTATTAATCCGCAGAGAATTCTCTTAAAAGTTTACGATAGTTGGCAAAGAAGTTAGCACGGGAAATGAATCCTAAGTATTTGCCATTCTGATCAATTACGGGTAGGTTGAAGTTGTCGCTATGCAAAAGTTTTTCGGCTATTACCTCTGGATCGTCCTCCAGTGAAATTGTGGTTTCTGGTATTTCCATTATTTCTTTTACAAAAACTTTGTTGTAAAGGTAAGAGTTAAACATTATTTGCCTGATCTGGTTCATGTTAACCACGCCAATTAGGTGGTTGTCATTATCAACAACAGGGAATAGGTTTCTTGTACTTTTCGAAATAGCATTAACCAAATCGCCCAAGCTCGATGAGGGGTGAATGGTGACAAAATTCTTTTCAATAATTTTCTTTAAATCAATAAGGTATAATGCATTTTTGTCGGCATTATGAGTTAGGAGCTGTTTCCTCTTTGCCAACTGTATGGAGTAGATGTTATGCTGTTTAAATATTCTTACTGTAATGTAGGAAACAGATGATGTAATAAGAAGAGGGAAAAGAAGCTGATAGCCATTTGTTATTTCAGCAATCAGGAAAATGCCTGTAAGGGGAGCGTGCAGAACGCCAGCTATTAATCCAGCCATACCAACAAGAGCTGAGTTGCTGACAGATATATGAAATCCGAGTTGAGATGCAAGAAGAGCAATAAAGAGTCCTGTATTTGCTCCTGTAAAAAGTGTTGGAGCGAAAATTCCACCAATGCCGCCTGCGCCAAAAGTGAGCGATGTTACCACGATTTTAAGCAGGAGCAAACAAAAGAAAAGGCTAAAAAGGACAACTACAGAATCGGGGTCAAGGTTAAAAAGGTTGTTCTTAAGCACTAGGCTATAATCGCCCTTAAGCGATGCGTTTATGTATTCGTAACCCTCACCATAAAGCGATGGAAAGGCGAACAGTATTATTCCAAGTAAACCTCCTCCTATGACAAGTCTTTTAAGCCTGCTTTTCATACCTTCAAATCGCTTCATGATGCGTTCATAGGTAGAGGTAAAATAAAGTGCCACAAATCCAGTAATTAGGCCTAGGATAACAAAATATCCAACTTGGTTAAGTTCAAAGGCATCTTTAAGTTCAAACCGATATAGTACATTTCTGCCAAGGAAAAGGAATGATGTTGTGTAGCCAGCAATTGAAGCTAACAGTATAGGAACAACCGATAGCGATGTTAGGTCAATCATTATCACCTCTACTGCAAACACTATCCCTGCAATGGGTGCTTTAAAGATTGCAGCCATTGCACCAGCACATGCTGCTCCCAGCAGGATAATTTTTTTTCGGTAGGGAATACGAAAAAAGCGCCCTAGGTTAGAACCAACCGCACCACCCGTGGCAACAGTTGGTCCCTCTAGTCCCACCGAACCACCAAATCCAACAGTTAACGCACTCGTTATAATTGAAGAGAAGAGGTTGTGCATCTTTATGTTTGCATGATTACTCGATATGGCATGTAAAACTTTTGGAACACCATCGCCAACCTCTTGTCTTAAAATATATCTGATGAAAATTACAACCAAACTTATACCTGCAGCTGGTAGCAAAACGTATAGAAATTTTACTTCTTTAACAAGATGCCAGTTTTGTAGGGATGACTCAATAAAATGTACTAAGTTTTTTATGATAACCGCAACTATTCCACTCCCAAATCCGGTTAAAAGGCTCAGTAAAAGGATGAAATAGTAAGAGTTGTTTAAATTGCTTTGCCAACGTATGAAACGCTTTCTAAATGCAAATTTGCCCATTTACAATTTGTTGGTATTTGAAGATTTATGCGCTTACTAAGATAATACAAGTATATGTTTTTCAAAAACTGATTGCTTGCTAATTTGTGTGATTTACTTGTTGATAGGGTTTTCAATGCAACTTTTAAATTTTATGTGTTTGCTTGAACAAATTGAATACGCAGGTTTAGCCTTGTTTTGGTAATATTATTTTCTTAACAGCCTTTTTTATATTGATTTTGCCTCCTTAGCCGTTTTTCTTTATAATTTTACACGCAAATTGTAAAAGAAGTGAATACATCAAAATTTAAAAAGCACGAAGAGATAGTTAATAGTACTAGTCATGGAGTAGGAATATTTCTGGCTATTGCAGCAACAGCTTTATTGATAATTCGAGGGGCATATCATGGTACCGTTTGGCATATTGTAACCTACTCAATTTTTGGCGCTGGGCTTATCAACTTATACACTGCATCAACACTGTTTCATTCAGCGGTAAATCCGCGAATTAAGTATAACCTGAATAAGTTTGATCATTCATCAATCTATATTTTAATTGCAGCAACTTATACCCCTTTTGCACTGCTTAGCATTAAGGGTTGGCTTGGATGGACCATTTTTGGATTGGTTTGGGCAATGGCAGTTGCTGGTGTGATATTCAAGGTTTGGTTCTATTCGGCTAAATTTCGTAGCATGTCAGCATGGCTTTATGTGGCAATGGGATGGATAGGTATTATTGCTGTAGTCCCTATTATTCAGAATACACCAAACCTTTCGTTATGGTTTCTTTTATCGGGCTGTTTGGCTTATAGTGCCAGTGTTATTTTCTATTTAAAAGATAGGTTCCCTTTTGCACATGGGGTTTTTCATCTTTTCATTATACTTGGCAGTGCGTGCCACTTTTTTGCGTTGTACTTTCTGATATAAGGATTGATTATGGCTAATTTTAAATATAAGGTTAAACCAGAGGAGGTTAAGGATTTGATTCCTTCGGGGCGATACTGTTATGCTTCCGATAAGATAACTGTTGATGGCGAGCTTGTGGGCTATATGCATCGTGAAACTCCCGAGGAGGCTGAAGATAGCGGTTGGCGGTTTTATTCGGGTACAGAGGATGAGGAGTACGTAGAGAACCCTTATCACTTTATGATGTTCGATTTGAACTACATAGCCAACTGCGACCCGGCTATTATCCCTTACCTGAAATCAAAAACCGGGTTGGAGTTGGAGCGAGTAGAAGGAACCGATGAATTTAGGCCTGTTCAGGATTAAGCGCCTGTAGCCAGCATGCTTTTAACCATGTCGGCAATAGCTTTGCCTTCGGCCTTACCCGCAAGGGTTTTGGTAGCAACTCCCATAACCTTTCCCATATCGGAAGGCGATTTTGCACCAACCTGGGCTATTATCTTTTTTACTTCTTCTTTGAGTTCCTCTTCGCTTAACATTTTAGGCAGGTACTCTTCTATTACTGAGGCCTCGGCCAACTCATTATCGGCCAACTCTGGCCGACCCGCCTGCATATACTGTTCGGCTGAATCTTTCCTTTGCTTATATTGTTTCTGAAGGATTTTCATTTCAACATCTGGTGTGAGCTGGTCCTTGTGTTCTCCTTCGGTCTTTGCAAGAAGAATTGCACTTTTTATCGCTCTTAGAACTCCAAGGCGTACCTTATCCTTTGCCAGCATGGCTGCCTTGATATCCTGGTTAATTCTCTCTTCTAACGTCATTTTATTAGGTGTTTGTTGCTTATTTCACAAAATTAGTCAACTTTTATAAGTTGAGTATTCTAATGATTGTAAAAAAAACGGAGGGAATACCTCCCTCCGTCGGCATATTTATGATGCGTCTTTTACATCATATCCATTCCGCCCATTCCTGGATTAGCCATAGGTGCAGGTTTATCTTCTTTCTTCTCAGTGATTACACATTCGGTAGTTAGAACTAAACCTGCTATTGAAGCGGCATTCTCTAGGGCTACACGGGTAACCTTGGTTGGGTCAATAACTCCGCTTTGGAATAGGTTCTCAAACTTATCGGCTTGAGCGTTGTATCCAAAGTCACCTTTACCTTCTTTAACCTTCTGAACGATAACAGAACCTTCAAGGCCAGCATTAGTTACAATTTGACGTAAAGGTTCTTCGATGGCGCGTTTAACAATTTGGATACCAGTGGTTTCGTCTTCGTTTTGGCCCTTTAGGTCTTCGAGAGCCTCAATAGCACGGATATAAGCAACACCACCACCAGGAACGATACCTTCTTCTACAGCAGCACGGGTAGCGCTTAGAGCATCGTCAACACGGTCTTTTTTCTCCTTCATTTCGGTTTCGGTGGCAGCACCAACATATAGTACAGCAACACCACCAGCTAGTTTAGCTAAACGCTCTTGTAACTTTTCACGATCGTAATCGGATGTTGTGTTCTCAATTTGGGTGCGGATTTGAGCAACACGCTTGTCGATAGCATCTTTCTTACCACCACCGTTTACAATGGTAGTATTCTCCTTGTCGATGGTTACTTTTTCAGCGCTACCTAGCATATCCATCTTAGCACCGTCGAGGCGTAAGCCTTTCTCTTCGCTAATTACCACACCACCGGTTAGAATAGCGATATCCTCAAGCATCTCCTTACGACGGTCGCCAAAGCCAGGAGCTTTTACTGCAGCAATCTTAAGCGAACCGCGAAGCTTGTTAACTACAAGTGTTGCAAGAGCTTCGCCTTCTACATCCTCGGCAATGATAAGGAGTGAACGACCATTTTGAGCTACAGGCTCAAGAATGGGTAGGAGATCCTTCATGGTTGAGATCTTACGATCGGTAATTAGGATGAGAGGATTCTCCAATACTGCCTCCATCTTGTCGGGGTCGGTGATGAAGTATGGTGAGATGTAACCACGGTCGAATTGCATACCTTCAACAACCTCAACGGTTGTTTCAATACCTTTAGCTTCCTCAACGGTGATAACACCTTCTTTCTTCACCTTCTTCATTGCCTCAGCAATGAGTTTACCAATCTCATTATCGTTGTTAGCAGAGATGGTAGCAACCTGCTCAATCTTTAGGTAATCGTCGCCAACCGATACCGATTGCTTTTTTAGGTGTTCAACTACCTTAGCAACAGCTTTGTCGATACCGCGCTTTAGATCCATTGGATTAGCGCCAGCAGTAACGTTCTTCAAACCAACGTTAACAATTGCTTGTGCTAAAACGGTTGCAGTAGTTGTACCGTCACCAGCATTATCGGCGGTTTTAGAGGCAACCTCCTTAACCATTTGAGCACCTACATTCTCTAGTGGATCGGGTAGCTCTATCTCTTTAGCAACAGAAACACCATCCTTGGTTACTTGTTGCGATCCAAATTTCTTCTCAATAACAACATTGCGACCTTTAGGACCAAGGGTTACTTTAACAGCATTTGCTAGTTGGTCAACTCCTCTTTTGAGCTTGTCGCGAGCTTCAATGTCGAAGGTTAATACTTTTGATGACATAGTTTATTGTTTTTTAATTGTTTACACTTTGACGATTAGATAACAGCCAAGATGTCGGATTGTTTCATGATAAGGTAATCCTTACCGTCGATGGTAATTTCAGTACCGGCATACTTGCCATAGAGCACAACATCGCCTTCTTTTACTTCCATGGTGATGTCCTTGGTACCAGGACCAACAGCAATGATAGTTCCTTTTTGTGGTTTTTCCTTGGCGGTGTCAGGAATGTAGATTCCGCTTGAAGTCTTCTCTTCGGCCTCCATGGGCTCTACCAGCACTCTATCGGCCAGTGGTTTCACCTTTACGTTCGACATAGCTTTTTATAATTTTTAGGTTAAAACTTTTTTTCTGAATTTTTACGTTAGGTATTTATCATAACCTGTGCCAAAACTTAAAACTGACTTTTTTGCAGGTTAAAACTGACATGCGCCTGTCAGGATTCCAGCATTTGTGGCAGGAATGGCAGCGGTGGGGCTTTTTTCTGTCATTCCCGTTGTCTTTGCATACGTTTTAAATTATGGTCAAGTCATATCAATGTTTTTTTTATTGGAATTGACAATTAGGTAGTTAGATGTTATAACTGGGATCCCACAATATGACATTGCTATGATGGTAAAAACGGTTACACGCTGGTGTATAAGTGCTTGGTATACCTAAAAAAAACTATTGCCGAAAGGGTTGGTTTTAGTTGCATATAATCCAATTCGGTTACATGTGAATATGCCCAGCCTAATTTAACCCCAGTGTAAACTTAAAAGGTCCGCAAAAACAAATTGCCGATTGATGATTTATAATTTTTTTCTTACATTTGATTTAAGAGATAAAACGCTATTTTATAGCGTGAATACATCCAATAATGGAAATAAAGCGAAATAGAGTAGCGTATATAAATGAGTTGAGTAGCAAACTGTAAAAGAGAGCCTACGCGTAAACAGCACAACTTGTCCCGATTCTTCGGGATTTGGTTTTTCCCGACACGAAAGCCAGCACATTAAAAAATAAAAGAGCTAATTTTTAGCCAACGCCAAGTTCAAAAATTATTCAAAATTGAAAAGTAAATTTGCAGTATGAAACTGTTACTAGTTGAAGATGAAATAGATTTAGCAAAAAGCATTCAAGATTATTTGAATAGTAACGACTTTGTGTGTGAATGGGCTGAAAACTTTTCGTCAGCAGTAGATAAAATTGCTATCTATAATTACGATTGCATTTTACTTGACCTAATGTTGCCTGATGGTGATGGATTTGACTTGTTGACGGAACTAAAAAAGCTGGATAAAACAGATGGAGTTATCATTATATCTGCCAAGGAAACTTTGGAAACCAGAATTGAAGGATTCAATCTGGGTGCTGATGATTACCTGATAAAACCATTTCATTTGTCAGAGTTGTTGGTAAGAATACAAGCCTTGATCAGACGAAAACAATTCCATGGAAATAATAAAATTATCTTTAACGAAATAGAAATTGACACACTCTCGAAAGTTGTAAAAGTCAATAATCGAGAAATTGAGCTAACCAAAAAGGAAATTGATTTATTGCTATTTCTTGTTGGAAATAAAAACAGAGTGTTATCAAAGGGTGCTATTGCAGAACACCTTTCGGGAGATATGGCAGACATGTTGGATAACCACGATTTTGTGTATGCTCATATTAAAAATCTTAAAAGGAAACTAATAAGCGCCGGAAGTAGAAATTACATCAAAACGGTATATGGCTTAGGTTACAAATGGCAAAATGAATAAAAAATTACTTGATAGAACACAAAGGATATACTTCTACATTTCAATCCTGCTTTTTGTAATTGCAGCACCACTATTTTCTTTCCTTGTCAATAGACTTTATTTGAGTGAAATTGATGAATCTCTATTGCTTACCAAGGCAGATTTTTTAAATAATTCGGTTTCGGAAATAAAGGTAAACGACATTCCAAGTTGGAATCGGTTTAATAACAACATTGAAATACAAAATTCGATCGGATTAAAATCTGATACGTTGTTTAATGCATCATATTTTAATCCAATTGAAAATGAGGATCAGCCATATCGAGTTTTAAAAGCCCCTGTTTGCATTGAGGGAAAGCCCTATACGCTTTTGGTTAAAACGAATTTATTGGAATCGCAAGATTTGATTTTTACCATTGCTCTCCTTTTTGCAATGATTCTTGTTCTGCTATTTTCAGGAATTTACTTCATAAATAAGATTATATCCACACGTTTATGGAAACCTTTTTACCAAACCTTGCAACAAATTGAAACTTTTGAAATAGATAAACACAGTAAACCTGATTTTATTAATTCTGATATTGAGGAATTCGACCGGCTGAATAAAAGTATTGAAAAATTGATTGAAAGAAACTTGATTATCTACAATAACCAGCGTGAATTTGTTGAAAATGCAGCCCACGAACTGCAAACACCTATTGCCATTTTTAAAGCAAAAATTGATACGCTTATTCAACGTACTGATGTAACCCAAGGGCAATGGGAAATACTTAATTCGGTCAGCGATACTATTTCAAGACTAAATAGGTTAAATAAAAATTTATTATTGCTCTCAAAAATTGATAAACATTATTTTAGTGAGCCCGAAACATTCTCAATGAAGGAACTAATTGAAAAGCAATTAGACTTTTTTATAGAACAGGCAAAACAAAAATCCATTGAAATTAAAACTGATTTTAAAACTGATTTTAATATAAGCTCCAATAAAGGCTTAACCGAAATAATGCTTAACAACTTATTGTTAAATTCCATCAGTCATAATGTACAATACGGAGCAATAATCATCAGGCTTGCCAAAAAAGAACTAATTATTACAAATACAGGAAAAGCCGAAGAATTGCCACCCGAAAAATTGTTTAATCGCTTTTCAAAATCAAATGAATCTGTGCAAGGCAATGGATTAGGTTTAGCGATAGTGAAGAAAATAGCAGATTTAAATAATTGGAGTATTGCTTATTCTTTTTCAGATAACAAACACACTTTCTCCGTACAATTCAAGTAATTCAAAATTTCTTCAATATTGAGTAATTCTTTTGCCTAAAATTCAAAAAAGGCAAAATGAGGATTTCCATAAACCTGTTAATTGTATTAACCTTTCTGCTCTCTATTTGCAAAGCTAAAGGACAAACATTAAATGCTTCAAATAACGATAGTATTAAATCGGTTTCGTTGCTCAAAAAAAGTATAGTTCCTGCTTCCCTGATAGGACTTGGTATAATCGTAAATAACAGCATTTTTGAGAAGAATTTTCAAACCAACTTGCGCAACAAAGTTGGCAACGACTTTCATTTTCCCATTGACGATTATCTTCAATATGCTCCTATTGTAGAAATGTACACCGCAGATTTTTGGGGTATAAAAGCCAGGAATCATTGGTTCGACCAAACTAAATATTTGTTAATTGCCAACCTGATTTCATCAACGATAACCCATAGTCTAAAAATAATTACACAAAAAGAACGCCCAAACGGCGGGTTTCACTCTTTTCCATCTGGGCACACAACATTAGCATTTACAAATGCTTGTGTTTTGTATAACGAGTTCCACGAAACTGCACCTGCTTTAGCTTATAGTGGTTATGCTTTTGCTGTAACGACAGGTTCGTTTCGAATGATTAATAATGCACACTGGATTTCCGATGTACTTATTGGTGCAGGTATCGGAATTATTTCAGCAGAATTGGTCTATCATTTTGAGCCGTTCAAAAACTTTAACCCTTTCACGAAAACGAAAAATATCACCTTCGTACCACAAATAGGAAGTGATAATTACGGTTTCTATTTTGCCTATAATTTTTAAAATTAATTCACTCCTTAAAATTCAAAATTCCTTCAAAATCAAATTACACCTTTACAGTGAAATTTATATTCACTTAATATTTAATACGATGAAAAACTTAATTCTTATTTCAATGATTCTGGCTGTTTTCAGTTTTTCAGCCTGCGGACAAAAAAAAGATGTTCCCGCAAAAATAAAAACTGCTTTTGAACAAAAATTCCCTACTGCCCAAAAAGTTAAATGGGACAAAGAAAACGAAACAGAGTGGGAAGCAGAATTTAAAATGAATGGCAAGGAATATTCTGCAAATTTTAGCTCTGATGGAAAATGGATGGAAACAGAATATGAAATAGAAAAATCAGAAATTCCCCAGGCAGTGAAGCAAACTTTAGATAATGAGTTTGCAGGTTACGACTTAGAAGAAGCTGAGATATCTGAAACAACAGATGGGAAAGTCTATGAATTTGCTTTAGAAAAAGGTGAAACAAAAATGGAGGTTGCCATTACGCCTGATGGAAAAGTGGTAAAAAAAGAAGTAAAAAAAGAAGACGAAGAAGATAATGACTAATAATAATTGTTAAAGTTAAAAGGGAGACTTAAAACAAGTCTCCTCTTTTTATTTCATTTGTGTATAAGTAATGAAAATAAACATCATAATATTAGCAGTAGCAAGTTGTTTTTGTACGGTAGCATTTTCTCAAAATAGTCTGCAAAACTATATTGAACTCGCAGAGCAAAACAGCCCTTTATTGCAAAAACAGGAAAATAATAAAAGAATAATTGATTTAGATTTAAAGCAATTCAACGCTATTTACAAAGCCCCAAATATAAATCTAAACAGCAATGCCATTTTTTTACCAATTATTTCTAAAGATGGTAATACCAATAAATTAGAATGGGTTTCTTCGGGTAGCTCTGAATATTTGGGATATGATTTAGGAGCAACTAATGGCGGTCAGTTTCAGGCAATAATTTCCATAAATCAACCCTTATTTACGCATAAGTATATTGCTGCACAGCAAAACAAAACAGATATTTTACAGGAACGAAATTTAAGTTTGACAGAATTAACGAAAGCTGAATTAAAACAAGTTGTAACGCATCAATATATACTCTGTGTCCAGTCTCAAAAGCAGAAAGAAAATATCCGAAATACCATTCAGGTTTTGGAGGAGCAAATACAACAAATGAAAGCGCTTGTAAATGCGGGAATTTATAAACTGATTGATTTAAAATTATTGGAAATTGAATTAGAAAATGATCAGATTGAAGAAGAACGTCTTAACGGCTCATACCTCGATAATTTTAATTCCCTTAAATTACTATGTGGCATCAATGATTCAACTTTAGTTCGATTGGACGAAGTAAATTTGGTTTTAAATTCTCCAACTCAAACATCTTCGTTATTTGCTTCTCAGTTCAAATTTGACAGTTTAACTCTGATAGTTGAACAAAAAATATTCAACCTTAAATATTTGCCACAAGTCGGAGTTTTTGGAGATGCCGGGCTAAATGCCACTTACCAGCCTGCTCTAAATCGTTTGGGATTTAGTGTTGGGGTATTTTTAAAATGGAATTTGTTTGACGGGCATCAACGAAAAACGAATGATGAAAAAACAATAATTCAGTTATCAAATATTGAAACAGACCGAAAATACTTTGAAAACCAAAACGATATAAGGAAAAAGAACATTCTAAGCCAAATAACCAATTTGGACAAGCAACTTCGTTTAATTGACAAGCAACTATCAGAATACAACAATCTTCTTGAATTGTATAAAATTGAAATTAATCAAGGTTTGATTTCTGTGTTGGAACTAAAAACACTCATTAGGGAAATCTCAATGAAACAGCAAATAAAAACAAATACGTTGATGGCTAAAGAAATTTTAATTAACTCCTACAATTATTGGAATCTTTAAAAATACTTAAATGAAGAAAATACTAAAATCCACCATCCTATTTGTTGCTTTGGTATTTCTGATTTCGTGCAATCAAAAAGAAACCACAAATGATACGTCTCCATGCCCTTCTGTTAGCACTATTCATCCTGTTCGTGGAAATATTCAAGAAAGTAAACAATTGAACGGGCAAGTTATTTATCTGAATAAAACCACTATTACAGCTCCCATTTCAGGTTATATTACTGAGGTAAATACAGGAGTTGGAAACTGGGTTGTAAAAGATGAACTTTTGTTTAAAATACAAACAAAAGAGAGCAAGGCCCTGCAAAATTCTGATGTGTCAGTGCCTAATCAGTTTGGTGTTATTCCGGTTTTTGCAAGCGTTTCGGGTTTTATAAATACCCTTAATGTAACCGATGCGAATGTTTTTATATCTGAAGGAAATGCGATGGCAACAATCGTAAAAAATACGGATTTAATCATTCAGGTAAATGCTCCCTTTGAATACGCCAGCATCCTTGATAATAGGCAAGATATTGTAATTGAATTGCCAAATAAAGAAGTGCTTCATGCTGTTTTCTATAAAGCAATTCCATTGGTTGACCCCATTTCACAAACACAACAGATTTACTTTAAACTAAAAAAACAAACCACACTGCCCGAAAACCTGAACGTACTGGTAACATTTTCTATCAATAAAAAAAGGGAAAGCCTATTATTGCCTAAAGATGCTGTATTGACAAATGAAACACAGGATAAATTTTGGATAATGAAAGTTACCTTAGATTCTTTAGCTATTAAAGTGCCTATTATAAAAGGAATTGAAACTGATGGCAAAATTGAAATATTAAACCCTTTACTAAATATATCAGATGAGATTATAGTTACAGGTGGATACGAACTTCCTGACAGTACTAAGATTAAAATGAACTAAGGATGAATAAATTATTTTTTAAATACAAGAGTCCTGTTGCCCTTATCTTATTGCTTATTTTAATAGGAGGTGCGTATACTTATAAAAATTTGGGTACATCCCTATTCCCGAACGTAACATTTCCGAAAATCAAAATTATTGCTGAAAACGGGCAACAACCCGTTGATAAAATGATGGTAACAGTTACCAAACCTTTAGAAAACACAATAAAACGGGTCGAAAACCTAAAGCTGATTCGTAGTACTACGAGTATGGGGAGTTGCGAGATCTCAGCATTTATGGATTGGGGCTCCGATATTGATATTGACAAGCAGCAAATAGAATCGAGAATAGCACAAATTAAAAACGATTTACCACCTAATGTAAATATAACTGTTGAAAAAATGAATCCCTCCATTTTGCCTATTATGGGGTATTCATTGCAATCCGACAACAAGAATCAAGTAGAACTAAAAATGATAGGCGAATATATTGTGAAGCCCTACTTATCAAGAATCGAAGGTGTTGCAGCGGTAGAGGTTATAGGTGGTAAAACAAAAGAATATCAAGTCCTATTAGACCAACAAAAGCTAAGCCTTCTAAAATTAAATCCTCAACAAATTATCAACGCCATTCAACAGTCTGATTTTATTAAATCTAATGGCTATGTAATTGACTACAGAAGGCTTTATTTAACGGTAACTGACGCTTCAATTAAAAACAAAAAAGCTTTGGAGAATTTAGTCGTTTTTAACGATTCAAAAAGAAAAATTACCATTCAGGATATTGCCACAGTTCAGATTGCTGAAAAAATTGAATTTATAAAAATTAAAGCTGACGGAAAAAATGTGCCGCTTATTGCCATTTTAAAACAACCTAAAAGCAATTTAATTGATGTAGCCAATCAGGTTACCCAACGAATTACAGAACTCAATAAAACACTCCCAAGTGGAGTTGAATTAAAGCAATATTACAATCAGGCAGATTTTGTGCGGAATAGTTTAAAAAGTATTATTGATGTGCTGTGGATTGGACTTTTACTTGCCATTATTGTGGTAATTATTTTCCTAAAATCCATTAAAGCCAGTAGTGTTTTATTTGTAACTATTCCTATTACTCTGAGTCTCACCTTTATTTTGATTAAAGCACTGGGATATGATTTAAACATTATGACAATTGGAGCTATTGCCGCAGCCATAGGATTAATAATTGATGATGCTGTGATTGTGATAGAGCAGATTCACAGGACACACGAAGAAAATCCGAAGGAAGCTCCGAATGAGTTAGTAGGAAAAGCTATTCAATTTTTATTCCCTGCCATGGTTAGTTCATCATTAAGCACAATCGTTATTTTTCTTCCTTTTGTATTAATGACAGGCGTAGCAGGTGCATATTTCAAGATATTGACCGAAACAATGATTATTACACTTACTGTTTCATTTTTTGTAACATGGATAGGTCTTCCGGTAATTTATTTATTGTTTTCCGGAAAGAAAAATAAGACGATAAAGGTACACACAGTACAAGAACGAAAATGGGTGCGTTTTTTTATTGAAAAGCCATTAATCAGCTATGTGTTTATTGGTCTTATTGGATTAAGCACTTATCTGATTCTTCCAAAATTAGAAACGGGTTTTTTACCACAAATGGACGAAGGTTCAATTGTCCTGGATTACAATAGTCCACCCGGAACTTCTCTGGAAGAAACTGACAGGATGCTGAATGCAGTGGATGAAATTTTAGATGGAATCCCTGAAGTAAAAACTTATTCACGCAGAACTGGTACACAAATGGGCTTTTTTATAACCGAGCCCAACAGAGGTGATTATTTAATTGAATTAAAAAACAATAGGAAGCTCACTACCGAACAAGTATCAGATATTATCAGAAAAAAGGTAGAATCGTCCGTACCTGCTTTAACCGTAGATTTTGGACAAGTAATTGGCGATATGTTGGGTGATTTAATGAGTAGTGTACAGCCAATTGAAATTAAAATATTTGGTACAAATCACGAAAAACTAAAAGAAATATCACGGCAAGTTGCATCAAAAGTGGAACAAATACAGGGCACAGCTGATGTTTTTGATGGGGTTGTAATTGCGGGTCCTATGTTTAGTATTCATCCAAAAGAATCCATCTTAAAACAGTTTGGCTTGTCAGACAGTGATTTGCAAAACCAAATCCAAACCTATTTACAAGGGACTATTTCAGGTTCTATTCTTGAAAAAGAACAATTGACAGATATCAATGTATTGTTTCCTGAAAATTACAAGACTCCTATTGAAGCCATTAAAGACTTGAAAATATGCACCTTGTCAGGTGATTACTTTCCATTGTCCACTTTTGCAGATTTTACAATATTAAATGGAGTAGCTGAAATTGAAAGGGAAAACCTCCAAACAATGGGTGTTGTTACTGCCCGACTTAATAACAGGGACTTAGGGAGCGTAATGAAAGATATTAAAAGTGAATTGTCGAAAATCGACCTTCCACCATCTTATCAGATTGAATATGGTGGTTCCTTTGCTGAACAGCAAAAATCATTCAATGAGCTTTTGATGATACTAATTCTTGGAGGTATGCTCATATTCACTGTGGTGCTTTTTATGTTTCGCAATTTGCTACTTTCGATAATTGTAATATTTACAAGTGTTTTAGGAATTTCAGGTAGCGTTTTGGCATTATACCTAACTCAAACACCATTAAATGTTGGCAGCTATACAGGAATAATTATGATTATTGGAATTCTTGGGGAAGCCTCCATTTTTACTATCTATTTGTTTTTGGACGATGCGAAAAAAATGTCTACTGATGTGGCGATTATTCATTCAATTTCGGCAAGATTACGTCCCAAATTAATGACCGCTATTAGTGCAATTGTTGCATTGACACCATTGGCATTAGGAATAGGAACCGGTGCGCAAATGCATCAACCTTTGGCTATAGCAGTTATTGGTGGCTTCATTTTCGGTTTGCCTTTATTACTAATCGTACTTCCGACACTCATATATAAGTTTGTAAAAATTACACCAAATATTAATAAAGAATGAGGAAGTATATTTTTGTGCTTTTGTGTATCTTGCCCTTGCTTTCATTAGCTCAATCAGTGGATACATCTCTACTTAAAACAACAAATAATTACTCAATCAGTGGTCTGTATCAAAATGGGTATGTATTTCCTACAAATGATTTTGTAAGAGGTGGCAATGCGGAGAAGGAATTAATAAATGCCTTTCAAACATTTTCAATCCGATTCTCACAGCAATCATATGGAAAAAACGCTTGGGAGCAAATTTATAATTATCCACATTGGGGTATAGGTTTATCTGTTTATGATTTCTACAACCCCGAAGAAATAGGAAATCCAATTGCTTTATATGGATTCTTTGATGCTCCTTTCAAAAGATGGGATAGGTTAAGTTTTAATTATGAAATTGGTTTCGGGGCAACGTTTAATTGGAAACGTTTTGACCCCGTAACTAACAGCAGCAATATTGCAATTGGTGCAGGAGAATCTTTCTATATAGATGCTGGTTTAAATTTACATTATGAATTAACTGAACATTTTGAGGTTGAAACAGGCTTTTCATTAACTCATTTTTCTAATGGTGCTCTAAAAAAACCTAATTTTGGATTAAATACTGTGGCTCCTAAAATCAGTATAAAATACAATTTTGACGAAAGACATGATTTTATTAAACACAAAATCTCAGAATTTCAGCCGGAAAAAGAATGGATTATTTCCACATTTATTGGTGGAACAAACGTAATATTTGATTCTGTAGCTGTTGATATCAAAGAAAAATATGAGGGGATAACCTTCCCTGTTGCAGGGATAACTACAACCTTAAACTGGCATATCTGGAGAAAGTCTAAATTTGGTATTGGAATGGCGTTTACATATAATGGTTCGGTGAATGCTCAGGTTGCTGTTGATAATAATGAGTTAGAGGTTAAGGATGGCTTGTTTACCGATAAAATACAAATTAGTATTTTTCCATCCTATGAGTTTGTTGTAAACCGTTTTTCCTTAATTTTACAACCAGCATTCTACACTTACCGCAAAAAATTAGTAAGTCAAACACCGGTATTTCATCAAAGAATCGGCCTAAAATATCACTTTACCGAAGACTTTCTTGTTGGGATAACACTGCGAGGTTATGATTTTCATGTTTCAGACTTTGTAGAATGGAATATTGGTTATAGTATTAAGTGGAAATAAAACCACCGTATAAGGCATACACATTTGCAATTTGCACAAGCCAACGCTCAGACCAGAAACTGCAAAAGAGTATGCATTGCCAGCCCTGATTGAAGAAAAAGTGCGACTGCACAATAAATATGACTCTGAGCGGTCGGCACGACCCAGCGATGAGTCGGTGTTGAACTACACCCGCCTGGCTCGAAGTTATGTACTTATCGGAGGTTTTTGATTTTTCAGGAAGTAAACAGATCGAGACCATTTGACTTATTGCAGGTTTTTATGCTTTTTTGCGTCTCTGGCACAAACAAGTTGGTGTTTATGCACTGCTTTTTTGCCCTTTTTATTGGCTTTTGGTCATACCTTTCCCTGTAGCGCCGAAAGCGCAAATCTGGTAGTTGATTATGATTGTGATAATTTTCTCAACGGGTTCCATGCCGGGGACCTTATCTTGGGTAGTTCCCTGACAACAACCATCCGTTAGGTTTTGCATAATTGGCAAAGGCGCGGGCTTATTCCTGTCAGCCTTACAAAATGCATAGTGTTGGTTTCAAGTAGTAGTTTTTTTCAAGTTAATTAGTTAAGTCAAACCTATAATTAACGACATGTAGCATTACCCCCATCTTCCATTAATAGCCCTACCACACCATTTACACTTGCCATCTTTTAGGTTAGTAATAGTGACGTTAAAGCCCTTACGTTCTATCACTGTCTTTCCGCAAGCCGGGCAAAGGGTGTCACCCGCACTTGGAAGGGCTGCATTGCCGATATAAACATGTTTTAGTCCGCACGATTGTGCAATTTCCCTTGCTTTTATTAGTGTTGATGTTGGCGTTTGAGGAAGCTGCGTTAGCTTATAGAGCGGGAAAAACCTGCTAAAGTGCAATGGGAACTCTGTGAACCCGTTGTTTGCAAGCCATTGGCACATCTTCCTTATCATAGCAAAATCATCGGTCCAGGTGGGGATAACTAGATTTGTTATTTCAATCCAAACGTTCATCTCGAGTAGGATGCGTAGTGTGTTAAGAACCGGTTCTAATGTTCCGGCGTTTAGTTTAAGGTAGATATCGTTGCTAAACGATTTTAGGTCGATATTGGCGGCATCAATTCTCTGGGCTAGCTTCCGAAGCGGTTCCTCATTTATGTAGCCATTTGATACTAGAACGTTACCAATTCCATGGGCATTGGCTATTCTGGCAGTTTCGTACATGTACTCATAAAAGGTGATGGGTTCCGAGTAGGTGTAAGCGATGCTCTTGCAGCCATTACGGATGGCTTGCTGAACAACCTGTTCTGGGAAAAGTTCGGCATTGCGTGTTTCCTTGGGGCTCGACTGCGAAATCTCCCAGTTCTGACAGTTCAAGCATCCAAAATTGCAACCAGCAGTTGCTATTGAGAATGACTTGCTTCCAGGTAGGTAATGGTAAAGCGGTTTCTTCTCAATTGGGTCGATATGAACAGCACAGGGATTACCATAGGCAATGCTATAGAGCTTACCATTATGGTTTAAGCGATTCCTACAGTCACCTGTTTCACCTGGACGGATATTGCACTCATTTGGGCAGAGGTTGCAACGCATGCCTCGTGCAGTAGGAGTGTAGAACATAGCCTCACGACTCCAACGCCATGGTTTGTCGTTGAAAGCAAAAGCTGGTATGCTAAAATATCGTAATGCCATTATGCCTCCTGCTGTAAAAAGGCTGCGTTTTAAAAATTCGCGCCGCGATATCTTTTTCATGGCCTTAAAGTTTGCTTAGTACCAAGTATAAACTTACACTAATAACCAAAATGGTTGCAGTGGCAATGAATCCCACAGAGGGGACAAGCAATAGGGTAACAATTACAACGCCAGTAGCCGAACCTAAAAGGTCGGCAGCATATGTTTTTGCTGGTTGAAGTTCGGACACGTCATTGCCTGTGATGTTAACATAAAGGTAGCCAACGGCAAATGATGCCATAAGTGTTCCTAAACAGAGTATTGCTATTGTCAACCAAATGGGGATTCCTAGCATAAATTGCCATAGTGAAATGAGAAGGATGAATGAAACTATAAGAAGGAGCTTTGAATGGAGGGGGTTAACTTTCTTTGATCTATCATGCAATAAGGAACCACCTGCCAAACCTCCCATGAATATTGCTATCATGGCGCCTAGTGCTCCATAAAGGATACCAGCACCAACTTGTAGAGTGAGCAGATAAAGTGTTTGAATGGCTGATCCTGCAAAACCTATTACATACATTGAGCGAGTGCTCTTTTTTAGAAAAGCGATTGGGATGATTAGCACTCCCAACCCGATTGAAAACAGAAGCCATAACCTATTGCCAAACATCGATAGGTAGCCAATTGTGCTCTGCAGTATTGGCCAGGGATGGTTGTCGGTATTCAACTTTTGGGGGGTGACTGTTTGTTCATGAAAGAACTGGTTTCGCTTAGCTATATGCTCGTCGTTAATGTAATCGGGACGAACATATAGATTTGAGTCGCCTATGTGGCGCTCGGTAAGAAGCTGAGCTATGTCGATTCTTAAGGCGCTGTCGGAAGCAAGAAGGTAGTCTCGCTCACCAGTTATAACTTCAACGTGTTTAAAAACCTTTTTAAGCGTAACTACAATCGAAGTATAGGCTCTAAGCTTTGGTGCCGATGGATAGTTACCAATACCGTTAAGGTTAAAGCCTATAACGCCTGAAGGTTTTAGGTATTTTTTAGCTAACTTGAGAAATTCAAGCGTGAAGTGCTGGTTCTGTGCAATCGATGTTGGCTCTGCGGAGGCAATTATGGCTATGTCGTAGCTGCTTTTTGATTTTCGCAGATAATTTCGAGCATTTCCTTTTATTATATTGACATTCTGTAAAGAAGGTTGTCTGCAAAACCTTTGGCTAAGTTTTAATATGTGCGGGTTGGGCTCAATGTAATCAATTTCAGCATGACTGTACTTTTCAAGTTCAGAAATTAGTCCAGTGTATCCGCCAGAGATCAGTAGCACTTTTTGGGGATTTGGTCGTTGTGCCATGATGTAGTGGATGGTTTCCTCGCAGTAGATGGTGTTTTGCGTGCTAAAAAGCAACAAACCATTTTCAAAAAAGTTAATTTGATCCTCGGAGCCAGTAACCGTAAGGCTGCCGTATGGTGAGTCGCTTACCGATAGTATGTTTTGTCCTGGCAGGAGGATTGATTCAGCATAAATATCAGCATTAAATATTTTTATACTAACACCTATGGCTAAAATTACGACAGGAATTATTATTCTTCCTGCTTTGTTATAGGGGTAAGCTAGAATGATACCTGCGATGACTCCAATTGAAATTGCTGCCAGGTATGTGTTTAAAAACCAAATGATAACAAGCGAAAGTAAGAGTCCGCCAAGTAGGCTTCCCAATGCTTCGAATGCATAAATGGTTGGGTATTTTGATTTAACCTGATTGGAAAGTAACGCATATGTTAAGCCCGATGGGATAGCTGTTGTGGCCATCATTAGCGTTACCATAAGAATTATGTAGTGAGGTGGGATTAGCACTCCCGATGGGAAAAAGGTTTGTTTGATTTCACCTGATAGAAAGATGAATAAGACTGCTGAAAAATACATGAACCATAAGGCGTTTACAGCTAACTTGTTGGTTTCATTTGTGTTGCTGGTTGATCGGCTACCAAGGTATGCACCTACGCCCGATAAAATCATCCAGATGCCAATTGTCCAGGTAATTAGAAATTCGTTTCCTTGAAAAACCTTAGTGAACTGTCGGATTAAAAGAACCTGCAAGGAAACGGAGAGCACTCCAAGGGTAAAGGCAGCAATTATGGGTTGATTTTTGTTATGTCTTTCGTTCCTGAAAGTTTTAAATCGTTTAATCGACAAATACTTGCTGAAGTAGTTGCTGTGCCAAAGCGTATGGATAAGAGCAATAACACTCATAGCAATACCAAGTTGAACATGCCATGCCAGTAATGTTTTAATAAAATCCCATTCTAACTTGTAGTTGATGTTTACTGTTAGCAGGATGCCAAGTACTGAGCATCCTAAGAATACAAAAAGTAGAATGAAATTCCAGAATTTTCGATGGGTAGTAGTTGAAGTAATCCCTGCCTGAACAAGGATGCGGCCAAGCAGGTAGAAAAGTGTTATGGCTACGGAAATGGGTATTAAAAAGTATGGTGAATTCATGAGCTATTTGCTACCTTAATCCCATTTGCTTCTCGTCGAAAACGATGGCTTCGTAGGTGTATATTTCGGCATCGCGCCAGCCGTCCCATCCGATCCCTGCTTTATCGCGGGCACAGTGTCCCAAAAACTCTTGGAGTGACCAATTGGTTTCTTTTGCCACTTGTGGCAAGAATGTTCCCGAGTGTATCCCCTTCTTGATGTAAATTCCATGTCGTCCCAGCTCTATCTCTTCAACATGGTTAATCCGTTTCATAGGTGTAAGTACCGAAATTTCGATATCGATATCTTTTAACTCCTCAGCAGTAACGGATTCGAACCTATAATCTTCTGTAGCAGCTGAGATGGCCATAGCCATTACTACCCTGTAAAGCGGCGTAGAAGTAGAAAAGTTTCCAATGCATCCCCTTAATCTACCATGGTTGTGTAGAGTTACGAATGCACCCGCATTAGTTTTTAACGCATCGGATAGTTTAGCCTCATCGGGTGTGTAAAGAGGCCTACCATTTAAGTGGTTGGTGATGGTTTTGCGGGCCAGGATTAGTAGTTCGTGCTTGTCGCTATCGGTAAGGTTGAACTCATTGCCTTGTGTGACTTGTTGTACGGCTGCAATTGCCCAGTAGCCCACCACGCGATCCTTTCCACCATAAGGCGAATCGCCAGAGTTGCGGTACATAATGGTTTTGTAGCTGATTTGGGGTTTGTTTTCTGTAATTTTCAGTAGGGTAAGTCCCGATGTCCAACCGCACATGGCCGTTGCCAGGTCGTCGATTCCTGCATTTTCATTACGGATTTTCGCTTTCATGAATTCAACAGGGGAATTCGTAGCAATGGCGTGAGCCATGTCGTCGTCGGTTTTCTTAGCATCGTCGTAGCTGGGGTAGTGAGAGAAATCGGAGCTAATAATAAACAGGTTGTCAGGTGTAAAGTAGGGTTCAAGAGCCTCAGCTAATAGGGTAGGGGTTGTTTGCGATTCGCCTCCTATAACAATTGGTATTATTGAGAACTCTTTTTTTAGCCAGTACTGTAGAAATGGTAGCTGAACCTCAAGGCTATGCTCTTTTAGGTGAGGTTCCGGATTATCGGTTAGTATGCTGTTTTCTTTAACCAGCTTTTCTGCCAATGGGTCAATGGGGATTCTCCCAAGGGGAGTGATAAATGCTCCTTTGGTATATACTGCCGCACCGTTAAAAAACATGGTATGACTTGACCCAATCAGAAAGATGTGCTTGTATTTCTTGTTTCTATCGAGTTGACGATAGCCCGATGCGGCAACTAAACCGGAAAAGACATATCCGGCATGGGGGACAATCAATGCCAAAGGCTGCTCAGCTAGTGTCTGTTTAGCACTATCAAAATAGCTCTTTAGCTCCTTTTCAAGCAACGCTTTTGAATCGGGATAAAACTGACCAGCAACAGCCGGCTGCCTGTCGAGTTGGTTTGGTTTATTCATATCCTGTCCATTACACGAAATCTCGGTTAGTGTTAAAATTATCAATGTAAAAGAAAATAGTCTTCTACATCGACTTGGCAGCTTTTCCATATTGTTAATAGTTTGCCATTTCCCCAAATTTACCTAATGCGAAGTGAAAAGTCAAGAGCATTACCTTACATACAATTTAACTCCGTTAGTGGCGGTCTCTGATGCTCACTAATTGCTAATGATCAGGAAGGTCCAATTTATTTTGTGAATGATAGAGTGATAAACAAAGTTGTGAAAGAGAAAATATCACAACCATAACCAGGCATTGGTTTAATAAAATGAAAATCTGCGTTAATCAGCCACTTTTGTTTTGTAGCACTCCTAGTGACTTTCTGTGGATAATGAAACGTATTTGTAAAGTATTGATTGGTCTATAAGAGGATCGCCATACTGTGCAATTTTGCCATTGGAGTCGATAAAGAAAATTCTGTGATTTTCATTAGGTGAAAGAATTCGATTGCTTTTTTCAAACACATATGCTGTATCTAAAAGCAGTGTCCCTTTTGCATTTATGGCAGGATACATTTCTCTGAGAAAATATGGTACGGCTCTATTCTCTATGTTGATTACAAATACTCTTTCAATGTTAGGGGGTAGGTTAACTCTAAAAATACTATCAAGCAGATTTAGTCTAAAGTAAATGCACTTTAAGCAAGTGGCGTCAATAATGCTAACTATGCATTCAGAGTTGTTAAGAATGTCGATAATTGAGTCGGCTTGGGTTATAGAGCCATTTTTGATGTTTTTGAGCGCTTTAGGGAATGAAATTGATTTGCCAATAATGGTGTCAGCCTCTTCTGTTTGGTAGTTTTGATATTTGTTCTTGTTCTGGTTTGACCTTGTGCATGATAAAAAAATAGAAATGATTAGTAGAGAAAAGTAGGCAAAGATTTTAATTGGGGTTTTTGTCATAACTGTTTGGCTTTGGTTTTGAGGTTATTGGTTTTACTTGAAAGTTCTTTGGGGTCTAAATTAAAGTACTGTAAAAGACTATTGGTAGCCTCGGCAGAACCTAGGATGATACGGTTGTTTTGTTCATCGGCAGTGAATGACAAGAATTTTATACCCACGTCGATAGTAGCAATGTAATTCCCATTTGAGTCAAATACAAGAATTTTATTAGGAGTATTGCCTACTTCTCTCTTGTTTTCATCAAGAATAGTTCCTTTGTCACCTACATAAGCCGCTAAAATATAACCATGGTATGATTTTACTCCACCAAAAAAGAAGATTAGGTCGTCAAAATTATCATTATCATTCCATTTAGGCCCATGGATGTTGCATTTTAAGGTTCCATCGAGATTACAAATTGTTAACAAATCAACCCAGTAATGGGCTTTTAAGTAGATGTTTAGTTCAGGAAAAATGGCAAATGTTGAGGTAGATAGATACTCTCCCTGTGCATCGGGATTTTCGTATCCAAATTCTGTAATGGTGTTACTTTTTAGGTCCCACTTTGTAGTTTTTATCTCAAAAGAGTTGACCGTTAATGGATACATAGCAATACCTAACATGACACTATCGTTTAGGTTGCCATATTCCTGTAGCAATTTTTTGGGGTCTCTTGTGAGCTTGTTGCTAGGTAGATAATCGGGGTTTTTTAGCAAGCTGTCGAAAGGTATTGTCCAAACCACATTTTTACCATGGTCATTTACATATATCAACCGTTTACTCCTGTTAACTGTAAAATACCCCATGTACGCTATTTCACCAGGGCCTTTGCCTAACTTAAGTACGCTTGAATTTAAAGTGAAGGCGTTCCTATTGAGTAGATATAGTGCCTTATCGTAATAATTACTTATATCCTGTAGTACTATAAACGAATCTAAAACCTCAATATTCCCTATTGTTATAGGTTTTTCAAATGCAACTTCTGTAAGCCTATTTTTTACTGATATTACATTTTCATCTGGATTAAAAATTTTTTCTGTGTTGTTTTTGTTACAGCTTAATAATAAGAAAATTAGGCTCGCAAAATATAATAATCTATTTTTCATTGTTTAGGTTTTATAAAAGGAGAAACAATTCTTGTCGAAATGATAGTTATAACTAATGTTCAAATTATCTTCTGTCTGATGGTCGTGTTGATGTTTTACCTGCAGGCTTTGTGTTTGGAATTTCTCTATAACAGAAGCAGTACTTGCCATTTTTCATGCAAACCGATGGACAAAAAGGGTCAATAGGCATGTTTGCATTTACTTGTTTTGGCCTTGAAGCACTTGATAATACTATTGCTAGTAGAGCAACAGTTGTAAAAAAGAGACTTTTCCTTTTCATAGCATTTAGTTTTAAGTGTAATAAACTAGTTAAACAATATGATCCTCAGTATAAGTGTGAATGATAAAAAAGTTGCTTGTGATTAATATTAATGCTAACAAATTTAACATTATTTATGCAAGAAAGTCAAGTTTTAAATGCTTTTTTTATTGACATTTTGAATGATTTTGATGTTGAGAGTTTGTGAAAATATCAATGTCATGTTCTCCCCAAAAAAGAAAATAGCAGGAAAAATAAGCTATAAACTTATGTGAATTGTTTAGGCAGCAATCTCGACTGAAAAAAATGAACAAATAAAATGCGTTGAGTATTAGCTGCGTAGAAAAAAAGCGAGAAAAAATTATTATAATGCCTTGTAAGAATAAAAAAATGCATATATATTTGCACCGCAATTGAGCGATGGTGCCATAGCTCAGTTGGTAGAGCAAAGGACTGAAAATCCTTGTGTCCGTGGTTCGATTCCACGTGGCACCACAGCCCCCCAAAAAAAAGGGGGCTTTTTTATTGAACAGAATCAGGCGATTCGGGCTTGAAAAACAGCTCCTTATCCATGATTAAATCCCAAGCGTCAACATTAAGAACGGTAATCACTCTATATTCGCCATCGATAAAGAATAGTTTTTCGTGGGTTGTAATTTGCCCGTCGATTCCCTTTGTGGTAAACCTATGGGTGATTGTATAGCCAAGAAAATCTTCCTTATTGGTTTTAAGCATGTTTTTTAGGCTATCTAACTTTTTAATGTCGGGTTGTTCTGCGTTGTTTTCCTTTTCTATTGCAGTTGCAATACTGTGAGTTCTGCTATTGAATCTATAACGAGGTGTAAGCTCGCCAAATTCTAATGGCGTGTAGTATGGGTATTCATCGGCTCTATTCTCAATCCATTTTTTTATTGATTCTTGTGCCTTTTTATCTTCTTTTGCAAGCTTATCTTTTGTTTCCTGATTGCACGATAAAATTGAGAAAACAACAATAGTTAGAATGAAAATGCTTAGTGCTTTTTTCATAGCTGATAAAAATTAAAAGTTGATAAAATCCTTTAAGTAAAGTTACTACTTATTTTAACCAAAATAAATTTTTTAACAAAAAAGAATGTTTTGTGTTAAATGAGGATTTGCTGAAATGCTTTTAAATAGTGAGGTTTTGGTGAAAATGAATGTTTATTCCTAGGAGTTGAAAAGAAATCTGGCTTCTTAATAGAAAAATGGGGAGCAATTTGCTCCCCAAGATTATTTACTATTTTTTGCTATCGCTAAAGTACTTGTAGAATCGAGGAATGGTTTCAATGCCTCTAAAAAACTGTTCTAATGGGTAGTTTTCGTTAGGAGAATGGATGGCATCTGATTCGAGACCAAATCCCAACAGAATAGATTTGATGCCAAGCACTTGCTCAAAAGTGCTAATGATAGGAATGCTGCCGCCACTACGGAATGGTACGGGTTTGATTCCAAATACATCTTCAACTGCTTTGCTAGCTGCCTGATAAGCAGGTGTGTTTGTTGGTGCAACATATCCTTGCCCGCCATGGTGAATGGTTACGTTAACTTTAACAGATTTTGGTGCAATGGATTCAAAATGTTTTTTAAAGAGCTGGGCAATCTTCTCGTGATCTTGATTAGGAACAAGACGCATAGATATTTTGGCGTAAGCCTTTGATGGTAATACGGTTTTTGCACCTTCGCCAATGTAACCTCCCCATATTCCGTTCACATCAAGGGTTGGACGAATACCTGTTCGTTCCATTGTTGTGTAGCCAGCCTCGCCATGCACATCATCAATGTCAAGTGATTTCTTATATTCTTCTAAGTCAAATGGTGCACGAGCCATTTCGGCACGCTCTTCGGGGGCTACCTCCAGAACATCATCGTAAAAGCCAGGGATGGTAACACGATTGTTTTCGTCGTGAAGCGAAGCAATCATTTTAGCAAGTATGTTTGCTGGGTTTGCTACCGCGCCGCCAAATAGTCCGGAGTGTAGGTCTTTATTAGGTCCTGTAACCTCAACCTCAACATAGGCTAAACCTCTAAGGCCAGTAGTGATTGATGGAACATCCTTACCAATCATCGATGTGTCAGAAACAAGAATGATATCGGCCTTAAGCATCTCCTTGTTTTCCTGGCACCATTTGCCAAGGTTGGGTGACCCAATTTCTTCTTCGCCCTCAATCATGAATTTAACATTGCAGGGTAGGCTGTTGGTCTTAACCATAAGCTCAAAAGCTTTGGCATGCATAAAGCCTTGCCCTTTATCGTCGTCTGCTCCACGGCAATAGATTTTGCCATCGCGGATTTCTGGCTCAAAAGGATTAGATTTCCAAAGCTCAATTGGGTCTACTGGCATTACATCGTAATGGGCATACACAAGAACTGTTGGTAGTTTAGGATCGGTGATCTTTTCCCCGTAAACAACTGGGTTCCCAGGTGTGGGCATAACTTCGGCCTTGTCGGCACCTGCTTTTAGTAGGGTGTCGCGCCAATACTCAGCTGCTTTTACCATGTCGGGTTTGTGTTCAGAAATTGAGCTGATTGAAGGAATTCGAAGCAGCCCAAAAAGCTCGTCGAGAAAGCGTTCCTTATTCTCCTCGATGTAGGCTTTGATATTATCCATAGCGTTTGATTTTAGAGTTATTTTTCGTTTGATTGTAAAGATAGCAATTTTTCAGCCTCTTCTAGCTGATGGTAGAACTCTTCGCCATAGGCACGAATGAGAGCATCCTTGAGAAACTTATAGACTGGGATTCCTAGTTTGTTTCCTAGATCTCTGGCAGGTTTGCAGATGTCCCACTGGTTGTAGTTGATAGCAGTAAAGGTGGAGTACTCTTTTGCTCTAATTGGATAAAGGTGGCACGAAATTGGCTTTCGGAAATCAATTTTACCATCGTTCCAAGCCTTTTCAATGGCACAGGTGGCAATGCCGTTTTCAAAAATGGTGAACACACATTCTTTACCATCAATTAAGGGGGTTACTAGGTCACCATCGGTGTCGGTTATTGCAACTCCCTGTTCGTTTACGGCAGAAATGCCTTCAGAGGTCATGTAGGGTTTAACCTGTTCAAGTATTTTCTCAAGGGTAATGGCTTCGTCTGGTGTTAATGGCGCTCCAGAATCGCCATAAACGCAGCACATGCCCATACAACTAGGCAGGTCGCAGCAAAATTTCTTTTCAAAAATTTCGCTGCTAACCACCTTGTTGTCAATTTCTATCATCATAAATTATTGGTGCTTATTATTTGCAAAGAACTTTGCCAGTCATTTCTTGAGGGATGGGTAGTCCCATCATATCTAGTATTGTAGGTGCCACATCGGCAAGGATTCCCTTTTCAACCTGCTTATACCTATCCGAAACAAGAATGATGGGTACTGGGTTTAGCGAGTGGGCTGTGTTTGGAGAGCCATCGGGGTTGAGGGCATAGTCGGCATTACCATGGTCGGCAATGATAACTACTTCGTAACCATTTGCTGTTGCTGCATCAACCACCTCGCCAACGCAAGTATCAACAGTTTGTACTGCTTTCTGGATGGCGCTGTACACTCCTGTGTGTCCAACCATATCGCCATTGGCAAAGTTTAAGCAGATGAAGTCGTGAGTTTTTTTGTGAAGTTCAGCAACAATTGCATCTTTTACTAAAGGCGCGCTCATCTCGGGCTGAAGGTCGTAGGTTGCAACTTTTGGAGATGGGATTAGGATCCTGCTTTCACCAGGAAACTCTTGTTCCCTACCACCAGAAAAGAAGAAGGTTACGTGAGCGTACTTTTCTGTTTCAGCAATTCGGAGTTGCTTCAGTCCATTATTGCTAACTACCTCGCCTAACGTGTTAACTAGGTTGTCTTTTTCGTATATTACATTAACGTTCTTAAAGGTATCGTCGTAGCGGGTCATGGTTACGTAATGTAACGGAAGTGTTTGCATGCCAAATTCTGGCATATCTTTTTGGCTGAGCGCAATAGTGATTTCGCGTAAGCGGTCGGTTCTAAAGTTAAAGCAGATTACCACATCGCCTTCGCGAATAACACCAACAGGCTTTCCGTCGGCATCAACTCTAACGATAGGTTTGATAAACTCATCGGTTACGCCTTCGGCATACGATTCCTCAATGGCTTTAACCATGTTGGTAGTGGGTTTGCCTTTGCCGTGAACCATTAGGTCGTATCCTTCCTTAATCCTCTCCCAACGTTTGTCGCGGTCCATGGTGTAGTAACGTCCAACCAAAGAGGCTATTATTCCATTGCTGGACTTAAGGTGCTCTTCAAGGTTTTTAATAAAACCGAGTCCACTTTGTGGGTCGGTATCACGGCCATCGGTTAGCGCGTGGATGTATACTTTGTCTAAACCGTAATCTTTAGTGATGTCACATAGCTTGTAAAGATGCTTGTCGAGGGAGTGCACTCCACCATCGGAAACTAAACCGATAAAATGCACGGCTTTGTTGTTTTGCTTGGCGTAGTTCAAAGCATTAACCAAAACAGGCATTTGGCCAAATCGGCCTTCCTTGATATCCTTGTTTATGCGGACTAAGTCCTGATAAACAATACGACCAGCACCAATATTTAGGTGCCCAACCTCTGAGTTCCCCATTTGTCCTTCGGGTAAGCCCACATTTTCACCACAGGTAAGAAGTTCCGAGTTGGGGTACTTGGCCGTTAGCGCATCGATATTTGGGGTTGGAGTACTGAAAATAACATCCGATTTATCCTGTTTCCCTTTTCCCCATCCGTCGAGAATCATCAATAAAACCTTACTCTTTGTCATACTTTGAATTACTTAAGATTAGTTATGATTTTTTTATCGTTAATATGCTACAATAACATTCTAAACTAGCTATTGTTTAGCCATATAAAGCACAAATTTACCCTTTTTAAATGATTGTTTCCTGTTAATTCACGTTAATTGACGGCTTGATTACCGAAATCGATTGTTTTGTGTTACAGGTAGATTTGAGTTTAAAGTAACGGGAAACTATTAAGTTTTTGATATTGCCGTTTAAAATTCATAAATTAATCCGATTTTTAAATAATAGGATTGATGAGAAGATTTGCTTTCATCGTATTTGCATTCTTAGGCTTAGAACTTCACTCGCAGATAAATACAGTTGGATTACCTGTTATCAAGCATTTTCAAAAGTCGGAATATGGTGGTGGAACCCAGAACTGGTCTATTGATCAGGATAAGAGAGGATTTATATACATTGCAAATAACAGGGGGGTGCTTCGGTTCGATGGTCAAAGGTGGAATCTCTTTCAATTGCCTAAGGAACAGCTGGTAAGGAGTGTTTTGTGCAGTGGCGATACCATTTATGTGGGAGCATTTGAGGAGATAGGGTATTTTACATACGACGCAAAACAGGATTTGGTTTACAATACGTTAACGCCCAATATTTCTGAGTTGGATAAGAATTTTGATGAGGCATGGCGCATTTACCGCATTGGTTCTTCAATTGTTTTCCAAACCTTTACTCACGTCATCGTTCTTAATAATGGAAAGGTAAACTCCTACAAGGCTCCTGAGGCCTTACAGTTCTCCTTTATAATTGATACTGCGTTTTATGTCCAATCTAAAGATGGTTCAATTTATCGATTCCGGGAAGGTGAATTTTATCCTTACGACGATAAGGGTGTCTTCAACGGAAAGCAGATATGGGCAAGTTTTAAGCTGACAAATGGGAATACCTTTTTTGCAACTATAAACCATGGTGTATGGGTATACGACGGTGAAAAGTTTATGCCTTGGAGAGGCAAGGCCAATGAGTTTTTAAAGCAGTATCAAATATTTTCCGCAGCACAAATTAAAGGTGGGTATATTGCCTTTGGAACCATTCAGAATGGTTTGGTTATAACCGATGAGCAGGGAAACCTTGTTAGGTTTATTAATAAATCATTGGGTTTGCAAAACAATACGGTTCTTAGCACTTTTGTTGATGCCGATAACAACTTATGGCTTGGCCTGGATAAGGGTATCGATTATGTTGAACTTAATTCTTCCTTAGGATTTATTGGCGAGGGTCTAGGGCTCGAAGGAGTGGTGTATGCTTCAATCATTTTTGCAAACAAAATATTTGTTGGAACAAATCAGGGGCTTTACTATGCCGATTGGCCCCTTAGGAGCAGTTTTGATGAGGGAAAGCCCTTCAGGTTATTACCTCAAACCAAAGGTCAGGTTTGGTCGCTATTTGAGAGCAGAGGGAAGCTATACTGTGGTCATAATTTTGGGACTTTTGTCATCGATAAAAATCTTAACGTATCGCAAATTTCATCAGTTGAAGGCTCCTGGTGTTTCCTACCTCTGCGAAATTATCCTAATAAGCTGATTGTAGGGAAGTATAACGGAATGCATCTCTACGAATTTAGCAATGGTGAGTGGAAGCATGATAGAATGATTGCGGGTTTTAACGAATCGTCAAGAATTATTGCCGAAGATGATAACGAGAGCATTTGGGTTGCACATGGGTATAAGGGAGTCTTTAAAATCATTCTAAATCAGCAGAAAGATAGCGCCAGGTTTGTTTCACTCTATGACGATACACGAGGATTCCCTGAAAGAATTGGAGTTAATGTTGAAAGGGTTGGAAACCAAATTCTTTTTCTAACGCTAAAAGGCATTTATCGGTATAATTCATTGACCGATAAAATGGAGCCGTACCATGAACTTAACTCAATAATAGGTGATGTAACTGGGATTCGGCGCATGGTGGAGGATAGCAAAGGAAATATTTGGGTTGTTAGGTTCGATGAGGTGCTTAAGCTAAAACGAAACGAGGATGGAACAAGGGTTGCCGAAGCAACACCCCTAAACAGGTTTGGGAGGTCGTTTGTTTCATCTTTTGAGAACATTTATGTTGATAATTCGGGATTAGTATTTGTTGGCACCGAGGATGGCTTGGCCTGTTACAATAGCCAGTTTAGTAGCACTCCAGATTCAAAACAGCGCAATTGCTTGATAAAGTCAGTCTCGACTCTTGGAAAAAAAAATCGGCTGGTCTTTAATGACTATAGCGTTGCCAGTACAAAGCGGATTGAAATTCCTTTCAGCGAAAACTCTATCAGGGTTGAGGTTGCAGCACCGGTTTATAGTGCTGGCACCATCTCTTTTAGATTTTTAGTAAAAGGTTATTCTAACGGATGGACCGATTGGACAGAGCAACCGGTAATAGATTTTAATCGTCTACCCTATGGCAATTACGAGCTTAAAGTTCAGGCTAAGGATGCCATGGGAAGGATTTACTACTCAGACCCATTATCAATCCAAGTGCTAATCCCTTGGTATTTAAGCTGGCATGCCTTCGTTTTATATCTGGTAATTCTTGTTTTAGGTTTGATTGTTGTCAGAGTTCTTGTTAGGCGAAGAGTCCGAATGGCCACTGAAAAAATTAAAGAGCAAAAAGATATAGAGCTTAAAATTCAGGAAGAGGCACATAAACGACAAGTGCTTGAAGCCGAAAGTGAAATCATGCGGTTAAAGGCTGAGAATCTCCAAAATCAGGTTGAGCATAAAAACAGGGAACTTGCATCAATAGCTCTTCACATTGCGCATAAGAATGAGTTTCTTAGCAAGTTAAAGCAGCGACTGGAAGTGATTTCAAAGGCGATTAATCCGGTGTCGCAGAAGGAGGTACTAGAGCTCATTCGAAATATCGACAGTGATTTGAAGATGGATAATGAGTGGGAACGTTTTGAGTATCATTTTGATGAGGTTCATGGCAATTTCCTTAAAAGGTTAAAGGAGATGTATCCCGACTTAACACCTAATGAGCTCCGCCTAAGCGCATATCTTAGATTGAATATGACAACAAAGGATATTGCCCAAATACTCAATATAAGCGTCCGAGGGGTTGAAATTAGCAGGTATAGGCTGAGGAAAAAACTTAAAATTGATAGCGATACTAATCTTGTGGATTTTATGCTTAACCTATAGCTTTATAAAATTTCCAACAAATAGGTTTCTATTAGAAGATGCTCTAATTGCATAGAATCCATTAGGAAGATCTGAAATTGAAATTTGCTTGGAAAGCTCACACTTTATATCTTTGATTATGCTTCCCGATATATCTATAATTTGAACTCTATAAACCTCATCTTGTTGCTCTTCTATCCCTAATTTAATGCTATGTTTTGAAGGGTTGGGATAGATACTCAATTGTTTATAGTGCCATCTGTCCTGATTAAATACCGATAGTAACTTATTGCTCACAAGCAAGTCCGAAATCCATAGGGAGTCGCTAGCAGGTTTTCCATATAATCCGTAGTCGATGTATAAACGTACGCCTGCAATTTGCTTATAGTTTGCTTGGCTACCATAGCTAGGAGTATTTGAGCCCCAGTTATTGTTGAAGTCAAAGGAGTAGGTGTGAAACTCACCATGGGGTGCAATTGCGTAGAATTTGAAAACTGGCGAGGCATCGGTCAATCGCCCTTCTGAGTCAAAAAGGTCGGCACGTAGAACTACGGAGCTGCTCTGGTTAAATGTTTTCATGTCAACATTAAAAACGGTATGATTACTCATATCAACTGGATTAGGGAAAGTATAAGTTATGTAGGGATAGTCGTTGGGTTGGGTGATTTGGTAGTCGATTCGCAGCAGGGTGTCCTCTTGGGTAAGGGTTATGGTGTTGGGTGCGGATTCTAATCCGACCCAACCCATTAATCCATTCTCCTTGATATTAAGAACGCTAAACTTCTCGCCAGTGGGAGTTATGGTTGTTTTAACCTCTTTGGAGTATGTTCCCCCAGCTTGTGGATGGGTAATTTGAACCGATACATTACCCGGAGTAGTCCCCCAGTTTACCACTATTGAGTTGGTTCCCTGGCCGCTAACGATGGTAGCATCGGCAGGAACTATCCAGTTAAATGAGGCGTCTGCAACATTTTGAACGCTGAATGTTAAATTGGTTTGATTTGGGTTGACTAAATCGGGCCCGGAAACCGCTAACTCGGAGACATTCAGGTATTGGTATACACGAACATAATCCACATACATTTTTTGTGGCCAGATGTTAGGATCTACACCCTGAACACCTCCCCAGTTTCCGCCGACTGCAATGTTCAGAATAAGATGGAAGGCTTTGTTGAATGGCCAGGTTGTGTAATCGGTATGTTCATTACTAAAAGAAAAGTATTTGGTGTTGTCAACATAGAAATCTATTTTTTCTTCAGACCATTCAACAGCATAAAGGTGGTAGGCCATTTCGGCATCGGGAACTGAAAATGTTGCGGTTTTTTGCGTGCCCAAAACATGGTTGTATGCTTCGGTGTGAATGCTACCGTGGACTACTCCGGGATCGTAGCCAACGTATTCCATTATATCAATCTCACCACTTTTGGGCCAATTCCCATAAGCCCAATCGGTAGGAAGCATCCAAATGGCAGGCCATGTACCAGTACCAGATGGTAGTTTTGCGTAAGCTTCAATTCGGCCATAGAGCCAATCGCCTTTTTGGCGGGTAACTAGTCTGGCAGAAGTGTACTCGTTACCTTCGTACTGTTCCTTGCGTGCTTCAATTATTAACTTGCCGTTTTCAACTCTAGCGTTTTCAGTTCGAGATTCGGTGTAGTATTGTAACTCGTTATTACCCCAACCACCACCTCCAACATCGTAACCCCATTTGTCGCTATTGGGGAGGCCACTGTAGTCAAACTCATCGTTCCAGACTAGAACTTTAACCTGCCCTGCGGCAAAGTGGCTAACTAGGAGTAATATTGTTGAGAAAAATATTATCTTCTTCATAATCAAAGATTTAGAAAAAGGCTTCCAGGAAGTGCCCAAAATAACCTAACCATAAATTTATACGATAAAAATATCTTTTTGGACAACTTTTCTGAAAGCCTTTAACCAACGATTAGTTTAACCTAAAACTCAACTCTTGCAAGTCGCGGCTGTTGCCACCTACAAACACCTTGAAATCGCCTGGCTCAGGTTTGAATTCCATGGTGCGTGTATAAAAAGCCAGGTCGCTTGCGGTAAGAGTAAACTCAACTCTAACTTTTTCGCCAGATTTTATGAACACTTTCTTGAATCCTTTTAACTCCTTAACTGGTCGTGTAACAGAACCAACTATATCGCGAATATATAGCTGAACAACTTCCTCGCCATCGTATTTACCAGTGTTGGTTACATCAACCCAAACCTTTAGCGTATCGCTCATTCCAATCTCTTTCGCGCTAATGCCAAAGTTGCTGTATTCAAAGGTTGTGTAGCTTAAACCATAACCAAATGGGTACAAGGGGGTGTTCGGGCTGTCGATGTATTTTGATGTGTATCGTTCAGCTTCATCCCTGGGTCTGCCAGTGTTTTTGTGGTAATAGAAGAGAGGAATTTGGCCTACGTTGCGAGGGAAGGTTATTGGAAGTTTACCCGATGGATTGTAGTCGCCAAATAGCACATCGGCAACTGCAGGTCCCCCCATGGTGCCAGGTAGCCAAGCTTCAAGTATGGCAGGAACGGAATTATCCATCCACTCAATTGTTAATGGACGACCATTCATAAGAACCACTACCATGGGTTTATTTAACTTGTTGATTTCAAGCACTAAGTCTTTTTGAACGCCTGGCAAGTCGAGGAATGCACGGCTAAGCGCTTCGCCCGACATCATGGCTGCTTCACCAACCACAACAATTACAGCATCAGCACTTTTTGCTTTTGCAATTGCTTCAGCAAAGCCTGCTTTTGACTCCCCAGCAATATCACAACCTTTTGCATAGAGAATCTTTGCTGAGGGAACCTTTTGCTTGACTCCTGTTAGTACTGAAATAGCATCTTTCCCCTCACCACGTGCCGACCATGTTCCAATTATTTCATCTTTATTATCAGCTAGTGGACCAATAACAGCAACAGACTTAATGTTTTTGCTCAACGGAAGAACATTGTTGTTTTTTAGAAGTACCATGGATTTACGTGCAACTTCACGGGCTATTTCTAGGTGGCGTGGATTAAGAATCATCTCCTTTTCCCGAGCAGTGTCGCAGTACCTGTATGGGTCGTCGAAAAGTCCCAACATGAATTTGACGCGTAAAATACGGCGTACAGCATCATCTATTTGTTTTTCAGTTATCTTGCCATCGGCAAGTAGCTTTTTAAGCTGGTTAATGTAGATGTGTCCTTCCATGTCCATGTCGATACCTGCATTCATGGCCAGGTTTGCGGCTTCATACTCGTCGGCAGCTATTCCATGGACAAGCATTTCACGAATCGAAGCCCAATCCGATACAATAAAACCTTTGAAATTCCAATCACTTTTAAGTATACCGTTCATGAGGTCTTTATTTCCCGAAGATGGTATACCGTTTATTTCGTTAAATGATGCCATGAATGAAAGAACCCCAGCGTCAACGGCTGCTTTGAAAGGTGGTAGGTAAACTTCGTATAAGGTCCTTTTGGAAATATCTACAGTGTTATAATCGCGCCCACCCATTGCTGCTCCATAAGCGGCAAAGTGTTTTGCACAGGCTAAAATAGTATTAGAGTCGGCCAGGTTTTCACCTTGAAAACCCTTAATTCGGGCAACTGCAACTTTTGAGCCATAAAAAGGATCTTCACCTGCTCCTTCCATAACTCTACCCCAGCGGGGGTCTCGAGCAATATCAACCATTGGCGCAAAAGTCCAATGTTGGCCTGCAGCCGAAGCCTCAATGGCAGCAATCCGTGCCGATTTTTCAATGGCGTCTAAATCCCAGCATGCTGATTCGCCAAGCGGAATGGGAAATATGGTTTTGTAGCCGTGAATTACGTCATAGCCGAAAAGAAGGGGTATGCCGAGTCGGCTTTCTTCTATTGCAATTTTTTGAACCTTATAGGTATACGATGCACCATTAACATTGAGCATGCTACCTACTTCGCCTCTCCTAATAGCATCTTGGTACTCGGTGGCAAACGTTATAGGTCCAGTTGTTTCTCCGTTACCAGTTAGCTGGTTTAGCTGACCAATCTTTTCATCAATGGTCATTAGTTTAAGCACGGAGTCTACCTTTTGTTCTATTACTGGATCAATACATAATTTACTGCTAGAATCTTTTGCAATTTTATCTTTATTCCCACACGACCAAAATGCCAATACTAGAATTACTGCAATAACTCTTAACTTCATCAGTTTCTGTTTTTTTTGATTAAAACAGGGGGCATTATAATGCCACCCTGTTAATTAAAATAGTTACTTGAGCCCTTCAACGTGTGGGCCAGCCAAATCATCGAGGTATACAGAGAAGGTTCCGCTGTTGTCGCCTGGGTTAACCATTATGCGAACAACATTATAGAAATCCTTATTAAAATTAGGGTCGGTTGTTACGTCATTGGTAAAAATATCGCCAGTCCAATCCCAACCTGCACTTACACCAGTGAAGTTAAACTCTGCGATTTCCCATTTGTTGTCTTCCTGAATGGTGTAAATCAAATCAGCTGTACCAGTTTGCCAAGCATTACCACCACGGTCGGTGTTTTCAAGTTTAAGTAAAACTTTATCACCAGCTTTACCGTAAACTAAAACTTTAAATACTGGCTGAAGCGTTAGGTCGAATCTGTAGCCATCGGGTAGTTTGGTATATGCATTCGCCCATTGAGCGTTATACTTTGTGAAAAGGGCGCAATGAGCGCTTCGGTTAGGATATAGGCTGTTGTCGGGGTTATTCACAATTTCAAGGGTTGCGCCACCATCGCTTTGGTCTACAGCCATAGGTACTAAAGTGGTTTCACCAAAATCGTTGTACATGACCATTGCATCGAGCAGGTATTCCTGATAGGAAGGGTGGTTGGCAGCAACTGTAACAGTCGTTGATTTTGTAAACTCTTGACCGTTTGCGTAAACAGTTGCTGTTACTGAATAAGAGCCTTTACGCATATATGTATGTAAAACTGTTTCGGCGGGGTCTGTTGTTTCGTAAGAGGTTCCATCGCCAAAGGTGTATTTGATGTTAGAAATTGTAAAACTAGCGGGAACATCTAAGTTGTCAATTGTAAATTGATACTCATTCGGATTGGCAGTTGTTGTAACGCCAAGATCGTATGAGATGGTTGGTTTAACATATCCCTTAGGGATTAGTTTATGGTAGCGAGCAGCTCCACCAACAGTGCGAAGATGTATGAAATTTTCGTTCCATTCAAGGATTTCATACTTACAGGGTTCCCATCGTCGTATGAAATGTTACCCGATTGGCTCGATATTACAATGTAAGATTTGCCATCCTCTTCAACGATCGACCATGTGAGGGGCCCACGGGCAGCATCGTTAGTTGTGAGATCAATATCGTATGCATCACTCCATAACTCTGAGATATAGTAGCCGCCTGCTATTCCGTCTTCATCAGCATTGCCATCGTGGTTAACATGAGTTGATCCATGAGTGTTTATGTTGTACTCAAAACCAACAAGTTTAAAGGTAAATTCATCGTCGTATAGGTGATGGCCCGATTTAGCAAGAGGGGCAGCAGCCCACCAAACTGGTGAGTATGAATCTGCAGGCCCAACACCTAGATGAGCATCACTCAAACTATCTATTACCCATGTTTTACCATTGGGAGCATCAGCACCACCTGTTAGTGCTGTGATCAATGGATTTGCAAAGAATTCCCAATCCGTTTCGGTTTGCTCATGTGTTTTTGAGATGGTTGTTGAACCACCTTTAGCGTATAATGTGAGTTTAATGGTATAGGTTCCTGGGCTTGGATAATATGCTACGGCGGAGTCCCCAACATACTTATTACCATTACCAAGATCCCAGTTGGGTACACCTGGAATGCTGGAAGCATTTACTAGTATATAGTGAAATGCATCGTCTCCAGGAATAATCTGAAAATCTAGTTGATCCTCTGTGGGAGCATTCCCAATTGATGGTTTATCTGGCTCCATTGGCTCACATCCATACCAGGCAAAGCCAATTAGAGCGAGAGCAGCTATTATTATATTTTTTCTTTTCATAGTTGTTGTTGTTTAGTAACCTGCATTTTGAGTTAACTTATTACCCGACAATGTTATTTCGGTTTGTGGAATAGGTAGAAGACCTAGAGTAGCTGAGTTGAATGTTTCGTCTAGAGGTGCAGCACCTGCAGCTGCATTGATTTTTTCTTCAGCGTATGTTAAGCCTCTACGAAGTAGATCCCAGTAACGTAATCCTTCCCCTGCAAATTCCACTCTACGCTCATGGTAGATCAAGTCAAGACCATCAGCATCGTTAGTTAGAGTAGGAGGCACATGGCTATCGCCGAACGCACGTTTTCGAACTCTGCTATAGTAGTCTTGTGCTTTGCCAAGGTCATTGTCAAGATTTAACTCAGCACCCATAAGAAGAACGTCGGCGAAACGAATTACAGGACGGTTGTATGGCCAGTTTAGCGCGTCGTTTGTTGCTGGCTTATCAGCTTTTCTAGGGTAGAATTTTTTAAATGCGTAACCTGTGTGCTGATAGCAGTCTTGTGGTTTGTATACTAATCCTTCGGCGGCTGCGTCAAGTATTGATACTGAGTAACGTGGGTCGCCAGTTTCAAATTCATCGGCTAATGATTTGCTGGCAGGCTGGAAACTCCACCCGATATCGTATATAGGATCTTCAACGCCTCGGAAACCGGTCATTACTACCGCCCAGTTACCTTCTGTACCATTCCTCCAATTCCAATCGCCCCAGTCGGCCTTTTGGGTATGCTGAATCTCGAATATCGACTCAACATTATTTTCATTACCCACACCCCATAAATCGGCATAGTTGGGAACTAGGGCATGACCACTATTATTAACAATATCGTCAATTATGGCTTCAATATCGGTTTCAGCTAGAGTCTTGTCGCCAGCTTTAAGATCCCTAGTAATTCCTAATACTCCTTTGCCATAGCCTTTGTGGAAAAGGTAAACTCGTGCAAGTAAAGCACCTGCCGCCCATTTTGAAGCTCTCCCTTTTTCCGCTGCAGGTATGTTTTCAGGAAGATTCTGATAGGCATAATACAAGTCGTCTGCTATTTGATCATAAACATCTGCTGGATCTGCAGCAACTTGTTGATTTTCAGTTGGACTTAGGGGTTTTAGTATTAGGGGAATATGTCCATAAAACTGAACTAGTTCGTAATAAAAATATCCCCTTAAAAACCTTGCTTCTGCAATAAATCTAGTTTTTAGGTCTTCGTTCTCAAATTGAATGTTTTCAACCTTATCTAAAAATAGATTTGCCCTGTAAATACCAGCATATCTATCTTTCCAGAGTCCAAGTGGTTCCTCGTCATTTGTAAAGTTTGAAAATTTACCCATACGAACAAGACCTGGTCTGTCGCCAGGGCCAGAACCACCTGCAAAAGCATCGTCGGAAAGTATATTGCAAACAAGATCCCATGGATGGTATCCACCACCAGTTTGCCATTGGAGTACGTCATAAATTGATACAATAGCTTCGAAGGCGTCTTGCTCTGTTTTATAAAAGTTGTCCTCCGACCTGTCGGTTAACGGCTCCAGCTCTAAGAAATCCTTTGTACAAGCAACAAATCCTATTGCTAGAAAAAGGATTATTGATATATTTTTAATTTTTCTCATAGTAGTAATGAACATTTAGGTTAAAAACTGAGGTTTACACCAAACAGGAAAGTTCTTGCTTGTGGATAGATATTCCTATCAATTCCTATATCAAGCGAACTTCTTGCTCCTATCTCAGGATCAAATCCAGAGTATTTGGTGAATGTTAATAGATTTGTTCCGGTAACGAATACTCTTAACTTTTGAACCTTAACTTTTTGGCTAATTGAAGTTGGTAAGGTATAGCCAAGTGTAACGTTCTTTAAGCGAAGGAATGATCCATCTTCAACATAGAAATCTGATACTTTGAAATAGTTTTGGTTAGGGTCGTCAATGGTAACTCTTGGATGGCTATTGCTAGTTCCTTCACCTGTCCAACGATCAAGAACAGATGAGTTCCAGTTCGACATTGGGAGGTCGTACCTTCTTGTTCCATTGAATATTTCTTGTCCAAATGCACCATACCAGAACATGCTAAAATCGAAATCTTTCCAGCTTAGGCCAAGGTTTAGACCTAGAGTAAAGTCAGGATAAGGATTTCCTATCTGAGTTCTATCGTTGTCATCAATTTTACCATCATCGTTTTGGTCAACCCAAATTAGGTCTCCAGGTTTTGCGTTTGGTTGGATAACGGTTCCGTCCGATGACTTATAGTTAAGTATTTGCTCTTGGTTTTGGAATACACCTGCAGTTTTGTAACCCCAGAAATAGGCAATTGGATAGCCTTCTTCCATCATGGTAATGTTATACATACCTACAGCAAGCGATGTTCCGTAAATTCTTCCTTCACTGTTGTTTATATCTATAACTTCGTTTTTGTTATATGAACCCGATAGGTTAGCATTGATGCCAATACCATTCCAGAGAGTTTTATAACCAAGTTCTAACTCAACGCCTTTATTTCTAACCGATCCACCATTTACGTATGGGGCGCCATTACCAATAAATGCAGGAATGGGGGCAACAACAAGTAGATCTTTTGTAAGCTTGTTGTAAAGATCAATAGTTACTGATAGCCTATCGGATAGAAATCTTGCATCAATACCAATGTTAGTTTGCTCAGATGTTTCCCATTTAAGGTCGGGGTTAGAAATTGCAATTGGATTTGATCCTACGGTTATAACCTCATCGGTTCCAAATGTGTACTTGCTTCCAGCACCAATGAGCGAAGTGTACCTAAAAGCACCAATTGCTTCATTACCATTACGTCCCCATCCAGCACGTAACTTCAAGAAAGAGATTGCATTAACGCCCTGTAAGAAATCTTCTTTAGAAAGTAACCATCCTGCAGAAAATGCTGGGAAATACCCAAAACGATTATTTACACCAAAGTTTGAAGAACCATCAGCACGAAGAACACCTTCAAAAACATACTTCCCTTTAAAGTCGTAATTTACACGACCAAAATAGGATAGAAGTGCATGTTCATCGGCACCACCCCATGCTTTGTAGCTATCCTCATCAGTACCATTATTAATCCATGCGTGCTCGAAATCGTTAAATAGCAAATCGTTCTTTTTGCCTCCAATGTATTCATGGTAGTATCTGTTAGCGGTCATACCAATCATTGCGCTTACGTTATGATCGCCAAATGCTTTGGTGTAGGTGAGTGTGTTCTCATTTTGCCAGGTAAACCATTTGTTAACAGTTCCGTTAGCTTCGGAAGTTGATGTACGAACATTACCACCTAAATCATATATTGGAATAAACGATCTGCTAGACCCATTTGCGTAGTCAACGTTGAAGCTGGTTCGGGCTTTTAAACCTTTAATAATTTCAAGCTCACCCCAAACACCTCCTACAACTTTATTTTCCACATATTTGGAGTTCAGGATGCTAAGGTATGCTACAGGATTAACTACTTCTTGTGTAGCATAGTTAGAAACACCCCAAGTTCCATCGGGATTCTTAACAGGAGTTATTGGGTCCATATTAATAGCTTTGGAAAGTGGCCCACCGAATTCCTCGTTAGGATCAATACCTCTTGTTATCTTATTGGTGTAAGCAATACTATTACCAATGCTAAACTTGCCAATTTTGTGAGTTGAATTTAACCTGTAGGTGTACCTTTCGTAGTTCGATTTACCTTTTGCAACAATACCATCTTGATATGTATAAGAAAGCGATGACATGAAGGTTGAGTTTTCATTGCCACCGCTTACCGAGAATTGATGGTTGTAAGTTGGTGCATTTTTGTAGAAAATTTCATCCTGCCAATCAGTACCGTTCCCTAGAGAATCAATTACAGCCATGTCTGGGAAAGGGATTGCCTTGTTATCGTTGGCATAGCTTTCATTCATAATAATGGCATACTCTTTAGCATTAAGAAGCGATACCTTTTTCCATGCGTTTTGGAAACCCATGGAGTAATCGTAGTTAACGCTGAATTTGCCCTTTTCGCCCTGCTTGGTGGTGATTAGAACAACCCCGTTTGCTGCTCGAGCACCATAAATAGCCGAGGCAGATGCATCCTTTAGGATTTCAACTGATTGGATGTCGTTGGGATTAAGATAATCAATACCTCCTACTGGCATTCCATCAACAATGTAAAGTGGGTCGGACGTTCCGTTTGTACCAACGCCACGGATACGAACTGTAAAACCTTCGCCAGGTTGACCCGAGTTTGAAATAACTTGAACACCAGCGGTTCTACCCTGAAGGGCCTGTTCAACACGTAAAGGAGCTGCTTTTTCAATGTCCTCGCTCGAAACTTTTGATACGGAGGATGAAACTAAGCTTTTCTTTTGAACGCCATAACCTACCACAACTAGCTCTTCAATCATTTGGGAGGCTTCGTTCATGGTTACATTTATTAGAGTTCTGCCTTCAATAGGTATGGTTTGGGTTTCCATGCCTACAAAGCTGAACTCAAGTGTTTGATCTGGCAATACTTTAATTGTGTATTTGCCATCTACATCTGTTACTGTACCCTTGCTAGGGTTCTCCTTTACCACGACTGTTACACCAGGTAGTGTGGTGCCATCGCTCGATGTAACGGTCCCGCTAACAGTGATCTCTTGTGCAAGCAGGTTTCCGCACATAAGGATTAAGCTAATGAATCCGAAGATTTTTTTCATACTTTTTAAGGTTTAGAAATGGTTTTCGGAGTGCAAGCTAAAATATTAAAAATAGAGGGTCAATTTTATAAGGGCTTCATACCTTACTCATGCAAATTTCAAAACTTTCTCATTAACCGAAAACGTTTTCGATTCACTACTACAAAAGCTCATCAGCGATGGTTTTTGTTTTTGTCAATATGTTGTAAATCAATTATTAATAATTTTTTGCCTTATCCCTTGGTCGCTATAAACTTTTTTAAACCGTTAGCTATTTAGATTGCACCGGTAAGGTGTAAATTATCTAAGTAGTAACTGACGCTCAAGTAACTGTTAAATTATTGGCATATAATAGGTTCTAAATTGGTTAAGTGTCATAATACCAAGGTTTACTATAATTTTTGTGCACACTTGCTCTGAGTGTCCCCACATCGAATCACAATTTTATGATAGTTGCGTTTGGGATAAGCTACTAAAATGTTGATAATGGATGCATGCATTTAGACAAATATTATTGTAGGAACACTATTGCCGTTCTGGAACATAACAAAAATTAATCACTTGAAAAAATTGTCTATTCTTTTACTGCTAGTTGTCTTAAAGAATAATTTAATTATTTTTAAAGATTAATGAATTATGTAGCAGTAAATATTTACCCCGACTTAGGGAACAAACAAAGTATTAAGTAATGGTAAAATTTCACTTATCAAATTTCCTATAGCTTGAAAATATTAAGTGTGTAAGTAAATTAATGTAAAATGAGGTTGTTGAATAAGATAGTTAGGACTGTAAAGAATCACAATTCGGACTCTCCATACCCTTACATGCTTTTTTATCTTGGATTATTCATTATTTTGTTTTTATATCTGGGCCTTGATTTTATTGTTTACAAAGGTCCTTTTGGCGTTCATTTTATGAGGCAAACCGATAGCCTCTCCTTCGCTTCAAATTATTTCAATAACGGTTTCCATTTCTTTAAGCCACAGCTTTACACTCTATATAATTTTGATGGCCGTGCTGCATGCGAATTCCCTATTACTTACTATTTATCAGCACTTATATATAAGATAGTGGGTAAACAATTTTATGTTCTTCGCTTTATCCATTTGGTCATTAGCTATCTTGGCGTATTCTATACTTTTAAGTTATCGAAAATTGTCATAAAGGACAATGTGTATTCTATTCTGATAAGCTTAATATTCTTTACTTCATCAGTATTTAACTACTATTCGTTCAATTATTTACCCGATGCACCGGCATTGGGGTTTGCATTAATGGGGTGGTTTTTTATAATAAAATCTTTGGATGATGAATCTGAAAAACTTGTATTTCCTGGTTTTGTATTTTTTACATTGAGCGGATTGATAAAAGTCACTTATCTTATCAACCCCATTGCTGTTTTAATGCTAGGGTTAATTTCAGAAGTATTTTATAAGCAAAAGAAGCTTATAAAAACTGATAGTAGAATTGTTCTATACGGTTTTCTTACACTGCTAACTGTTGGTTTTTGGAATATGTACATGTTATGGTACAACGAGGTTAACCATTCCCATTCTTTTAACACAAAGGCATTACCCATTTGGTTAATGAGAAAGAACGGGATATTGCAGGTTTGGGAGTATTTTACACATTACTGGTATAGCAGCTACTTATACAAAACTACTTTTCACCTGTTCTATCTTTCATTAATAACACTTCTGGTTTTCAATCAAAAATTAAGAAAATCAGCAGCCATTATTCTTATATTCCTAGCCCTGGGAAGTTTGTCGTACTTCATGTTGTTCTTCAAACAGTTTAAAGACCACGATTACTATTTCTTGGCATTTTTCCCTCTCATTTTTCTTGTAATCATCTACTCTATTTACATTTACAAAAGGTTTATAACCAATAAGAGCTTACACCTTGTTGCAAAGGTTATTCTTCTACTCATAGTAGCTTTTGGGATAAACCATTCCCAAAAGAAGATGAATGAACGATTAGTTGAAAATAAAATCGACAATAAGTTTAGATTAGGTCTGCTCATAAATGAGAACAAGCAAGGGGTTGATAGCCTTAAAATTGATAAAAACGCAAAATTTATAGTAGCACCTGAGAATTGCGCAAATGGTGCGTTACTATACCTTGATAGGAGGGGGTGGGCTATACCTGAAGTTTCGGAACTTACAGCAAAAACAATTTTGGACTTTTATAGAAAGGGAGCTCAATACCTCCTTGTTGCCGATGATGATTTTTCAATGCCTGCCGATTTGTGTTATAAACAAATTTATGGTAAGAATGGCCTTAGAATATTTGATTTGACATGCTCAAAATGAAAGTTTAAACGATAGTGTAAATGAAAAAGAATGTGAGCAGAATTGCCAGTGAAGTAATCTTTTACTTAAAAAGGAGAATTTCGACATTATGTATTGTTCTCATTGCTGTTGGAGCAACCCTTTTAAACTTTAGCCACCATAAATGGATGCGGCAAGGTAGTGTAATACAATGGGATGTAAAATCGTACTATGCATATTTGCCCGCTGCTTTAATTTATAAAGACCTATCCTTTCAGTTCAGAAAGGATAACATCGAAAAGTTTGGCGATTTGATTTGGCCTATTGAGACCCCTACTGGGAAACAGGCCATCATAACATCGATGGGGCTATCTTTTTTATATGCTCCATTTTTTGGGGTTGTTCACCTTTTTAGCCTTATTAGCCCGCAATATGAAGCCGATGGCTATTCTGTACCCTATCGATTTGCCCTTGTATTCAGTGCGTTGTTTTATGTTATTATTGGTTTGCTTTTTCTTCAAAGGGTGCTTAGAAGGTTTTTTACCGAAGGGGTTGTGGCCATGCTAATTCTTGCCGTTGGAGTTGGAACAAATCTGCTTTATTATTATACCTACGAAGCACCTATGCCTCATGCCTATAATTTTTCTTTAATAAGCATTTTTATCTTTTTGATAATTGTGTTTTACGAAAAGCCCAACCTTTCAAAGTCGTTTTATATTGGTCTGTTAGGTGGGTTAATAACATTAATTCGCCCGTCAAATATTATTGTTTTAGTACTACTCCTCTTGTGGGATGTGAAATCGATTAAAGATTTCAAAGATAGGGTTGCTTTTTTCTTTCTCAGGTATAGGTATACCTTGCTGATGATATTAGGTTTTACTATTGTATGGATACCTCAATTCGCTTATTGGTATTATGTGTCAGGAAAAATCTTTTATTTCACCTACGGCGAAGCAGGCGGGAAGTTCTTTTTTAATAATCCACAAATTACGAATATCCTTATCAGCTATAAAAAGGGATGGTTTGTTTACACTCCTGTTATGTTTCTTGCTTTTATTGGCATCTTCACCTTGCCCAAGGTGCTAAAAGGGAAATTTATTCCTGTATTTGCCTTCACTCTACTAAATATCTTTATTTTGTCTTCATGGTGGTGCTGGTGGTTTGGTGGCTCGTTTGGGAATAGGGCATTTATTGATTCATATGGCATTATGGCTATCCCTTTGGGGGCTTTAATTACCTTTTTCAAACGTAAAAAAATATTTTACTATTCTTTGGCTGCTCTAATAGTTTTACTGATTGGTTTCAATAATTTTCAAATTCAACAGTACACCAGACAGGCCATTCATTACTGGTGGATGAATAAAGATGCATACTGGGAAACGTTTTTGAAATTACATCCTACAGAGAGGTATTGGGATGTGATAACACTTCCCGATTATGAAAAAGCTCGACAAGGCGTATATGTAGAAGTTAAACCTGAGAGACAAAAAATGAAACAGAGTATAGTTCCAACCAAACAAGAAATCATTAGTTATATTAAGGATAATGTTTTAATATATAAAAATGGCGAAAACTCAGAGTTACAATCAAAAAAAGCTGAAGAATTATTCAAAAAAGATTCTGCGAATTACGCAAAAATCATTATCATTGAGAAACTCCAAAAAAGCATAAAGAATAATCCTTCCCTTTTAGAATTGATAGAAAAAAAGGCAAAAAAGAAAGGGATTAGCCTAGATTCAATGGTTAAACTAGATGCTATCTGGCTTTATGAAAATGATAAATATTAACCCATGATAAGAAGTAAGACTGTAGCTGTTGTTGTTCCTGCTTATAACGAAGAAAACCAGATTGGGCTAGTTTTAGAATCAATGCCTGATTTTGTTGATAGAATAATAGTTGTTAACGATTGCTCAACCGATAAAACGGAAGAGGTTGCTTTAAGCTATATAAATAAGATTGGGCAATCGGCTTTACCTATTAAGGAAAATCCCAAGGTTAACACATTTTATAATAAGGCAAATGAAATAGTTGCACAGTTTAATAGGGAAGAAATAAAATATTTTGCGCCATCAACTGTAATTCACAACAACCCCAATGACCGTTTGGTAATTATTAGCTTGCTTAAGAATAGTGGTGTTGGAGGGGCAATAGCCAGAGGTTACAAGTGGGCTAAAGATAACAATATCGACTGCACGGCAGTAATGGCTGGCGATGGTCAAATGGACCCCGATGAACTTTACTCAATTTGTGAACCTGTTATTAACGAGTCAGTCGATTTTGTAAAAGGGAATAGGCTTTGGCATAAAAGTGCTAGGTTTCTTATGCCCAAAAAGAGGTATATAGGGAACTCAATTCTTTCGATTCTAACCAAAGTTGCCTCAGGTTATTGGCGTGTTTCTGATACTCAAACTGGATTTACAGCAATGTCCAACAGGGCTTTAAATAAAATTGATTTGTATAAAATTTATCCCAGATATGGGATGCCTAATGATATACTCGTAAAGTTAAATATCGAAAATTGTTCCATAAAAGAGGTTGAAATAAAACCAATATATTTTATAGGTGAAACCTCAAAGATGAGAATTGGCAAGGTAATTCCAAAAATTTCGTGGTTGTTGACCAAAAGTTTCTTTAAACGAATTTGGATAAAGTACCTAAAAAGAAGTTTTCATCCGCTATTCGTTCTTTATCATTTAGGACTTTTGTTAATTTTATTGTCCATCCCTTTTGGTATAAAGATTTTGGTAAAGGTTTTTAATCAAATTGATGCTAACCCAGTTACGGTATTAGCTTTTGCTCTTTTGTTTATAAGTGGTTTTCAATTCCTTTTGTTTGCCATGTGGATGGATATACAAGATAACGAAAGACTATATAAGGACTAATTTCTCTTTCTTAGGAAAAGCGATGTTGAGAATATTAATGATTCTCCAACGATAAACCATAAACGGCTTAGTACTGAAAATGAAGCTGCTAGTGCTGGTTGTATGCCATTTGTAATCAAGAATAGCGTTATTGCACCCTCTCTTATGCCTATTCCGCCTGGCAATACTAAGGACATCAATCCAAGCGATACACTTAAAGGGAAAGCAAATGAATAGTAGATTGGTATTTGCCCAAATACAGAGCAGAGTAGCAAATAAAAAGCCATTGTCCATATAAGCCAATAAGTAAGTATGTATAAGGAGATGCTAATAAATTCCTTCTTAGTAATTAATGGTAGTTCTATCTTTCTGTGAAAGAGTTTATTCCATGTTTTTTCAATCAGTTTATGCAGCGATTTTAGGTAAAGTGTTAGGAGCATAAAAAAGGACAACAAGATAAGTAGAACTGAATATCTTTTTAACCCAGGAGTGCTAATTACTGGATAAATGCTTATAATTAAGCCTAAGTTTAGGTAAATAAGTTGCTCTTTTAAGGAGATAAAAGATAACAATTTAATGTTATTGTTATTAGGTATTAATGCTGCTCGGCCTAGAATTGTCCATACCCTACCCGGAATGTACTTAGTAAATGTTGGCATTCCGTGCGAAACAATCGCCTGTTTTGTTGTAATATTAACATCATGTAGGTTTAGAATCTTTTTCCAACTTATCGCAGAAAAAATAAATCCTAAATATAGAAGCACAACAGAAATTGCTGCTAAATAGTAGTTAATATGAATCTTCTCAAATGCTACATAATCAATCCTGATAAGATAGAATAGTAACGCAAGTATCGAAACGTATAGAAATACTCTCAGTATAGTTTTCATGAAAATAAGAAGATTAAAGGTTGCAATTGCTTTAACAAAAATAGGCCATACATCAAGCCATACAACTTTATTCGTAAAATATTTATTATGATATTGATGAGTCACTGTTTAAGATTGCTTATAATATTTATTATGCATAGTTTTTGTAACATTTTTTACGCCTTTGTCATATGTAAATATAGTAGCTAAATGCTATTTTTGGTTGTATGAAGTTGAGGTTTGTAAGATATTGTATAATACTAGGATTAGTAGTTCTTCTATCTAGCAATAGAGGCATTGCTCAGGAAATTCAAGTCGATAGTCTTCGGCTTTATCCAACTGTTAGGCTCGATGGTGAGCTTGTGCCTTCGGTTAAGATTAAGCGCGTTGTAAAGGTTGGTAGGCGCAGATTCAAAAACCGAAGGCAAATGTATAGGTACTATAAAATGATTTATAACCTTAAGAAAGCTTACCCATATGCTCAGATTGCTAAAAAGAAGCTAATTGAAATGAATGAGCATCTGAAAACTTTAAAAACAGAGAAAGAGAGAAAGGAGTATATTAACCAAGCCGAGAAGGAGCTACGAGAGCAATTTGAAAAGGACCTACGAAAGCTTACTATTTCGCAAGGGAAAATGCTTATAAAACTAATCGACCGAGAAACGGGTAGGACATCCTACGAGCTTGTAAAAGAGTTGAAAGGTGGTTTCTCAGCAGCCTTTTGGCAAGGTGTTGCCAGAATATTTGGGTCGAACCTTAAAACTAAGTTCGACCCAGATGGTGAGGATAAAATACTTAATGAGCTAATATTTCTTTATGAGGAAGGATTACTTTAAAACCTCCTTTTTGATTAGGAATGAGAAATCTACAGGGTCAACATCAACGGGCTTCCCATTAATTGAAATGGAATCGAGAGGGTAGGATGTACAGCAATCATCACTGCTTTTAGTTGTCCTAAATGTTATGGTATCAATGTCGTATTGGTTTAGATAAAGGTATGCTGTGTTAAGTTTATCGGTAGGAAGATGCAAGGTGATGTTAGTTTCAATAATATCGTTTACTCTAAAATTCCCAACAAACTTTATGTTAGCAAACTGTTTTTGCTCATTTTCAAAATAAAAAACTTTAATGGAATCTCTATGGAAATATTCTTCAGAAATTAGATTACTTCCATTTGAACTATCCACAATTTTTAACCAAATAGGCTGTGGGGGCGTAATGCAATCTTTCCCACATTTGTCTATGCACCCTTGAGTACCCAAGAGAATTAGAGCGAATGCGATTAAGGTTTTGAATGTTTTCACCTTAAATCCATTTGAGCATTTCAGAAACGATTGCTTTGGCACCTTCGGCAATATCAACTATTGTTGCGTCAAGCATGTAGCAGGGAGTTGTGAATAGCATGTTTTTTTCATCAACCACCACTTGAGCATGCCCTGTGCTTTGGTGTTTTGCGCCTAGCGACTCAATTGCTTGTGCTGTGGAAACATCTTTACCAATGGTAACAGTAACATTACCAAGCACTTTTGCTAGTAAAACTGGAGAGATACAAAGAGCTCCAATTGGCTTTTTTAGCTTATGCATCTTTTTAATGACACTTTCAACTTGAGGGTGTATGGTGCAATTTGGACCATCAAAAGCCCAAGTGCAAAGGTTTTTGGCAACTCCAAATCCGCCTGGGAGGATTAGCCCATCAAAAAATTCCGGGTTGAATTCATTTAAGGGTTTGATTTTTCCACGCGCAATTCGTGCCGCTTCAATAAGCACATTCCTTTTTTCTTTCATTTCGCTACCATCAAGATGATTGATAACGTGGTGCTGTTCCATGTCGGGAGCGAAAATTTCGTACGAAGCACCATACTTTGCAATGGCATAAAGGGTCATGACCGATTCGTGGATTTCGGCACCATCGAACACGCCACATCCTGAAAGTATTACGGCAAATTTTTTATTAGCACCCATTTTCGCAAACGTTTTAAATTTGCCAAACAATATAATCTTAATTTTTAATCTAAACAATACCCTATTGCATGGAAAAGAAAAGAACTTTTATTGCTGTTGATGTAATTCCCAACCAAAAGGTTGTTTCTCTGATGGATAGGCTAAAGGTATCTCATAGCCTCGATAAAATTAAGTGGGTAAAACCTGAAATAATGCACCTAACACTCTTTTTTTTGGGCGACACCAGGATAGATGTATTACCTGATATCAGTCAGAAACTTAGAAAGCGTTTAATGAATTGCAGTGCTTTTTTTTTAACGTTAAAAGGATTAGGAGCATTTGGTCGTCCTATGCCAAAAGTTATTTGGGTAGGTGTAGATTTCCCTGAGGAGCTAAAGGTGCTAAAAGATGAAATCGATGATGCCTTATTGGAGTTTGGATTTTCAGACGATAAGCCAAACTTCAACCCTCATTTAACCCTTGGCAGAGTTAAGTTTCTGCATAATTATGAGAAATTGAAACAAGAGATCAAAGAGTACAAGGGTGAAGTTTTTCAGGAAATTAGGGTTAGTAGTGTGGTGTTTTATGAAAGTGTACTTAGACCGGAGGGGCCAGAATACAGAGAGCTTGAAAGATTTGATTTAAGCAATGCTTAAACCCCTTTACCTTTGAAAATGGTAAGAATGGTATAAATCATTATTTTAAAATCGATATAAAGCGACATGTTTTCTAAATAGATTAGGTCATACTTTAGTCGTTCAACCATTTGCTCAATGTTTTCGGCATATCCGTATTTTACTTGCCCCCATGAGGTGATTCCGGGTTTTACCTTTTGAAGAAGTAGGTATTGTGGGGCTACCTTAACAATCTGATCGATATAGTATTGCCTTTCTGGGCGAGGACCAACAATCGACATCTCACCCTTGAGGACGTTAAAAAAGTTAGGAATTTCGTCGAGCCTAGTTTTGCGCATGAACCTACCTATTGCAGTAATTCTAGTATCTGTTTGGCTTGAAAGAGCTGGCCCATTCTCTTCAGCATTAACATACATGCTTCGAAACTTATATATCATGAATGGTTTTCCAAACTGACCAATCCTCTCTTGCTTGTATATTATGGGGCCTTTTGAGGTAAGCTTTATTATAGCTGCAAGCACAAGTGCTATCGGCGATGAAATTACTATCCCTATTATGGCTAACGAGTAATCGAGTAGTTCTTTAATATTAGCCTGCCATGCTGGCATTAAATCAAATGAAACATCTTCAAGTGCAGTACCTATAATCCTGTTTAGCTTTACTTTTCCAAGCAGTATGTCGTTCATGCCAGGTACTGCTTTAACATTTACATTTATTGGTGCAAGTTGGTTAATTACTTTTGTAATTGTTTGAGGGCTTTCATCGTCTAGTGCAAGAATAACCTCTTCTATTTCATGTTTTCTTATAACCTCGGGTATGTCGTTTATTTCACCTAGTATAAGTTTCGAGTCGGCACGAATTCCATTTGGAAGATCAATAAATCCAACAACATTAAATCCTTGTGATATTTTCTCTGCTTTTATCTCATTATAGGTGTTTACTGCCTTATTCCCGCTCCCTATAATAAGTGTAGGAAAACCAATTTTTCTATTGTGAATCTTTCCAATTGTTTTTGTTGTTAGTATAAGCCTTGGGATGTAGGTGAGAATAAAAACTAGTAAAAACATTACCCCTAATGCCTCGTAATAGTTTTTATACGATACTATGTAATCGTCAATAAGCAATACGAAGAAAAGAATTATTGTGCCGAATGTTGTAATGGTTATTGATGTTCCTAGCTCTCTTAATCTTGATTTTCTGAATGGGTCGTGGTATAACCCAACTAGTCCAAACATGGCAATCCAGAACGCAGTAAAAAAAATTAACCCTAAAACGAATTTTGTATCAGGTTCAAACCGAAGATCAATACCAAAAAGCCTTGATTCAATTATTTGTTTCCTGTAAATATTGAATAAAGTCCAAGCAGTTGCACTGCCTAGAATATCAAACAACATATACCGAAGCGACTGTAACCTCTTATTCAAGTTAAAATCTATTTGGGGGTTAATTATACTAACTACAAAGAATAATAATTATTGTAAGAGTTCAAACTTTTTTGAAATCGTTTCTGATACCTGCTTAACCCTTTTCAATGTTTCCGAGGAGTATATCATCTTTCTTCTACTTAAAAAAAACTCAATATGTTCTTTTACATCAGAGGTATTGGAATATATTTCAGTTTTTTCAAACTTTATTGTTTCTTCTTTTTCCTTGGTTTCTAATTGTATTGTATAGCTTGATTTGTTGGAGGCTTGCATGGTGTGTATGAGAAGAGAGTCATCGAAAAAATCGGTTACTAACTTTATCGATTTAAATTTGTTCCCTGTTGGCGGTAAAAGGTAGGCTTTTACCTTTCTGATCTCCGATTTAATAAATGTAAGGGGGATTACAAGGTCGTTATCGATGTAATGTTTGAACGTTTCAAGAGTTAGCTCATCAGAGTATTTTCTTTGGCTTTCAATAAATGCTGGAATTTTATTTGTGTCAATATTGGGAAATGTAAAGTATGGAATGCCAAACTCAACGCTTATTTCATGCGAAACTGCATCTAGTTCCATTATTTGCTTATAATTTAGTTCTAAAAGATTAGGTGAGAGCACGTTAACTCCGTTTTTTAACGCGCTAAGAATTACATGATAAGCATTTGTATTTATATCAATATATGCAAGGTCGGAACATTTAAGAGCATCAGTTAGATCTGACCTATCGTTTAAATCGATAAAAAACCGTTCTGGGTGCAATTGGTCTATAGTGATTATTTTGTCAAATTGGTAGTTTTTGGTGTGTTTGTCGATTTCTGAATTATTAGTGATAAGGCAAGTTTTCATTTTTAAAGGCTATTTATCTGCAATAATAAACTACTTATGTTTCATACAGAATTATTTGTTCCAAAACTTATCAACCTTTTAATAACATAAGAAGGAGTTCAACTCATTATATAGATTGATAATGGGTATAATCTCTGAAGTTTGGTTAAATTTGTGTTCCCATTATTTACCAGAAATATGATTTTAGAAGATAATTTACGACATAAAGGTTTAAGGCGGAAGCTCGTTGAGGAGGTTGCATCCAAGGGAATTGCAGATAATAATGTTTTGAATGCGCTACTAAATGTACCCCGACACTTTTTTATGGATAGCGGTTTTTTGAATTTTGCATATAAAGATCAGGCATTTCCAATCGGATCGGGTCAAACCATTTCGCAACCCTTTACTGTTGCATTTCAAACCCAGCTTCTGCAGGTTAGTCCAATGCAAAAAGTGTTAGAAGTGGGAACGGGTTCGGGGTATCAGGCGGCCATTCTAATGGAACTGGGAGCACGGTTATATACAATAGAGCGTCATCGGGATCTTTTTTTATCGGCCAAAGCTTTGCTAGAGGAGATGGGGTATCGTCCTAACTGTTATTATGGTGATGGCTATAAAGGATTGCCTCCATTTAGCCCTTTTGATAGGATTATAGTTACAGCTGGCGCCTCGGAAATTCCAGAATCATTGGTAGAACAGCTAGCATTAGGTGGACGAATGGTGATTCCTGTTGGCGATGAGTCTGCACAAACCATGTTGCTTATTGAAAAGTTGCCCGATGGTTCCATTAAAAAGTCGTCGCATGGAAAATTTGTTTTTGTACCATTGTTAAAAGGTAAAGCCAAATAAGTAGTATTATGATACAAGTTCAAAAGTTCGTTTTTAACCCTTTTCAGGAGAATACTTATATAGTATACCAAAATGAAGGTGAGGCGTTAATTGTTGATCCGGGTTGCAATACCGAGGACGAGGTAAAGGCTTTGGTTGAGTTTGTAAATGAGAAAGGTTTAAAAGTTAGCCGATTGGTTAACACCCATTGCCATATCGATCATATTTTCGGGGTGGAATCGTTAAAAAAAATATTCAATGTGAAGTGGTATGCTCATCCCGACGATGTGTATCTGGTAAAGGCTGCTACAACACACGCCTTGATGTTTGGTCTTCAGTTTCAAGATGAGCCTAACCTTGATGAGTTTTATGAGCATGACGATATAATAACTATAGGAGATAGTACTTTACGTGTTATTCATACTCCTGGACATTCAAGAGGAGGTGTATGCTTGTTCGCCGAGAATGAAAAATTTATCCTTACTGGCGATACTTTATTTAACATGTCGGTTGGTAGAACCGATCTCGAAGGTGGAGACTACGAAACACTAATTAAAAGCATTAATGAGCGGCTGCTTGTTTTGCCCGACGAGGTTGAGGTGTTGCCTGGTCATGGTGTTAGAACTACCATTGGACAAGAGAAAAAAGCTAATCCATTCCTAATTTAATTCATGGTGTTGTAAAACATATGTTTATTTAGATTGTTTAGTGATAACCAATGGGTCAAAATAATAAATTTGCTGCTAAACTTTAACCAAAAACAATATCATGCAAACCGATAAATTTATATCACGTCATAATGGTCCTCGCGATCATGAGATTGATGAGATGCTTAAGGTTGTAGGCGTTTCATCGCTTGATGAGCTGATTGATCAGACAGTGCCAACCAACATCCGTTTGAAAAAGCCTCTGAACTTGCCAGAACCAATGTCGGAGTATGAGTTCCTTAATCATATCCGAAAAGTATCGTCAAAGAATAAGTTCTATAAGAGCTTTATTGGAATGGGGTATTATGGTACTGCTACACCTTCGGTTATACTACGAAATATCCTTGAGAATCCTAGCTGGTACACCTCTTATACTCCTTATCAGGCCGAGATTAGCCAGGGGCGTTTAGAAGCGCTTCTTAACTTCCAAACTATGGTAATTGAGCTAACTGGCTTGCCAATTGCCAATGCTTCGTTGCTTGATGAAGCAACCGCTGCAGCTGAGGCTATGATTATGATGTTTAACCAGCGTTCTCGTACTGCTGTGAAGGAAGGGCATAATGTGCTTTTTGTTGACCAAGATATATTCCCTCAGACTTTAGATGTGATTAAAACACGTTCCGCTCCACTGGGAATTGAAGTGGTTACTGGTTGCTATAGCGAGTATGAGTTCAAGGGAAAGGAATTTGGTGTAATTGTTCAGTATCCTTCAGGGAAAGGTAATATTCGTGATTATTCTGCTTTTGCAGCAAAGGCTCACGAGGCAGGTGCGTTGGTTACAGCTGTTGCCGATATTTTAAGTCTAGCATTGATAACACCTCCAGGTGAATGGGGTGCCGATATTGCAGCGGGCTCTACCCAACGATTTGGAATCCCTATGGGATTTGGTGGCCCTCATGCTGCTTATTTTGCATGTAAGGATGAATATAAGCGTAACATGCCTGGCCGAATAATTGGTGTTTCAGTTGATAGACATGGGAATAAAGCGTTAAGAATGGCTCTACAAACCCGTGAGCAGCACATTAAACGTGAACGTGCCACTTCTAATATTTGTACAGCTCAAGCTCTGTTAGCAACTATGGCAGGGATGTATGCAGTTTATCATGGTCCTAAAGGAATTAAACGTATTGCATCTTATGTTCATAGTATTGCCGTTTTAGTTGCTGAGGAACTTGATAAGTTGGGGTACAAACAAAATGTTAAGAACATTTTTGATACACTTGAAGTTGAACTTCCTTCAGGTGTTACCGTTGAGGATATTAGGAAGAACGCTCTAACTCACCAAATAAACCTCAACTATAAATCAAATGGTACTATTGGTATTAGTTTTGACGAAACCACTAGTATAAACGATATTAATAATCTTTTATCTGTTTTTGCAGAATCAACAGGAAAACAGTTCAACAAGATAACCGAAATTAAAGAGGTTAACAGTATTCCCGAAGGGCTCCAACGTAAGTCGCCATTCTTAACCGATAAGGTATTCAACAGTTTCCATTCAGAAACTGAAATGATGCGTTATATAAAGAAGCTAGAACGTCGCGATATTGCCCTAAACCACAGTATGATATCCTTGGGTAGTTGCACCATGAAGCTTAATCCTGCAACTACCATGTTTCCTCTAAGTTGGCCAGAGTGGAATGGCTTGCATCCATTTGTACCCTCCGATCAAGCTGAGGGTTACTTGCAGGTTATTCGTGAAATGGAACAATATTTAGCAGAAATAACAGGACTTCATTCCGTAACCTTGCAGCCCAACTCTGGTGCAGCAGGAGAATATACTGGTTTAATGGTTATTCGTCAGTATCATATTAGTAGAGGCGAAGGACACCGTAATGTGGTTCTTATCCCTTCGTCTGCTCATGGTACAAACCCTGCAAGTTCCGCAATGGCTGGAATGAAGGTGGTTGTGGTGAAGTGTGATGATAAAGGAAATATTGATGTTGATGACCTAAAAGCTAAAGCTGAGCAACATAGAGAGAATCTATCTGCGTTCATGGTTACCTATCCATCTACACATGGTGTATTTGAAAGCAAAATTAAGGAGATGATTGACATCGTTCATCAGAATGGTGGCTTGGTTTACATGGATGGTGCAAATATGAACGCACAGGTTGGGCTTACTAGCCCAGGTGAGATAGGCGCCGATGTGTGCCACTTAAATCTTCATAAAACATTTGCTATCCCTCATGGTGGTGGTGGCCCAGGTGTAGGACCAATTGCTGTTGCTGAGCATCTTACTCCATTTCTGCCATCACATCCAGTTGTTAAAACTGGTGGCGACAAAGCAATTTCTGCTGTTGCTGCTGCACCTTATGGTAGCGCAAGTATCGTAGTAATTTCTTATGCATACATATTAATGCTTGGTGCCGAAGGGCTAACCCAAGCCACCAAAATGGCTATCCTTAATGCCAATTACCTGGCTGCAAGGTTAAAGGATCATTACAAAATCCTTTATACAGGCGAAACAGGAAGAGTTGCTCACGAAATGATATTAGATTGTCATCATTTTAAGTTGACTTATGGGGTAGATACAAGCGATGTTGGTCGCAGAATGATGGATTACGGTTACCATGCTCCTACCGTTTCGTTCCCTGTTCATGAAAGCTTAATGGTTGAACCAACCGAGAGCGAATCAAAACAGGAACTTGACAGGTTTGTGGAGATGATGATTGCCATAAAGCAGGAACTTGAGGACATAAAGAATGGAAAAGCCGATAAGGCCGATAATCTAATTGCTAATGCTCCGCATACTGCTACTGAGGCAGCAGCCGATGAGTGGAACCACCCATATACACGTCAACAGGCTGCATTCCCACTACCTTGGGTGGCTCAGAATAAGTTTTGGCCATTTGTTAGCAAGATTGATGCAGGCTATGGCGACAGAAACCTCGTTTGTACATGTGCTCCAATTGAGGAATACATGTAAAATATGATTTTACTACTGAGGCACCTTGGATTTCCAAGGTGCTTTTTTTTTGTAGGTTTATGTTGCTTAACACATTTAGGGTTTAAACAATAAGAATTAACTTTGCGAAAAACATTATCAGTATGGGAAAAGTTGATGTTAGTGTATTTTCCGAGATAGGTGAACTTGAAGGAGTAATACTTCATACACCTGGTGCCGAGGTTGAAAATATGACACCAGAGAATGCTCAAAGAGCCTTGTATAGCGATATCCTTAACCTGAATGTGGCTAGGAAGGAATACTCACAGCTTAGTGGGGTACTCTCAAAAGTTGCAAAGGTTTACCAAGTTGCTGACTTGCTTGAAAAAGTATTGGAAGACGAGGAAAATAAAGAGTACCTAATTGAAAAGATATGTAGGCATGAAAATGCCATGTCGCTATACGATAATCTTCTTGATTATCAACCCAAGGAACTTTCCAGGTTGCTTATTGAGGGGGTGCCAATTGTTCGAAACACGTTGACTAATTTCTTAAGCAAGGAGCGCTTTTCCCTACGCCCTTTATATAACTTTTACTTTACTCGCGATGCCTCTATAGCTATTGGTGAAGATGTGCTAATTGGTAAAATGGCAAATGCGGTAAGGGATAGGGAAAGTATAATAATGGAAGCAATATTTTCACGCTCTGGCGTTTTTAATACGCATACTATCAATCCAACTACCTTTAGCAACCCAAGCGATATTACTATTGAAGGAGGTGATGTGCTTGTTGTTCGTGATGATATTCTTCTTGTTGGAAACGGTACAAGAACGAATACTCATGGTATTGATTTTATATTAAACCGTTTCCTGGCTCGCAACGAAAAGAAAAGACGACACATCTTGGTTCAAGAACTACCTCACAAACCTGAATCGTTTATCCATCTCGATATGGTTTTCACCATGCTCGATTATGATAAATGTATGGTTTATGAACCAATTATTCTACAACCAAATAGGTATCAAACCGTTCAGATTACCATTGATAATGGTGTGGTAAAGGAGATTAAAACAGTTGATAACCTGCTTGTTGCTCTTAAATCGTTGGGGATTGATTTAAAACCAGTTTTTTGCGGAGGGAGCAAAGATCGATGGATTCAAGAAAGGGAACAATGGCATAGCGGAGCTAACTTTGTAGCCATAGGTCCTGGAAAGGTTATAGGCTATGGCCGAAATATTAATACCCTCGATGAAATGAACAGAAATGGTTTTGAGATCCTAAAGGCTAAGGATATTGTTTCCGGAAAGGTTGATGTAAACTCATATAGTAAATATGTTGTTGCACTGGACGGAAGTGAGCTGCCTCGCGGGGGGGGCGGTGCTAGATGTATGACCATGCCTTTTAAACGCAAACCTTTGAAGTGGTAGACATTAAACAATTTTTCTAGTTAAACGTTTAAGTAGTATTCCTAAAACCAAAAGTTATGAAGAAAAATGTTGGAAAATTTGACATGGTGGTAAGAATTATTCTTGCCATAACCATTGCAGTTGCAGGAATCTACTACCACTCTTGGTGGGGATTGCTAGCATTAATCCCACTTATTACAGGACTCACTAGGTTCTGCGGGCTGTATAGTATTTTTGGAATATCTACTAAATGTTCAAAGAAAGAATAAAAGGAAACGGGGTTTAAAACCCCGTTTCCTTTTTTATTAGTTCACCATCTTTTTTACCAGATCAGCAGCTTCTTGGAGTGTAATTGCACTATAAACTTTAAGACCCGATTCATCAATCAATTTTTTCCCTTCTAATGCATTTGTCCCCTGTAGCCTAACAATAACAGGAACAGGAATATTACCTATCTCTTTGTAGGCATCCACTACACCCTGTGCAACCCTGTCGCAGCGTACTATGCCCCCAAAGATATTGATAAGTATGGCTTTAACGTTAGGATCTTTTAGTATTATTCTGAAACCTGCGGCAACGGTTTTTGCATTGGCTCCACCTCCAACATCTAGGAAGTTTGCTGGATCTCCTCCCGATAATTTTATGATATCCATTGTGGCCATTGCTAAACCTGCTCCGTTAACCATACAGCCCACATTCCCATCAAGCTTCACAAAGTTGAGGTTATGCTCTCCTGCCTCTACTTCTGCAGGATCTTCCTCGTAAACATCGCGATATTCAGCTAGGTCAGGATGACGGAATAAAGCATTGTCGTCGATGCTGCATTTTGCATCAGCAGCCATTATTTCGTCGTTCGAAGTTTTAACAACAGGGTTAATCTCAAGTAGCGAGAGGTCGTTTTTGATATAAGCGTTATAAAGCGACATGACGAATTTCACCATTTGCTGGTAAGCCTTGCCTGTTAACCCAAGATTAAAGGCTACTCTTCTTGCCTGGAATGGTTGAATTCCTATTGGGTGTATTTCTTCCTTGAATATTAGCTCAGGTGTCTCCGCTGCAACCGCTTCAATATCCATTCCGCCTTGGGGAGAATATACAATCATTGGCCTACCTGTAGACCTATTTAACAGGATGCTTAGGTAAAACTCCTTTATTTCTGAAGGACCAGGCTGGTATATGCCTTGTTCAATTAGTACTTTTCTTACTAACTTCCCTTGAGGGCCTGTCTGGTGGGTAACAAGGTTCATCCCTAGTATATTGCTAGCATAAGTTTCAACCTCTTCAATTGATTTTGCAATCTTTACACCACCTCCCTTGCCTCGGCCTCCTGCGTGTATTTGGGCTTTTACGGCAATCGTATCGGTACCTGTGATATTTATAATTTCTTGGGCTGCTTTAACTGCTTCTTCTTTTGTAAAGGCAACTAGGCCAGCGGGAACAGGAACTCCTGCCTGCCTTAGTATTTCTTTCGATTGATATTCGTGTAAATTCATAGGAATAGTATCTTTGTTTTGTGCAACTAAATTACAAAAAAAGGATTAATTATCTTTGTTAAATAATTTACACAAATGGTTAAAAATCGAAAACTTTTAAATGAGGAGCTAGGGCGAAAAACAGTTGCAGAATATAAGGCTGCGTCTAAAAATCCAGTTGTTGTTGTATTAGATAATGTTAGGAGTTTGAACAACGTGGGGTCAGTGTTTCGAACATCTGATGCTTTTCTCGTTGAAAAAATATATCTATGTGGTATAACGGGGAAACCACCGCATCCAGAGATTCATCGCTCAGCGCTTGGAGCTGAGAAGTCGGTTGATTGGGAGTACGCTGCTGATACAATTGATGTGATAGCTCGTCTTAAGAGTGAAGGATTTGTCGTAGTTTCTATTGAACAAGCAGAGCAGGCGATTCTACTAAATAAGTTTCAGCCTGAAAACGATAAAAAATATGCTTTAGTTTTTGGAAATGAGGTTAAAGGGGTTGCACAAAATGTGGTTGATGAGTCCGATTTATGTATAGAAATTCCTCAATTTGGCACAAAACACTCTTTCAATATTTCGGTTTCTGCTGGTATTGTTTTATGGGATTTATGTTTGAAATTATGCGATATGTGTTAATTTAGAATGAGTTTGTTGATAAAAAAAGGGCTGCTAAAACTGCAGCCCCTTTTTGTGTTAAATATCTTTTTTAGAATAGAGCCTTGAAAGCTTCGTTTTCAAAGTAGTTGCGGAATTCAACATCTTTCTTAGCACGCTCTTTTAGTGAAGCGTCTTTACCAAAGGCTGTACGTAGGTTATCGAGTACGGTTGCCTCTTCTGATAGACGAGCACCAATAATAGCGCGGCCATAGTATGCTTTAGCAGTTTCTACCTTGTTGAATGTATTCTTAGCAGCTTCAATTTTACCAGCCATTAACATTGCTAGGCCTTGGTTGAATGAGTCAGAACCAGCAAGGTATTCAGCAGCTGCAGGATATTGACCTTTAAGAATTGCTATAATTCCAAGGTTGTATTTAGCAGCAGCACCTGCATCGGCAGCATCAGCAAATAGTTTCTCTGCTTCATCAAAATTACCTTCCATTAAAGCTACGCAGCCACGGTTGTTGGTAACAGCAGCAAACTTCTTATCGGCAGGAATCTTATCAAGCATAGCTTTTGCGTTTGCAACATCTTTGTTAAGGATGTAGTAGTAAGCAGCATTGTTATAACCACGTGGGCAGTTGAACATTTCACCTGCTTTCTTGTAAACTTCAATTTTCTTGTTTACATCATCAACAAGTGTTGCAGCGTAAAGCATTTCCTCAACGTTTAGGCTGTCGTATGCGTTGTTCTCAACCATGTAACGAAGTGTGTCGTCGGAATAACCAATAACATCAACCTTAGCAATCATGCGAGCACGACGAAGTTCTGGAAGAATCTTCTCTGCTAATACTTTGTAAACTTTTGAAAGATTCTTGATCTCTTTTTCACGTACTTCAGGGTCTGAGTACATTGATAGAACGCGAATGATAAGCTCTTTATCTTCAATGTCAGAAGCTTGAACTGCTTTTTGGAAACCATCCCAGTCTTCAGCGGTAAACTCTAAGTTTGCTTCTACACCTTCAACTTTAGCTTTCTTGAATACTTTTTCTAAGTACTTGTTGGTGTTCTTACCACGATCTTGTGATAGCTTGTCGTTTAGCTTTTCAGGACCATCTGGAGAAGCGTAAGCCGAAATCTTAAGCTCTTTAATCTCTTTGTTCTTAGTTTTAGCGGCTTCAACAAGGAAATCATTTAACATTTTGATTTCTTCTTTTGTAAGCTCCGATTTACGGATGTCAGCCTTTTGAATAACAAAGTTGATTTGAGCTTCCTTTTCTTCAGGGATGATGCGTTGGAATTTGTCGCTCATCATAACAGGTTTTGGATCAAGGTCAACTAATTTGTAAGTTGCCATGGTTCCAATACCAACCTTTTGAGGAGCATCGAAAGGAATCTTCTTGTCTTTGTAAGTGATTTCAAAGCGAAGTTCAATTTCAGACTTGAACATTTCATCTTTGTAATCAAATTCAACCTCGTGCTTCCAGCTACCACCTGCTTCGTAGTTAATTACTTGGTTGTTGGCTTGAACGTCTTCACCTTGAAGAACTTTAGGTTCTAGTGGGAGTTCGCCACCTTCGTAAACAACTACAGGAGTGATTTCAACAATCGCTTTTTTGTTAAAATACTTTGGAGGAATTGTTCCCTCAAAAGTGGCTTTAACCTTGTTTGCATGTACTTCAACAGGATTTGGGGTAACTTTTAGAGAAAAACCTTCTGGTAATTCTTTCATTTTTTCAACCCCGCCACAGCCGGCAAGTAACAGTCCGGCTAAAGCAATAATCGATAGTTTTAAACCTTTCATTTTCATATTTTGAAGTTGGTTAGTTATTAATTCTGCTTAATATGTAAGCCTTAAAAGTAAAGACAAACATACTACTAATAATTCAAAAATCAAATAGATGTAACTAAAATAATCGTTTACATTATAATCTGATAAGGTTAACACCTTTATTGTACGATTCGTCAAAAATAGCTGATTTTAGTTTATCATAATCATTTTTATGTTCCACGAAGTCAATATTTGAGGTGTCTATTACTAAAAATGTATATTCTGGATGTTGTTTGAAAAAATCAAAATACCCTTGGGTGAGCTGGTTTAAATAGTCTGGAGATATGTCCTGTTCAAAATCGCGCCCCCTTTTTTTTATGTTTTTTAGAAGTCTTTCAACTGGTAAGTGGAGGTAAACGTACAAGTCGGGTTTGGGTAGTGAATTGTAAATAATTGAGAATAGCTGTTTGTAGAGATTTAGCTCATCACCCGACAAGGTGTTTTGCGCAAAGATTAACGACTTCATAAAATAATAGTCGGCAATTGTTAAGGAATGAAATAGGGAGGCCGATCTTAATTCGGTGTTTAGCTGGGTGTATCGTTCAGCAAGAAATGATAGTTCGAGAGGGAAACTATACCGTTCAGGGTTTTTGTAGAATTTAGGAAGAAAAGGATTGTCGGCAAATTGTTCTAGAATAAGTTTTGCATTTAGGTCTTTGGCAAGCATCTTGGCAAGGGTTGTTTTGCCTGCTCCTATATTTCCCTCAATTACAAGATAACGCATAAAAACTTTGTTTTGCTGCTAAGATAGTTTTTTTAGAAAATAAGAAAAAGAGGCTAAGCGTAAGCTCAACCTCTTCACTTGAGAAAATTATTTGGTTAGTATTTCATGTCCATGTTGTACATGATGAATGCGTAAATGTCGGTGTATTCATCAATCTGAATGCTAGTAGGTGTTCCAGCACCATGACCGGCTCTTGTTTGAATTCTTATAAGTGCAGGGTTTTTTGGCCTTGGGTTTTTTTCCTGCATGGTTGCAATGTATTTGAATGAGTGAGCCGGAACAACTCTATCGTCATGGTCGGCAGTTGTAACAAGTATAGCAGGATAATTTGTTTTAGGTTTGATGTTGTGTAATGGCGAATAGTTGTATAGGTTGAGGAATTGAATGGAGTCGTTGCTTGTACCGTAATCATTTGCCCATGCCCATCCGATGGTGAATTTATGATACCTTAGCATATCCATCACACCAACTTGAGGGATGGCTACTTTAAATAGGTCGGGACGTTGATTTGTAACGGCACCTATTAGTAAGCCTCCATTTGAGCCACCTTGAATAGCTAATTTTTTAGGTGAAGTGTACTTTTCCTTAATAAGGTATTCTGCTGCAGCAATGAAGTCGTCAAAAACGTTTTGTTTGTTTAGTTTAGTCCCAGCTCTATACCAGTTTTCTCCGTATTCGCCTCCACCACGGATGTTCGCTACTGCAAATATGCCTCCTTGTTCTAGCCAGAATAAGCGTGTAGTGCTGAAATAAGGGAGTAGGCTAATATTAAATCCTCCATAGCCATAAAGTAGGGTGGGGTTATTCCCGTCGAGCTCTATGCCTTTTTTGTGGACTATAAACATAGGAACTAGTGTTCCATCTTTGCTAGTATAAAAAACCTGTTTGGTTTCGTATTCGTCAAAGTTGAAGTTGATTTCTGGTCTGAAAAACTCTTCGGAAGTGTTGGTGTTTACGTTATATTTAACAATGATGGGAGGTACAGTAAAAGATGAGAATGAGTAGAATGCAATCGAATCATTTAGCTCTCCACTTATTGATGAGATTGTTCCAATAGAAGGAAGCTCAATGTCCGATACGTTGTTTCCATTTAAATCGTAAACCTCTGCTTGACTTTTTGCATCAACAATATAATTGGCTAATATCTTATTACCTACTATTGCACATCCCCTAAGCACGTCTTTCCTTTCTGGTAGGATATCGCGCCAGTTCCCAATGTCCATGCTGTTTACGTTAATCTTAATCAACTTATATTTTGGGGCTTTATAGTTTGTGAGAACAATCAGGTTGTCATCAATATGATCAATCACATTATACTCATATTCAAATCCTGTTGTGATTTTAGAGAAGTTTGCCTTAGGGTCTTGTAAATTCTTGATGTATAGTGAATTGCCATAAGTTGATTCCGATTCGTAGATGATTAAATATTTTTCATCTTCGGTGGTTTGTGCCGAGTAATTTCTAAGTGGGTATTGGCTATTTGAGAAAATAAGTTTATCGGACTCAACTGGTGTTCCAACTTTGTGGTAGTATACTTTGTGGTTTTTGTTGATATTTGAAAGTTCTGAACCCTCTTTAGGTTCATCGTAACGGCTATAGTAAAAGCCATTCTTTTTCCATGCAATAGATGAGAATTTCACCCAGCTGATTTCGTCGGGCAGAATTTTACCACTTGGAAGCTCCATTACCTTTATCTTTTGCCAGTCGGAACCTCCATCGTTTATGGCATATGCCAAGTACTTGCCATCTCTTGAGACGCTAACGTTAGATAGGGCAACTGTTCCGTCTTCGCTAAATGTGTTGGGGTCGAGTATTACTTTGGGTTCAGAGTTGAGGTCTTCCATCATGTAGAGTACACTCTGATTCTGAAGACCTTCCTTTTTAAAGAAGAAGTATCTGCCACCAGCCTTAAAAGGGGTTCCCATTGAGGTGTAGTTCCAAATTTCGGTTAGCCTTTGTTTTATTTTATTCCGAAATGGTATGGCGTTGAGGTATTTGAAGGTTACCTCATTCTGTTGCTTAACCCATTCTGCCACTTCTGGCGACTTGTCGTCTTCTAGCCAACGATACGGATCGGGTACTTTTACTCCGAAGTATTCATCAACAACATCAACCTTTTTGGTTTTTGGATAATCTACATTAGCAGTTTTGCACGACATCATGGCTAGTAGTGGAGTTGTGGATAGCAAGAATATGTAAATCTTTTTCATATTTGTTCATTTTATGGGAATACTAAAACAAAAATACAATAAAATTTGTGCATTGTGCATAATTTATGAAAAAATCTTAGAATGTGAAAAATAAAAATAGGCATCTGTATGCAGACGCCTATTTAATCGCTTTATGAAGAAAATATGAAAAACTCTATCTTCTCTTCTCTGGTTTGGGTAGAAGTACTTTTCTTGAAAGTTTTAGCTTTCCAGTTTTTTTATCAATCTCAATGAGTTTAACCTCTACAATGTCGCCCTCTTTAAGTACGTCCTCAACTTTTTCAAGTCGGCGCCATTCAATTTCAGAGATGTGAAGTAGCCCATCTTTGCCCGGGAGTATCTCAATAAACGCACCGAATGGCATGATTGATTTTACTTTACCCTTGTATACCTCTCCAACTTCTGGCACGGCAACAATTCCTTTAATCCACTTAACGGCAGCATCTCTGCTTTCAGCGCTGTCGGCAAAGACGCTTACGATGCCATGGTCGTTAATCTCTTCAATTGTGATCGTTGCTTGTGTTTCACGTTGGATTTCCTGGATGATTTTACCACCAGGACCAATAACTGCACCAATGCTTTCGCGAGGTATGTTGAACTGCTCGATTCGTGGTGCATGAGGTTTGAAGTCGGGGCGAGGTTCAGAAATGGTCTCCAGCATCACATTAAGGATATGCATGCGACCTTCGTGAGCTTGCTGTAAGGCTTTTGCTAACACCTCGTACGATAGCCCATCAACCTTAATGTCCATTTGGGTGGCTGTTATACCATCACGGGTTCCCGTTACCTTAAAGTCCATGTCGCCAAGGTGGTCTTCGTCACCTAGAATGTCTGAAAGAATGGCATAGCGATCTGAACCCTTTTCGGTAATAAGACCCATTGCAATACCAGAAACTGGTTTTTTTATTTTAACCCCTGCGTCCATGAGCGCAAGTGTGCCAGCGCAAACGGTTGCCATGGAGGATGAGCCATTTGATTCAAGAATATCGCTAACAACACGGATAGCGTATGGGTTTTCTGGTTCCTCGGGTATCATGTTTTTTAATGCGCGATGGGCCAGATTTCCGTGTCCAATTTCTCTTCGGCTCACGCCCCGTGATGGGCGAGCATCACCAGTTGAGAATGGAGGGAAGTTGTAGTGTAGGGTGAATTTCTCTGTGCCCTGCATTAGAACCTCGTCAATGATTTTCTCATCGAGCTTTGTTCCTAGTGTGACAGTGGTTAATGACTGTGTCTCACCGCGAGTGAATATTGCTGAGCCGTGCGCCATAGGTAGGTAATCAACCTCGCACCAAATAGGCCTTATCTCATTGGTTTTTCGTCCGTCGAGGCGAACACCTTCGTTAAGAATCATGTTGCGCATCGCTTTTTTCTCAACCTCATGGTAGTAGCGGTTAACCATCGCCTGTTTAGCTTCGCGCTCTTCTTCGGGTAATGTTTCAAGAAATTCCTGTTTAATGGCCTCGAATGCAGCCGAGCGCTCATGCTTAGGAAGCATAGATTTTGCTACCTGGTAAACTTTGTCATAACAAAACTCGTGAACCTTTTCCTTGAGTTCTTCGTCGTTAGTTTCGTGGCAATAAGTGCGCTTTTCAACACCTAGTTCCTTTGCAAGTTCCATTTGAGCCAAGCACATTGGCTTGATGGCTTCGTGAGCAAACTTGATTGCTTCAAGCATCTCGGCTTCTGAAACCTCCTTGAGTTCGCCTTCAACCATAAGTATATTGTCGTAGGTTGCGCCAACTATCATGTCGATGTCGGCACGCTCAACCTCCTCGAATGTAGGGTTGATTTTTAGCTGCCCATCAATTCGTGCTACTCTAACCTCCGAAATTGGCCCGTTGAAGGGAATGTCAGAAACGGCGAGTGCCGCTGAGGCGGCTAATCCCGCAAGAGCGTCGGGCATTATTTCCTTTTCCGCTGAAATTAGGTTGATTGTTACAAATGTTTCAGCATGATAATCATCGGGGAAAAGTGGGCGTAAAGCTCTATCAACCAAACGGGCTACAAGAATTTCGTAGTCCGATGGCCTCGATTCACGTTTGAGGAATCCTCCAGGGAATCGGCCACTGGCTGCAAATTTCTCTTTGTATTCCACGCTAAGTGGCATGAAATCAACATCTTCTTTTGCTTCCTGAGCGCTTACAACTGTAGCGAGAAGCATGGTTTTACCCATTGTCAGAACAACCGAACCATGGGCCTGCTTGGCTAACTTGCCAGTCTCAATGGTAATTGTACGACCATCGCCAAGTTCGATTGTTTTTTTTACTGCGTTGTACATACTTTGTGTTTAATGTAAATGATTTGTGTTGGTGTTAAATAATTAAACTCCAAAGGAATAAAAACCTTCGGAGGTTTCAAAATATAAGATTAAAAAAAGGCAATTTCAAGAATTGCCTTTTGATTTTTTTACTTTCTCAGATTTAATTCCTTAATAATCTTTCGATATCTTTCAATATCGTTGTCTTTTAGGTAATCCAATAATCTCCTGCGTTTACCCACCAACTTCAACAGAGCGCGTTGTGTCCCATAATCCTTGCGATGTACTTTCAAATGCTCTGTTAAATGGTTGATACGGTAGGAGAATAGCGCGATCTGGCTTTCTGGTGAACCAGTATCGGTATTGGACTTCCCGTACTTCTCAAAAATCTCTTTTTTTTGTTCGGCCGTCAAATAATTCATAACGCTGATAATTAGTGGGTAGATTAACTACTTAATTTGAGGTGCAAAGATAATACCTTTTTTTAAAATACATTATATAGCCCTAATATTTTTCCAACAGGATTTTATAGATGTGTAATATATCTGTTTAAAAATCAGTCTTTAAGGTGGTTTTTGGTTGGTAATAACTTTTATTTCTTAAACATCTCACTAAGAGCCAAATCAATAGATTTCGGGGAATAGTTAATAGTCGACTTTATTTTTTCGATATTAAGGGTTGTGTTAAGTGGTCGGGGGGCAGCTTGGGCAATCTGGCTTGATGTGGTTTCCTGTATTAACGATTCGTCTAATTGTAATGCTTTTGCAATCTTTCTAGCAAAGTTTGAAACTGTAGTTTCTTCATCGCCTGAAATGTGAAATATTCCTTTGGGCTTGTTTATGCATATTTGTCCAATAGCATCAGCCAAGTCACCTACGTAGGTTGGTTTTCTTATTTGATCGGTAGGAACTTTATAAGGTTTTCCCCTTTGAAGGTTGTCAATAACTCTACTAACAATATTTGGCCTTGATAGTTTGGTTTCGTAACCATAAACAAGGGATGTTCTTACAATTGTATGATTCTCTGTGGAGCGACAAATAATTTTTTCTGCTTCAAGTTTTGACTCCCCGTAATAGTTAATTGGGTTGGTTGTATCTTCCTCAGAGTAGTTTCCTTTTTCCCCATCAAATACAAAATCGGTAGATAAAAATACCAGATGAGCGTTGTAGTCGATACAAGCCGAAAGCAACCGTTTTGTAAGTTCAACATTTAATCTGTGGCATGCATATCTATCTACCTCACAAGCATCGGGGCTTGAGACGGCTGCGCAGTGAACAACAACATCGGGGTGTATTTCATCAATCATAAGGTTGACATCAGCAATAAGAAGATTTGAAGTGAATGTTGTTGCGATATCAATACTTAACTTTTTTAACGAAGTTGCATAAACTTCGATGCCGGATATTTTTGTAAGTGCTTTGGCTACGTTTTTACCTATAATTCCGTTTGCACCTGTAACTAAAACTTTCATTATGATAGTATTTTTTTTAAGTTTTCAATCTGCTCATTGGTCCCAAGTACGAAGAGCATGGTGTCGGGAGTGAGCTCGTAATTGGGTGGTGGGTTAAGAATATACTCGCCAAACGAAGTTTTAGCACCAAGAATGTTGGCGCCAGTTTTTTCTCGTATTCCAAGCTCTTGAATGGTTTTTCCACATGTGCTTTTCATCGATTCACAAGAGATTTCGAAAAGGCTTACCTCCCCAGTTCGTTTAAGCATTATGTTTTCAACAAATTCTAAGATGTCGGGTTGGATTACAAGTTTGGCCATTTTTTGTCCACCAACTTTGTCAGGAAGAATCACGTTGTCGGCTCCTGCTAGCTTTAGTTTTTTGTCGTTTGCAATTGCCGATGCACGACTAATTATTAAGAGGTCTGAGTTCATTTCCCTTGCCGTGATTACAACAAATAGGTTGTCGGCATCATTTGCTAGGGCCGTTATTAGTGCCTTTGCATGGTTAACACCAGCACGCCTTAACGTGTTGTCGTCGGTTGCATCGCCATCAACATATAAAATCTTTGGGTTTTCCTTGATATACTCAATCACTTTAGGCCTGTTTTCAATTACAACTACAGGTATGTTATGGGCTATGAGTTCATCAACTGCTTGAGAACCGTTACGGCCATATCCTACAACTATTACATGATTTCTGAGCTTTGCAATTTGTTTTTCCATGATGTACTTATTTGAGTAACGAGCTAAAATCCTGTCGGAGAAATATCGTGCTAAAAACGATGCTCCATATGCAAAAAACCCAATACTAATTACAATAAGAATGGTAGTAAATAGCATTCCCTCGGTGGAAAGCGGATGTACTTCTTTAAAACCAACAGTCCCTATGGTTATTATGGTCATGTATAGGGCCTCTACAAAAGTATATCCCTCTATTTGTGTGTAACCAAATATGCCAATTGAGATTATTAGGATGAGAATTGATATGGCGAAGATTAAAGAATGTTTCCCTTTGTGGTCCATAGTTACTAAAAAAAGTTGCGATAAAATTAAGGTAGTTTTCCTAAAATCCTAACACCTACTGGACAATAAATGCATTTTCGAGTATCGCAATAGTGATTTTTAAGGTGAATGAGTGCTTGGGATTCGTATGCATTGCTTGCTTTTATGTCTAGTGTGGAAAAGTTTTTAATAATTGAGTTGTTTTCTGCTGGCAGGGCTTGTAAAAGTTCTAGTGCTTTTTGCTCCAGGTTTTGCATGGATCTTTTTCGACCATAGGCAAACATGAAGGGAATAATTGAGTTGATGGTTATGGTTTTAATAGCTTCACTTCCAAGATGCTTTGGTTTTGTTATAGATTTTTCTCCAAAAATGTAATGCGTTTGCCAGTAATCGGAAACGTCAACCTTTAAGAGTTTTTCAATGTCTTTTAGTGAACCTACCTCCATGAGCTGCGCAAAAAGTCCTGATGAGCAATGAATAAGCTTTGCTAATAGTGCAATTCTTATAGTAGGGAATGAGGCTGGGCGCTGACGGAGAAATTTCCACAGGCTTCCCTCAATGGGAGAAAGGTTAAACTTTTTTCTTAGAAAGGTATACTCCTTTTTAAGGGCATCTACATATTCATCTGATTTGGCTTCCTTGAGAAGACCCGATTGTCCCAAAAGAAGGGCTTCGATCTGAAATATGCTATTCTTATGCTTGGCAAGAACTTTTAATGGGGTGATTTTTGCTAAGAGCTGAAAGGGCATAGCGTTATTTTTAAGACCAAAGGAGCGTGCAAACTCTTGGTAAAAAGCTTCCTCCCAACTACCGTGGCATTGATTGATGGATTCGTCAATGCGTTTAGTTTTATCCTCCAGCCTTTCGGCTAGCATTCTGTCGATAGTTGAACTAATAAGTAAGCTATCAATGTTTTTTATCTTTTCTGAACATGGTAACCAGCGTTTTGAATTTATTAAAGAATCAAAGTTTTTTGAAAGTTCTTTTGGGTAGGGTATGGCTAAAGTCTGAATTTTTTCCCCTTTTGAAGTTTCTGCAATTTTGTCGTTTTCAACGACTACGTGTAGAATAACATTGTTGTAAGCAGGATCGGTGTGGTGGTTGTGACGAAACCAATCCGATGACTTGATGTGAATCTCCACATTGCCGGCCCAAATGGTGTTGCCAATTCGAATTTTTGCATTAGTAAAATCTGGGCCCGAGTTTGTATTATGAAATCCTGGGTCAACAATTTCAATGGTTTCACCATCATGGGTTTTTAGCCCATTAAGAGTGAAGTGTTGGTAGCGCCATATAAAATGCAGCAACGACTCTTCCATTGTTTGTGCTTTACTTGTTTGATACACAAGTTATAAAAAAAATAAATATGGGTTTAGGTGAAGGCAAACGGAAAAAGTGATATTTTTGCATGCACAAACGGGGTGTGGCGCAGTTGGCTAGCGCGCTACGTTCGGGACGTAGAGGCCGGGAGTTCGAGTCTCCCCACCCCGACGTAAATCTAGGGTGGTCATCTAAGGCCACCCTTTTTTATTTGACAATAATGACTGCAGATTCTGAACGCATGGCTAAACTTGCTAACTTTAATTTTAATACTTTGCATTTTTCTTTGTTTTGTTAAAATGTTTTTTTAAATTTTTTATAATTTTATATAAATCGTTTAAATGTATAAAAGTGAGGAATTTAATTATTATGGTTATTATCCACCTGTCTTTGTATCAGGTTGCTTTTTCTCAGAATGATAGCTTCGTTTTTGATTCATTCCGGGTTACTGAACTCTATTTTACCGGACATCCATACCTGAAAAATGGTGTAAATTATATCGACTCAATACAAAGTGATATCTATTTAATTTGGCTTTCAATCAAAAATGATAAAAACCATACTCTTGAATTAAGAGCATACAATTCCTTAGATACAAGTTCAGATAAGAAATTCAATACTTTACTTTTTTGTGTTGTAAAGTTTGAGGATTTGGATAGTTTGAGAAATTGTGTCTTATTTAAGGCTTTTCCAGAAGAGTCTTTCAAAAATTATGGAAAAGGAACAATAATGAGTGCGTTTTTCGAAAATAAAGCTAATTTCTTGCTTTTGGAAATGTTCGATAAGAATTATAAGAATGAAGACTTATGGGCAGTTTTTTTGACAGTTTTTTATAATCTCCTTCCTAATGGCAAATTGCAAACCATTCAGTTAGTAGGCAAAAGTTCAATATTAAACCATGAATTGATGGGGGAGCATTAAGTTACGCATAGGAGGCATAGAAGTATGGCTTTAAAATTGTGCAGTTGAGCATTGCATTAATTAATTTTTGATATTAGGGAAATCATAGAATTATGTTAGTAATATGTTTTATGGCCTCAGTTTAAATTGTTGAATGAAAACTAAAACCTGACACATTTGTCTTATTAAAAAAAAACTTTTTTATCTCATTAGAGTTTGATGAAATTTAGAATATCAATGATATAATCTTAATTGCTTTAATTCTGTGTGTAAGAATGAATTGCTCATTTATTGATAGTAAAATTTTGTGTAAACTATTATATAGGTATTATAATAATAGATGTATAACAAAATCTGCAGGGAAACAAACATTTGGGTGCTTATGCCCCCCCGACTAGGAGTCTGTAATACTGACTCCTTTTTTTGTTCTGTTTGATTTTTGTGTTGATATTTTTCGTAACATTACATTACAAAAATGGTTACAAACTATCGGACTGATTAATCTTAAAACTTTTATGAAGAATTTTAGCCTTTTGTTACTTGCATGTATGTTATGTTTTGCAAATGTAGTGGCGCAAAATGTAGATTCTTTAATGCTTAAAAAGCATGTTTATTTACTGGCATCCGATTCGCTGATGGGGCGTGGATTTGGCATGAGAGGTGGCCGTATGGCTGCTGAATACATCACAAGACAGTTTGAGTCGGCAGGCCTTAAGCCATGGGAAGGCAAGTATATCCATCCTTTCATAAAAACCGGAATGATGATAAAAACCGAAGGGGCTAACATTATTGGGTGGGTTGAAGGATCCGATTCTCTTCTAAAAAACGAATATATTGTGCTTGGTGCGCACTACGACCATTTGGGATATATGATTGAGGGTTCTGATACCATCGTTTACAATGGAGCCGACGATAACGCCTCGGGTGTAGCATCAATAATAGAAATTGGGCGTTGGCTAGTTCAAAATAGAGATAAGCTAAAGCGCTCTGTAATACTTGTGGCCTTCGATGGCGAAGAGGCTGGACTAATCGGTTCAAGCTATATGGTAAAGAATAACGTTATTCCCATTAAACAGGTTAAGTTTATGTTTAGCCTCGATATGGTTGGAATGCTTGGAAAGTATGGCGGTGTTGATCTGGTTGGTAATGAAACCTTAAGTGAAGGCGATGAATTTTTTTATCAGCTGGCCAGCATGCATGATATTAAAATAAAGAAGACCGGTAGTAGAATTGAACCTCAGACCGATACTGGGCCATTTGGCAACGCGGGTGTCCCCTCGGTTCATGTTTTTACCTCCACTGTTTCACCCTACCATCAACCTACCGATGACGCTAATAGGCTAGATTATATGGGAATGGCTAAAATTGCATCATTTGTTTCCGATGTCACTGTTAAACTATCCAATTTAGAATCCTTAAAACCAGAAAACAAGTTTGCAAAAGCTACTGCTGATAAAAATACGTTTGTTACGGGTATTAGTTTTGGTGCGGGTAGGGCGTTCCATCTTTACGATGATGAGTTCTATCAATCGAAAGTTGGATTTGCTTTTGACATAGGGCTTTACACGCAGTTTCGACTGTCGCGGTCGTTTGATCTCCAGGTAGAAGCGAAGTATCTAAACTATTCCACTACACACACCTATGGTAAATTCCGGACCCATGATATATTTGTTCCAGTAAGCATGCTTTATTATCTTAATGGTAGATCGGATAGCCAGCTATTCCCAAATCTATTTTTGATTTGGGGTGGTAATTACTCTTATCGCTTATCGACAAAGGTGGGTGATGGAACTTATAGTTCAGCAAACTTCAAGGATCACTGCTATGGTTTGCAGTTCGGCCTAGGTTTTAGTATCATGAATGCTAACATCCAAATGGTTCGCTATTCGGCGTTAAGTTCAATTGACAGGAACGTAGCAGCTAATCCTAATTATTTCATATTTAGCATTGGGGTTAACTTCTAGTAAACATATAGATATGAAAAAGTTCACTTGGATTTGGTACACCTTTTACCTGCTAATTGCAGTAGGTCTCCTTTCATGTAAGAAGGGAGGCAATAACATTATAATCAAGGTTAATGATATTGGTAGAAAGGAAAAAGTCCTTTTGTTATTGCATCCTACGCAAAATAACATACAAACATTCAACTACTTGATGTCAAATCAAATTTTGCCATTACCCTCTAAGGTTAAGGTAGTTGGAGTTTATCATACTGGTGAAAAGTACGACTATGCCAACTCTCTTGAATATATAAAACGCAATGGACTAGTAAACTTTAAGTTGCTCCCAGTTGATGATAAAATATCGGAGGATAATATTTTTAGCGTGAACGATTGCTCGGGAACTTTTGCTAAACTGGTTAGTGTTGCCGATGGAATCATATTTACTGGTGGACCAGATATTCCACCTTCGATATATAATGAAAAAACATCGCTGCTCACTAATATAACAGACCCAGTAAGACACTATTTTGAGATTTCGTTTATGTTTCATCTTATTGGTGGGAAAAATGATACTCTATTTTTACCCATGCTCGAGTCTAAACCAAATTTACCCGTTCTGGGTATCTGTTTAGGAATGCAAACAATGAATGTTGCAGCTGGCGGAACTTTGATTCAAGACATACCTACCGAGCTATATGGAGTTAGTAATGTAGAAGATGCTCTTTTGATGCAAAGCAACGAGCTGCATCGGAACTATAACTCTAACTATGCTATCGATGATAAGTTAACATGGGGTAATTTCCATCAGATTGATATTGTTGATGAACCCTTGAAATCATTTTGCCAGGGTAAACCATGGGTGCTTAGCAGCCATCATCAGTGTGTTGGAGAAATGGGAAGGGGGTTAAAAGTGGTTGCAAGGTCAATGGATGGTAAAGTGGTTGAGGCTATTGCCCATAATAAGTACCCAAATGTTATTGGCGTTCAGTTTCATCCAGAGCCAATTCTGCTTTACAGTAAAGATGACTTTTTGAGGTTTATACCTAATCACCCATCACGGTTAACTTATCGTGATATGTACTCGGGCCAAGCTGGCGAAATATTTCATCGTAATTTTTGGAAATGGTTTGGACAAAAAGTGGTTGCGAGGTAAAAACTCGACTATATCAACCCTTTTTGCTTAAGAAGTATTTCCATTTCTTGCTGCAAGGTAAATGCACGTTTTCGGGCTTCCACCGTAAAGTTACCCGAAATGTCGGCGTAGATTATTCCACGCGATGAGTTAACAATTAGCCCACAATTATCGGTCATGCCGCTTTCAGCAACTTTTTGAAGGCTTCCGCCTTGTTGCCCAACTCCAGGAACTAGCAGAAAGTGATTGGGAGCATGCTTCCTAACTGCAGCAAAGTATTCGGGATGTGTGGCGCCAACAACATACATCATGTTAGCATCACTTCCCCAGTGCATCGATTTTAACACAACCTCTTCAAAAACTTTGTTGCCCGTGTCTTTGTTTTCAATGGTTTGGAAATCTTTGAAACTCTCGTTCGATGTGATTGCAAGTAGGATTGTCCACTTGTTGTCATACTCCAGGTAAGGCATCACGGAATCTTGCCCAAGATATGGCGATACTGTAACAGCATCGCAGTTTAAGCTGCGGAAGTATGCTTTGGCATACATTCGAGCGGTGTTTGCTATATCGCCTCGTTTAGCATCTGCTATAATGAAGATTTCGGGATGATACTTTCTGATATACTTAACAGTATTCATTAAACTAATCCAGCCCGAAGCACCATGCACCTCATAAAATGCTAAGTTTAGCTTATATGCAATGGCCAAGTCATGAGTAGCCTCAATGATTTTTTTGTTGAACTCAAACATAGGATCTTCTTTTGAAAGAAGATGCTCCGGTATTTTCGTGAGTTCGGTATCCAGACCAACGCACAAAAAGCTTCGTTTCTTTTTAATCTGTTCAAATAGTTCTTGGGCTGTCATGGCTATGTATTAATCTTCGTTTGCAGCTGCTTTAAGTCTTTCTGCATTTTCGGCAAGTTGTAATTTATCGATGATTTCTTGTAGGTCTCCATCCATTATTGCCGAAAGGTTATATAGGGTAAGATTTATTCGATGATCGGTAACCCTTCCCTGGGGGTAGTTGTAGGTCCTAATCTTTGCTGAACGGTCGCCGGTTGACACCATGGTTTTACGTTTCGAAGCTATTTCATCGATATACTTTTGGTACTCCATGTTGTAAATACGAGTACGAAGCTCAGCAAGTGCTTTTTCAAAGTTTTTAATTTGCGACTTTTGATCCTGGCATTGAACAACAATACCAGTAGGGATGTGGGTTAGACGAACAGCTGAATAGGTTGTGTTTACACTTTGACCTCCAGGACCACTAGAACAGTAGGTATCCTTACGGATATCCTCCATTTTGAGATCGATGTCAAACTCATCGGCTTCGGGAAGAACAGCTACTGTTGCAGCCGAAGTGTGAACACGCCCTTGGGTTTCGGTTTGGGGAACACGTTGAACACGATGAACCCCTGACTCGTATTTCAGAACTCCATATACGCCATTGCCTGTCACATTCATTATGATCTCCTTATAGCCACCTGATGTACCTTCGGAGAAACTGGTTACCTCGTATTTCCAGCCCTTTTTTTCAAAAAACTTGGTGTACATACGGAACAGGTCGCCTGCAAAGATACTTGCTTCGTCGCCTCCTGTTCCAGCGCGAATCTCCATAACCGCATTCTTGGAATCCTGAGGGTCGGCTGGGAGTAAAAGAATTTTGATTTCTTCCTCGAGTTTTTCCTGCTCTTCGGTGAGCGATTCTAGCTCTTGTTTGGCCATCTCCCTCAGCTCTTCGTCCTTCTCAGTAGCCAATATCTCTTTTGACGATTCAATATTGCTAAGCACGTTCTTATAGTGCTCGTAAGCTTCAACTACAGGCTCAAGTTGCTTGTACTCTTTGTTTAGGGCAACATATTTTTTCATGTCGGCCATAACTGCCGGATCTGTTATCTGTTGTCCAATCTCCTCGAACTTTTGCCTTATTCCCTCTAACTTTCTTAAAATTGTGTTGTCAGCCATATCTGAAAATTATTGGCACAAAGGTAATCAAAAAAAATCTGTTTAAAGCTAGTAGTGGAACACTCCGTAAGGTGATTTGATGGTTAACTTGTTCGTGGTTGATTCTGAGCAATAACCAATAATTTGGGCATCAATATTAAATTCTTTTGCAATGGCGATTATGTCGTCGGCATATTCTGGGTAAACATAAATCTCGAATCTATGTCCCATGTTGAAAACCTTGTACATTTCCTGCCAGGGGGTTCCCGATTGCTCCTGAATGATTTTAAAGAGAGGGGGTACGGGTAGCAAATTGTCTTTTACAACATGTAGGTTGTTCACAAAGTTCATCACCTTGGTTTGCGCACCACCAGAACAGTGGACCATGCCATGAATCACAGGTCTGTAGTTGTCGAGTACCTCTTTTATTACAGGTGCGTATGTTCGGGTGGGGGAGAGCACTAGTTTACCTGCTGTTAGACCAGTATCTTCAACAACCTCATCAAGTCTTAGGTTCCCGCTATACACCAAATCGGCAGGTACCTGGGGGTCGAAGCTCTCGGGGTATTTTTCGGCCAGGTAGCTGGCAAAAACATCATGCCGAGCCGACGTTAGCCCATTGCTTCCCATTCCTCCATTGTATTCCTTCTCATATTTAGCCTGACCATACGAAGCTAATCCTATTATCACATCGCCATCTTGAATGTTTGAGTTTGAAATCACCTGCTTACGTTTGATTCGGGCAGTAACAGTTGAGTCAACAATAACGGTTCGTACCAAATCGCCTACATCGGCAGTTTCTCCACCAGTTAGAATTATGTTGACGCCCATGCTTCGCATGGTATCGCAAAATTCCTCGGTTCCTTCAATGATGGCAGATATTACTTCGCCAGGAATTAGGTTTTTATTCCTTCCAATGGTTGATGAGAGCAAAATGTTATCGGTTACACCTACACAAAGCAAGTCGTCGGTGTTCATTACTATAGCGTCTTGGGCTATGCCTTTCCAAACAGACATGTCGCCAGTTTCACGCCAGTATATATAAGCAAGCGACGATTTTGTTCCAGCACCATCGGCATGCATAACCACGCAGTAGTCGGGGTCGCTGGTTAAATAGTCGGGAACAACTTTGCAGAATGCTTTTGGGAAAAGACCTTTGTCTAGGTTCTTGATTGCGTTATGTACATCATCCTTTGAGGCAGAAACTCCCCTTTGATCGTATCGCGATGTGGAATTCATGGGTTTAGTTTTGCATACAAAGTTAACCCATATTTACATTCCCGCCAACTTGATTTTGCTGCTTTAAATCACTTTAAACCGCCAACTGAAAGTAATTTCTTTTTTGACTCGTTAATCCATTTAACCTCTTCGGGAGTGTCTACAAGCCAAACCTTTATGTCTGCATCTTTTGGATCATCCACAAAAATAAGCTTAATGTCAGCCTCTTTGGGGGTCTCAACCTCCATCATTATTCCAGGCTTAGTAATTTTTTCGGGCTCATAAATTATGCTGAACCAGAGTTCTGCTTCATCAGGATTATCGACAAAATAGAATTTTACTTCGGCATCTTTCACCTCTTCAACCTCATAGAACTTTTGTGCAGATGAGTTGAGTGAGAAGCCGAGTATTGCTATAAATGAAAATAGTATTTTGGTGATAACTTGATTCATAAATTATTAACCTTTTACTCAATAACCTTGTCAAAGGTTACATTTTGAAAATATCGAATAACAAAACTAATAAAATGTATAACAATCCGATAGTGTAGCTTGCAAAATTTATTCCAAATATTCGAAGTATCCAGTTGAATATGATAAAGATGATGTGATGTTTATTTATTTACTTGAGAAATCTAACTGATGTTTTTATCTGATTAGCTAAATTATTAAAAAAAGCCGCAACAATATGTTACGGCTTTTATATCTTAATGTTTGCTGTACTAGTTTGCAGTAAAGTCGTCTCTAAGCACTCTGAATTCGGTTCGACGGTTTATTTGGTGAACAATTTCCTTTTGTTCTTCGTCTGTGAGCGAATCAATAAAGTTCTTATCAAGTTTAGTACCTACGGTTAGGAATGTGTATTGAGCAGCCATTCGCTCATCAACTACTTTAGGTTGTGTTTGCGCATAACCTTTGGCTTTTAGCCTTTCGGGAGCAATGCCATTTTCAATTAGGTAGTTAACCACAGCTTGTGCACGTTTTTGCGAGAGCTCGTAGTTGTAGTCGAGTGAACCACGGCTATCGGTGTGCGATGCTAGCTCAATGGTGATGTTGGGGTTGTCGTTGAGTATTTGAACCAGGTTGTCAAGTGCTGCTTTCGATTCAGGACGTAGTTCCCATTTATCGTAATCGTAGAAGATATTTGGAATCTCAATTGGCTTAGCAGTCGAGGTTAATGGTATTGAAACATCAAAGTCTTTGCTGCTGGTTAGCCCTTTGGTTGATTCTTTAGCCTTATTGTTGAGGTATCCCTTTTTGGAAGCAATTACTACATAGTCGGTGTTTGGGATAAGAGTGAATTTAAAGGCTCCATCGTCTTTTGTCTGCATGGTTGCCACGGTCCCATCGCTACCTATTAGCTTAACTGTAGCATTAGCAATTGGAGTTTGGGTTTTGTCGTCAACAACAGCACCAATCATATTGAAGTTGATTGGCGGGAGGTAGAACATGTATATGTCGTCGCCACCACGAGATCCTGTTCTGCGAGAAGAGAAATATCCGGCCTCACGATCTTTCTCAAAGATAATTCCGAAATCATCGGCTGGTGAGTTAATTGGATATCGCATGTTTTCTACCACCCAGCGACCATCTTCGCCTTTTTTTGCTTTGAAGATGTCGAGTCCACCCATTCCAGGATGACCATCTGAAGCGAAGTACAATGTTCCGTCGGGATGAATATAAGGGAACATTTCGTTTCCAGGTGTGTTGATTTCTGGGCCAAGATGAATGGGTGCGCTCCATTGCTCAGAACCCTCTTCGCGGGTTATCTTCCAAATATCAAGCCCTCCATTGCCTCCTTCGATATTGCTAACAAAGTAAAGCTCAGTTCCATCCGCCGATATGGCAGGATGGGCAACAATCATACTATCAGGGGCTAAATCGATAGCTTTAGGCGTGAGCCATCCCTGATCGCTGTTTTTTGCAGCTAAAATTTGACAGCCCAATTTGTTGCGCTTGCTCACCTTGCAGCGTGTGAAAAACATGTTGTTGCCATCAGGTGTTAGTGATGGTGTGCCATCGTCGAACTCGGAGTTAATGGGTTCTTCTAAAGGCTTTGGTTTGCTCCATACACCCTTGTTGTCGAGTTCTGCAATGTAGATGTCGGAAAAGTACTCGCCAGTTACTGCGCTTATCTTTTTACCAGTGCTCCCTTCGCGAGAACTTGTAAAGTATAGGATTTTATAGTCAGAAGATGCATATGCTGGGCTAAAGTCGCTATACTTGCCATTTAATGGCCTCATATTGGTTATTTCATAGCCCGAAGGGGTGGCAACCCATTGTTTTGCTAGCTCACAGGATTTAATTCCAACATCAGCTAGAGGATCGTTTGGGACAAGTACCTTATATTTTTGGTATTGTTCAATGGCCAGGTCGTACTTCTCGTTCATTTTAAGCATTTCGGCATAGTAGAAATACACCTTTGGGTTAGGGCATTCTCTCCTTATGGCTTTCTCATACCAGAGTTCAGCCTTACGTGGTTCTCCAATCATCCTAAAGCAGTTCCCTACCTTGTAAAGGTATAGCGATAGCTCCTTTTTGTCACTTATCTTATCTATATCGTCACGATAAAGTTTGATGGCTTCGCTATAGCCGCCAGCTTCGTATAGCGCATTTGCCCTTTTTAGTTTTTTTGTTGGTTGGGCGCTTATTGTTCCAGCTAAAAGGAATAAAATGCCTGACGTTAATATAAGTAGTCGCTTCATCTTCCTTGTGTTGTTAACCAAATGTGTTTAGTAATCACAAAATTATTGTAAATATAAGTAATTGCAAATTATCTCAATGCACATTGTTGTATTTTCTACAAAAAAAAACGGCTTAATCCAGATGGTTAAGCCGTTTAATGTGGATCGATTTTCAATTATCGAATAAACAGCATCTCGCGGTATTTTGGCAGTGGCCACATCTCATCATCAACTATCATTTCAAGTTTATCAATATGGTAGCGTATTTCTTCAATGTATGGTTTTACCTTTTCGTTGTAAGCATTAGCCTTTTGAACGATGTTTTCAATTTGATTTGCCTGTTTGCGGTTTTCAATCATCTCGTTTACCAGATGGCTAATTGAATGGATGTGATCTGAGATCTCTTTGATTAAGCTATATTGATGGTCGGCCAGCTCCTCCCAGTTCTCAGGGAAAAGTTCTTTCAGTCCTTTTACGTTGCTAATCAAAGTGTTTTGATATCCAATGGCTGTGGGTATAATGTGATTAATTGCCAAATCGCCAAGAACTCTGGCCTCAATTTGTACCTTCTTTACGAATATCTCGTTTCGGATTTCGTAACGTGCTTCAAGCTCCCTTTTTGTTAGGATTCCGTTACCCGTAAGGAGCTTAGATGAGGAGTCCCAAAGAAAGGTTTTGAAAGCTTCGAGTGGATTACTAATGTTTGGCAATCCACGTTTAGCGGCTTCATCTATCCATTCCTTGCTATAGCCATTGCCCTCAAATCGAATTTTTTTAGATTCAACAATAACCTTCCTAAGGCATTGCAGGATTGCCTCGTCCTTTTTGATGCCTTTAGCAATTATTTTCTCAACATCCTCCCTAAACCTGGTTAACTGTTGTGCAACAGCCGTATTTAGAACAATCATGGGGGAGGCGCAACTACCCGAGGAGCCTACGGCACGGAATTCGAACCTGTTTCCCGTGAAGGCAAAGGGCGATGTGCGATTTCTGTCGGTGTTGTCAAGAAGTATTTCGGGGATTTTGCCAATGATTTCGAGCTTTAGCTCGGTTTTTTCGTCTGGGGTCATCTTTTGGTCAGTAACCCTCTCTTCCAGCTCATTTAATACATTAGAAAGTGTTTTGCCAAGGAAAACCGACATGATTGCTGGTGGGGCTTCGTGTGCTCCCAGTCGGTGTGAATTTGATTCAGAGGCGATGCTGCCCATTAATAGCGCTGAGTGGTCGTGAACCGCTTTTAGCGTATTGATAAGAAAGGTTAGGAACTGAAGATTGTTCTTTGGTGTTTTGCCAGGTGAGAGTAGGTTTACACCAGTATCGGTCATCATCGACCAGTTGTTATGTTTCCCTGAACCATTAATGCCTTTAAATGGTTTTTCGTGAAAGAGTACTCGGAACTTATGTTTTCGAGCTATCCTATCCATGAGCGACATGATCAGCTGGTTGTGGTCAACTGCCAGGTTAGCCTCCTCAAAGATAGGTGCACATTCAAACTGGTTGGGGGCTACCTCGTTATGCCGAGTTTTAATTGGAATGCCTAACTTAAGTGCTTCTATCTCAAATTCTTTCATATAGGCAGAAACTCTAGCAGGTATCGAACCAAAATAGTGGTCTTCTAGTTGCTGATCCTTAGCAGCAGCGTGTCCCATAAGGGTTCTGCCGCATAGGGCCAAATCGGGTCTAGCATCGTAAAGCGATTCGTCGATAAGGAAATATTCCTGTTCCCAGCCAAGCGTTGCGTAAACCTTGCGGGCATCCTTGTCGAAGTATTCTAAAACAGAGAGTGCAGCCTTATCTAGGAATGCTAACGATTTAAGAAGAGGGGTTTTGAAATCGAGCGCCTCGCCGGTATAAGATACGAAAACGGTTGGGATACAAAGTGTTCCATCAAGTATGAATGCAGGCGAAGTGGGATCCCAGGCGGTATAACCGCGAGCTTCAAAAGTGTTTCTTATGCCGCCGCTGGGGAAACTCGAGGCATCGGGCTCTTGCTGTACAAGCATGTCCCCTTTAAAGGTTTCAAGGGGTTTTCCGTTTGCGTCCAACGAGAGGAAGGCATCGTGCTTTTCGGCAGTTGAACCGTTTAGGGGATGAAACCAGTGGGTGTAGTGCGTTGCCCCGCGCTCCATGGCCCATGCTTTCATGGCCGATGCCACATGACCAGCAATCTTTCGGTCGATCTTTTTGCCCTCGTCGATTGACGAGATCAAACTTTCGTATGCTTCCTCCGATAGGTAGAGCTTCATTTTTGCCCTGTCGAAAACATTTACTCCAAAAACGCTGGAAAGGGAACCGTTTTTTATCTCATCAATTTTAACAGGCTCCCTGTTTGTTGCCTCGGTAAAGGCTCTAAATCGTAATTTTGGCATAGCGGTATGGTTTTATATGGGGCAAATATATGAAAAAAATCAAAAAAACTACCCCCCCCCTATTAAAAAAAGGGGGTAGGGAATGAAAAAATAAAAATATGTTTAAATTAATGTTTAAAAGGAGGGTGTTGAACAAAAAATTGTATTTTAGTGTTAGATGAGTTAAATTTGAAGATATGGAAAACGATAATAGGAAATACTCAAACGACGACATTACTGTATTTTGGAGGCCAGGGGAGTGTGTCCATGCCTCGATTTGCTATACCAAACTACTTTCGGTGTTCAACCCGCGAAAGCGACCATGGGTAAATATGAACGGTGCATCTACCGAAAGGATAATCGAAATAGTTAATGAGTGCCCCACAAATGCTCTGACTTTCATGTGGAACGACCCCGAGAAGAATAGGCAGGAAAAGTCGCATAAGTGTGTTAGAGAATTTACGCCAGAGGAGATTGAGGCATTTGATGTTAAGCCTGTAAAAATACAGGTGATGCCCAATGGGCCTTTGCTCGTTTCGGGCGATTTTCAGATACTCGATTCCGAAGGCAAGGAGATTAAATCGATGAAAATGGTTTCTATTTGCAGGTGCGGCCATTCCAATGGCCAACCATTTTGCGATGGAACCCATTTTAAAAAAGGTTTTACCGATAAGGAATAGATTATGGAACAGCCCAAAAAAATATCTGCTAAACTGCAGCTGACAAAGGAAGGGCCAATAAAGGTTGAAGGAAAGTTTTTTGTCACAAACCTAGAAGGCGAAAATTTAGTACCCGAGGGTACTAACGAGGTTTATCTTTGCGCCTGTGGAAAGTCAAAAAACAAGCCTTTTTGCGATGGTAGCCATAAAAAGGGGTGAAATGAATTGGTGTTATTATTCCAAATTGGCAGGAACATAATAATTGGTGATATACGAACGTTATGTGCGGTTATTCAATAAATCATCATGACTATTGAAGAACTTTGTACCGTTTTGTAAGAAGTGAACTTTCAAAAATTTTTAGGAAAGTAAATAATATATCAAAAATTTGTCCAGTAAATTAGGGGGCTAGAATATTTAAATACCCAAATGTTAGGTAAAAACAGGGATTTACCTTTTAATACTTGCAATATGTAAATCGTATAGATTTAAATTGTTAACTATGCTACACAGTGTCAAAAGAAATATTCAAAAATTAGCAAATATCTTTGGTTATCAAATTGCAAAAGTATCCAATGTTAGAGATAAAGACGAAAGGTTCAAAAGAATATATGAAAGATGTAAAAAATTCACGATGACTCCTGAAGATAGAATGTATGCTTTGTATAAAGCGGTAGAGTATATCATTAAAGCCAATATCCCGGGAGATTTTGTTGAATGTGGTGTTTGGAGAGGAGGGAGCGCAATGCTGATTACTTATACTCTTCTTGACCTAAATGTCGTTGATCGAAAAATATATCTTTATGATACCTTTCAGGGAATGCCCCGGCCAACAGAAAACGATTATAGAGTATCCGATAAAAACATTCGTGCTTTTGACAAATGGAAGAAGAATCAAAAAGAGAACTATAATTCATTGTGCTATGCTTCGTTATCTGTAGTAAAAAAAAATATGGCTTTAACAAAATACCCCAGTAATAATATTGTTTTTGTTAAAGGGAAAGTTGAGGAAACCATTCCCAACACAATGCCTTCTAAAATTGCCATATTGAGGTTAGATACTGATTGGTATGAGTCTACCAAGCATGAATTAATCCATTTGTTTCCATTACTAGCTAAAAATGGCGTTTTAATTGTTGATGATTATGGACACTGGGCTGGGTCAAAAAAAGCGGTAGACGAATATTTTTCTAATAAACCCATTCTCTTCAACAGAATAGATTATTCAGGAAGAATTGCAATAAAAATTGAGTAGTCGCAAATTCTCAGCTATTCAGAACTTCGTGTCTTCCTGCTTTTTGGCTGGTACCCTAATGGCTTTGACAGTGAAATACTATGCTGGCAAAAACAATGAATAATCGTGAAATTGGGAAAAATATGCATTGCTCAAATTCGAACGCCCGCCCCTCCCGACTCCAGTCGGGATGCGCTACCAGTCTGTGAGGGTAGTGTAAAAAAAAAGGGAGGCCTTTAAAGCCTTCCTTCGAGTCGGGGTGGTGCGACTCGAACGCCCGCCCCTCCCGACTCCAGTCGGGATGCGCTACCAGTCTGTGAGGGTAGTGTAAAAAAAAAGGGAGGCCTTTAAAGCCTCCCTTCGAGTCGGGGTGTTGCGACTCGAACGCCCGCCCCTCCCGACCCGGTCGGGATGCGCTACCAACTTGTGAGGGTAGTGTAAAAAAAAAGGGAGGCCTTTAAAGCCTCCCTTCGAGTCGGGGTGGTGCGACTCGAACGCACGACCCTCCCGACTCCAGTCGGGATGCGCTACCAGTCTGTGAGGGTAGTGTAAAAAAAAAAGGGAGGCCTTTAAAGCCTCCCTTCGAGTCGGGGTGTTGCGACTCGAACGCCCGCCCCTCCCGACTCCAGTCGGGATGCGCTACCAGTCTGTGAGGGTAGTGTAAAAAAAAAGGGAGGCCTTTAAAGCCTCCCTTCGAGTCGGGGTGGTGCGACTCGAACGCCCGCCCCTCCCGACCCGGTCGGGATGCGCTACCAACTTGTGAGGGTAGTGTAAAAAAAAAGGGAGGCCTTTAAAGCCTCCCTTCGAGTCGGGGTGGTGCGACTCGAACGCACGACCCTCCCGACTCCAGTCGGGATGCGCTACCAGTCTGTGAGGGTAGTGTAAAAAAAAAGGGAGGCCTTTAAAGCCTCCCTTCGAGTCGGGGTGTTGCGACTCGAACGCCCGCCCCTCCCGACCCGGTCGGGATGCGCTACCAACTTGTGAGGGTAGTGTAAAAAAAAAGGGAGGCCTTTAAAGCCTCCCTTCGAGTCGGGGTGGTGCGACTCGAACGCACGACCCCCTGCTCCCAAAGCAGGTGCGCTAACCAACTGCGCCACACCCCGATTATGTTTTTCACGGCGGAGAGGGGGGGATTCGAACCCCCGGTACCCCTTGCGGAGTACGACGGTTTAGCAAACCGTTGGTTTAAGCCACTCACCCACCTCTCCGGGCTTTGTTAACTAAGCCATGCTTTCGTCTAAAGCATCGCAAAAGTATAAAATCCTATAATATGTACAAAATATTTATTGAAAAAAAAGAGAGGGGAATTCCCTCTCTTTTGATATTCAGTACGATAAAGTTATTTCTTTTTGTTATCATCGCTTGATTTGGCAATGTTATCGCGCATATTTGTATCGGCTTCGATGTTTTTTATGCGGTAGTAATCCATAATTCCTAGGTTGCCACTTCGGAAAGCTTCGGCAATGGCTTTGGGGATTTCGGCTTCGGCCTCAATAACTTTGGCGCGAGCCTCCTGTGCTTTAGCTTTCATCTCTTGCTCAAGTGCAACGGCCATGGCCCTACGTTCCTCTGCTTTAGCTTGTGCAATATTCTTATCGGCATTAGCTTGGTCCATTTGAAGAACAGCCCCGATGTTACGTCCTATGTCGATATCAGCAATGTCAATTGATAGAATTTCAAATGCAGTTCCAGCATCAAGTCCTTTGTCGAGAACTGTTTTTGATATTTTATCAGGGTTTTCCAGAACCTCCTTGTGGCTTAGCGATGAACCAATACCAGTAACGATACCTTCACCAACCCTAGCAAGAACAGTTTCCTCACCGGCGCCACCAACCAGCTGCTTGATGTTTGCCCTTACGGTTACACGAGCCTTAGTAATGAGCTGGATACCATCCTTTGCAACGGCAGTTACTGGAGGAGTGTTAATTACCTTAGGGTTAACCGACATCTGTACAGCTTCCAGAACATCTCGACCAGCAAGGTCAATTGCAGTAGCCATTTTGAAATCGAGGGGGATATTTGCCTTTTGGGCCGATACCAATGCGTGAACCACCTTCGAAACCCTACCTCCTGCAAGGAAATGAGCCTCAAGCTCATTTCGGTTTAGTGTGAGCCCTGCTTTAGTCCCTTCAATCATGGCCTGTACAATTATTCGGGGCGGCACTTTACGCCAGCGCATAAAGATAAGCTGTACAAGCGATATCCTGACACCCGACACTAGGGCTTGGAACCACAATCCAACGGGAACAAAGTAAAAAATTATCCATAGACCGACAATGCTAATGGCTATGATAACAAGTAGTGCGCCAATTCCTTCCATAGTTTATAGTTGTTTAGGTTTAACAATTATTTTATTAGTGTCAACTTTTATAACGGTTATAGGAGTTTTAGGGTCAACTAGCTCACCTTGAGCCCATACCTCATAAACATTTCCATTTATGGATGCCTTACCTGCAGGTGCTAAACGGCTTATGGTTAACCCCTCATCACCAGGTTTTACTTCTTTATCGTAATCTTCAATAACTTTTGAATCAACGTTAGTATCTAGCGAGACCCTGCGCCATGTTTTTGCTCGAAGTGAAAAAGCAATAGTAATTATCGATGCAATAGCAGTAAAAATTAGAGTTATGTGTCCTGTAGTTGTACCATGATCGACATATGCAGAGTAAACTGCATACACAATTACCAACATTCCTCCTATACCAGCTACTGTGACGCCTGGAATTAATAGGAATTCAACAATTAGTAAAAATAATCCTAGAAGAATGAGTGTTATTATCCAAAACATAATTAGTGGTTAGTTAGATGATAAAGTTGCGCTTAGACCACGTCTTAGTAATTCTTGCATCATGCTTTCAAGCTCATCAAAAGAGCCATGCTTAATATCGCATTTGCCCTTGAAGTGTGTAATAAGTGTACATTGTTCAGCCTGATGCGGATTGTGATTGCAAACGTCAACAAGTGTATCTATTACAAAGTCAAAGGTGTTTACGTCGTCGTTGTGTAGGATAAGCACATACTCTTTCCCTATCGACGAAAGAGTTTTGTCCTTTTTCTGCTCCTTTTCTTTTACAGCCATAACGCTAAACTTTAATTCATGCTAAGGTAATAATTTTATTGGGTTATGTCAACAACAACTGCTTTTAATAGACCACTTGCAATTAAATTATCTTTAACCCTTGTTGCCTCTTCGATATTGTCAAAGTTACCTATGAAGTAAATCAGATGTCCGTTGGTGTCTGTTTTTCGAGAAAGTTCTTTCCCCTGCGACAAATTTCTTATGGTATTGATTTCGTTTTGGGAGAGCGGCTTTTCGTATCTGCCCACTTCTACAATATATAGTCGGTTTTCGTCGTTTTTTATATTGGTGCTGAAAGTTTTCCCTTCGAGTTGCTGTGCACGTTGGGTAGTGACCCGTGTTCCATTGTACCATGCAACAATAAAAGCATCTTTAAAACCTTTCTGTTTGATCTGTGAAAGAGCGTTTTCTGCATCTTTATATCTTGTTAAATTCCCAATGTAATATCTGATTATCTTTCCAGTTTGTATGCCAAATACTGGAACCATACCCTTAAAGAATGTTGGGTTTTGTGGCTTGCTAAATGCACCAATTTGAATTCGATATATTATGCCATTGGGTAGTGGTTGATTAATGGGAATGGGATTTTCATCGGTATAAACTTTTTTATCTGTTATTCCAAAATCGGCTGGAACTTCATCAATGATTGATATGATGGGAGTTATAAGTACTTGTTTTTCCTCTTTTGTTAGTTGAGGTGTGTTTGGGCTTGTTGGGGTTTCGATGTTTTCTTCCTTATTGTTTTCTTTTGTTACCACGGGGTTGTACGATGTATGCCCGAAGATTTCGTTTTCAAGTTTTAAAACATTACTCAACATCTTTTGCTCCATTAGCTTTAATCGCCAAATTTTTGCATAGGCTAAATCAAGCTGGAAGAGACCTAGGTCTCGTAGAAGAGATGCTTCAAATATGCTTTCGCTTTTCCCTTCGGCAGATATGTTGTTTATGATGGCATCTGCCGTCCTGAAATTGTTTTGGGCTTTTCGAATAATGGCGCGAACTTCGCTATCGGTATTGCCGCTTTTAATTCTTGCAACTTCAATACAATCGGAGTAGATCTTATACTTTTTGCTAAAGTATTTCTCAAATAACGATGAGTATCTTTTTGCCGTTAATATGTATTGCTGATAGATTGCATTGCATGCAGTGTTGTTCCCGTTGTTTACTACGAGGCATTTGTTGTAATTATTCCTTTTATCAATAGCTTGTTCACGCAGTTTTTTAATGGCAGATCTTAGCTTTTCGGCATCTGCTAGTTTTTTAATTTCGTCGGAGCGGAATACTGTAGATGCGAATTGTGCTTGATAGATAAAATCGGGATTGTCGGCTACAAATGAAACATTATTTTTATTGTTAGGTTTTCGTTTGCCTGTGAGGTATTCCTGTTCAATCTTGCTTGCGAGGGCAAACTGTAAGTCGGCCTCTTTTTGGGCAGCAAGCATATCGTCTTCAACTTTAGTTACCTTTTTTTCAAGCCTGATACGTTGCTCTGCAGTGGTTACATAATCGAAACGCGAACGCAGCTCTTCAAGTTTTATTTTAAGGGAGTCGGCTAACTTTTGTGCGGCAAATCCTTTTGCTAACGCCCGTGAATATTCTGGGTCGTTCTCAACGGAGTTGAAACTAGCAGGTTTGTGGCGAATGGTTGGTTTTTGTTGGTTTTGCGGTTTGTCCTTTCCCTTTTTAGGTGTCGTTTGTTTTTCAACTCTTTCAACATTAGGTTTTAACTTCGATATTTGTATAAGTTCAGTATACTCTTTTGGAGTTCGCCTTGTTGGGTTGGGTTCGTTTTTTAAAAGTATTACACTTAATGTGTCAGAAATATGATTTCGGTTTGAGGTAAAACAGGCAAGCGTGTCGTTAGCAGTAGTGATAAATAAAAAGTCGTCGAAGGGAGAGTTGATCGGGAATCCTAGATTTTCAGGTGTGCTCCATTGCTTGCTTTCGGGGTTGTATATCGATTTGTATATATCGTAGCCGCCCATCCCGTAATGACCCTTTGAGGCAAAGTAAAGGGTGAGGCCATCGGGCATTATAAAAGGATACTCCTCATCGAGCGATGAGTTGATTACGTCGCCCAAGTTCTCTGGCTTACTCCACTTCCCGTTTTCAAGTAGTTGGATTCGAAAGATGTCAGTTCCCCACGAGGTTGACTTACCATAGCTTGAGTAGTATATGTAATCGCCTGGTTTGATCTCTTTGGGATAAAACATTTTGGCTCTGTACCCCCTCTGCTTATCGGTTGATGTACGGAGATTTTCAGGTATTGGAACAAAACTTCCTCTTTCAAGAAGAGGAATGTAGTAGTTTAAAAAGTTTTGGGTTGATGATATTTCATTGTCATAAACGGTGGGTGCGTAAATGTATTTTGTAAGAAAACTTCCATTTTCACATAAGGTTACAAGTCTCTCAATCTCGTCCAGATTCATGTCGGGTGATCCACCACTAACAACATAACGACGATAGTAATCAATGGCATCTTCAAACTGGTAGCTATACCTTAATGCTTCGGCAAGGTAGTAATATACTTTGGTTTCAATTTCAGCTAAGGAGGCTTCTTTAAGATATTGTACGGCAGGAATCATGTTGCGAGTCCCAAAAAGGTAGCACTTCCCGAGTTGATATTTAATTTCTGCGTCGCGTGGGAATTGTTTTAGTAGCTCTTGGTATAACGGTATGGCTTTGGGGTAATTATGGGCTTTGAACAATGAATCGGCTTTTACCCTTAAAGGGTTGTTCTGTGGTGTGCTAATGCTGTCGGTTTGCCCCCACGATAGAATAGTCCCGAAAATAATAAAAAGATAAATGGCTACAAGTTTCAGTCCCTTCATAAATACAAAACGTTGTAAAGTTTCAAAACACTCAAAAATAGTGTAAATAAACAAGTTGGCAAACTTTACTAGGTAGAGTTTATTGCTTTTTTGGCAATGAAAGGAAATTATCGCTTCATTGCCCGGTCCATTTCGCGCCGGGCATCTTTGTGCTTAAGGTCTTCGCGTTTATCGTGCAGCTGCTTCCCTCGTGCAAGTGCAATGTCCACTTTTGCTAACCCTCTTTGATTAATAAAAAGTTTAAGGGCGATAATGGTTAACCCTTTCTCCTGTGATCGGCGTTTTAGCTTTTCAAGCTCTTTTCGGGTGAGTAGTAGCTTACGCTCCTGTTTTGGGTCGTGATTATTGTATGTTCCCCAGGCGTACTCCGCTATATGAAGGCCTTTTATCCATAGCTCATCGCCAATAAAATGGCAGTACGAGTCTACAAAACTGGCCTTTCCCATACGTATCGACTTGATTTCAGTTCCTTTTAACACGATTCCTGCCGTGTAGGTTTCCAGAATCTCGTACTGAAAGGTCGCCTTTTTGTTCTTTATAACTATTTTATTATTCGAGCTCATTGTTATTCGCTTTGTTTTTGAAATTCCTAATAAATTTTATCAGGATGTAAATGTAAAATACTAGTAAAATTAAAAGAATTGATATGGGAAGTATATTTTTGGTTGTTAGTATTGATTCGTTGAAAAAATTTGTTGATACAATTATAGTTGCCGTCCCAGAAATAAGCAATAGTAAGCCAAACCAAACAATTCTGTTCAGCTCGTTAAGCCTATTGCTCTTTGCAGGGTGACGTAACTTTACCATGAATTACCAATTAGAGTGCAAATTTAGCTAATTTTACATGCCAAAGCTATTTTTAATGAGTAAGAATAAATATGATTTGATAGCCATAGTAGGACCAACTGCAAGTGGTAAAACCCAGCTTGCGGCTCATCTTGCAGCAAGGCTAAACGGTGAGATAATAAGCGCTGACTCTCGACAGGTTTATCGCGGAATGACAATTGGAACAGGGAAAGATCTTGATGACTATGTAGTTGATGGTCAAGAAATTCCTTACCACCTCATCGACATTGTTGATGCTGGATATAAGTTTAACGTGTTCGAGTATCAGCAGCATTTTATTGATGCTTACAACGACATAAAATCACGTAATCGATTGCCCATTCTTTGTGGAGGGAGTGGACTTTACGTTGATTCCGTGCTACGTGGTTACAAATTACTACCTGTACCTGAAAATCCTGAACTGAGGCGTGAGCTGGAGTCTAAAACAGATGAGGAGCTAGCCAAAATTCTTTCGTCATACAAAAAATTACATAACACAACCGATTTAGATACTCGCAAAAGAACTATTCGGGCCATAGAGATTGAGGAGTATTACAAACGTCAACCTGTTGATCCAAACCCTTTTCCTGAAATCAATAGTATTGTTTTTGGTGTTAAATATCAGCGTGCCACCGAAATGAAGCGAATTCGTGAGCGTCTTGCTCAAAGGTTAGAGTCTGGAATGATAGACGAGGTGAAAGCCCTGTTAGATTCTGGCCTAAATGCCGACGATTTGATATATTACGGACTTGAGTATAAGTATATTACCGAATACCTTTTAGGGAAATATTCCTATGACGAAATGTTTGAAAAGCTCTACATTGCCATTCGACAGTTTGCCAAACGACAAATGACCTGGTTCCGGGGTATGGAACGAAAAGGTTTTACCATTAATTGGATTCCTGGAGAGCTTAGCCTGGAGGAGAAAATGTCAATAATTTTTGATAGGATAAATTCATAAAAAAGGGAGTGAAACTATTCCACTCCCTTTCTTCATTGTTTGTGTTAGTGCTATTTAAGCCACTTGTCTAACCAACCAAAGAATTCACGTTGCCAAACAACTGCATCTTGTGGTTTTGAAACAAAGTGTGTTTCGTTAGGGAAGAATAGCAACTTGCTTGGAATACCTAATATTTGTGCTGCCCCAAAGGCCTCGAGGCTTTGTGTGTACGGAATTCTGTAATCGTGTTCACCTACAATGATCATTATTGGTGTGTCCCAATTCTTAACGAACTTATGTGGTGAGTTTGCATAGCTGCGTTGAGCAACCTTATTGTCGGTTTCCCATGGGGCGCCACCAAGGTCGAAGGTGGGGAAGAAGAGCTCCTCGGTTTGTGGGTAGAATGCTTCGAGGTTATACATGCCACAGTGTGCAATAAACGCTTTAAAGCGTTTTTGGTGATGACCTGCAAGATAGAAGACTGAGTAGCCGCCATAGCTAGCACCTACACAACCTAACTTATCTTCGTTAACCCATGGTTCTTTCTTTACATCGTCAATTGCGCTTAAGTAGTCCTTTATATTTTGGCCGCTGTAATCGCCAGAAATTTGACGATTCCACTCTTGCCCAAACGAAGGTAAACCGCGGCGATTAGGCGCAACAACTACATAGCCATTAGCTGCCATGATTTGGAAGTTCCAACGGTAGCTCCAGAACTGGCTAACAGCACTTTGTGGCCCACCTTGGCAGTAGAGTAGGGCGGGATATTTTTTTGTCGAATCAAAGTCGGGAGGAAGAATAACCCAAACAAGCATCTTTTTGCCATCGGTGGTGGTTACCCAGCGCTCACGTACTTCACCCATCTTGATATTATCGTAAATATGTTTGTTGGTGTAGGTTAGCTGAGTGGCTTCGCCTGTATTCTCATCAATGCGAAATAGCTCTGTGGCCATGCTCATGCTCATGCGGCTGGCTGTTAGAACGCCATTGGCAAACTGACATGTTGTGTAATCGTGTACGCCAGTTGTTAGCTGCTTTATCTCCGCAGTCTCAACATCAATCTTATAAATCTGTTCAGTGGCTTTTATTCCGCTGGTAAAATAGATGTTGCGGCTCTCGTTGTCCCAAACGTAGTACTCAACATTCTGGTCGAAACCCTTTGTTAGATACCTCTTTTCGTTTGTTGAAGTGTTCAGAATAAATAATCGTTTTTGGTCCGATTCGTAGAGAGGAGTTTCCATGCTCAACCAGCTGATATACATGCCATCAGGGGAAAAACGCGGATAACGATCGTAACCCTTATTGTCTTCCGTAAGGTTTATGGTCTCCTTTGTTTCTAAATCATATAGGTAGATATCGGAATTGGTGCTCATGGCATATTCCTTGCCGTAAAACTTCTTTGATGCGTAAACAATTTTTTTGCCATCGGGGCTCCATTGCACCTCTTCAATGTCGTATCCAGTTGCCATAGGAGTATCCCATTTTTCGCCTTCGTTTATATCAATTGCGTTCTCAACACCGTTTGCTGTAAAATCGGCTACAAATAGGTGGTTGAATTTGCCATCCTCCCAGGTGTCCCAGTGGCGGTACATTAGGTCGTTGATAATGCGAACCTTTGCCTTGGGCATGTCGGGATGAATATCTTCGGCTTGATCAACCATTTTAACCTCTTTGACATAAATCAGCTTGCTGCCATCTGGTGAAAAGTTAAAGCCGTTAATATCGAACTCGAAATTGGTGAGCTGTTTAAGGCCAGTGCCGTCAGTTTTTACCTCCCAAATTTGGTTGCTACCACTTCTGGATGAGAGGAAACGAATGGTTTTGCCATCGGCACTCCACTGAATGTTCGATTCCGATCCCTGTTCATCGGTAAGTTTAACGGGCTCGCCTCCATCGGTTGAAATTACGTAAAGGTTGGTTACCCCTCTATCCTCTTTTAGGTTGAAGTAGGTGGTTGTATAGGCAAGCATTTTGCCATCGGGCGAAATAGTTGCGTTGCCAATACGGCCAAACTTCCACATGATCTCGGGAGTTAGCAAACCCTTTTCCTTCTCTTCTTGCGTTAAAGAGGTGTCAATCTTTAATGGTTCTTTGGATTTCTCATCGCTTTTTGAGCATCCCGAACCTAGTGCTATTATTGCCATTGCAATAAAATAAATTGGATTAGTTCTTATTCTCATAGCTCTAATGGTTAGGTGATTTCAGATTGTAAAGTTAATGTTTCGAAAAATAGAAAACTATGATTTTAGTAAGTATCTGCTTATATTAGCAAAATTATGGATGGTAACCTCTTTTGTAAACTAAACATAAAACCTAAAATGAAAAGGATAAATATCTATTTAGCTCTCTTGTTCTTTATCTTGCTGGCTTGCAGTCACGAATCAGGGAACAAGTACGATACCCAGAAAATCTATAAAAATTTAGAAGGCGATATTTTAACGATTTCAGCCGATAGCATGCTTGGCCGGGCCCCTTTTACCATTGGAGAGGAGAGGGCAACCTCATATATTGCTGGAAGAATGAAAGAGATTGGGCTTAACCCAGTGTTCGATAGCTCATACTTTCAGGATGTACCAATGGTTTCAATAACATCGGAGCTGCCATCATCAATTGATTTTAAAGTAAATGGAAGTAATTTTTCTCTTAAGGTTGACGATGATATATGCCTTTGGAGTCCAACAGTTAAAAAAGAGGTAGCTATTACAAATTCACCTTTGGTCTTTGCCGGTTTTGGGATAAATGCTCCCGAGTATGGTTGGAACGATTATGCCGATTTAGATGTTAAAGGTAAGATTGTTGTTGTTTTGGTTAACGACCCAGGATACTACCTGAAAGATTCATCGATGTTTACAGGTTACGCCATGACCTATTATGGGCGCTGGCGTTATAAGTTCGAAGAGGCTGAGCGTCAGGGTGCTTTAGGTTGTGTCATTGTGCATGAGGATGGGCCTGCTGGTTATCCTTGGGCTGTGGCAGGTAGTAAAAGCAATTCCCCAATCCTATATCTCGATAGCAAAGAGCTGGAGAATCCTACATGCAAGCTAAATGGATGGATCACGCTAAGTGCTGCTCGTAAGCTGTTTGATGAGGTTGGCCTTAATTACGACGAGATAAAACAGAGAGCAATAACTAAGGAGTTTAAGCCCTTAGCCCTAAATGCAAGCCTAAACCTAAAAATAAGGAATAAGGTTGAGCGGTCGCTATCAAAAAATGTTGCAGGATACATTAAAGGCACAGAGAATCCCGATGAATTCATTGTTTACACTGCTCACTGGGATCATTTGGGAGTTGGCAAGCCAGTTAATGGCGATTCCATCTATAATGGCGCTTCCGACAACGCTGCTGCTGTGGCGTGGATGCTGTCAATTGCCGAACTCTATCAAAATTCTGCGATTAAGCCCAAGCGTTCCGTTGTTTTTCTTGCACCAACTGCTGAGGAGTCGGGCCTGTTTGGTTCTGAATATTTCACCAAAAATTGCCCGTTCGATATCTCAAACGCCCTTGCCTGCTTTAACTACGATGTGGTCCTATTTATTGGCCATTTCAAAGATGTAACTGTTACTGGCTATGGTCACTCAAACCTGGATAGCCTGCTGGAGGTGGTGGCAAAAAGGCATAACCGATATATTGATCTCGACCCAAATCCCGAGAATGGCATGTTTTATCGTTCCGACCAACTCCCTTTCCTTAAAGCAGGAGTCCCCTCGATGTTTGCTAAAGGGTATACCCATCAATCAGATTTAGGAAAGGAGAAAACGCTTGAGCGGATAAATAGCTACTGGCAAAACACCTACCACAAACCATGCGATGAGTTCAATCCCGAAAAGGATAATCTCGATGGTTTAGTAGATGATGTTATCCTGTTTTATGAGGTTGGCGATGCTATTGCTGGTACTGACTTTAAGCCTGAGTTTAGTAAAAAATCAGAGTTTTTTAGGTAGATATTATAGGTATCAATATTAGTGTTATTTTTACGAGGTGATATCATGTTTTGATATCATTGCTAATTGCATGGCAAGATTTTAAACAATAGCAACTTAACTATTTTATCATGAACCTTGATAATTTCATTAAATCGGCAAACTCGATTAGCGAAAAACGCTTAATGTACCTTTTAGTTGGTGCTATTTTAGCTGTTAATTTAACTTTTTTGGTTTTAAGTCCAGGTTTTTCTGGTGGTTCGTTCTCGGCAACACACTACCTTTATGCCAGGTGGGCTTTTACCAACCCCGAGAATTTCTTAAACAGCTGGGCTAATCCTTTTTTCACTTTAATTGCTGCACCATTTGCATTGCTAGGCTTTAAATCGCTTCAGCTGCTAAATGTGATATTGGGAATACTTGCTGGATATTTTGCATATAGAGTTGCAGAAGAGCTGAATATGAAGAGCCCACTTTTGGCTCTTGTGATATGTAGTTTCACTCCCATTTTTATGATGAGTTTTTATGGTGGAACAACAGAAATAATGTTTGCATTTGTTGCAATACTTTCCACCTTTTTACTACTTAAAAATAGATTTCTTGAGGGAGCCATTCTTTTATCGTTTTTGCCATTAATCCGTCTCGATGGTTTAATCCTTCTCCCGGTATTTGCAGTTTATATGTTACGCTGGCGTAAGGCTAAGTTTATACCCTTGATGCTAACCGGATTGCTTGTTTACAGTGTAATTGGCGCAATTGCGGGCAAGGGCTTCTTCTGGCTTTTCGATGGTGTTACGGTTTGGAGTAAGCATATTTATGGAAGTGGCAGCCTGAGCCAGTTTGTTGTTCGTAGTCCGGGCTACTTTGGAATACCTAATGAGATTTTCTTTGTTACCGGCTTGGTGGCTGGTCTTTGGCTTTATTTCCGTGAACGGAAGGAGTATTCAAAAGAGTTTGTTCTTGTTGTTCTGCCGTTTGTGGTTTACTTTCTAGCTCAGTCGGTAGGTTGGTGGCTAGGCATGTTCAACTCCCAAGGTGCATCGCGTTACATGGCTGCAATTGTTCCATTCATGGCGGTTATGGCAACTCGCGGACTATATCTTTTTGCAAAAATGTTTTTCATTATCTCCAAAAGAAACTTTATTCGCATTGGTGCAATTGTTTTAGGTTTTGTATCAATCATTCATATCCCCTTTGCCATTCAGAACTATCCCATTTCGCTTTCGTCAACCGACTGGGCCCTGTCCGATGCTGCCAATTATATCAAAGAAAATGGCTTAGGTGATAATAAGATATTTTACACCGATCCGGCAATTTTTTACTTTTTAGAGAAAAATCCTGGAGGCGAAAAGAACTTTAAAGTAGAGTCGCATCGTCAATTGGGAATGCTAAACGATGGAGACTTACTGGTGGTTGACGCTGCTTCTTGTGAGATTAACGATATCTCATTCGATTCTCTACTTCATTCACAGGAACTAGAACTGATGGAGGTTTTCAATTCAGCAACCCCGGTCAGAGTTTTTGGTAAACCTTTCTTTGTGGCCATATTTAAAAAGGTAACTCCGAACCCTTCGGTTGCAGAACATAATATCAACAGGTTTAATGGCATAGGTAAACGATTTACCACAATTATCCATTACGATTTCGATAATGAAAAACCAAATGATGTAGAGAGGATTGCGACCTCCGAAATAAATCAATCGGCCTACTATCGTATTCCCAAAATCAAAAAGAACTTTTTGGTGATTTCTGACACCCTTGACACCCCTTTACCATCAACACCTCTGGAACTTAAAGTTTCATTCCGTCAGTTCAGAAAAACATCCGACGAGAACTTAAGATATTTTGTTGAGGTAGATGCCGATGGTAGTTCGTCGCGTGAACTTTTTGAGATAGGAGCTCCAAACGAATCAAATCCAGATGAATGGAACGATATTTCGTTTTATGTTGTGATACACAATGTTGATATTTCGCAAAACGTTACGGTTAAAACAGGATTCTGGAATAAGCGCAAGGGAGAGTTCCTTATTGATGATTATAGGGTTGAGGTGGCTGTAAAGTAAAACAACTGGTAATAGTGTATTAACCCATGATTACTTATAGCAGGGATCCTAATATCACACCCGATAGCTATTACAGCAATGACTTAGTATAATTGGTATCACTACTGAACGACTAAAAAATAAATAGGGGGTTACTCCCCCAAGGTTTCACCCCCATGTTGTAAGTTTGTTTTTGCTAAAAAACCACAACATGGACAAAAATAAGGAAATTAAATTTGTCGGACAGCCGATTTTCAAACAAGTTATCGGCCTTTTGGATGCAATAAGTATCAAAAGCTTGGTAGATAAGCACAGTGCCGACTACTACTACAAGGCATTCAAGGCGAAAACGCAACTTGTAACGGTTCTTTTCGGCATATTCAGCCGTTGTGACTCCATGACCGAAATATGTGAGGGGCTAAGGGCCATGGGCGGCAAGCTTAACCATCTGGGGTTTGCAAAAGCCCCAGCCAAAAGTACAGCCTGCGACGGGATGCGCAACCGCGACAGCAAGTTCTTTGAAGATGTATATTTTAGCTTGGTACGTCATTATCAAAGTTTTTTATCGGACAGCCGAACCCTGGGTCTTACGTTCAAGGAGGTGCTGCTGATAGATTCAACGACGATTCGGCTATTCAGCGATATCCTCAAGGGTGTAGGCCGCAACCCCAAGAATGATGGGAAGAAGAAAGGCGGGCTCAAGGTGCACATGCTTATCGATGCGGTTCAGTCGGTTGGACGGTTTATCAAGATTACCGAGGCCAAGGTTCACGACAGGAACTTCCTGAAGGAGCTGAACCTCATTTCGCACAGCATGGTGGTTTTTGACAAGGCGTACAACTACTACCACCAGTTTGCTGTTTGGACCAGCAACTCGGTGTACTTTGTAACCAGGCTAAAGAAGAATGCGGTATACACGGTGGTTGAAACCCTTCGGGAGCAGGGCAGGGTCAAGGGCAAGGCCATGGTTCTGAAGGAAGAAATCATTGAGCTGGAGTACTTTCCTGAGGACGAGAATGGTAAAAGGCAAACCCGGGTAAAGGCAAAGCTCCAGCTGAAAAAGGTGTGCTACCAGGATGAGAAGAACCGTTACTATGAGTTCCTATCCAATAGCATGGAAAGCACAGCCGAAGAAATAGCCTTTCTGTACAAAAAGCGCTGGGGAATCGAGACTCTATTCAAAAAGATGAAGCAGAACTTTCAGCTGCACTATTTCTATGGCGAGAGCGAGAATGCTATCCGCACCCAGGTTTGGTGCACCCTCATCGCTCAGCTGTTGATGACTGTAATCCAGAAGATGGCCCAAACAAAAAAGGCATTCTCCGTGGTGGCTTCATTAATCCGAATACACCTGATAAGCTTGCTGGATGTATTTGACCTGCTTCGAAGCACTAAGCGGGAGTACCTAAAGAAAAGAGGGTCACCATCCTCCGAATTACAGCTTAAAATAGCTTTTTAGATTAGGGGTGGCTTTTTAAAATTAAAAACACAATAACTGATTATCAGACATTTACAATGATTAAATGTTAAAATTGTATTTTAGTCGGATAGTAGTGAATTGGTATAAAAGAAACCTATGTAGACATATTTTCGTTAAAATATAAGTGTTATATTTGCACTTCAATCAGCCAGGGGGGCTGACGTGGTTTTGACAGCAAGTAGAATGGGCTTGTAAGCATGCCGAGCGTCGTGATTCTGGCTCGTAAATCCCAGGCACAAACCAATAAACGGCGAAAATAACTTCGCTCTCGCTGCCTAATAGTTCAAGGAACTAAAGGCTTAATCCCTGCGCCAAGGATGCGCGGGGACGAGATGTCCCGCCAGGAATTCCTCCCTGTTTTTTCTGGCATACGGGGCACCATCCTAACAGGGATAGTCGGGGCGACACCTTTAAACCCCGATGAAACAGCTAAAGGTTAAGGATTGGTTCGGTTGCCTTTCACCTGGCCAATCCCGACAATCCAAGAAAGGCTAAGCATGTAGAAAGCAGGCTGGTTCCTTGTTTGGACGAGGGTTCGATTCCCTCCAGCTCCACAACATTTAATCCAAAATTTTTCAAACCGATCTAACGCGCTGGTTTTAGGTCGGTTTTTCTTTTTTAGTAATTACAATAAATCCATTAAAACTCAAAGTTATTGCTCCGATTTCATTTGGAAAAGCTATAGAAACACAACAGAGCTAATGTACGGACAGTTAAGTACAGGTAGATAAAATAGGATAAGCCAAGCAGCAGGAAATGGGTAATTAATTATATTCGTTGTATGAAATGTCGGAAGAGGTGAGGATAGTGGAAGGTGAAAAATAAAGTCTCTGTGCCCCTCCGTGCTCTCTGTGGTGAAAAAATACTCACCACAGAGAAACTCAGAGATACACGGAGAAATAATTGAGAAAGTGACAGATGAGATTGCTTGTCAAATGTATAACTTAACTGAGGAAGAAAAGGGATACTTGAAGGATAAAACCTCACCTACTTCACCTCTCCTTTGCAAGGAGAGGGGTGCCCGCAAGGGCGGGGTGAGGTGGTTACAAGCGAGTGCGAAAGGGAAATAGACAGGTTAGTATACCAGTTGTATGATTTAACGGAGGAGGAGATAAGAATAATTGAGGGATAAAACCTCACCCCCGGCCCCTCTCCTACAAAAGGAGAGGGGTGTCCGAAAGGACGGGGTGAGGTGGTAAAACAGGATAAATGAAAAAATCAGATATAACTATATTAGCTCGACAACTACGAAGAAACTCAACTCCCAGTGAGATGAAGTTGTGGGAAGTTCTTCGAAATAAAAAATTTGAGGGCTTAAAATTTTACCGCCAAAGACCAATTATTTACGGTTATCAAGGTAAATACTTGTTTTTTATAGCCGATTTTTATTGCGCTGAAAAATCGTTGGTTATAGAATTAGATGGTGAAATACATAATTTTACGAGAGAATATGACCAACAGCGAGATTTGATTATTCAATCACATGGATTAAAAGTTTTACGAATTAGAAATGATGAGTTGAAAAACATCGAACATGTATTGCAAAAGATCAAAAAAATTATTTAACCTCTCCCCCGGCCCCTCTCCTTTGCAAGGAGAGGGGTGTCCGCAAGGACGGGGTAAGGTGGATACGAGCAAGTGGGAAAGGGAAATAGATAATTGGGTATATTCGCTGTATGAATTAAATGATGAAGAAATAAAAATAATTGAAGGAGGGGAATAGTATGTATTTTAAAAATATAAAAATCTGGAATTTTCGTAGCATTGGAGAAAATCCAAATGGAGCAGCTGGATTAAATTTAGATTTTAATTCTAAACTAAACTTGTTAATAGGCGCTAATGATTCAGGAAAAACAACAATTATTGATGCTATAAGATATTGCTTAGGTACTCAAACTTATGACTCCATAAGATTAGATGATGAAGATTTTTATCAAAATCCAACTACCAAAGAAAGAGCCAAAGAATTTAAAATTGAAATAACTTTTTCTGGATTTTCAGTGAATGAAGCGGCTCAATTTTTAGAATACCTTCATTTTAATGATAAAAATGAAGCAGAATTAACAGTAAGTTTTACAGCAACAAATAAAGAAAATCGAATTATTACAAACCTTAGAGCCGGTATAGATGAAGAAGGACAGTATTTGGAAGGGAATATAAGGGATTTATTACGGGTTACATATCTTAAACCATTGCGCGATGCAGAGATGGAATTATCACCTGGTTATCGTTCAAGATTATACCAAATATTAAAAAGTCATAGTATTTTCGTAAAAAAAGACAATGAAAAACATCCATTAGAGAAATATTTTGGGTATGCAAATAATCTTGTATTGAATTTTTTTGAAAAAGACCAACTTGAACCAAATGCTGAATTGGAAATTAAAGGTGGTGAAGTTGGAGGCAAAAAAATTAAAGACATTTTCAACAGCCAAACCAAGGAATTTTTAGAAAATAAAGATAATAGAGAACCTCAAATAAAAATAATTCCTGCTGAATTACAATCCATATTACGCAAACTTGAACTTGTATTAGAAGAAAACAAGGCCGGCCTCGGAACGTTGAATTTACTTTATATGGCTGCAGAATTAATTCATCTTAGCAGAGAAAATAATTATGGCTTGAGGCTTGTATTAGTGGAGGAACTTGAGGCACATTTACACCCGCAAGCACAATTGAGGGTTCTAAAATCGCTATTAAATAAAAAAGATGAAAATATTCAGTATATATTTACTACTCATAGTACTTTGCTCGGTTCAAGTATTCCACTTGAATATATAAAATTATGTTTTGATGGAAAGGTTTTTTCATTAGATAAAGATTCAACTGCCTTAAATGAAAGTGATTATCAATTTTTGGAACGATTTTTAGATGCTACTAAAGCAAACTTATTTTTTGCTAAGGGGGTAATTATTGTTGAAGGAGATGCCGAAAATTTAATTATTCCAACTATCGCAGAAATAATTTATCGCCCATTACATAAATATGGTGTATCTATCGTAAATGTTGGAAGCAAAGCATTACTGCGATATGCTAATATTTTTAAACAAAAAAATGGTTCTTCTTTGCCTATAAAAGTAGCCATCATAACTGATTTGGATATGAAAATTGATGAGAATGGAAATTTAAAGAGTGGACAAGATATTAATCAAGAACGAAAAAAAATTGAAGACAAGTTTAACTCACAAGATGGAAATATTAAAGTTTTCACATCACCATATAAAACATTAGAATTTGACATTGCGCTTGGAAATCTTTATATCTATATGCATAAAGCAATTCAAATAGCAAGAAAATGCACAAGAGATAATTGGATAGACAATGACGAGTTAAGAAACATTTTAAGCGACTCTGATGACTCAATGTTTAATGAAGCTGATATTTATAAACGGGCATATAATATTTATAAGCCATTAAATAATAACCAAGCATCCAAATCAATAACCGCTCAATGGTTTGCAAAACTAATATTGGATGATAAAGAAAATGTCAAAAGTTTAATAGAAGATGATTACAACAAAAACCAAGGTATTCAAGGTATTAAATACATTATTGATGCTATAAAGCATGTAACGGAATAGGTTATGCAAATTACAGATGATGACATAAAAAGAGTTGAAAAAATATTTTTTCCAAATGGTGAATCATTTGAAGACCCTAATAATGAACGATATAACTTTATTAAATGTATTGATAAAAGCATCCATTTACAGGCCTGTCCGGGTAGTGGTAAGACAACCGCATTGTTAGCAAAAATATACCTGCTTTCAGAAAAAATGCCTTTTGAAAATAACAGAGGAATTTGTGTATTAACTCATACCAATGTTGCCATAGATATAATAAAAACAATTAGGTAATAAAGCAGACAAACTTTTTACACACCCTAATTTCTTTGGAACAATTCAATCCTTTGTGGATAGGTTTTTGGCAATACCGGCGTATTTAAAAATATATGGCTACAGATTAAAGTATATTGATGATGATTTTTTTAAAAATAGAATATATTCAAAAAGGAACTCTTATGATAATAACTATTGGCTAAAAAACAATAAAGGCAACTATGATACTCCCTGAATTTGTAGCTAATATTAAAGTTGAATTTAATTCATTAAATAAGAATGATATTAAATTAAATTTTGGTATAAAGAATGAAAATAGTAATACCTATAAAACAATTAAAGATCATTATAATGAGATTTTTGAAAGTGGTTATTTAAGATACAATGATGCTTATTCTTTACTAAAACTTATCTTAATAATTTTACTGAGTTAAAAATTCTTTTCCTCTCGCTTTAAATATGTTTTTATTGATGAAGCACAGGATACATCAAGTATCCAGAAAGAAATTATCGAAAAATGTTTTAATGATAATGTTATTATTCAATGGATTGGCGATAGCAACCAGGCAATAATGAATTATAATGAAGAAGAATCTGCTTGGAACCCTGATGATAGAAAATATGGATTATTAAAATTAACAGATTCAAAAAGAGTGTCTCAACCTATAGCAGACATAATTAAAAATGTTGCAGTTAATAAATACAAAGTTTTAAGTGGGCAATCCAATGTTAATTTAAAACCTGTCATTATATTATTTGACGAACATACGAAATCTAATGTATTACAAAAATATGCTGAACTTACTATAAGTAAAAATCACTTTTCAATAATGAAGAAAAATCTATATATGAAATTTCACAAATAACGGGCAATCCAATTAAGACCATTGGTTGGGTTGGAAAACCAAAAGAAAATAGGTTGTCAATTCAATCCTATTACCCCGATTACTTTAAAAGAAGCAGCACCCGCAAAAAACAATATTTTCCTAATTTATATACAATGATAAATTTATCAAAAAAAGAAAGTTTAAAAGTTTTTGCGGACAGATTCTATAGTTGTATTGTTGAAGCATTATATCTTTCTGATATAAAAGATAATAATAAAAGATTTTCAGAAAATTCTTTTATTAATCATATTAAATCAATCAATAATGAACTGCTAATTAAACTCAACAAGTTGATTTACAAAACTTATACTAAAACAATCAATGATAACTTTGATAAGTTTTCTAAAGATTTGGTTTCTTTTTTAACTAATGATTTAAAGTTTCAAATTAACAATAGTAGTAAAAACTATCTAACTGAAAATAATCTCAACGAATATACTGAGCAACAAATTAAAAATGGAAATTATTATTCAGTTCAAATAAATGGAATAGATATAAAAATACAAATTGATACTGTGCATGCTGTAAAGGGAGAAACACATACTGCCACATTATACTTGGATACAAAATATTATAAAAATAGTATTGAATATTTTTTAAACGAATTAAATGGAAAGAATAATAATGATATTTCTGAAAGAAAAATATATGCCTTAAAAATACTCATGTAGCTTTTTCTCGTCCAACACATTTATTATGTTTGGCTTTATATAAAGATAACAATATTAATGTAAATCCATTTAACTCTGATTATTTTGAATTGATTGATTTAACTGAAAGTTGAACTATAATTTTATAAAAATCAACCGAAATTACATTTTATAAAATTATTACTTAATCAATATCAATTAATTATCGTTACTGAAGATGTATTTACGCGTTGGTAAAAGAGGGAAAGATAAAAACATCGGGAGGAAAGAAATTTCGTAAATATTTTATTGACCAAAATAAGGGGTAAAAAACATTAAAATTTATTGACCAGAGAAAAAAGAAAAATATATGTCTTTGTAAAACAATAAGATATATTGACAAAAAGAAGGGGTAAAAGTATCTGTATTAAAAAAATAACCCCCACCAACGAGCCGCAGGTCAAACGCATCGAGGAGCTGGTGGATAAGATACTGGCGGCAAATGCTTCGGCAAGCTCAGCATCCAACCCGCAGGCGGATACGAGTAAGTGGGAGCGGGAGATAGATAATTTGGTATATTCGCTGTATGGATTAAATGAAGAAGAAATAAAAATAATCGTAGGGGCAAATGATAATTTGCCCCAAACAACAATGAATAAAAATGAATAAATACAAACCCAATATCCACCATCGGCATTCCATTCGTTTGCGGGGATATGATTATTCGCAGGCGGGGGCGTATTTTATCACCATTTGCACGCAAAATCGGACGTGTTTGTTTGGCAATGTGGTAGATGGTAATATGGTGTTGAATGATGCGGGGATGGTGGCACAAAATTGTTGGTTAGAAATACCAAAACATTTTCCCAATACAACATTGGATGAATTTGTAATAATGCCCAATCATATTCACGGAATCATCGTCATTAACATTGTAGGGGCGAATAATCATTCGCCCCTACAATGTTCGCCCCAACAACAACAAAATCATTCGCCCCTACATTTGCCCCAACAAACGTCGGAATTATTTCAATCACCGTCCCGTTCCATTGGTTCCATCGTTCGTGGTTTTAAAATTGGTGTTACAAAATGGTTTCGTCAGGATACGGATGTGTATCATGTTTGGCAACGCAATTATTATGAACACATCGTACGAAATGATGATGAATTAAACGCCATCCGACAATACATCATCAACAATCCATTGAAATGGCGGGATGATGAGAATTTTATGAAATAACAATCACCGTTTGCCCCAACCAACGAGCCGCAGGTAAGGCGCATAGAGGAGTTGGTGGAGAGGATATTGAAAGAGAACCTCACCCCCGGCCCCTCTCCTTATAAAGGAGAGGGGTGTCCGATAGGACGGGGTGAGGTGATAAAAACCAAACGTCATTAAAAAGAAGGATATTATTCAACAAGCTCGAGAACTCAGAAAGAACCAAACGCCTCAGGAAGAAAAACTTTGGGGTTTCCTACGAAATAGAAAATTAGCAGGTCTAAAGTTTTATAGACAGCGTCCGATTATATATGGGTATGAGGGAAGATATTTGTTTTTTATTGCAGATTTCTACTGTCCTGAAAAAAAAACTTGTGATCGAATTAGATGGTACTTTTCATGATTATCAAAAAGAATATGATGCACAGAGAGACAGAATAATGGGAGAAATGGGGATTAATGTGTTGAGATTAAAAAACGAGGAGTTGAATGACATTGAACAGGTGTTGGAGAGGGGCCGGGGGGTGAGGTGTCAATCATAATGCGTTATTTCTGGTTAAAATAAACTCTGCTTGATATTTACGAATTTATTTGTGCAGGGGAGCAAAGTTTAAAGATTATCAACCTTAGCCTCAATGGCATCCTGTATTTCTGTGGGGATGTTGGTGAAAAAATCGTAACCGGTTAGGTTCTCTATTGAGTCAACGTTTACCCTGTAAGATGTCCAAGGCTTTTGTGAGCACTCCTGATTGTTGGGTATTACTACAGCAATAACCCGAGTGGATTCCGAAATTCGGTAAAGGTCATTATTCCCGTCGGGGATAACAAGGGCAATCTTCCAAACCAGCTCAGGTACAACCACCCCTGATTTAAGTACCGTGAATGTTCCCTTGCTGCTAGTACCACCCTCGCCCCAAGGGCCGCTAAAGATATAAAGTTCAGAGCCTGATTCTGCCAAATCGCGACAGTAGTTCTCCAGGTCGGCCCAAACCTTCTGGTTGTTATTTGGTGATTGGGGCACCATGTTGGTCATATAGAATGTTGCCGAGTTGTCCTCAATGGTTATGGTCCGGTCGGCACTGGGACACATGTGGCCACGGTCGAAGCCGTACTGCGAGTAGTAAAAGTCTGACTCGGTTACGTGGTACCACTCGGCTGGTAGGGTTTCGTCGGCTCTAAAGTCATTCTGTCTGGGTACACTTCCCATCCACGATGTGTTCAGGTGCCAAGCAACCCAGTTGGCTGTTTGCTTTGAGTTATTGTATGAAAGCACATATTGGCTTTTTACCATTAGGTAGTTGTTGGCATCAACAATGTTTGCAGTAGCGTTACTTGGATTTCCAAGGAGGAGGTGGTCGTTGTCTACTAACGAAGGACCAGCATCGCTTGTGGTAAAAGTTCGTTCCTGGCTATAAGCTGTTCCTGAACTGCTGGTAGCGAAAGCTCTGATGTAGTATTGTGTGCCTGGTTCTAACCCCTCAATGCTGCAGGTGAATGTTGAACTTGATGCGTTACTTTCAACCTTGTTGTCGTTAATCGTTGGTTCTTGGTTTTTACTCCAGCAAAAACCTTTAGATACGATCTCTTGCTCACCATCGCTAATAATAGAGGCAGAACATTGGGCCTCGGTCTTATCTACAAGAATGAAGTTAATGTCCGAAAGTTTTGGTAGCTCCTGTTTGGTTGTAAACTCGATAGTATTCCCATAAGCCGTTCCCACCTGATTGGTGGCATAGGCCCTAACAAAGTATTTTGTGCCTGGTTTTAAACCAGAAATGTCAACTTTTAAATCGCCAACTGTTGCTTGGTTTACAGTCCTGTAATCGGAGGTAGAGGGGTTGCCAGTAAGATTCCAACAAACACCCGCGCTATTAATTTTTGAGCCACCATCATCTAAAATGCTTATTAATCCTATTGCAGAAGCGCTACTGATATTCGTAATCTCTTTTGTTTCAACCTTAGGCGTATTAGCTTGATTTGTACATGACAAAGATAAAATGATACTCTGGCTAATTAAGAGTAGGAGAAATACTTTACGAATCATAGTTAAAAATTCATTAATTGAGAACCGCAAAGTTATAAATAATATAGCCACTGTTTGAATTGGCTATGTTTAGGTGTGCTAAAAAGAAAAAGAATACAAAAATGGAGCGATCTATAGAAAATTAGAATAAACAAAGCCTTTGTTATTTGGGCCTGAAAGAAGTTTAGTCTATGTGTTCTCCAAGTTCTTTGGAATGTTGAGGCTGACTTTGGTTCCGGTTGGTTTCCCGTTTTTGTCGTATAGATCGACAATTCGAATGTTAAATTTTTGGCCATACATGGAGTTGAGTAGGTCGATTCGTTGTTGGGTTATTTGGAAGCCTCGTGATTTATGGTTTTTGTTGGACTCCTCTCGTATCTTTTTAGCGTATTCCCTGCCCACTCCGTCGTCTTCAATTGTGCAAAGCACTGAATCTCCAATATCCCTAATGTTTATTTGTACATGTCCCGATTTATCAGGTTTTAGCATAATGCCATGCCAAATGGCATTTTCTACAAAGGGTTGTATCATTAGGGTTGGTATTTTCACTTCAAGTATCGATTCGTTATTGTCGTAATCAATCGTGTAGGTAAATTTACCTTGAAGCCTAAGGGCTTCAAGTTCTAGGTAAAGTTTTAATGTGTCTAGCTCATCACGAAGGGGGATTGCTGAATGTAATGAGTTGTCAAGTGTGAACCTCATTAGCCTTGCAAATTTGGTCAGGTATTTATGCGAGCTTATGGTATCTTTTTCTAGAATGTAGTATTGGATTGAGTTCAGTGTATTGAAAATGAAATGCGGGTTCATTTGTTGTCTTAACGATTGCTGTTTGTAAAGGTTGATGTTATTTAAAAGGGCGTTCCTCTTTTTAAGCTCCGACATTCTGTAGTAGTAAACCAGGTATAGTAATAGGCTGAATATGATGGCGAAAAGTGCAATAAACCAAATTTTTTGCCAGATTGGGGAGTTTACAATAATTAGCATGGAGCTAGTGGGGCCCCAAATCCCATTTGAGTTCTGTGCCTGAACCTCAAATTTTAGCTTGCCTGGTTTTAAGACACTGTACAAGCATTGGGTTGATGAGGTATAGACCCAGTTGCTATCCAGGCCTAGCAGACGGTATCGGTAAGGGATTCGGCCCATGTTTTTATATGCAATACCGTTGAAAGAAATAAGCGCATATTTAGTGTCATATTTTAGGGGAAGCGTATCAGGAACAAAATTGCTTGCGCTATCGGGCGTTTCTATTGAAGTGATGTATACCTTTGGGGGGGTTGTGTTGGGGCTAAATTTATTAATATCGATAATAGATAGACCTTCCGAGGTGCCTATGTAGGCTAAAGAGTCCGTTATGTACAGGGCAGATATGTCATTGCTAATAATACCGTCGGACTTAGTTATGTTCTGTATTTTGAATCCTTCCTTATGTGATGTAATAACTGAGAGGCCCTGTCTAGTTCCTACCCAATATCTTCCATTTCTAAATTCTATTTGTGTTATAGAGTTAGATATTAGTCCTTCGTTTTTAGAAATTTGGCTTGTTTTTCCATTCTTTTCGAGTATTACTATACCTGCACCATTAGTACCTATCCAGAGTGTTTCATTATATGGGTTATATAGTACCGAACTGCCTGAGTATGCAAGAAGCGGGTCAATATCACCCATAAACTGATACAACTTGTTGGCGTATTTCCATAAACCATTGTAGGTGAGGAACCAAATGTCCCCTTGGTCATCTTCTTCTATTGCGAGTGCCATGGCAGAAAAACCGTCGTTTCTAGAATCATAAACCACTTTATCATTCTCAACCTTGATAATTCCGTTAGCCGTTGCCACCCAGTAATAGTTCCCAATTCTGCTTTTGATGATCTTTCTGGGGTAAATGGTGTTTTTGTCTTTTATAACGTGGAATTTGTCGTTCTGTAAGTAACCCAGATGCCCAAAAGAACATATCCAAAGCTTATCGTTTTTTTCATCGCCTAAAAATGAACGAACGAATGATGCGTTACCTGAGTTTTTCAGTAGGTTTATTTTGCTTATTTTTCCATTTCTGATAACATCAACCCATCCCATCTGGTAGCCTAAATAAATATTTTCGCCCTTCTCATAAACAGCTTTAACCCTTATGTCGCTTATCCCATTTTCTTTGGTGATGGTTTGAATATGTATATCGGGGATGTAAATTATTCCGTTATTTAAAGTCGATAACCAATAAGCTCCCTCTGTATCTTTAATAACTGAGGTTATTTGAAAGTTTTTTAAGATCTTTTTCGGTCGAAAGGAATTTTTATTTGAAATGGGGGAGAATTTTATTCCTCCATTAAAATCGCTAACAAATAGATATTCGTCATCCTTGCTCAGCCAAATGATGTTTGATGTTGATTTATCAATCCATTTGGGGCGATTGTTCTCAAAATAAACAAGTGTACCTTCGAATGATGCGTAAATTGTTGAATCAGTATCTTTTATGGCGTAAGTGTATATTGGTGTATTTATTTTGATGATGTTTTCTAAAGAAATTTTTACATTTTGTTTGTTGGAATGAATTAATAAATCCTTGCTATTTGTTTTTTCATTGGTTGTAATTAAAATCTTATTGCTAGATATTTCGTTAAATATAATCTTTGTATCTTCATCTACGTTGAGCTTTTTGAAAATTCCTTCTGGGTTAATATGCATTATGCCATAATTCTTTACTCCAAGGTAAACATTGTCAAGGGTGTCAACATAAAATGAAAGTTTTAAAGGGCCCCTCGATTTGGTAGGCATGTGTTGCCTAATTTTGTAGTTAAACGGGTAAACGTGTATTTTCCCATTTTCATAGTAGCACAACTCGCACGAGAAAGGGACAAACCAGATACGACCTTTGTAATCTTCGTAAATCTCAAATACAATATTATCGACTAAGCCTGTTTGTACATCAAAATTTTTAAAGTTGTATCCGTCAAATAAACTTACCCCATTATTTGTGGCAATCCAGATATATCCTTTTGAATCCTGAAAGATGTGGTAGGTTTCATTGCCTGCTAAACCGTCATTAACGGTAAATCTTTTGTAAACTGGGTCGAACTGAGAATAGCCTTGAACAACGAAGCAAATAAATACCAAGAGCAATATCGCTCTTAAGCAAAATAATTTAGATAGATGAGTAAGTTTTTTTCTTTTGCTAGTCATCAATGCTAAGTTAATTAAAATTTGAATAAAGCAATCGCTAAAACAAAAAAAAGCCGCTCAACTGAGCGGCTTTTTTGAAACAATATGAGTTCACATTATTCTAGTCCGGCTAACCTTTTGTAGGTGTTGTAACGCCATTTTGCATTCTCCTCAGCGGCTTTAAAGAGCTCTTCAGCCTCTTGAGGGAACGATAACTTGAGTGAAGTATAGCGAACCTCACTGTTTAGGAAGTTCTGGAATTGGCTCCAATCGGGTTCCTTTGAATCTAGTTGGAATGGATTCTTACCTTCTGCCTCAAGTAGAGGGTTGTAGCGGTAAAGTTGCCAGTAACCAGATTCAACTGCAAATTTCTCCTCTTTTTGAGTCGATCCCATACCCTTCCTAATTCCATGGTTAATACATGGAGCATAGGCAATGATGATTGAAGGTCCAGGATATGCCTCTGCTTCTTTTATTGCCTTGAAGTACTGGTTGTGGTTTGCGCCCATTGCAACCTGTGCCACGTAAACGTAACCATACGACATGGCCATCATGCCAAGGTCTTTCTTACGGATGCGTTTACCAGCGGCAGCAAACTTAGCAACTGCAGCAACAGGTGTAGCTTTTGATGCTTGTCCACCAGTATTTGAGTAAACCTCTGTGTCAAGAACAAGTACATTTACATCAGCACCTGAGGCTAATACATGATCGAGACCACCGTATCCTATGTCGTATGCCCAACCATCACCACCAAGGATCCATACCGATTTCTTAACTAGGTAATCTTTAAGTGCTAGGATCTCATTGGCAAAGTCGTTGTTTTCTATCTCAAGAGCAGCAACAAGTTTTTCAGATGCTACCTTAGACTGTTCAGCATTGTCCTTGCCATCAAGCCATTCCTGCATGGCTTGTTTGGTTTCTGCTGTAAAGTTGCCATTAAGAGCGTCTTTTAGCCTTAGCGCAATGCGGTCGCGGAGTTTTTCAACACCGGTGGCAATACCAAAACCATATTCAGCATTATCTTCAAATAGAGAGTTTGCCCAAGCAACACCTTTGCCTTCCTTGTTTGCACAGTAAGGGGTTGAAGGTGCAGAACCACCATAGATTGATGAACAACCTGTAGCGTTAGCAACAATCATTCTGTCGCCATATAGCTGGGTGATGGCTTTGATGTATGGGGTTTCGCCACAACCTGCACATGCACCACTAAACTCGAATAATGGTTGAGCAAACTGGCTGTTCTTAACCGATTTCTCTTTGCCAAGAACATCCTTGTAACCAACCTTCTCGTGCATGTACTCCCAGCGTTCAGCTTCAGCCATCTGTGTTTCAATTGGCTTCATCTCAAGAGCCTTAGTCTTAGCAGGGCAAACATCAGCACAGTTTCCGCAACCTGTACAATCGAGTGCGCTTACCTGAATGCGGAAGTTGTATTCTTTTGTGCCACCATTGCCGCGAACAGTCTTTGTCCCCTCTGGTGCATTCTTAAGCTCTTCGTCGGTTAAAAGGAAAGGACGAATAGCAGCGTGAGGACATACATATGAACACTGATTACACTGGATACAGTTTTCTGGTATCCATTCAGGTACATTTACAGCAATACCACGCTTCTCGTATTTAGTTGTTCCAGCAGGGAATGTACCATCTTCTCTATCAATAAAAGCGCTAACTGGTAGGTCGTCGCCTTTTTGTAGGTTGATAGGCACAACAACCTTGTTGATGAACTCAGGAGCCCCAGGAATCTCGCTCTGTTTTTCAGGTTCAAGGTTAGCCCAATCTGAGGGAACATCAACTTTAATTACATCACCACCACGATCAACAGCCTCATAGTTCATACGGAGAATCTCTTCTCCTTTACGACCATACGATTTTTCAATGGCCTTTTTCATCTCCTTAACTGCTAAATCGTAAGGGATTACGTTAGCAATTTTGAAGAATGCACTTTGCATGATGGTATTGGTGCGGTTGCCCAAGCCAATCTCCTCAGCAATTTGTGTAGCGTTTATAATGTAGAAGTTGATGTTATTTTGAGCCAGATAGCGTTTTACAGAATTTGGAAGTTTTTCTTTTACCTCTTCTGGGCTCCAAATAGTATTTAATAGGAATGTTCCGCCTTTTTGCAATCCCTTTAGCATATCATATTTGCCAAGGTATGCTTGTACATGGCAAGCTACAAAATCAGGGGTATTTACAAGATAAGGTGAGCGAATAGGCTCATCGCCAAAACGTAGGTGCGATATTGTGATACCACCTGACTTTTTAGAGTCGTAGGCAAAGTATGCTTGGCAGTATTTATCGGTATTGTTACCAATAATTTTGATTGAGTTCTTGTTTGCTCCTACTGTACCATCAGAACCTAATCCGTAGAATTTGGCTTGGAATGTACCTTTAGGCGAAAGGTTAATCTCCTCGCCAACAGGTAGCGATTTGAATGTTACATCGTCAACAATACCTACAGTGAATTGGTTCTTAGGCTCCTTCAATTTGAGGTTTTCAAATACGGCAATCATTTGAGCGGGCGTTGTGTCTTTTGAACTTAAGCCATAACGTCCACCAACAATAAGAGGAGCGTTCTCCATTCCGTAGAAAAGATCCTTAACATCTAGGTATAGAGGATCGCCATTAGCTCCAGGTTCTTTGGTTCTGTCAAGAACAGCAATGCGTTTTACAGATTTAGGCAGAACTTTAAAGAAGTATTTAGCAGAGAATGGACGGTAAAGGTGAACGATAACTGCACCAACCTTCTCACCTTTCGACATTAGGTAGTCAACGGTTTCCTTGATGGTGTCGGTTACCGAACCCATTGCAATGATGATGTTTTCAGCGTTAGGGTCGCCGTAGTAGTTGAATGGGTGATACTCGCGTCCGGTTAACTTGGTGATTTCCTGCATGTATTCCTCTACTACATCGGGAACTGCATCGTAAAACTTATTAGCAGCCTCACGTGCTTGGAAATAGATGTCAGGGTTTTGTGCAGTGCCGCGGGTAACAGGATGTTCTGGGTTTAACGCCCTGTCGCGGAAGGCCTGCAATGCTTCCTGGTCAATTAGATGCGCTAGGTCTTCGTTTTCAAGCATCTCAACCTTTTGAATCTCATGAGAGGTTCTAAACCCATCGAAGAAGTGAAGGAATGGTACCCTTGTTTTAATGGCAGCAAGGTGAGCAACACCTGCAAGGTCCATCACTTCTTGTACTCCACCAGTTGCCAGCATGGCAAAACCGCATTGACGGGTGCTCATCACGTCGCTATGGTCACCAAAAATTGATAGCGCTTGAGCAGCAATGCTTCGAGCTGATACGTGGAATACACCTGGGAGTAACTCTCCCGAAATTTTATACATGTTGGGAATCATTAGCAACAACCCTTGCGATGCAGTGAAGGTTGATGTTAATGCACCTGATTGCAAAGAACCGTGAACTGCACCAGCAGCTCCTGCTTCACTCTGCATTTCAACCACCTTTACGGTGTCGCCGAATATGTTCTTACGACCAAATGCCGACCACTCGTCTACATACTCAGCCATGGTTGACGATGGGGTGATGGGGTAAATAGCCGCTACCTCACTAAACATATATGCTATGTGAGCCGCAGCATAGTTACCATCACAAGTAATGAATTTTTTTTCTTTTCCCATTTCAGTTTGATTGTTATGATGGTTAGTAATAATTTTTTAAAGCCCATGCAAAGTTAATATTATTACATGATTTTTTCTATGCTTTACAACAAGTTACATCTTATTGTTTGTTTGCTAACACATTGAGTTTGTTTGCCATAGTGCACTGGTTGGAAAATAATCACATTACGATTCGTTATTATTAAGGCCAATAAGGTTATAATTTATAAGTGTTATACGTTTGGATGGAGATTTGTTTAATTTTATTTTTAAATGTGATGTCGTTTTATTAGTTTAGCAAAGTTCAAATTTTGCTAAAAAAAGTTAAATCAAGATATCCTTAAAAACCAAACCTATGCCTAAACATTATAAAATTGGAATTTTAAAGGAGACTAAAGTTCCACCCGACAGAAGGGTGCCATTAGCCCCTAATCAAGCAGCCGAGGTAATGCGAAAGTTTGAAAACGTTGAGGTGGTTGTTCAACCTAGTGAAATTAGGTGTTACAAAGATGCTGAGTACAAAAATGCTGGGGTGCCTTTGCAGGATGATCTGTCGGATTGCGATTTGCTCATTGGTGTAAAAGAAACGAAAATCAACGCCATACTACCTGGCAAAACTTACATGGAGTTTGCCCATGTGGCCAAAAAGCAGCCACACAACCAAAATCTTATCCAAGCCTTTGCCGCTAATAAAAACTCAATAATTGATTACGAGTATTTAACCGACCAAAAAGGCGTTCGGTTGGTTGCTTTTGGGCACTGGGCAGGCGTTGTTGGGGCGTATAATGCCTTAAGAGCAATTTACATAAAAAATAAGATTGGAGAGCTACCACCTGCGCATGCTTTGCACGATTATAATGAGCTTAAAGGTGTTCTAAAGGATATTAAACTACCTGGTTTGAAGTTCGTATTGACCGGTGGCGGTAGAGTTGCAGGTGGTGCTATTGAGGTGCTAGAGCAGGCTGGGATAAAAGAAGTTTCCCACGATGATTTTTTGTCAAAAGATTTTGATGGACCTGTTTACGCACGTTTAGATCCCTGGCACTATGCCCGGCGTAAGGATGGCAAGCCTTTTGAATGGGATTACTGGGTGAGCAATCCCGCTGAACACGAGAGCGCATTTTTGCCATATGCACATTCTGCAGATGTGTTTGTGGCATGTCATTACTGGGATTATCGATCGCCTCATTTCTTTACAATAGAGGATATGAAGCAGCCCGATTTTAGGATTTCCATTATTGCTGATGTGAGCTGCGATATTCCTGGTCCAATTCCTTCAACCATTAAGGCTTCAACAATTGCAGAGCCGTTTTTTGATTTTAATCCCGTTACAGGTAAGGAGGAACCCCCATTTGGTTGTGGACAAAATGTTACTGTAATGTCGGTTGATAACCTTCCAGGAGAACTTCCACGCGATGCTAGTGAGTTCTTTGGCCGGTTGCTCATCGACAAGGTGTTCCCCCATTTGCTTTGCGATGATTGCGATGGTGTCATTGAACGAGCAACAATTCTTAAGGATGGTAAGCTAACTCCACGATATGCCTACCTGCAGGATTACCTTGATGGGAAAGAATAAACTTACGATATTAAACCGGTGTGAATTCACCGGTTTTTTCTTGCTTTCTCAACAAGGAGTAAATCGGCTAGAGCAATTGCAGTAATAGCCTCAGCAACAACTGGAACTCTTAGGGCAATGCAGGTGTCGTGTCTGCCTTCAACAGTTAGAGTATCTACCTTACCTGTTTTTATATTCAGTGTTTGTTGTGGCTTGGAAATGCTTGAAGTGGGCTTAACTGCAATCCGAAAAACAAGGGGATTGCCATTGGTTATGCCACCTGTTATACCTCCTGCATTATTAGTTGCCGTTTTGCCTGAACTCTCTATGATTGAATCGTTGTGTTCGGAGCCTTTCATGCGCGAAGCGGCAAATCCACTACCAAATTCAATGCCTTTAATGGCAGGAATGGCAAACGCCAAGTGAGAAATGACGGATTCTGCCGAGTCGAAAAACGGTTCGCCAAGCCCAATGGGTATGCCAGTGGCAACACACTCTACAATTCCGCCGATTGAATCGTTTTGCTTTTGCGCCTCCTCAATGGCAAGGTCGATGTCGGTTTTTCCACCAGCTTCTATGAGCTTAGCTGCTATGCTAATTTGTGGGATGACTTTTTTGGCAACCACACCTGCAGCAACCAAGGCAAGGGTTAACCTGCCCGAAAAATGACCACCTCCCCTGTAATCGTTGTAACCATCAAACTTGCTATGGGCAACAAAGTCGGAGTGCCCAGGTCGGGGAATATCTCTCAACTTGTTGTAATCTTTTGATTTGGTGTTGTTGTTGCGGAATATAATGGTTAGAGGCGCACCTGTTGTGTGCTCGTTGAACCATCCAGCTACTATTTCGGGTATATCGTCCTCGGTGCGTGGGGTTGTGCCTTTTCGTCCTGATTTTCTTCTCAATAAATCGGAGGTGAAATCACTAGGCGACAACTTTATTCCAGGAGGGATGCCATCGATGGTTACACCTACCAATGGCCCATGCGATTCCCCAAATATGCTTATTCGATATATACGTCCAAATGTATTCATGTTTTTTATCGGTTTTCTTGGTTTATCTGAATCTTTTGTAAATCTTCAAAAAAGTCTGGGTACGATTTATTTACAGCTTCTGCATTTTCAATTTCAACTTCACCATTTGCATTTAGTGCTGCAATGGCACATGCCATGGCAATGCGATGGTCGCCATGTGAATGTGTTGTAGCCGATTTAATAGTGCCACCTTCAACTATCATTATGTCATTGTTAATCTCAATGTTAACGCCAAGTTTGGCAAACTCTTGTTGAAGTGTAGCCGCTCTATCCGACTCTTTCCCGTGCAATCGGTTAACGCCTAGTATTTTAGTTTTGCCTTGGCAGTTTGCAGCAAGTGCAACTAAAGGTGGGAATAGGTCGGGACAGTTACGTGCATCAAAGTCAAAAGCTTTAAGGTTTCCTTTTCTTACCGAAATGTTACTTTCATCAATTGATATGCTTGCTCCAGCATTCATTAGGGCTTCGATTATTGCCTTATCTGCTTGAAGCGACTTGGGATTTAGGTTTGTAATATCTACTTCGCCTGCAATAGCACCGGCAACAAGCATAAATGTTGCGCCACTCCAATCGCCTTCAACATTAAAGTTACGGGGAGAGTATTTTTGACCTGATACTATTCGATAGGCGTCGTTGGATTGCCTATCAACCTTAACGTTGAACTCATCCATTAGCTGAATGGTAAGGTCGATGTAGGGACGGCTATTCAGGTTTTTAACACGAATGGTAACATCGTTTTTTGCAAAGGGTGCTGCCATTAAAAGTCCGGTAATTGCCTGTGAACTCAAAGAACCGTCTACCTCAATTATTCCCCCCATAATAGGTCCGTTAACTGTTATGGGGAGTTTCCCATTGTTGGTTGTGCAGCTTACGCCCAACTTGGTAAGTCCGTCGGTTATCATGCTCATTGGACGGTTGGCCAAAGAGCCTTCCCCTGTCAGGGTGACAGGCTTGTCGAATATTGAAGCAATAGCTGAAAACATCCTAATGCTTAGCCCCGATTCTCCGCAATGAATCTCGTCCGATGGCCATTTTAATCCACCAGTTATTGATAGTTTGCTGCCATCTCCGCTAATGCTTGCCCCCATCTTCTTGCAAATATCAATGGCTGCAAGGCTGTCGTTACTATTGCCCACATTGTATATGGTTGAATGCCCATTAGCCATGCTTGCCATAGCTATAGCTCTTTGCGCAACGCTTTTGGATGCAGGGGCCTTGAGCTTTCCTTTAACTTCCGAAGGTGCTATTAATCTCTTCATCTAAAATCTTCTTGAATTCATTTTCGTTCTCTGCTGAGATAAGAATGTCATAATCGCTAGCGTCCATTTCGTTTGGGGTGTTGTGCAACCATTTTGCCTTTATGCTTTCTCTTTTTAGGTTGATTTCTACCGCTTTGGCCATTGTTTCAATGGGTGGGGTGTCATTTTTGAATAGTTTATAAGATGCAATTGCCTGATGAATGAGCCAATGTTTTCCCGATATTACATTACATCCATGGCTGGCAAACTGAGAACTAATTTTCGACGGACGGTAATTAGCATCGAGTAAGGTTAAGTGCTTGGGTATGGAAATGTGCTCAAGCGGGTTAACATCGGGTAGAAGGGCCGATACAACAACATCAAAATTCTCAATCCTTTTTGAAATGTCGCTCAGGTTTATTAGCGAAATGTTTTGTTTTTTACAAATCTCTTCGGCTTTATGCTTTGTCCTGTTAGCAATATAAACTTCTGCATGCGACCTCTTTAGTCCAAACGCTGCTGCCGCTGCAGCTGGTCCAGCACCTATCACTAGGATTTTCTTCCCTCTCAAATCGATGCCAGCCTCAAGCAATGAGTTAGAAACGCCAATATGGTCGGTGTTATAACCTGTTAGCTTACCATTGTTATTGGCTATGGTGTTTACTCCTCCAATTTCGTTGACTTCAGGATTAATACAATCAAGAAACTCAATAACCTCGGACTTATACGGTGTGGTTATGTTAGCGCCTTTGATGTCGTGGGTTCGAATGATGTTGACTATATCTTTCCCACTTTTGGGGCGTATTCGAGTGTATACTGCATCAATGTTTAGCTCTTTGAAAACGCTATTAAAGAGTTGTGGACTCCTGCTATGAAGTATGGGGTTGCCAAAAACTGCGTAGGTTTCCATTAGTCGATTGGATTGATGGTGTTTAGCAAATTGTTCATGTTTATATAATCTAGCTGTCCTGGAGCAGTTTGGTTTCCTTGCAGGCTGGCATAGGAAAAAGGTGCACCTAACAGAGGGGATGCTATGCGTGTAACCGTACCAACTTGCCCCATACAAAATGCTATTAGGTTTGAGTGCTTTTCGTATAACGATAGTATCCTTGAGCAATCGGAAGGACTATTTGCCATGCATGCAATTTTAGTATAATCTGCATGGCGTAATTTCGTCTTTTCAATTAAATTTTTCAAAGTCGATAGGGTAGGTGTACCATCAAAATTATGATAGGATACAATTAACTTGCAGTTGTGGTGCTTTGCTTTTACAGCAATTTCACTTATAACCTCTGCAGGTGTGTCAATATCTACGTCAACCATAGCTGCACCCCATTCAATGGCTTTGTTTAGGATGTTTTTCATTAAGTCATATTCATTGGACTTTGGCCTATATGTAGCTATTAGGTTTTTGTGCAATGCAAAACACTGTTCTATCTCTTCTTCATTCAAGCTAAGCAAGTCAATCCTAATTTCTGCCACAGATAGTTTTGGAAGGAGCTCCTTTATCTCTTCGAATCCAATATTGCCTATGCTAACACAAATGTCATGTCGGATTTTGCTCATCAATTTCTTATTTACTGTTTTATAAAATCTCGTATTTCGTCTAAAGTCATACTTACTATGGCTGGCTTGCCAATCCCTTTTAGTAAGATGAAGTCGATACGATTTTCATTCCGTTTTTTGTCTTTAACCAAGATGTCAAAAATCTTTGTTGGCGATTGATTAGTACAAACAGGTAATTCAAATGTTTTGAGAAGGTTTATTATTCTGAGGTAATCTCTGTTAAGTAGAAGCCCCTTGTGCATGGAAAGGCGGCAAGCAAACTCAATCCCAATGCTCACTGCTTTACCATGTGGTATTCCGGTTAGTGTTTCAACTGCGTGCCCCCAGGTGTGCCCGAAGTTGAGAAGTTTTCTAATTCCCTTTTCTCGTTCATCGGATGCAACAATTTTTTCTTTTACCTTAATTGAATAGGAAACATGCTTTGAAATAGTGGGCTGCTTTAGCTGAAGCAAATCATCGCATTCTTTTTCCATCAAGTCAAAAAGATGTTCGTCCGAAATAAGTGTATGTTTTATCATTTCGGCAAATCCATTTACTAGTTCATCGTTTGGGAGTGTTTGTAGAAGATTTGTATCACAAATCACAAAACTAGGTTGATTAAATGTGCCAACGATGTTTTTGTAGCCATCGAGGTCAACTCCGTTTTTGCCCCCAACGCTAGCATCAACCTGCGAAAGCAAGCTGGTAGAAACAAATCCAAATTCAATCCCTCTCATGTAGGTTGAAGCCACGAAGCCTGCTATGTCGCAAACCACGCCGCCACCAATTCCAAGAATAAAGCTGTTACGGTCGGCATTGTTTTCAAGTAGCCAGCGGTAAATGTTTTCAACATAACTTAGCTGTTTCGACTTTTCGCCAGGTGTGATTGAGTATACGGGTGCTTTAGGAAAACTATTCCGATAAATCTTCTCAACATTTTTGTCGGTTATAATGAATATCTTTTTATTAGGTAGATATTTGACGGTATTTTCAATCCTTTCATCAATAATAATTGTTGAGCTGGTGCTATTCCCTTTTAGAATGATTTTTTCCATGGCGATATTTTCTTTTGCCAAAGTTAACCAATTTTCATCATTTCGTTTTTTTGGTTTGCTAAAGCTTCCTGGGCTTGTAGCGATTCGCGGTGTATGCTATTGTAAAGGTTTTTGATGAACTCAGTTCTGAGTCCCATTTTGAATCCTTTCCCAATAACTTTAGCTAAAACATCATTCCATCGGTCTGGTTGGATGATAGCTTTTCCGGTTTGACTTTTAACCTTTGCAATTTCTGTAGCAATGGCCATTCTGTTCGATAGCGCCCAAACCAACATTTCGTCTAAAGCATCTATTTCAGTTCTTAGCTCAGCCATAATATCTTCGTCGGTATTGTCCTTGTTAAGAATAGAGTTGATAATGGAGTTGAACTGGTTGGGCGTAATCTGTTGCTTAGCATCGCTCAATGCTATTTGAGGATTGGGATGCACTTCAATCATCAGTCCATTGAATCCAAGCGATAGAGCGCGGCGAGAAAGGATTTCAATGTAAGCGGAATTGCCTGAGATATGGCTTGGGTCAGATAAAACCATCAGTTCTGGGTTGTTAGCTTTAAGCTGCAGTGCTACCTCCCACATGGGAAAATTTCTAAAGGGTGATGAGTTCATCATGGTAAATCCACGATGAACAGCGCCAACCTCATTAACTCCAGCAAGGCGCAGCCTGTTAATAGCACCTTCCCAGAGTTTAAGGTCGGGGCTAAGCGGATTTTTTACAAGAACAGGGACGTGTACTCCACGTAAGGCAACGGCAATCTCTTGTACAGCAAAAGGGTTTGAAACCGTTCGTGCACCTATCCATAAAAGGTCGGCACCAAACTTTAAAGCCTCGTAAACGTGTTTTTCGTTAGCAACCTCAGTGGCAAATGGCATGCCTGTTTCTTGCCTTACCTCCTTAAGCCACTCAAGCGCTTCGGAGCCGTAGCCTTCAAATGAGTTTGGTGTGGTTCGTGGTTTCCATACGCCAGCTCTCATGTAGCTTACCTTTCCGTTTCTTTTTAGCTCATTAGCCACGCTTAAAAGTTGCTGTGGCGATTCGGCACTGCAAGGGCCCGCAATAATTAAAGGCTGCTGCCTCCTGATTTTGCTGCCTTCTCTAGAATCGTTGCATTTCATGGGATTGAGTTTTTGAGTTTTGATTAATTGATTCGAATATTTTTCTTACCTGGTTTGCATTTTCAAACAGGAGCTTTAATGCTTCTTCATCGTTATGCCTAATTGCTGTTTCAATCTGTTTTAGCTGATGTTGCATTTCGCTTAATGCACTCAGGATGTTTTTTTGATTCTGCATAACAATTGGAATCCACATGCTTGGACTACTTTTGGCCAATCGGGTTGTAGAGTCAAATCCGCTTGATGCGCAGCTAAAGGCATCGTTGTAGGTTTCGGGACACGCTGCTGAATTGGCCATTGCGTATGATACAAGCTGAGGTAGGTGCGATGTGAAAGCAACCGTGTGGTCGTGCTCTTTGGAGCTTATAAATCTTACGCTGGCTCCGAGAGTATCCCAAATTTGAGCAACAATATTAATTGCTCTACTATCCGATTTATGTTCATCGCAGATATAAACCATTTTGTTATGAAACAGGGTTCTTGAGGCAGAACTTGGTCCATGCCCTGTGTTACCAGCCATTGGATGCGTGGCCACGTACTGCTTTCTTTTAGGGTGGTTGGAAAGCTCATTGCAGATTTGCTCTTTGGTTGAGCCTACATCGAATACTACTAGCTCCTTTTTGCTTCTATAAAGTAACTTGCTTACAATGCTGCTTATATGATTGACTGGTGTTGCAACAATAACGATATCGGAACGAGTGCTTATCTCATCAAGATTAACATAAGAATCGATGAAATATGAGTTGATGCAGAAATTTACATGTTCAGGATTTAAATCAAATCCCAGTATCCTTTTAGCTTGCCCTTTCAGCCCAGCTGCGATTGAGGCGCCTAGCTGTCCAAGCCCTACTATTCCTATAGTTAAGCTACTAGTTTTCATTTTGATTTCTGTTGATGTTTGCCTCTTTGTATATTCCAAATGTTTTGAGGTACGATGTGTTTTGCTTTAATGCACTAATGGCTAGTTCAAAATCGTCGCGATGCCTGAAAACAAGGTCGGCATGGAAATAGTATTCCCATGGGCTTCCAACTTGTGGCAACGATTGCAAAAGGGTTAGGTTCACTCCATATCGCGAAAAGGCCGACAGGGCTTTCTGGAGACTCCCAACCTTGTGTTGTAGCGCAAATGCAATGCTTGCCTTATTGGCCACCTCTGATATTTCTGCAGGTTGAGTTTTCCCTATCACAACAAATCTTGTATAGTTGTTCGGGTTGTTCTCTATGGACTTAGCTATTGGTTTTAGACCATAGATTTTTGCTGCTTTTTCACTAGCTATTGCAGCAACTCCTTTTAGCTTGTTTTCCGAAATAAGCCTTGCGCTAAGCGCAGTGTCGTCGGTTGATACTATTCTTACATCGTGTAGGCTATGTAAAAACTTGTCGCATTGGGCAATTGCCATTGGATGGGATTGTATCTCTCTAATGTTGTTTATTGATTGCTCCGGAAGTGCTATTAGGTGTTGCGATATTCTTAAAAATATTTCTCCTTCAATTTGTAGGTCTGAGTCCCTTAGTAATGAGTAGTTTGGAAGTAAACTCCCTGCTACGGAATTCTCAATTGCCATGATTCCCTTATCGGCGGCTCCTTCCGATACTGCTTTTACCAATTGCTGAAAGGTTAAGCATTCAACTATCTCTATATCTGTCCCAAAATATTTCTCAGCCGCTTCCTGGTGGAATGAACCTTTGAGTCCCTGAATTGCAACTTTCTCTTTCATAAAATTATTTTATTTTGGTTTAGGTATTTACTAAAAAAGCCCCGCTTTTACGGGGCTTCACTTTTCTTTAGTTCGATTTATATAAAAGTGTTAGAGCCCCACGAGTTTCGTGAAGTAGTAAAAGTAAAAGTAGTACTGCTCTTGGCTTAGGTTGAATGAATATGTATTTCTCATTTCTTCTTTTTAATTATTGGTTAAACAAAAAAGCCCCGGCTTTTGCCAGGGCTGAGTTATTGTTAATCGGTTTATACAACTTAATTTACACAACAATTACTCAGCCCCCACTTGCTAAAGTAGAAGTAGTAGCTATAATAAAAGCAATTGTTGTTAAACGCTCTCATAGTCCAAACATTTGTACAAAGGTAAAAATAATTTATTTTGATTTGCAAATTGTAAACATGTTTTTTTATATTTGCATCGAAGATAAAGTTAAAGATGAGTAGAATAGGTAACATTAATCTTTGGTGGTGGCACAGTAACAAGAGTTGCTGTGTTAAGCCTTTGTAGCCTATTCTTTAAATAATAAACGTATTTGTTCGGGGGCTTGCTTAACACAGCAAGCCCCCAGTTTTTTTATAATACATAAATGTTCATGAGTTATGGTTGCTAAGCAAATTCAAAACAGATTCGATTACGATGTAAAACTTAAGATTAAGGAAAAAATCATTTCTGCCGATACCTTAACCCCTGTTGGTGTTTACCTAAGGTTACGCGATGAGTTCCCGCAGCTGCTTATGTTTGAGTGTGGCGACTATAGGTATCGAAACGAAGCGTTTACGTATATCTGTATCAATCCTATTGCTGGCGTTAGCGTAACTACTGACTTGCTGTCGACTTATCTTTTTAGCGACTTTCAAAGCCAGAATGTCATTCGTAGCGAGGTAGTTACAAAAGTGACAGAGTTTATGGAGATGTTTAGCGTAGACGATGACCATGAGAAAAGTAGTTCGGCTCGATTTTACGGTTATACAGCATATGATGCTGTAACCTTTTTTGATTCTGTAAAACTTCAACAAACAGAGGAAGGCATACCTTTAATAAAATATGATTTGTACAAAGTAGTTCTGAAATTTGACCATTTCCATAATACCCTAACCATTAGCGAGAATGTTTTTGAAGAATCAGGTGAAATCACAACTAAAATACTCAAAGTTCTATCCAAACGATTTGTTCCTAACCATTATTTTAAACTTGTAGGGGAGGAAATAGCAAACATGACGGATGAGGAGTACCTTAATATTGTTGAAAAAGGTAGGAAGTACTGTGCAATTGGTGATACTTTTCAAATTGTATTATCGAGACGCTTTGAACAACCATTCTTGGGCGATGAGTTCAATGTTTACCGTCATTTACGTAGCATTAACCCGTCGCCTTACCTGTTTTATTTAGATTTTCTTGATTTTAAGATTTTTGGGTCTTCGCCAGAAACACACTTACGCATTGAAAATGGCGTTGCCATGGTAAACCCCATTGCTGGCACAGTTAAAAGACATGGCGATGAGAAACAGGACGAAGTTGAGCTTCAAAACTTGCTTTCAAGTAGAAAAGAGAATGCGGAGCACTCCATGCTTGTAGACTTGGCTAGAAATGACCTGAGCAGAACAGCAAAAAACGTCAGGGTTGAGAGCTATCGCGAAGTGCACCGATATTCCCATTTGATGCATCTGGTTTCATCGGTTTACGGGGATTTGCCCTTTGGTTATAAACCGTTCAAGGTACTTGCTAGTACTTTCCCTGCAGGAACGCTGAGTGGTGCACCTAAATTTCGTGCAATGGAGATTATCTCTAAACTTGAGCCAACAGCAAGAGGCGTTTATGGTGGAGTTGTGGGCTATATAGGCCTAAATGGGGATGTAAACCATGCTATTACCATTCGATCTTTTTTCTCAAAAGGAGGACGGTTGTTCTATCAGGCTGGAGCTGGAGTTGTTATAGGTTCTGTTCCAGAACTTGAACTTCAAGAAGTAAAATCAAAACTTCAAGCGCTGCGATGTGCGCTTAATTCAGAGCAGAATGTGCTTGTATAAATAACTAAATAAAATACTCGATATGGCTTCAATACTTTTACTCGACAATTACGATTCTTTTACATACAATCTTTTCCACTATGTCGAAGAGTTTGGAAAACACTCGGTAGATGTGGTTCGCAATGATAGTATTGAAATTGACGAAGTTGCAAAATATGATGGAATAATCCTTAGTCCTGGTCCCGGACTGCCAAAGGATGCTGGGCTGCTAATGCCTATTATCAAAGAGTATTATAAAACAAAAAGAATATTCGGTGTTTGCCTTGGACTACAGGCTATAGCAGAGAGTTTTGGCGCTGCGTTGCTGAACCTTGAAACGGTTTTTCATGGTGTGGCCACTCCCATGAGAGTTTTAGAGCCTAAACATTACCTCTTTGATGGTGTTGAGGAAACTTTTCTTGCTGGGCGTTATCATTCTTGGGTAGTTGATCCAGCCTCAATTCCGGACTGTTTAGCTGTAAATGCAATAGATGAGCATAACCAGATTATGGCAATGGCTCATAAACAATATGATGTTTGTGGAGTTCAATACCATCCCGAATCAATTCTTACTCCAAAAGGTAAGTTGATGATATTTAACTGGTTGGAAAGGTTTTAATTCTAGCTGATGAGATTCCTTACCTATATTTTAGAGATTATTAAAATGAATAATAAAATAAACGTTTGATGAAAATACTTGTAGATAAACTATTAGAATCCCAAAGCCTAGACTACACAGAAGCCAAAGCGCTTATGAGTGCTATTGTAAATGGCGATTTAAACGATGTGCAAACAGCTGCTGTGCTTGCATCGTACAGGATTAGAATGCCTTCAATTAGTGAGCTAAAAGGCTTTAGAGATGTGCTTGTTGATATGGCTGTTCAGGTTGATTTAGGCAATCTGAAATTTATCGACCTATGTGGCACGGGGGGGGATGGTAAGAATACTTTTAACATTTCCACTATTACATCGTTTGTGGTAGCTGGTGCAGGAATACATGTTGCTAAACATGGGAATTATGGGGTATCGTCAAACACTGGTTCGTCAAATTTGCTTGAGTATTTGGGGTATAAGTTCGATAATAGTATTGGAAAGTTACAAGCTGAGTTAGAAAAGGTGGGAATATGCTTTATGCATGCCCCTTTGTTTCATCCTGCACTAAAAAGGGTGGGGGCTGTTAGGAAGGGGCTAGGGCTTAAAACGTTTTTTAATATTTTAGGGCCTCTTGTTAATCCCGCAAAGCCTTCGCACCAACTTGTTGGGGTTTTTAATCTGGAAGTTGCCAGATTATATGCCTATCTACTGCCAAATTTTCTAGAAGATTATAGGGTTGTTCATAGCGTCGACGGATACGATGAGGTGACCCTTACTGGTGTTGTTAAGGTGTTTTCCAAGGAGGCTGAATTTACACTTTTGCCATCAAATTTTGGTTTTGAAAAGGTTTCACCCAACATTCTCGATGGTGGAGAAAATGTTGAATGCGCTGCCAAAATTTTCTACGATGTGTTAAAGGGAACTGCTCATAACGACAAGATAAATGTGGTGTTAGCTAATGCAGCTCTCGCAATATCCTGCTTTTTGAAAGAAGATCTTGCTGTTTCGGTTGAAAGGGCTAAGGAGTCTCTTTTTTCTGGGAAGGCCATTGATAAGTTTAACAAATTAATATCACTTCAAAAATGAATATTCTTGAACAAATTGTTCAGCATAAAGCTCGCGAAGTTGAAGAACGTAAGGAGCTATACCCCATTAAACTTCTTGAGCGTTCGCCATACTTTAATACTAAACCAATATCATTGTCGAAGTATATCTTAAGGCCCGATTTGTCAGGTGTGATAGCTGAGTTTAAAAGGCACTCTCCTTCTCAGGGGTATATTAACCAGTTTGCATTACCCGAAAGGGTAACCTTGGGCTACATGCAGGCAGGCGCTTCTGCCCTGTCGGTATTAACCGATACTCGCTTCTTTAAAGGGAGTTGCAACGACTTGAAAGCAGTGCGTAAAGTAAACTTTGCGCCAATCCTTAGAAAGGATTTTATTATTGATGAATATCAAGTGGTAGAAGCTAAAAGCTTTGGCGCCGATGCAATTCTTCTTATTGCTGAAATTTTAGATAAAGCTGAACTGAATCAGCTATTTCGCCTGGCTACAAGCTTGGGATTGGAAGTTCTTGTTGAACTTCATAATCCGGATAGCCTTCAAAAGATACCTGCTGATGCTAAAATTGTGGGTGTTAACTGTCGTAATCTTTCCGACTTTGAGACGAATATCGAGAATGCAATTGACCTTGCCGATAGGTTACCGTCGAATGTGGTTAAAGTTGCCGAGAGCGGAATAAAATCCGTTAACGATGCGGCAAAATTGTTACTTAACGGTTTTAATGGATTTTTGATTGGCGAACTTTTTATGCGTGCTGCCAACCCTGCCAAAGAATGCCGTCGTTTTATGGACGCACTATATGCTTTAAAAAAAACTAGCTGTGTTGCTAATAGCAAATAGGTTATGGTTAAGATAAAGATTTGTGGAATTACACCTAACGATGACATGGCTCAACTTGCTGAGCTAAAACCTGATTTTCTCGGCTTTATATTTCATAACGGCTCACCTCGCGATATTTCGGATTGTGTTCATAAAATAAGATTCGATTTGCTTCCTAAAGGTATTAGCCGAGTGGCAGTTACAGTTAACCAACCTATAGAAGCAGTGAAAGAGCTAGTCGCTGAATTTGGTTTTGAATACGTGCAGCTTCATGGTGACGAAACGGTAGAGTATTGTGCGGAGTTGTCATCGTTCGCAAAGCCCATTAAAGCGTTCAGGGTTTCGGATGTTTTGCCTGCAAATATTGCAGAATATCGGCAGGTTTGTGAGTATATTCTGTTTGATGCCAAAGGGCGAAAAGCAGGTGGCAATGGTTGTCGGTTTAACCAATCAATTCTTTCCGAATATCATTGCAATATGCCATTTCTGGTTGGTGGTGGAATAGGACCCGACTTTGCCGGGCTATCCTATTTAGACCAAATCCCAATGTTTTTGGGTCTTGACCTCAATAGCAGATTTGAGGTAAGACCAGGGCTTAAAAATATTGATAGTCTAAGATCATTCATTGATAAAATAAGGAGCTATGACAAAATTTCCTGATGAGAACGGGTATTATGGCGAGTTTGGAGGTGCATTTATCCCCGAGCTTCTTTGGGCTAATATTGCTGAGCTTACCGACAACTACGAAGCTATTTTGAACTCCGATAGTTTTAAAAATGAGTTTAATGAATTATTGCACGATTATGTTGGCCGACCAACTCCTTTATTCTTTGCACAAAATCTGTCAAAACGATATGGGGCTAAAATTTATCTTAAACGTGAGGATTTGTGCCATACTGGAGCCCATAAGCTAAATAATGTGCTTGGTCAAATCCTGCTTGCAAAACGATTGGGTAAAAAGAGAATTATTGCAGAAACTGGAGCAGGTCAGCATGGTGTAGCCACAGCTACTGCATGTGCGTTAATGGGATTGAAGTGCACTGTTTTTATGGGGGCAAAAGATGCCATTAGGCAGAAGCCCAATATTCTTCGAATGAGAATGCTTGGCGCAGAGATAATAGAGGTGCGCTCTGGTAGCCAAACCCTTAAAGATGCAACTAATGATGCTATCCGTTACTGGATTAATAACCCGGCTGAAACTCATTACCTTATTGGCTCCACTATTGGTCCGCACCCCTATCCCGATATCGTTGCTCGATTACAGTCGGTAATTAGCGAAGAAATTCGTAACCAACTGAATCAAAAAGAAAAAACGATGTTCCCTAATTATGTTATTGCCTGTGTGGGCGGGGGAAGCAATGCCGCTGGCGCTTTCTTCCATTTTATTGATAATCCCAGCGTTAACCTTATTGGTGTTGAGGCGGGAGGAACAATGGATGATGCTTCTAAAACCGCAGCTTCAATATTAAAGGGCAAGGTGGGAATTATTCATGGTTGCAAAACTTATCTACTCCAAAATAATGATGGTCAGATTATTGAGGCTCATTCTGTTTCAGCAGGTCTCGATTATCCTGGTATTGGCCCACTACATGCATATTTAAATAAAAGTCAGCTGGCTAAGTATGTCTCTGTTTATGACGAAGAGGCCATTCAGGCTGCACTTTTGCTTACCAGGCTTGAAGGTATTATTCCTGCATTGGAATCGGCACATGCCATTGCTGCTCTTGACAAGTTAAAGTTTAAGAACACTGATATAGTTGTTGTTAACCTGTCGGGGCGTGGTGATAAGGATTTAGATACATACAAACTTTACTTTGAAAACGACAATAAAAATGAATAGCATAAAAAAACAACTTGAGACACATGATAAAGTGCTATCAGTTTTTGTTACTGCTGGCTATCCTAAAGTAAATTCATTGTACGAAATTCTTCCTGCGCTTGAGAAATCAGGAGTACATTTAGTTGAGGTTGGAATCCCATTCTCTGACCCATTGGCTGATGGTGCTACCATTCAGCATACAAGCAAAGTAGCAATAAATAATGGAATGACTCTAAAACTGATTTTTAATCAGCTTAAGGAGATTATACCCGCACTTAATGTCCCAGTAATTTTAATGGGGTATCTTAACTCGGTTTATCATTTTGGGATTGAAAACTTTTATAAGCATTGTAAGCAGGTTGGCGTAAGCGGTGTAATTATTCCCGATATCCCATTGGTCGAATTACAGAAGAACTATCTGCCTTTCTCCAAAAAATATGAAATTCCCCATATTCTGATGGTTACGCCAACAACGCCAGCTTCCCGTGTGAAGCAGATAGACGACTTGGCCGAAGGATTTATCTACGCGGTTAGTAATTCATCAACAACTGGGGGCGATAATTCTAGGAGTAATATCGATGTTGCTTATCTAAAAGAGTTGCAGTCACTTCGTCTTAAAAATGATGTATTGGTGGGATTTGGCATTAATAGTAGGGATGCCTATGAGCTAGCTTGTAAATACGCCAAAGGTGCCATAGTTGGTACTGCATTTCTTAAAAGTATCTCGGAATATGATGGTAACCTTTGTGAGAGAGTGTTGTGTTTTGTTAATAAGTTGAAAAATAGATAGATATGAGTGCATTTCTGCTTCAGTTTGATTGCGATATGGATGATAAAACCTTTCTGCTTGAAAAAATAAAGCTAGAGGGGTTCAAGTATAGATATATTGAAACAAATCGTAATTCCTATGCGGTTTGTATGGGAAACGACGATTATGACATTCGGAAGCTAGGCAATTTGCCTGGTATTAAGGATGTTCATTTTATCGACGACTCGTATGTTTTGGTGTCACGAATGTGGCGAACTCAAGATACGGTAATAGAGTTTCCCGATGGCCTTACCATTTCAAGGGACGAATTAACAATTGTTGCTGGCCCGTGCTCTGTTGAATCTGAAGAGCAAGTGGTTGAAACAGTTACCTTGCTTAAGCAGAAGGGAGTGAGGTTTATGCGTGGGGGAGTTTTTAAACCTCGAAGTTCACCATACTCTTTCCGAGGTTTAGGAATTGATGGCCTAAAGTTTTTTTCAAAACACTGCAGAGATAACAATATTAAGGTGGTAACTGAGGTGATGGATAACTCTCAAATTGAAAAAATGTATGATTATGTTGATGTTTTCCAGGTTGGTGCAAGGAATATGCAAAATTTTGACCTGCTCGATGCTTTAGGAAAAGTAGATAAACCAGTATTGCTTAAGAGGGGGCTGTCGGCAACATTGGATGAGCTCCTTTCGTCTGCCGAATATGTGTTTTCTGGCGGTAATGAGGATGTTATCCTTTGTGAAAGGGGCGTTCGTGGTTTTGACAAGACCTTTAGGAACACCCTTGACCTAAATGCAATACCATACCTAAAGGAAAAGAGTCACCTCCCAGTCTTTTGCGACCCCTCGCATGGCGTTGGAGTTAGACAGTACGTTGAGGTTATGGCAATGGCCGCAATTATGGCCAACGCCGATGGTATAATGCTCGAAATTCATTCAACTCCAGAGAAAGCGTTGTCCGATGGCTTTCAAACCTTATCGTTCAATGAGTTTGCCGATTCTGTAAGAAGGATGAGGAAAACCTATAATTTCCGAAAATCACTCTTCTCTTAAGTAAAATCAGGCATTTTTAATCCTTTCTATAGCATCAAATGGATTGTCGGTTTTAAATACAGCGCTGCCAGCAACAAGAACATTTGCACCGGCTTCATACAGCTGCTTGGCATTGCCCGGACCAACTCCTCCATCGACCTCAATCAGGGTTGATAACCCTTTTGAATCGATTAGTTTTCTTAACCGTTCAATCCTACTGATACTATTAGAAATAAAACTTTGTCCGCCAAATCCGGGATTCACCGACATGATTAAGACCATATCGGCATATTCCAATATATCTATTAGGTTTTCAACCGGAGTATGTGGGTTTACCGAAACTCCTGCTTTCATGCCTAGCGCTTTGATTTGCGATAGGGTGCGGTTTAAATGAGGGCAGGCTTCGTAATGAACAGTTAGCCAGTCGGCTCCGGCATCGCGGAATCGTTCAAGGTATCGGTCGGGGTCAACTATCATCAGGTGGACATCTAGTGGTTTAGTAGCCAATGATTTTACGCGCTCAACAATCGGGAAGCCAAATGATATGTTAGGAACAAAAACGCCGTCCATAATGTCAAGATGAAACCAGTCGGCTTGGCTCTTATTTACCATTTCAATATCGCACGAAAGGTTTGCGAAATCAGCCGAAAGCATTGATGGGGCTACTAAACGTGTCATCATTGTTTTGTTTTCTGCAAAAGTAGCTAAAAATAAAAAAACGACCCTGTGGGCCGTTAAGTTATTGGCTATCCTAAGTAGCTTTTGAGTATTTTACTTCGTGTTGTTTGCTTTAAGCGCTTGAGCGCTTTTTCTTTAATTTGCCGAACTCGTTCGCGGGTTAGGTCAAACTCTTCGCCAATCTCCTCTAGGGTGAGTGGATGCTTCCCATTTAACCCAAAGTACAACCTGATAATATTTGCTTCGCGAGGCGAAAGTGTCGATAATGCTCGTTCAATCTCTTTGCGTAGACTCTCGTTAAGTAGCCCCTTGTCGGGCATAGGAGAGTCGGGAGAAAGAAGTACATCGTACATGCTGCCTTCTTCATCTTGAGTAATTGGGGCATCCATTGATAAATGACGGTTGTTGCCCTTAAGGGCTTCCTTAACATCATCTGGTGCAAGGTTTAGCATTTCGGATAGTTCATCAATGGTTGGCTCCCTTTCAAAGCGTTGCTCTAACTCGGCTAGTGCCCTGTTTACCTTGTTTATAGAACCAATCTTGTTGAGTGGCAATTTTACTATTCGTGCCTGTTCGGCAAGGGCTTGCAGTATGGATTGTCTAATCCACCAAACAGCATATGATATAAACTTAAAGCCTCTTGTCTCATCAAAGCGTTGTGCAGCTTTAATTAAGCCAAGATTGCCTTCGTTGATTAAGTCAGGGAGACTCAATCCTTGATTCTGATATTGCTTGGCAACAGAAACTACAAATCGGAGGTTTGCCTTTACTAACTTCTCTAATGCTTCCTGGTCGCCTTCTTTTATTTTACGGGCAAGAGTAACTTCCTCTTCGGCGGTGAGCAAATCAACCTTGCCTATCTCGTGAAGGTATTTATCCAGCGATACTGCTTCACGGTTTGTTACCTGTTTTATTATCTTCAGTTGCCTCATGCCAAAGAATGTTTTTCAGCAGTGAATATATTAACAAAATTTAAAAAATGTTCTTTTTTCTTTGTTTTTTTTTATACGAAATTAAACATTTTATGGTTTTTGTTGTCTAATAATATTTTTTTTTAGATGAATGATTTGTTTTGAGTGGTTAATGTGTGAGATTAAAGTAGTATTTTAGTAGCATAAAGTTAATTATATATTATGCGTTTTTCTGTTATTATTCCAGTTTTTAATCGTCCCGATGAGGTGGATGAGTTATTAAAAAGTTTAATAGAACAAACTTATAACGATTTTGAGGTTATTGTAGTTGAGGATGGTTCAAGTTTGCCTTGTAGGGATGTTGTTGATAAATACAGCGATAAGTTAAATGTTCGATATTTCTACAAAAAAAACGGTGGGCCAGGGTTAGCTAGGAATTTTGGTGCAGAAAAGGCGAATGGGGAGTATCTGATTTTTCTGGATTCAGATTGTATTGTGCCAAATAGTTATTTCGAACTAGTAAATGATGAGTTAACAAGTAATTATGTCGATTTTTTTGGCGGTCCCGATGCCACCCATCATTCATTTACTAGCATTCAAAAGGCAATTGGATATTCAATGACATCATTCTTCACAACAGGGGGAATTCGTGGGGGGAAGCTAAAACTGGAACGATTTACACCTAGAAGTTTTAACATGGGGGTTAGCTTTGATGCGTTTAGGGCTGTAAATGGGTTTTCAAACATGCGATTTGGTGAAGATGTCGATTTGAGCTTAAGACTCTTTGAGAAGGGGTACAAAAGCAGACTTTTCCCTGCGGCATTTGTATATCATAAGCGCAGAACCGATTTCCGAAAGTTTTTCAAACAAGTTTTTAATTCGGGTATGGCAAGAATTAATCTGGCAATTAACCATAAAGGAGCATTAAAATTGGTTCATTTATTGCCATCGGGTTTTGTGGTTGCTATGTCTGCTATTTTAGTTGCTTCTTTCTTTTTCCCTATTTTATTTGTACTTCCTATTCTATATTCCCTGATGCTGTTTGTTGACTCATTGGTAAAAGGTAATGGTTTTGTGGTTGGCCTGTTAGGAGTGGTGGCTGCATGGGTTCAGCTTTATGGTTATGGATTAGGGTTTATCTATGCTCTTTGGCTTTGGATGGTTCATGGAACAAAACCTCAGGGGGCATTTGTTAAAAATTTTTATCGCTAGTTAATAAGTTCAAGTAGTTTCTTTTTGTCGATAATTGTCACCTCTCTTCGATTTACATGGATAATTCCACCATCCTGAAGTTCAGAGAGAACTCTGGCTAGTGATGGTCGCGTTACTCCGAAAAACTCAGCAAGTTCTTGGTGCGATTTAGGTAGAATTATTGTTGTTCGAGTTTCGCTTTTAGACAGATTTAAAAGGTAGTGCGCAATTTTTTCTTTGATGGTTTTAAAGGATAGAAACCAGAGCTTGTTCGATAAAAACTGTGCCCTGTTCGATATGGTGTTGAGATAGTTGGTAAGAACTTTTGAGTTTTTTTGCATCAAATTCAGAAATTCAATTTTAGGTATATGTAAAAGTTTGCAATCTTCTAAGGCTATAACATCAACAGGGAATTTGTTATTTTCTCCAAACAAAAAGGCATGAGCAATAGGTTTTGGTGCAAACATCTCCTCTATCTTAAGAATTTTCCCTGAAAAATCTACCATTTCGCCTTTTACGCTTCCTTCAATTATTATACTAAGGTTTTTTACCTCTTCTGTTCTTTGGGCTATGGTTTGACCCTTTCTGTATGATCGTATGCTATGTGGGGTTTCTTTTAGAATGTCAGCCACCTCTTCTTCTGTTAGTCCCTTAAAAATTGGCGAGCGAGATATTACTTTGTTCATTTTTTTGTAATTTGTTTCAAAGAAAAACAATCAAGTTCTAATTTTGCTTAATTCATGCCTGATAAATATCAAATTGAGAGTTTTTCTATTAACGATGCTATACGCCCCGTAACTTTTAATCCTATAAAACACCATCGTGAGCATGTTTGTTCTTTGATTTATGAACTACATAAACAAAATAATCTTGACTATCTAAAAAGTGTATTTGCTAGCATAGGTGGTACATTAATTGATTTTTATATTGGCACCCTTACTGTAATTCAAATTGCAAATGAGGTAATATCTATTTTAGCAAATGAAAAGGTGAATAACTTTAGTGAATACAAAAGTTGGCTAGGATTTCCTAAAACAAATTATAAATGCGTAAAACTTAGCGACGATTCAACATGGGTGTTAAAACTAGGTAATAAACCGGAATACTTTGTTCATATTCATCCTGGTCGTTATTCATCAAATACCGTTAGATGTAGGCCTAACACTTTAAAAGTTGCAATAACCATTCGGAGTTTAATTGGGTTTGATGAAGAAAAGTTTGATTTGCAACTCGTGAATTTAGCTCGCGATATTGTTGGATTATCACCTTTAGGACAATTAAAACCTCATTCAGCTATTAGTAGAATGGTGTCGATTTTAAACGTTAATTGTGGTTAAAAAAATTCTACTGTTTTAAAACATACACGCTTGATAGTCAGTGTTTATAGGTATTCTAAAAATGATGTTTTAAATCATCATTTTTGATGAAAATTTTATGAAACTAACCAGCTATTTTTGCGTTATAAAAGTAAACTTTATAGTATAGGTTTTAGGGTTAATAGTTGGTTAGGTTTAGTTGATTTAGGTTAGTTAGGGTGTAAAGACGGAGCCGCACATTCGGTTCCGTCTTTATTTTTTAATGCCATGTTCGTTGGAAAAAGTATGTAAAATTGAATAGCGAAAAAAGTATTTTTTGTAGTGATAGAAATGGTTTTAAAGGCATTAGTCTATAAGTTGAATGTTGCATTTTTGCCATGAGCCCCCAAATAAATTGTTTGTGGTTTTTGTTGGCTTTACAAAGATTTCCTGTTACTGAATAAATGTTAATGAAACCTCAGAAAAGAATGATCTTTTCTTGGTTGTCACTCATCCAGTTGCTTCGGAAGTTCCTCATCTATTAATTCTCTATTTTCAAGTGCAAAAATTATGAGGTTATTTGAACCGCTGATTTCTAACTTGTTGCAAATATTGGTTCTATGGTTCTCAATGGTTTTAATACTATTAAATAACTCTTCGGCTATTTGTGGAGTACTTTTCCCTTGAGCAATCATTGCAAGTACATGTTTCTCCTTTTTGGTTAACCTGCTGATTTTGCTTTTTACCTCTTTGATTCTGCTTAACGTGCTGTGTTTCTCTTTTAGAAATGCTTCAAATTCAGGGCTTAAGTATTTTTCGTCGCCTTTGATTTTTTCTATACATGCTTTAAGTTCTGTTGCTACATTCTCTTTTAGTAAAAAGCCATCGTATTCAATATCAAGGATTTCGGATATGCTATTATTGTTGGTATGAGCGGTAATAAATACTATTTTACACGAAGGTTGGTTTTTACAAATATATTTTGCCAGTATAATGCCAGTTCCATCAGGCAGGTCTATGTCAAGCAGAGCTATGTCGACCCGATTGGTAAAAAGAATTTCTTGGGCCTGTTTTACAGTTGATGCTTCAAAATAAGTATAGTTAGAACTGTTACCAAAGGCGCTTATTATGCCCAATCTGAAAATTGGATGATCATCAACTATTAGAATTTTCATTGCTTGTTTTGTTTGGTATTCGTATTGTAAATGTGCTACCTTGATTTGGCTGGCTTTCCACTTTAATTTCTGCTCCCATGAGCTTTGCAAATATAAAGCACATCTTTAGCCCTAACCCGGTTCCTTTTTCATTTGTAGTGCCTTTTCTTCTTGTTATCAGCCCTTTATGTAGGCTTTTGATTTCGTTTTCTGTCATTCCAATGCCGTGATCTTGGATCTTAATTTCTATGCATGTTGCAAGGTTGTAGCCATCAATATTAACGATACTGTTTGTGTAGGAAAATTTAATGCTGTTGTTTAATAGGTTCCGAATGATGAAATCAAGCATGTTCTTATCAGTTTCAACAGTAAGGTTATCATCGATTTCTGAAATAATTGAAATACCCTTTTGTGTTAGGTGGTTTTTGAAAAGTTCAATGTTAAAATTGATTAGCTCACCTACATCAACTACCTCGGGCGAAAGTTTAAGTTTATCGTGCTGATATTGTGCCCATGTTAAAAGGTTGTTGATTAGCATTGTTAGCGATTTAATTGATATTGCTACCTGCTGGAAAAGTTCACTGGTGTTTTTGTTGGGGTTCTTAATGTCTATGTTGTCAAGTAATATGCTTAGCTGTTGGATAGGGCTTTTTAGATCGTGACCTAAAATGCCTAGGAGTGTATCTTTTGTTTTATTTGATGTATAAAGCTCCTGTTGCGATTCCGATAGTAATCGGTTTAGTGTATTTAATTCATGGTTGTTTTGCTCAAGTATCTTGTTTTGCTTTTCAATTAGTTGTTTCCGCTCAGATAAAATTCTGTTCTTTCTCTTTAGCGAGATGTATAATGCCAGAATTATTGAAAGCAACAAAAGAACGAATGCGCTAATCCCAACTACTAGGTAGAGTTTAAATCGGGTCTCTTTTAACTTGATTTCGTCAAATTTTTTGTCAAGGCTCAGAAGGGCTATTTGTTGCTTCTTTCTTTCTGATTCGTATTCAGAAACTACCTTGTTTAGTTTGTCTAGTTTCTCTAGTCTTATAAGACTATCTTGAAATGATATGAGGTTGTAAAGGTACTGGGTGGCTTTTTTGTAATTGCCTGTAGATGAGTATAGGTTAGCATAGGTTAAAAATAACTTGCTTTTTAAAGAGTTGTCGTTTAGGGATGAAAGGTAGTTCTGGCTGTTTTTAATTGCCGCAAACGCGTCTTGTGTTTTGCCAAGCTTAATGTATATGTTACTTAGGTTTATATATGAGTTGAAAATTAGATACGGGTTGTTCTGGTTTAGTGAGAGGATATGAGCTTTATGAAAGTAGAAGAGGGCCGAATCCAGCATGTTTTTGCTTTCGTAGGCAAGTCCTAAATTTGTATAGTTTACCTGCATTTGATTGTTTTGGCCAGCACCACTGAAATATTTATTGGAAAGTTTTGCATAATGAATGCAGCTGTCGAGCTTGTTAGTGTAGTAGTAAGACAGGCTTAAATTATTCAGGATTGATCCCATAAGGGCTTCTTCGCTGTTGTCTCTTGCCAGCTTGATAGCTTTTTTGTAATAGGAGAGGGCTTTGGGGTATTCATTCATGTTCTGATAAATCATCCCTATGTTGTTGAGGCTAGAAATAATACCGCTAGTGTTTTTTAGCAACTTGTCGTAGTACAGGCACTTCATGTATGCATCAATTGCTCTTGGATAATCTCCTATCCTCATGTATAGCACTCCCATGTTATTAAGAATGTCGGCAATGGATCTTATATCCTCAATTTTATGGCTAAGTTCTAACGATTTATTGTAAGCTTCAATTGATAATGTATCATGACCTAGCTGGTAATGTACAACACCAATTGCGTTTAATACTTTTGCAATTAGTTTGGTGTCGTCTATCTTATTTAAAATGGGTATGGCCTTGTAAAGCGTGTCAAGCGCTTGCTGGTTCATGCCTAAAAAACGGAGTGCAATACCTATATTGAGGTATGAGTGACAAACTAGCTGTGCTTGATTAATCTTTTTGCTCCTTTTTAAGGCTTCCTTTGCTAATGCCAGACTTTGTTTGGGTGATTTTATTATTAATGAATCCGACATTGAGATTAGTCGACTAATCTCAATTATTTCACGTTTCGGGTTGTCATCCTGATTGGCTGCTCTGACTTGTGCCAATCCAAAAAGTAGTAATAGGGATAGTATGAATAGGTGTCTCTGAATTCTAGTCATTTGATATGCTTAATTTCTAAAACTCACAAATATAAAAAAATATTAAGGGGATAATTAAAAATGAGGGAATCCCCTCATTGATGCGCCGATTTTTAACCAATAGATTTGCTAGGGTTAAAAATTTAATAATCTAAAACTAAAGTCTATGAAACTTTTTTACAAATTGAGTTTTTTATTCATGGTGTTGTGCTTCTCTTTAGATGTGGGGGCACAATTGACTTTTGTGGAGATTGGCGATGGTAATGTTCAAACCAATCAGCCATGTTACACAAGTTGGAACTTTTCATATACCTCTATCATTTTTACATCAGAGGAGCTCGGTGGTGCTAAAACCATTAAGGCTATTGCGTTTAATAATACCAATGCCGATTTAACTCAATGGAATGCCGACTTTGATTTGCCTAATCAAAAGCTTTGGATTAAGCATATCCCTGCCGACAGGGATGAATGGCCAAGCATGACCTATGAGGACCCTAACTACAACGGGTACACACTCGTTTGGGAAGGGACCCTGCATTATGGCGAACTCGGCTGGCATGTTATTACTTTTCAAACTCCTTTTGAATACGACGGGGTAAGTAATTTGGCTATTCATTGGGAGAATAGTAGCGGTTCGGAAAATCATAATCTGAAATTTGCAAGTACTACCAATGGCTTACGACAGGTTAAACTGCGTGGCGCCGATGGCGCAGTACCCCAAGATAGCGGATATGAACCTTATCCCAGTGGTACAAGAGTTAATGCAAGGTTCTACTACGACTCTAATGGAGAACCTGTTGTGCCAAACCTGCTTGAACCACAACCTGCGGCTATTAAAGTTGATTTAGATACTCATTTTAAGTTTACCCTCGGGGCAAATACTACTACCTACGACCTTTACCTAGGCACAGATCCTGATAACCTTGATAAAATCGCATCAGATCAGCCTGTAACAGACGCTGGAGACTATACCTATACCTTAACAGAATTGCTTAGCCCTAAAACCAAGTACTATTGGAAAGTTGTTGCTAAAAATGCAACCTCACAGGTAGAATCCAGTGTTTACAACTTTACTACTCAAAACATTATTTCTGATTTTCCTTATCTGCAAGATTTTGAAGATTATTGGGTTAGTACAATAGATCCTGATTCTCCTGATACCCTTTCTGCAGTTATTAACAATAATTATCCAGATTCATCTGACTGGGAGTGGACCAACTATTGGTACTGCATGAAAAGTAACAAAAATGTATATAAGGGGCGTTTTTCTGCTTATGTTAGTGCTTATGCAACTGGGGAGTACTATTTGATGACCCCTAGGTTTAACTTGCCTAGTAATATGAGGGTTAGCTTCTGGTGGAAAAACGATTATGAAGTTAAGGAAAAAGTTTCTGGCAAGGATAGTACTTTCCTTGAGGTATCTGTAGATGGAAAGAAATCTTGGACTGCCCTTGATACCCTTTGTTTTGAGAGTAGTTCTAATGAATACGTTTATAACAGTGTTGATTTGAATAACATTCAGGGTAATAATGTTTATTTCAGATGGCGATATAAGTGTTTGAACAGCATGGGGGCTCGGCCTTTCTTTATTGATAATATTAAGGTTGAAGCTATACCTACCGATGCTGTAATTTCTCTACAAGTAGACAAACTTGACTTTGATACGATTGTTCCTGCTGGAAGAAGAACCAGACGTCTGATAATACGTAACGATGGCACAGGCAATCTTGTAATTAATGGTGCAACTTCCGATGGGCCTTTCTATTGCGATATTAATACAACAATTCTACCTGGTGAACAGGATACCGCTTTAATCTATTTTAAACCAACAGAGATTGGTGAGTTTGATAATAACTTGATATTTAGTGTTAATGGTGCCTCGGGCAATGCTACAGTTCAGTGCCATGGGGTTGCAATTGAACCTGTAAATAAGTTCTTCCAAAATTTCGACGCTAACAAAGAAATTCCATCTGGTTGGAGTACTATCTTATCGTCAAAATCAAACGATATTGTGCAGAATATATTTGTTACAAGCTCTTATTCTGATGTTTACTCCATGCCAAACTCGTTGAAGATGGTAAGAATAAATAGTTCAGACACCTTAGATAAAGTTATTTTGGTTAGCCCTGGAGTTATTGGTTATGATTTAAATAAGTTGACCTTCTATGCACGAAAAGGAGCATCAGATTACACTTTAGAACTAGTTGTAGGTGTGCTCACCGATCCTGAAGATCCTGAAACTTTTATTCCTAAAAAAACAATTGAACTTTCAGAAGATTATACTGAGTATAGCGTTACCTTTAAGTCGAGTACTACCCAACCATATATTGGCTTTATGTTTGGTGGTTGGTCACCAAAGACTCCATTCCCTTATCCAACTATAAGAATTGATGATATTGCATGGGAGCCAAATACTTTAGGACCTCCAGAGCCAGCTGTAATTGGTAAGCCTGCCGATGAGTCCGATAGCGTTGATGTTTATAATGGATTAACCTTATCGTGGGCTGCTGGTTCATCTAATACTAATGGATATAAATTGTACCTTGGAACTACAACTGCTTGCAATGAGGTGCTTAATGGTATTGAGCTAAGCAAATCTGAAATTACTTATTTCGTTCCAGCAGACAAGTTTGAGTTTAATACCACTTACTACTGGAAGGTTGTTTCTTTAAATGAATATGGTGAGTGCCAAAATCCAGATATATGGACTTTTAAAACCATGCCTAATCCTTTAGTAGAAGAATTCCCGTTTACCGAAACTTTTGATAAAACTATTAATTATAATGGACAGCTCGATAAACCACTCGGATGGACAATAATTGATGCAAATAACGATAGAATCTCTTGGGATGTGGTAAATCATCCTCCTGCCGTTCAGGGGTTTACTCAGGATAACTCTTTTGGTGCAATGCACGTGCCATTTCATATAACAAACCCAAAAGACGAATGGCTATTTACCCCTCCAATGTCCATGAAGGAAGGTTATGAGTATAAAATTGAGTTTTACATTCATACAATGATGGATTTCACAACTGGCCTGGTTTATAATGAGAAAATCTCTGTTTGGGTTGGTGAGGATAAAACTATTGAAGCAATGACCGATAGCCTTGTTGCTGCAAATGTCGACCAGGAGGAAACTTGGGTTAAGGTGACGGCCACATTTGTTCCTTCAAAAACTTCTACTTTCCATTTTGGTATGCATGCTTTCTCCGATCCTAATCAGTATGTTTTAGTTCTTGATAATGTAACAGTAACTGAAAGGCAACCTCAAGGCGTTGATAACGTATTTGCTGAAGAGGTTGAACTTTTCCCAAATCCTGCTACCAATATTCTCAACATTAGATGTAATACAACAACTTCATCACAATCATTTAAAGCAAAAGTGTTTGATATTACCGGCAAGGTAATTAAAGACGTAACGGTTAATAATGGTTTGGTTGACGTAAGTGATTTAAGGGCTGGGTATTACATCCTTAAACTAGAGCAAGACGATAAGGTTTACACTGCTAGGTTTGTAAAAAGGTAGGTTAGGTTTAATGCTATACCATGGGGGAATACCCCCATGGTATTTTCTTGTTTCTTAAAATTGATTTTGTAAAATGATTATTATGAAGGGTAAAAGTTTTTTTTTCCTTATTCTGGCGTTTTTTTTAGGTTTTAATGCTTATTCGCAGTATTGCAGTGTAACTGCACAAAAATCGGATTGGGAATATATCAAGGAGGTGCAATTTGGTAAAGTTGATAACAGTTCTGGTTCAGACTTGTACCACGATTACACATTATCATTACCAGCTGTATTGTATATTGGAGAGGAGTACCCTCTGACCATTAAAACTGCAAGTTACGCATCTACTGATGTTCTTGAAATTTATGTAGATTGGAATGCAGATAGCATCTTTTCTGCTGAAGAAAAGCTAAATGTCACATTTACAGGCGAAGAGAGTAAAGAAGGAATAGGCCAGGCTACACTTGTTCCCACTGCAGACTATGAGGGGAATAAGGTCCGTTTACGCATTGTCTTATATGATTCTGGTAGTGCACATGATTCATATAGTAATGCATGTGGAAGTTTTGAATATGGTGAGGCAGAGGATTATTTGTTTGAAGTCAAATCAATCTCAACTCCCCCTGAAGTCGATTTTTTCGTCGACAAAACCTCCGTTTTCACTGGGGAGGTTGTCCAATTTTCAGATAATTCGTCGTTGTTACCAACAGAGTGGGAGTGGAAAATTGTACCAGAATCCTTTGAATTTGTCAATAACACATCAGCTACTTCGCAAAATCCCAGGGTGAAGTTTACTCAACCTGGTAGCTTTACCGTAACCTTGATTGCAGCTAACAGTTATGGGAAAGATAGTTTGGTTAAAGAAAGATATATAAAAGTTAAAAACTTTAGCGCACCAAAAAACCTAACGGCACAAGCCGATGGTAATCAGGTTGAACTAACTTGGGAAAAACCTAATATTCCAAACTGGTATGGTTATGTCGATAATGTTTCAGCATGTAAAAATTTGGTGCTTACTTTAACAGATATAGCTACAAAGTATGATGATGCAAATCTTGACTTTAGCTTCCCTATAACAATTTATAAGTTAGGTACTGTCTTTTTTAATAGTTCCTCATCTCCTTGGACAAACGACGATTTTAAATTTAAGATTATTAAATGCTCTGATAACTCCTTGATATACGAATCGCCTTTGTTACCAGCGTTTCACATGGTTGCGGCCGAGCATGAACTACCTAGCCCTATTACAATAAACGAACCGTTTTTACTGGTTATATCTACTCCTTCTACCGATGGAACCCCAACTGCTTTAGCTATGGCTAATTCACCAGAGAACATTCATACAGTTGTCTGGAATTCAGATACCAAACAATGGGAGAATTTTGTATCAAATGATGTTGGCTATGAACTGTATACAAAGATTTATATCGGACATGATGAAAACTCTAAAAATAATAATAGGTCTAACGCATTTAAATACCCAACATCAACTAAAAACTTTGAGCGGTACATTGTTAAGGATGCTGTAACAGGGATTAAAGCGGATGAAAGCCCCAAATTACAAGGATACTTGCTTTATCGAAATTCAATTCTTGTAGATTCTATTGGCTCTCCATCTATTGTAACCTATAAGGACACAGCATTGGCAGATGGTGAATATACCTATGCTTTAAAAGCTTATTACTCTCCTAGTGGTGAGTCTGTGTTTTCTAACTCTGTAACTGTAACGGTTGATAATTCTCCTGCAGATATAAAGGTTGTTTATTCTAATGCCGAAATTAAAAATAACGGATCCTTAAAATTCCCCTCTAATGTTGAGGTCAACACATCAAGAACAATAAATTTGTTAATTAAGAATGTTGGCCGATCTGAACTTAATATTGACAATATCTCTTTAAGCAATGATTTGTTTGAAGTAGTAGATACTCCAGCTCAATCAATCTCGCAAGGTCAAAGCACAGAACTTCAGATAAAATTCTCACCAGTTGCCGACGGCCCTCAATCGTGTGTTGTTACTATAGCTACTAACGACCCCAATGAAAATCCATTCAAGTTTACAGTAAATGCAATTGCAGGAATGGCTCAATGGACTTGGATGATTTACATGTTGGAGGACAATACTGGTTTGGATGGGGTTAAGGATATAAATGAGTTAGAAGTGGCTGGTTCAGTTGAAGGGCTTGTAAACTACGTTGTGCTTTGGGACGCTCAGAATGATGAGAACGACGGGGTTTGGTATATTAAGAAAGATTCTAAAGGGTTCAATCGTACCCTAGTTTCGGATAAAATTCCAACCGATTTTGGTGTTGATTTTAACATGTCATATGCCTCAACGTTAACCAAGTTTTTGAATTGGGTTAAGGATAACTATCCAGCAAAACATTTTGGATTAACCATGTGGGATCATGGCGACGGTATCTTTAAGAGTGGAAGTGCCTTGCCTAGTATCGATAAAGGTTTTGTTGGAACCATGAAACTTTGGCAAATGAGCGATGCCCTTGAAGGGTTTGTTCAAGATATTGGACATAAAATCGACGTTATAGGTTTTGATGTTTGCCTATTAGGGCAAATTGAGACTGCGTATCAATTTAAAGATTTGGCAAAATATGTAATTGCGTCAGAAAAAACAGAACCTGGCGACGGTTGGGATTATGCAAACTCATTTCAGGCTCTCACTGATGACCCATATTTAAAATCAGATTCAATTGCTAAAATCATTTGTTCTACTTATGCTAGCTCATATAGACCCAATGGCTCTGCTTACGAAGCTAGCTCTACACAGGCTGTTGTTTCTGTCGATTCGTTAGTACAGGTACTCGTGCCAAAGCTTGATGATTTTGCAAATGTGCTTATCCAGAATGTTACAAACTACAAGTCGGAAATCAAAAGCATCAAAGACAATACCTATGCAGCTCCAGGCTCAACTGCACCTTTGGATAATCCTGAACATCGAGACTTGGGACACTTTGCAAAACTAGTTGTTGCTAGTTCTTCATTGCCCGATGATTTAAAAGATGCAGCTAAAAAGATGCTTAGTGCTTATGAGAAAACAGTAATTCTGCACGAGTATTCAAATGAAGAGAATGCTAACTCTACCGGAATGAAAATCTGGTTCCCCGAAGAGGTTCTAAATTCTGGTTCTGCTACACTTTTTTACACCAAACCTAAGGATTATATTAAGTTTGGAGAGACTAAGTGGCTCGATTTTCTTAAGGCATATCAGAATCCTCCTGTTACTGAGCCTCCAAAGGCTATTTTTGAGATTTCTGCTACCGAAGTAGCTGTTAATAATGTGGTGGTGCTTAAAGATCAATCGCTCCAAAGTCCAACAGAATGGGAGTGGACCATTACTCCATCTGATGGTGTAACCTTTCAAAACTCTACAACTAGCCAATCGCAGAATCCAAATGTAGTATTTACAAAAACAGGATATTATACCGTTGGCTTAAAAGTTACCAACGCATTTGGGACCGATGATACCGTCCGTGTAAATGTTGTAAAAGTTACCAACCCACAACTTGAACAGCTAGGCGAGCTAAAAGCTGAGGTCGATAAAAATAATGTAAGGTTGAGCTGGTCAAGTGAAGCCATGTTTTCAAATGACGATTTTGAATCATATGAAACGTTTAGCACCTCTTTTGGAGCATGGAAACAGGTTGACCGTGACGGCTCTGAAACCTATGGGATCGATGGTTACTCGTGGAATAATGCAGGTTACACTGGTTCGTTTATAGTTTTTGATGGAAACAAAACCACACCAGCCCTGCAGGGATGGGTAACCCCTTCAGGAAGCCAAGCTTTAGCTTGCTTTGACGCAATAACTCCCCCAAATGACGATTGGTTAATATCGGCAAAAATTAATGTGAAACAAGGCGACTCGTTGTCATTCTTTGCTTGTTCGCTAAACGATAATTACGGTCTTGAGAGAATCCAGGTAGGTATTTCTACAACAGGCAGAGAACCTGAAGATTTTACCATGGTTTCACAATCGCCTTACATTGAGGTTCCAGCAACATGGACAAAGTATAAGTTTGATCTTGCTGAATACGTGGGAAAAGATATTTATATCTGTATTCATGTTGTGTCAAACGATTCATGGTGCTTATTCCTTGATGACATAAGTGTGGGCGGTTCAGAAGGTACCTCAACAAGTCGAAACAAGATGTTGTCTGTTCCAAATAGTATTATCAGGAAGAAAGCGAAAGGCAATTCTTCCATAAATGTGAAAAATGAACCTTCTGGTTACCTGGTATTTCGCGACGGAAGCGTCATAGCAGAACTAGGGAATGACGTGTTTGACTATACCGATACTGGGGTTGAGCCAGGTAAGTACTACTATTATGTGAAATCATTCACTATTCAAGATGGCGATACCTTGTACTCAACACCAACAAATTATGTTGAGGTTAATATTTGGCCTACTGCTATTAATGCTGAGCATGCTTCAAAGTTACAGCTTTATCCAAATCCAGTAGGTCGAAACTCAGCTTTGACACTTAAGGTTGATGAGGTTGCATCAAGATGGGAGATTTACTCCTTGTCTGGAGAACTTAAATATTTCGGAATGATGGACGGAAAACAAGCTGTAGTTAATATTCCAAACCTTGTTCCTGGGTGTTATCTCATAAAACTTTACGGTTCTAGACAGGTATATGTCAACAAACTGTTTGTTCAATAAAACTTTAACCAAACCTAAATCTAATAAGTATGAGAAGAACAGACCTTAAAGAGAAGTCTCTTTGGATTATTCTAGTTGGGATTTCCTTATTGGCACTTTCGTATGTGTCAAAAGGTCAGACAATCCTTTACGAGGGATTTGACTCTGAAATTCCTGCTAGTTGGACAGTTTCTGCTGAGAGTGGCTCTGTTTTATGGAATTATGCTACTACTGGCGGAAACCCTTCAACCACCCCAAAAAAAGGTGGGGGAATGGTGCGTTATAATTGCTATAATGCCACTGCGGGGTCGGCATCTTTGCTTCAAAGCCCTGAATTAACTTTTCCAAATGGATCTACCAGTGTGAAATTGGAATTTTGGATGTATCGCGATAATGGATTCTCAAGTAGTGACGATTTACTTGAGGTGTATATTAGTAATACTACCGATTACACAACAGGAGATAAATTAGGAGAGATACATAGAAATATCTCAAAAGAACCAACCGTTGCCGCTAACGGTTGGTATCTTTATTCATTCCCAATTCCTTCTAGCTACTTGTCTTCAACTGCCTACCTAACCTTTAAGGGGATTAGCGCATATGGTAATAATATTTTTGTTGACGAGGTTAAGGTATTTTCTCCTTTTGCAAATGACCTTAAAGTTGAGAGCGTTACAAGTAACTCTATGGTGCCTCGTAATGACGAGGTGATAACTTTCACTGCTAAGGTGATTAATGTTGGTGCTGATACACAAAACAATATCGCACTAAGTTTTGAAATTGATGGAAATGCCATTGGACAAGAAACAATAACTTCTATAGCTCCAGGTGACACCGCTATAATTAGTAAGGATTGGACTGCTACAGAGGGAAATCACACCCTTTTGGTGCAACTTCCTGCCGATGATGATGTTGCTAACAACTCTTACTCTGATAATTTTACAGTTTATGGGCCCAACTCTTTGGTTGAGAATTTTGAAAATGAATGGCCTCCTATGGGGTGGGAAAGTAATGGTTGGACTCAAGGTAGTTTTGGTGCTTTTGAAGGTAGTAAATGTGCATACATCTCATCTTCACCTGGGAAAAGGCTTGTTACACCTAAACTCGATATTGATGCAGGTTCAAGCCTCTCATTCTACGCTAAAGTTGGGTATGGTAGCAAAACTTTTAAACTACAGTACTCAACAGATAAACAGACCTGGCAAGACATAGCCAATAGCGATGTAGAACTAAATAATGAGTATAAAAAGTTTACAATACCATTAAATTCTCTTACTCCTGGGCAATACTATTTGGCATTTGATTATGAGTTTAGTTATACTAGTGTTTATATTGATTTAGTTGCTGGTCCAAATTTAGTTGTTGAAGCACCTAATGCTGCAACAAATCCTTCACCTACCGATGGCGCTACAGAACAACAAGTGCTAACAACTCTAAGTTGGGATGCAAGCTCCCAAGGGGGAATCCCTACCGGATACAAAGTATATATTGGAACCGATGGAGGTGGCACATCTACTCCTACTAATTTTGTTAATGGTGAACTTGTTAACTCAACCTCTTATACGGTTCAATCTGCCTTGAATTACAGCACAACCTATTACTGGCAAATTGTGCCCACAAATAGCCAGGGTGATGCAGCTAATTGCCCTATATGGAGTTTCACTACAATGGCTGACCCTACTCAACCTATCCCTTATTCTGTTGACTTCAACGACGGTGTGATACCTAACTCCTGGATTGTGGATAAGTTTAGTGTACAGGATAAAGGAAAGGACAACTCTAAATCGTTGAGTGTTGATTTGTCATATATATCCGATGCCTCTTTTTCTACCTGTCCAGTAGGCCCTTTAAATGCAAGTACACAGCTCGTATTTGATTATCGGATTTGTAAACCATCTTTTGTTGGTTATCCTCAAGAAGCATATGAACTTACGGCAGATGATAAAATTGAAGTTTTGGTTTCCGATGATGCAGGTAACTCTTTTACTAATATTTATGAAATTAATTCGTCGAACCATTATAACTCTCTAGAGTTTAAAACTATTTATCTTAATTTGAATTCTTCGTATAATGGTAAGAGTTTAATATTCAGGTTGGGTGCACATACTGGTGGTGGTGATTTTGTAGTAGATATTGATAATTTTATGGTGAGGGAAACACCAACCAATCCGTCACTGGGTGTGAATAGAACTCTAATCGATTTTGGATATCTCCCAGTTACAGAAAATCCTGTTGATTCAATTATAGTTACTAATACTGGTGGAGGCGTGTTGCAAATAAATGAGAGTGATGTGGAGGTGGTAGGTACAAATTCAAGTTCATTTACCATCCTGGCTGATTTCCCAATTGAACTCACTGCTGGTATGTCTTCAGTAATTAAGGTTAAATTTTCCGATTCTCAAAGTGGAGTTAAAGAGGCTAGCCTTAATGTCGCCAGCAATGCTTCGCAAACACCTAGTGTGATCAATCTTAACGCAGAATCGTATTCTCCCTTAACCACATTTTTTGAGGATTTTGAAAGTACCGATGCTGATAAAGTACCCAAAGGATGGACTGCTAATTATTCAGGGTATGGGTATGCAGGGGTCGAGATGAATGCAAATAACGCTTATAGCGGAAGTAAAACAATGCAGCTTTCAAAATGGTCAAATAGCCTTGCTTATGTTATAACTCCTGCACTTGCCGATTTTAGCGAAAATAGGTTAGTGTTTTATGCAAAAAGCTCATTGGAGTCAACTGCTGTGGCTGTAGGTGTGGTATCAAATCCTAAAAATTTAGACTCTTTTGACGAAATAGCATTGGTCAATCTTACCACTGAGTATAAAAAGTATAGTGTTGACTTTTCTTCTTATGCAGGCACAAGTTGTTATATTGCTTTCAAAACGCCAACTGGTGCATCTAACCCTGTAATACGGATTGATGATGTGAACTGGGAAAAATTACCTACAACCCCTATTCTTGCCGTATCCAAGTCATCCCTTTATTTTGGGTTGGCTGTTGTAGGCGATACTCTTTATAGTGTCATCTCGCTCTCTAACCAAGGTGCCGATACTATATTAATTGAGAAATCAAATCTCTCTTTTATCGGTGCAGATTCTTTAGAGTTTTTATTGGCTGATAGTATAGATTTCCCAATTTCAATAGGATCTAATCAGTCTAAAGATTTAGAATTAAGGTTTGTGCCCCAAACCGAAGGTGAGAAACATGCACAGCTCCAAATATCTCACAATGGTTCTAATTCGCCATATAATATACAACTTACTGGGAGCGCTCTTTCTGATAGAAATCTTATAGAAGATTTTAATTCAATTCTCTTTCCCCCAACAGGTTGGAGTAACGATGATGGCTGGGTAAGGCAAACCTTTGCACCATATGAGGGAGTTGGACATGCATATATTTCTCCTGCAAATGAGGTTGTTGACACCAAACTCATTACTCCACGTGTTGTGTTAAATGATGGCGATTCTATTGTTTTTTACCACAAGACTACAGCATACTCCGATTTCCCACAGTTGAAGGTAATGTACTCAACTACTCCTGCAGGCCCTTGGTCGCAGGTTGGCGATGTTGTAAATGTAAATACCTATTCTTATACTAAGAGCAGGGTAAACTTTACCGGCGTCACCCTTGGAACCTATTATGTTGCTTTGGCAGTAACTAGCAAGCCTTATAAATCTACTTTTGTAGATTATGTTTATGGGCCTGTAGTTTACACTGAACCCAAATTTACTTCTTCACCTGATTCCATAGCATACAAAGGTGAAGAATATAGGTACAATGTGTCGGTTGTTGATAAAGATGGTCAAAACATATCAATTACATCTAGCAACATTCCTTCATGGCTCACATTAAACGATAATGGTGATGGAACAGCTGTATTAGTTGGTGTGCCATCTGTATTAGGCGATAATACGATTGTCCTTGAAGCCTCCGATGGAGTTTCAACGGTGAATCAGGAGTTTGTTATCTCAGTTGTCGAAAGCAACCACCTGCCTGTATTCAGTTCTACTCCGTTGACTGAAGCAACGGTTGGAGAAAGTTATGAGTATCAGATAATTGCTTCCGATGAGGATAACGATGCGTTAACCTTCCAACTAGTAGAGGCACCAACTTGGTTATCTCTAACCGATAACGGCGATGGAACTGCAGTGCTTAATGGTATTCCTACAGCTCCTGATACTGCTTCCGTTAAGGTTCAGGTTAGCGATGGCAAAGGTTCAACAACTCAGTCGTTTGAAATAGAAGTAAAACAGGCTAATGTAGCTCCTACGTTCATAACCGAACCTAAAGTAAAAGTTCAGGTGAACGGATACTATAACTATTCAATTAAAGTTTCAGATGCAAACGGCGATCCTATTACCATTAAGGCAAATAAGAAACCTGGTTGGATGTCGTTTATCGACAATGGTAATGGAACCGCTGTTTTAAGCGGACTCGCATTCAATGAAGGTGTGTATGATGTGGAACTAGAGGCTTCTGATGGTGTGCTTAGCACAAAACAGACATTTACAGTAAAGGTGTATACTAATCATGCACCAACTTTTACCTCTGTTCCTGTCGAACTAGGATTAGTCAATGCTGAGTATGAATATCAAATTGTTGTTAGCGATGAAAATGACGACAATGTTTCTCTATCGGTAAGCGAAAAACCAGACTGGCTTGAATTTACTGATAATGGTGATAATACTGCATCGCTTAAAGGTACTCCTACAAGTTCAGGTAGCTTTAACGTGGTAATATCTGCTACCGACGGAGTCGTATCGTCAATTCAACAATTCACTATACACGTTAAAGAATCCAACTATACTCCTACATTTACAAGTAGCCCTGTGCTGAAAGATAAGGTTGGTGTTCTTTATAGCTACAGTATTACAGTGACTGATTCCGATAATGATAAGTTATACATTTCTGCAAATTCATTGCCAAGTTGGTTAAGCCTAACCGATAATGGCGATGGTACTGCGTTGCTAGAAGGTACACCTTCGGAAGCAGGAACTTATAGTGTTGTACTTGTTGCAAGCGATTTAATAGACGATGCAACTCAACAGTTTGACATCGAGGTTGGAGCGGCGAATAACCCTCCTGTTATTGAGTCGACACCAATTCTTTCTGCTACAGTTAACGAGCAGTATACATACGACATAGTGGCTCGCGATCAGGATGGCGATCCCCTTGAGTTTAATGCAGTCACTTTGCCCGATTGGTTGAAACTCGATGTAAAGGAGAATGGCCATGCTACACTTTCAGGTACACCTGTAACATCTGGTAGGTTTGATGTAGAGTTTGAAGTAACTGATGGTTATGAGTCAACTAATCAGAGTTTTACTATAAATGTTGTTGTGTCTGGAATTGAGGATGAGGAAATGTTTTCTATTGAGGTCTTCCCAAATCCAACATCAAGTTTTATTTCGGTTTCAGGTGTTTCAAATGTTGAACTTGTTGAGATTTTTAATGTTCTAGGTAACCGTGTGATTGTTGTTGATTACACTCAGAAAATCGACATATCAAAATTACCCAAAGGCTTATATTTAATTAGAGTGAAAAATAGGGATAGAAGAGTTTTCTGTTCACGATTTGAGGTAATTAGATAGTGTGCTGTTTTGTTTGATAAAAGAGGTTGCTTTTTGCTAAGCAGCCTCTTTTTGTTTTTTACACTCTATATTGTATTGGTGCATAACAAATATATTGCTGGGTGGAATAGTCATATTCTAAGAAATTCTATTTAAGTTAATGTTTGCGCAATTTTTCAAGCTATTTTAAAGGTTCTGTCCTTCCAAATCTCGCAAATTTCTTGTAGGTTTGAGTGGAAATTATTTTAGTATGCTGCGAATTAGTACCAAGTGTTTCATATTAGTTTCTCCTTTTTTATTGTTCATATATGCCTGCACATCCCAAAATAATGAAAGTTCGGCAAATGTTTTCAGGTATAACGAGAGCAAAGGTATTGCTACATTAGACCCTGCCTATGCTCGTAATTTATCTTTAATTTGGCCAGTCAGCCAGCTATTCAATGGACTTGTTCAGTTTTCCGACTCGTTAACAGTTGAGCCTGCCATAGCTAAAAGTTGGGAGGTGTCTACCGACGGTTTGACGTATACATTTCATTTGCGAAATGATGTGTTCTTCCACAACTCACCAGCCTTTAAAGGAGGTTTAGGAAGAAAGGTCACTGCCGATGATTTTGTTTACTCGTTTAACCGAATACTTGATCCTAAAACAGCTTCTCCTGGTATGTGGGTTTTGGGTGTTCTAGATACTTCTTACCCTGGTTTTAAAAACGGTTGTTTTGCACCTAACGATAGTACATTTGTTTTGAAACTGCGGAAACCTTTTCCTCCTTTTCTTGGTCTATTGTGCATGCCTTACTGTTATGTGGTGCCCCACGAGGCTATAACTTTTTATGGAAAAGATTTTGGCCACCACCCTGTTGGAACTGGACCTTTCTTTTTTAAACTTTGGCGCGATGGCGAAAGATTAGTTCTACGAAAGAACAAAAAGTATTTTGAACTAGATTCATCAGGTTTCAGGCTACCCTATATTGATGCTGTTGCCATTACATTTATCCCCGATAAACAGTCGGAGTTTTTAGAGTTTATTAATGGAAAAATCGATTTTATTTCAGGCGTATATGCTGCTTCTAAAGATGAACTTTTAACTAGGGCAGGAAATTTAAATCCCAAGTACAAAGGTAAGATCAAGATGATTACTGGTCCTTATCTAAACACCGAGTATATTGGATTTTTGGTAGATACATCATTGCTCTCAGGCAAAAATCATCTGCTGCTCGATGATCGCTTGCGTAGGGCAATTGCCATGGGGTTCGATAAAGCTAAAATGATGCTATATCTTAGAAATAATCTTGGGTATCCTGCTTATGGTGGGTTTGTTCCTTCTGGAATGCCTGGTTTTAACAATGTTGAATATGGAATATTCTATAATCCCAACAGAGCAAAAGAGTTGCTTGCTCAACTTGGAATTTCAAGTAACAATCCCTTTAATCTCAAAGTTTCAACAACCGAGGATTATCTTGATATCTTTGAGTACATTCAGCATCAGCTAAGTGAATTTGCAATTAATGTTGAAATAGAAGTGCTTCCTGGAGCTGCTTATCGAGAAATGTTGGCAAATGGGAAACTTCCTGTTTTTAGAGGCTCATGGATTGCCGATTATCCTGACCCAGAAAACTATTTGGCTTGTTTTTATTCTAAAAATTTTGCCCCTAATGGCCCAAACTATACGCATTTCCATAATAACAATTTCGATATTTTATATTCAAAATCAATGGCAATTGCTAATTATAACGAGCGGTTAAAGTATTATAAAACGCTAGATTCTTTAATAGTAAATCAAGTTGTAGTTATCCCTCTTTATTACGATAAAGTTGTACGTTTTACTAAAGTAAATATTGAAGGATTAGGTGCAAATCCAATGAATTATTTAAATCTTAAACATGTTAAAATAAGAAATAAAAATGATAATAGTAGCAGATAGTGGTGCAACGAAAACCGATTGGCGTGTTTTAAATAATAATGGAGAAACAGTTGCTGGTTTTGAAACTATTGGGTTAAGTCCATACTTCAACCAAAAGGAGGACTATATGAGTGCCCTAAGTGAAAATTTTCCTCATACTCTAAATCCAATGGAAATTAGGAAAGTCTTTTTTTATGGTTCTGGTTGTGGTACTTTTGAAAGAGGAAATGATGTTGAACTGTACTTGGGTGGGTTCTTTAAAAATGCGCAAATTGAAGCCGTATCCGATGCTTTAGGTGCTGCAAGAGCATTGTTTGGAAAAAGTTCTGGCATCGTTGCCATACTTGGCACAGGCTCAAATATTGCATATTACGATGGTAAGCAGTTGATTAGCAAAACCCCTTCGTTAGGATTTATTTTGGGCGATGAGGGAAGTGGAGCTTATATCGGACGTTTGTTTCTTAGGGCTTTTCTTTACCATAATCTCGACAGCAATTTGGAGGCTAAGTTAAAGAAAGCCTATGATGTAGAACTTACAAATATTCTTAACCGGGTTTATTCAGGTGCTAGACCTTCAGCATACCTTGCATCTTTTGTCCCTTTCGTGTTAGAAAACATTGAGAACCCCATGATTAGTGCCATTGTGAGAGAAGCCTTTGTCGCGCTCTACAAGAATCACCTGTCGGCTTATGATAATTTGAATGATTTAGATATCAGAGTTACAGGTTCAGTTGGTTGCTTATTTAGCGATATATTGAACAACGTGGCGAAAGAGTACGGTTTTACTGTAACTAAATATCTACGATATCCTATTGAAGAGCTGGTTAAATATCATAGCAAAGAGAACTCTTGAACTCATACATACCCGTTTGGGCAATAAGATCTTCGGTATAACTGATGAACTTTTCTCCGTGTTCTTTTTCACCCATTCGAATCATGGTGTTTCCAAGTAGTTTCATAAGAATTATTTCGGGAAGTCTAAATCCTGAAATGCCACAAAGCTCAATAGCATTTCGTATGCATTGGTGGGCAGCTTTTAGATTGCTCTCATGAAAATAGGAGATAGCCCTACTTACTTCGCCGATTGCAATGCCTATGTGGTTTCTGTTTGGGTTTAGCTGACTATAATCTTGCATTATCCTGTTATGGGATTTTGCTGAAATGAAGCCTTGCCCATTCATAACATTATTGAAGGTTTCAAGTATGTTGCCCAGGGCGCTTTGATGTGCAGACACATCCAACTTTTCAGTAAATAAATCATTAAGGGGTTTGAATCGTTTATTTATAAGGTGCAAAGGGATAATTACTTCCCTAAATTTCGCCTTGGAACTAGCGTCTTTGATATTACTATAGCATTCTACAATCTTGTTTTGCCATTTACTTACCATTTTATCTTCCGATAAAAATAGAATACAGCTATAAAACATCGCCATATGCTGAGGTGGCAATTCGTTTGTATTATTACCAATGCTTTCAATTTCTTTCCAGTCAATTCTATTGGTCTCCGCAGATAATATGTTTAAATAAGCATTTGTAATAACCGATATTCTATGTAACTTGTTTTTTTGTGGAATAAACTCAAGCATCTTTCTAAATGCGCCTTTTGTCTCATTTATATCGGGATTTGTGATAAATAATTCGTTTGAAATATGCGGGTTGTTTAAAATTGCTGCGCTTAACTCTTTAACGGTTGAAATATCTCTTTTTGCACAAAATAAAAGTGTTTGAGCAATTTCAGATGAAATAGAAGGTCCTGCCTTTTCTATCAGTTGTTTTAGGAATGATATTTTTTTCTGGTTGTATGCAAGATTAAAAATGATTCCTGTAAGCATATCAAGAGAATTGTCTTCCCAATAGTTGTTGGCAATGAATTCAATTAGACCTGGCGAGAAATCGTATTTTGATATTAGCTCTTGTGCAATAATAGATGAGGCTATTTTTGCATCGCTGGTTTTTATTAAAGTATTGTATCCTAGCGAGGTACTGTAGTTTTTTTCTTCGGAGATAATGCCAAAAGAAACCATTTCGTGATATGCGTCGTAGTAGCTGCCTGCTGTTTTTAGGTGGATTGGATAGAGGCGTTTTAACTCCTTCTTAGTGATCGCTTTGCCGTTTTCAACAAAAGAGTTTGCTATAGTTGTTAGTATGTCAAACATCTCATCAGAAAAGACGCTTTCGGTAATCTTTTTTTGTATAAAAAAGTTGATGATACTATAGGGGTCGGATAGCTGTTTTGAATGGTTTGGGTCGTATGAATTAATAAAAAGTTGTAGGTAAAATGGGTAGGCAATAGTATTTCGTTGTTGAGGCGGCATTTCAAATACTAGAATTCTAAACTTGTTCTTTTTATTAATGGTATTGTCTAAAACACTTTGAATCTCATCGTAGTTTAGAGGAGGGATATTGGCACCATCAGAGTTAAATGCTTCTGGCTCAATATTCATCCAGATTGTTTGGTCGGTTATATATCCTTGAAGTTGTTTCCAAGTAGAGGTTCTTGAGGTGATAATAAATTTCAGATTTGCCACTTTTGAGAACTCTGATGCTAATTCATGAATGCCCTTAAGCAGTTTTTCTTGTTTTATCCCATGTAGCGAAACTTCATCTAAAGCATCAAAGATGAAAAGTACTTTACCAGGTAGATTCTTTATTTCATCATAAAATTTAGGGTAGGAAAGGGGGTCAATTCCAACTTGCCCCCAGAGCCATTCATCTATATTCAAGTTGGAGTAAGAAAATTGTTCCAGTTTTGATGCTGAAATAATACATGTTGCAATGGTTTCGTTTTTATTTGATAGATGAAACTTATGCCAGTTGGCAATCAAAGTAGACTTACCGTACCCTCCAGGTCCAATCAGGGCAAATGCAGTCTTTCCCGATTCTAAAAAATGGGAAAGTAAATGTTCTACATTGTTCCTTCTAACAGTTGTCTCAAATGGTATGCCCGATTTAATTTGAATGGTTCTAAGGCTATGCTCTGTAATTTCAGTGCACTTGGCAAAAAGATGTAGCCATATTTGATGTGCATCAATGTTTTGCTGTGCACTTGGTATGTGCTGCTTGTCAATAAAATCTTGCCAATCCTTAAATTCACAATATCGAGAAAGGATGTCAAGTGTGACACGTGATGGCTTAGAATTCGTACTAAGAAATCCGAATAGTCGCCTGAGAGTTGCTGGGCTTATGTACTCGTTAGTTTTATCAAAAACTTTTTCGGATAAGGTTTTACAGTCGCGCTGATAGGCAACCTTTTTTCCGAATTGTTTCTCTACCTCCTCTATAAGCCGCTTGTGAAAGTCCATCTCTTTGAGTCAAACTATCCTCAAAAGTAAGGATTTATCAATAAATGCATTTAAAAAAGCTTGAAAAAATATTGACACGTTTGACACATCCTGTACACTTGTTTCAAAAGTATATTTGTTCATGTAAAATCAGGGATATGAACAGGTTTATTCGAAAGCATAAGTTAGATATTGGGGTGTTCGTGATTTTTTTTGTTATCACCCTGCTTTTTGTGTTTACTCTGATAAAAACGTTGTCGTTATAAACCACTAATAACAAAGACCTATGTACAGGAAAGTATGGAATCAGTGTTCGCAGTCCGTTTGTTGTATTAACTTTTACAACGAACATGGGATATTGGTAGATGCATTAACCGGTTTTAAAATAAATAAGTCGTTAGTTACATGTGAACAAGCGTTTTATGTAAAGGATGCACGAAAAGTTGAAATCAAGTTTGTTGAATTAGATGCTAATACTCCAAAAGCAGTATTGAGGCTAGATTACCAAGAGTTTGTTGATGACTTAAGGGTTGGGTTTACTCATAACAATTCTGATTATGCTGTTTTCAATATTGATTTCCCTGAGTTCGATTCAATCCCAAGCCTTTCTTTGTGTGAACGTTGGTCGTATCCCATTGGTATGGATATCGCTGTGCTAGGGTTTAACTCACAGGAACATAATCTATCTATCAAAAAAGGGATAGTTTCATCAGCATTTGCAAATAAAAATGGTGTTAGGTACTTAAATATCGATACATTGATATGCCATGGAAATAGTGGTGCGCCTGTTATTGACCCAGAAACAATGCAGGTAATAGCTATTGTTTCCAGAAGGAGCAACCCTGTTGCAAAATCGTACAACGATTTGATGCGCTACATTAAAACCAACATTGAAGAGTTGAGGAAAATAGAGGGTAAGTTTTTTGTTGACGACATTGACCCCATACAGGTACTCATTGCAAATCAAAATCAGATTAAACTTCTTGCTCAGAATATGTTTAAGTACACTGCTACAGGGCTCTCCCAGGCGGTTATGCTCGATCATATTATAACTTACTTTAATGAAAAAGCAATTTTAGAACAGCCCAGAACATCTGGTTTAGGTGTAGAAGTAAACATAGGTCTTAAAAACGAGTAGTTTTTGTTTTCATGGGTTGGTTGGGGGTGTCTAAACCATATTAGACACCCCCATTTATTTTAAGTAACGTTATTGGAGGAATGCAAGAAAAATAATTAATCCTTACCATGTGTAGAGAGGCCTACTGCCACCCTTTTTGTTAAACAATAATAAAATCAAAATTTCTCTACGATTTCTTTAACTAATCTGGTTGCTACTTGTTTAGTTTTGTGAATTCATTACAAAAAAGATTTTGTTATGGCACGCAATAATATTTATATAGATTTTCTGAAAAACGTTGAGCTTTTTAAAGGCTTAAGCGATGAAGAGTTAAAGGATTTGGCTAAAAATATAATTGAACGAGAGTATCCTGAAAATGGTATGCTTTTCGTTGAAAACTCCAAGCGAGAAGGAATACACATTATTTTTGAAGGGCAAGTTGAACTTTTCAAAAGCAACCCGCATGGCGTTGAGCTGAAGTTGTCGCAGTTTTCCAAAGGAGACTTTCTTGGCGAAGGTGTTTGGTCATCGGAAACAACACACTCAACATCTGCTAGAGCTTTAGCTCCCACAAAAACATTGCTTCTTAAAGTCGATGATCTAATATCAAGCCCCGAAATTGCGCGTAAAGTGTTAATCAATATCACCCGTGTGATGCACCGTAGGATGCGAAATGCCAACAGTAGGATGGTGAATCCTGCAAGCCAATACGAGTCGGGAGCTACAAGAATGGAGCATGATTTGCTTGGAGAACGGGAAGTGCCCGCAGAGTACTATTATGGTGTTCAAACACTTAGGGCAATTGAGAATTTTAATATTTCAGGTGTTACACTAAACTTTTATCCCGATCTTATTGATGCCCTTGCCATGGTAAAGCAAGCCGCTGCCGAAGCAAATTGCGAATTGGGCTTGCTTGACCCTAACGTGAAGGATGCTATAGTTAAAGCTTGTACTGAAATTGTAAAAGGGCGTTTCCATAATCAGTTTGTTGTTGATATGATTCAAGGTGGAGCAGGAACTTCAACAAACATGAATGCCAATGAGGTGATTGCGAATAGGGCTCTCGAGCACCTTGGATATTCCAAAGGGCAGTATACCTACTGTCACCCTTTGAATCATGTTAACATGTCGCAGTCGACAAACGATGCCTACCCCACAGCAGTAAAGATTGCTTTAATTCGTTCTAACCAGAAGTTAGTAAATGTCCTTGAGTCGCTTATTGAATCGTTTAAGGAGAAGGGAAAAGAATTTGCCGATGTGCTAAAAATGGGACGAACCCAGCTTCAGGATGCTGTTCCTATGACCCTTGGTCAAGAATTCGATGCTTATGCAGCTACCCTTGAAGAGGAGGTTGAGCGTTTAAACCAGAATGCCAAGCTGTTTTACGAGGTAAATATGGGGGCCTGCCATAGGTACAGGAATTAACTCAGACCCCGATTATCCTAGCAAGGTAATAGCACATCTAAGAAGAATCACTGGGCTGGATCTTGTACTTGCTGCTAATTTGGTAGAGGCAACACAGGATACTGGAGCCTTTGTTATGTATTCCTCGGCTGTTAAGAGATTGGCAATTAAGTTATCTAAGATTTCAAATGACCTTAGGTTGCTCTCCTCGGGTCCTCGCGCAGGATTAAATGAAATAAACCTACCTCCTATGCAGCCTGGTTCTTCAATTATGCCCGGTAAAGTAAACCCAGTCATACCAGAGGTTGTTAATCAAATTGCCTTTAAGGTAATTGGGAACGATTTGACTGTTACTATGGCTGCCGAAGGGGGACAGCTTGAACTAAATGTTTTTGAACCTGTGATAGTTCAAAGCTTATTTGAGTCTATTGAGATGCTTAAAAATGGCATGAATACACTCAAGAATAGGTGTGTCGTAGGGATCACTGCAAACCGTGAGCATTGTAAGAACATGGTTCTTAACTCTATTGGACTTGTAACTGCACTTAACCCCTACATCGGTTATGAGGCATCCTCTCAGGTTGCTAAAGAGGCTCTTGTTAGCAATAAAAGTGTATATGATTTGGTTCTAGAAAAAGGGCTTTTGTCTAAAGAACAACTCGATACAATCTTATCGCCCGAGAACATGGTGAAACCAAGAAAGATAAAGTTTTAGCTTATTCTGTAGAGGTATGTTATGCAAACTGACGACTGGCTAGAAAAATATACTATATTTACAATTTTGAGTATTAAAAAATATAAGATGGGTTAAATTTGAAGAACGATTGATAAAAGTCAACATCATGTTAACCATAGATTATAAAGAACTTACCGTCTCGGATGGAATGGAAAATTGGGAGAGGGAATTAATAGAAAAGGCTAAAGATGCATTAAGCGGAAGCTATTCGCCTTACTCGCATTTTAGGGTTGGAGCTGCTGTGTTACTTGAGAACGGCGAAGTTATTACTGGAAGCAATCAGGAAAACGGTGCCTATCCCTCGGGTTTATGTGCTGAACGTGTGGCATTATTCTATGCAGGTTCAAAATACCCAAACGTTCCTATTAAGGCAATGGCTGTTGTGGCATCAAGTGGCGATGGTATTACTAAAAACCCTATTTCACCTTGTGGAGCCTGTAGGCAGGTGATGCTTGAATATCAAAATATTTCTAAAAAGGCATACCCTGTTTATATGGTAGGTGAAAATAAAATAATTAGGGTGAGTGATGTTAAAGATCTTTTACCGTTTAGCTTTACTAACGTTGACGATGTAGATAATACGAAATAATTATAACGACGATACTATTTTCTTTAAGGTGTTGTTAGGAATGTAGCCTTCAGTATCTTCAGAGTACTCGGGCTTGATCCTTTCAACAAAGTACATCTCAATTTCGCCGATATTTTTAGCGGGTATTTTACCTCTAGGGGTACAAACAAAGTAATCTTTTATGTAGTTGTAAGTTGTTTCGGATATGTTGATTTTACCTGGCTCGCATGCAGTTTCCATTCTGCTTGCAACATTTACTGTGTCGCCCCAGATATCATAAGCAAACTTGTGCTTACCAATTACACCAGCTATAACGCTACCTGTATGAATCCCAACTCTGATAGCCCAGATTGGTTTATTGCTTTTAGCGTCTTGTTTTGCCTTCTCTTTTACAAACTGTTGTAGCTCAAGTGCTGCAAGAACAGTATCGAAAGGGTGACTATGATTTGACCTAGGTACCCCTCCAACGCACATGTACGCGTCTCCAATTGTTTTGATTTTTTCAATGTAGCGTTGCGTAATAATTTCATCAAATGCCTCAAAGTAGCTACTAAGAACATTTAAAAAATCGATAATGTTTTCATAGGTTTTGCTGATTTTTGAGAATCCTACAAAATCAGCAAACATCACAGATACTTCTTTGAACTTCTTTGGCTTGTAAAACCCCTTCTTTTGTAATGCATTCGCTACCTCTAATGGGAGAATGTTTAGTAGCAGAGCTTCAGTTTTTTGTTTTTCTTCGGCAAGTAATTCCGATTGCTTTTGAATTTGCAATTGTTGCTCTTCTAGTATCTTATTTGCTTCTTCAAGACTTTCGGTAATGGTTTGTAAATGTTCGTTTTTGTCAGCTAAGTTTTTTTCTATGATTTTAAGATCTGTAATATCCATTTCTATGGCTACAACATGGCTGAGGTTTTGGAGATCGTCAAAAACTGGGGTTAAGCTGGTTTGTATAAATTTTGTTTTTCCGTTGGGTGTAACCCAATTGCTTTCGTAAATTACATACTCTCCATTTAAACAACGTTTAAACGCGTCGGCGGTTTTTGCACTCACATTACTTGCAAAAAGATTATCGCCAAAAACCGATTTAAAATAATCAAGTGTGCATTCGTAGAGCCTTTTAAACCCCTCGTTAACCCAGGTGATTTCTCCTTTGCTGTCAATTATGATAACTGAGTTCCCTGCTTGGCTTATAGCAGTAGTAATGCTGTCGAAATGGGATGAAAGGGTTTTTAACTTTTTAAGCATACGACCACGTTGTATGCCAACCATTGTCCTTTGAATAAGCTCAGGAGTATTTATAGGTCTGCCTATAAAATCGTCGGCACCAGCATTAAAGATTTGTTGTACAATTTCAGGTTGCAAAAAATCTACAATGGCAAGAATGGGAATGTCCGCAGATTTAGGATCTGCTTTTATTATTTTGAGAATGTCAGTTGATGCACTATTTTCAAAATGGATGTCATATAGAATGAGATCAGGATCTTCTTCACTTATAAAGGATATGATGTATTCAATATCTGTTATTTCTTTGATAGTAAACTCATCCTCAACGAGGCTGAAAATCCTATAAATATCAGTTTTTAGTTGTTGGCTACCGCTTGCTAAAAGTACCTTGTATGGCATTTCGAAAGTTTATATGACCAAATTAAATGAATTTGAATTATATGCAAAAATATTAAAAGTATTTTTTTATGAAGGTTAACAAGTTAGCTGTCTTCTTGCATTTCGTCAAGCAGTTTTTGAACATCTTGTTCTGTTTTGTAGAGCTTTTGTTTACAGATTTTTAATAGGTCCGAGGCCCGTTTGATTTTGCTTGTAAGCTCATCTATATCTAGTTCATTCGATTCAATCTGGTTTATAATCTCTTCTACTTCTTCAATAGCTTCGTTATACTTTATATTCTTTGTTGCCATAAGCTAATCGTTTTTTAAGGTTAAAGTTATAGTAAATGTTGTTCCTTTTCCAATAGTGCTTGCAACCTCAATCTTACCACCGTTTGCCTCTGTAAATTCCTTGCAAATAATTAGACCCAATCCCGTGCCGCTTTCTGAGTTTGTGCCCTTGGTTGTGTAACCATCCAGCTTGAATAGCTTGCTAAGGTTCTCCGGTTCAATGCCAACACCTGTGTCCGATATTTTTATTTTTAAGGAATTCATCTCTTTCGATACGTCAACCGATACTTTCCCTCCGCTTGGTGTGAATTTGATTGCGTTGCTAAGCAGGTTTCGAATTACGGTTAAGAGTGTATCGTAATCGGCAATTAACTTGTAGGGTTCTTTAATGGAATGCTGAATTTGAATATTCTTTTCCTTTGCGGCAATTGATGCCACAGCGATGGCATCGTTGATAAGATTCTGAATATCAATCTTAGTTGGTGCTAGTTTGATTCTGCCCGACTGGCTTTTCGCCCAGTGAAGCAGGTTCTCTGTCAGCATCAAAATGTTAGATGCCGATAGGTAAATGTTATGGCTATAGTCTTTTACTTCTTCTATTGATAATTCATCTGCCTTTTGTGATAATATTTCAGAGAACCCTAAAAGACCTGTGAATGGGCTTCGTAAATCGTGAGCAATTATTGAAAAGAGCTTGTCCTTCGTTTTAATGGTTTGCTCTAATTCTTTTCTATATCGATTTAATTCGTTGTTTATACGTGCGAGTTCGTCGTACTTTTCCTGTTGGAATTGGCTTAACTTCTTTTTTTGGATATAGAAGAAAACAGTTGTTGCCGCAATGAACAGAAGAAGCAGAACTATGGTTATTAGAAAGTTGCGTTGTGCTTTTTGCTTTTTTATCCGTTCCTTATCGAGTTGTACCTTGGTTCTTAAAGATTCAACTTCAGCTTCTATCAGTTTAATTTCATTTTTTGTCTTATCAAGCTCAAGATTAATGTGAGCTTCAAGGTTTGATTCGTTATGCTTTGCATTTTCAATACTGTCTTTTATGCTGATATGCTTCTGATAGTATTCCAGGGCTTTTTTGTAATTTTCTTTCTTGTACTCTAGCTCGTAAAGTGACTTAAATCCATATGCAACAAGGTAAGGGTTTTTAATTTTCCAACCTGTACTAATTGATGTGTTTATGAAGTTATAGGCAAGTTCAAAGTCTTTCTTTATTGTATATATCTCGCCAATCTTCCTGTAACACAGAGCTTCGCCAGTTGGATTTGCTGAGCTTTTGTATTTTTGGGCAGCATTAGTGAAATGCCTTATTGCTAAATCGTAGTTCTTGGCTTTCTTCTCAACATTTCCAAGCGTGTTATAGATATCTGCAAGTACTTGGTTCTGGTTATTCCTGATAGCAATTTTTGCTGCTTGGCTTGCCGTGTTTCTTGCTTTTCGGATATTTCCCCAGTCTAAATAAGCCTGTGCAATATTTTTTAAGATGCTGGTTAATAAAATGTCATCACCTTTCTTTTCGCTGAGTTCTAGTGCTTTCTGATACGCTGCGATAGCCTGGGCATAGTCTTTTTTATCAAGATAGATGTTTCCAAGGTTGCGGAAAACATATATTTTAAGGTCTGGCTTAACTTCTAGATTTTCTAAAGTTTTTTTGGCATCTAATGCGTACTTGAGAGCGTTTTGTGTTAATCCAAGGTTTCTGTATACAAGTGCTATGTTTATCATAGATTTGGCAATATCTTCGGCTTTGCCATAGGATTGCCTTATTTTAAGGGCTATTAAGTATTGTTTTAGTGCCTGGGCGTAGTTTCCAAGTTGAAGGAATGTGTTACCCATATCCGTTTGCGTGTTTGCTTCGGTTATTGGGTCTCCAACCTCTTTGGAAAGGTTTATAGCTCTTTGAAGAGCTTTTATAGCATCGTCGTTTTGCCTTAGTTTAAGATATGTTCGTGCCAGGTTACTGAGGGTTTTTATACACGATTGCTTTAAATTTAGTTTTTCTCTAAGGGCTAAGCTTTGATTGTAGTATGAGAGAGCTTGTTTAGGACGAGAAAATTTTATGTAAACACCTCCGATAATATTTAGAATTTCAGCAATTTCGCTTATTTTGTTTGTCTTCTGTGCTAATAACATCGCATCGTTTAGCTGAGTAAGTGCTTTGTCAAAATCGCCTAGCTCTCTATATATCAGGCCTATGTTTTTGGTTATTGAAATTATTTGGCTAGTATCGAGCAGATGTTCTGCCGCTATAAGTCCTTCATAGTATGATTTTAGCGCATCTTGATATAAACCAAAATAGAATTGTGTGCTTCCTAGGCTTTTATAACTTTCAGCTAGTTTTGTATTGTACTTTTTTGCAAGAGCAGTGGCCTCATTTTTTTTCTCAATAGCCTCCTTTGATCGCCCAAGCTCTTTGTATATGTCGCCGTAGTTCAAATAGCATTGGATTATATTTTCTGGTTTTTTAGTTCTAAGCGATAGCGTTTTTGCTTTTTCTATAACCTTAAAGGCTTCGCTATAGTTTCCGCTTGTAGTAAGTATCGATGATTTAGTTAGCATGGCTGAAATAGACCAGCTATAGTTTTGCATTGAATTGGCAATGTTAAGAGCTGTGTCTGCATGAGCCAGTGCATCATTTGTTAGCCCAATCCCCTTTTTGTAGTCGCTCATTGCTATATGATAGCTAAATGCTAGGGTATCGTTAGGGTTATTTTTGAACTGAGTGAAAATTTTATGACAGTAAACGGCAGCTAGTTCGGGGTTTTCTGTAGAATAAATTTTGACCTGATTCACTATGCTGTCTGTATTGAAATCTGTTGCATTAAGATGCTTGAAAAAAAGCATCTGAGCAATTATGTTTATTAAGATTATTGCTTTATGCATACTTTGCTTTAAGTATAATTACCTAGCAAAGTAAAAAAAAAAAATGTATGTGACAAATTGATATGATTAGGCTGTAGGAAGAGTAAAATGGAATTCACTTCCTTTGCCCCTGGTGCTTTTTACCCAGATTTTCCCATTGTTCTTTGTTACAAATTCATGGCATAGCAACAGTCCTAGTCCTGTGCCAGATTCGTTTGCTGTGCCTTTTGTGCTGTGCGAACCATCTAAAAGAAATATTTTATCTAGATCTTCTTTGCTTATACCTACACCTGAGTCTTTAATGATTACTTCAGCTTTTTTTGGCTCCTCGGTTGATTCGCGTAGAGTAACTTCTACCTTACCTCCAATGTCGGTGAATTTTATAGCGTTGCTTAAAAGATTTCTTATTACAGTTGCAATAGAATTTTTATCGGCAAAAACCGATTTGTTTAGGTTATAATTCGTTTTGATAACTATATTCTTTTTTTCAGCATTAGCACTTAAAGTTGAAATTTCTTGGTTGATGATTGGTTCAAGCTTGAAAATTTCAGGTATGTAGTTAATGCTTCCTGTTTGAGTTCTAGTCCATTGTAAAAGGTTATCTAAGAGTTTATAAAGGTTTTTAGAAGATTCTGATATTACAGAAATATACTCTTTCTTCTCGTTATCAGTAAGATGATGATAGTTGCGTTCTAAGATGTCGCTAAATCCAATTAATGCATTAAATGGGTTTTTTAAATCATGTGCGATGATTGTAAAAAGTTTGTCTTTTGTTAGGTTTAGTTCTTTTAAGTTTGCTTCAGATTCTTTAAGTTTTGTGTTAATTATATTGAGTTCCTTATTTTTTTCAGCTAGTTGCCTATTCTTTTTTCTGATGATATATAACACCAAAGTGGTACCTATAAAAATAATTGCTAGTAAAAGTGTAAGAGATATTAAAACCTGCTGAACATTTTTTTGCTGTTTGTATTGTAGTTCCTTTAGCTCAACATCTTTCTTTAGGAGTTCAATTTCTTTTTCTTTTGCCTCTGTTTCATATCTAGTTTGCATCTCGGTGATGCTGGCAATTTGCTGTTGCGTATAAAGGGAGTCGGTGTAGGCCAGTTCAATGTTCTTATGATAGTAAGCTTTTTTGAAATCTCCTTTCTTTCTATATAGCTCAGAAAGTAGCTGGTGCGTTTCTAGTTTGTAGGATATCTCTTTAACATCCTTTATCAAGGTTAAAGCTCTTTTGAGAGTTTTCTGAGCTAAAGTTAGGTTGTTTTTTTTTAGGTAAATTGCTGCAATATTGTTTAAAGTGTTAAAAATAGCATCTTTTTGGTTGGTGGCTTCTGATATTTTTAAGGATCTGTAATAATTAGTGAGTGCACTTTCGTATTCTTTGATACTAGAGTTAAGGTATCCAATATTATTATACGCTGTTGCTATGCCTGAAGAGTCCTTTAACTTTATTGCAAGCTCTAGGGATTTATTATAGTACTCTAAAGCTTTCTGTACTTGCCCTTTTTCGTCATAAATAATACCAAGGTTGTTATATGCAGATTGCATGCCATAAAGATTATTGCTTTTTTTCCATTCTTTAAAGGCAAGCGAATAATATTTCTCCGCTAGATCAAAATTTTTAAGTAGTCGGTTTAAAGAGCCTATTCTGTTATAAATATTTGCCTTTTTATCGTCTAGGTTATGAGCATTTGCTATACTGAGTGTTTTGAATGAGTATTCTAACGCTTTGTTTTTATTGTTAATATCGGTATAAATGCTTATGATTCTGTTATAACTGTCTAGCTGAGATTCATAATCATTTGCTTTAGAATAATAATCAGCAGCTGTTTCAAAATTGACAATAGCATTGTTTATTTTCTTTTGATCCCGATATAAAAGACCAATGTTATAGTAGGTATCAGCAATTTTTGTAGGATTTCCATTACGCTCTCTATGCTCTAATGCTTTCTGGTAATACTTTAAAGCGATGTCGTATTTATATTTAATGGCAAATGCATTCCCTAAATTATTATAGGCCTCGCCAAGAGCAGCGTCGCTTCCGTCTTTCTTAGCTTCTAGCAATGCCTTTTCAGCATAGTATATTGATGAATCGATATTTGAGTTCCAAAAGGAAACAGAGATCTCTTTTAGTAGATTAACCTTTCTTATTCCATTTGTAGTGTGCAATAAATTTTTTAGGCTGTCGATATTTGTGGAAATGGTTTGCGAAAAAACAGCAGTTGCCAAGAGTACTAGGGCAAAAAGTGCGCTCGTATTTTTAAAAGTTCTATTCAATACTGTCTTTTTAAATTGATTAAACTTTACTTTTTACTTCACCGTCATGAAAAATAGTTGTGATTATGTCGTTGGTTTTAATGCTCTTACTACTTTTTACAATATTACCATTTATTTTTGTTATTGTAAACCCTTTTTTTAACGTGTTTATAGGGTCCAATGTTGCTATCATTCTGTTTAAAAAATCTAACTTTTGTTTATCCTTGTGAATTTTAGCTAAAAACGTTTTACTGATGTTTTTGTTTAATGCTTCAATATGTTGATAGCGATTATTAATAACATGCCGAGCCAATCCATTTAACGATTCGTTTAGCCTACTAATAAGCGATTTACTTTTAAAAACTGCAATCTTTGTTGAAGAGAATAGCTGTTCAGACAAGCTGATAATGGCATGCTCCTCTTTTTTTAGTTTTAGCTGGCAAAAGTTATTGAGATGAGTAGTAATTTGGATTAACCTTGAACTCTCTTTTTCTAATGTCTCGCTTGCAACATCTTGTAGGCGTTCTTTAAGGTTTAAGTAGATGCTTTCAGCTTCGGCGATAGCATCAATAAGATACTCAGCCAACGCAGTAGGTGTTTTAACCGCTTGGTATGCTACCATGTCGGCAATACTTTTGTCCTTTTCATGACCTATACCTGTTATGATAGGAAGAGGGAACTGTGCAATGTGGCTTGCAAGTTCGTAGTTGTCGAAACATGAAAGGTCTACCGTTGCACCACCACCCCTGAGAATTGCAACAGCATCAAATTCGTCAATTCTGTCGTTAATTCTGGTAAGGGCATCGATTATTGATCGCACGGCTTGCTCGCCCTGCATGGTTGCTTCGAATAGAGTTACATCAAACTTGAAATTTTCTTTGTTGTTTTCGAGTTGGTCAATGAAGTCTTGATAACCAGCTGCTTGAGACGAAGAGATAATAGCAATTCTATTTGGTAGAATGTTAAGCGATAGCTCGCGGTTCATGTCAAATACACCATCAGCTATGAGCTTATTAATGGTTTCGCGTTTTTTGAGTTCTAAATCGCCAATAGTGTAAGTTGGTTCTATGTCGGTAATGTTTAGGCTGTACCCAAACGATTCATGAAAGGTAACCTGTGCAAGTACCATTACTTTAAGGCTGGAGGTGAGTTTTATTCCAGTAGCTGATTCAAAGTATGGCTTTAGCATTCGATAGGTATATGCCCAGATTGTTGCCCTTGCCCTTGCTACAATGCTATTTGAGTTTTCATCTTTTTGAATTAGCTCCAGGTAGCAGTGCCCCGAGTTATGTTCTTTTATTTCGCTAATTTCACCTATAACCCAGTATGGGCTTGGAAAATTCTCCTTAAGCCTTTCTTTTACAAGATTGTTTAATTCCAGTAGAGAGTATGTTTGCTTTGTCTGCTCCATTTAATATTTCATACATTTTGTTGTGAGCTGATGCTTACCGTTAATAACTTTTATTATGTATAATCCCTTAGGGGCTTCATTTGAAATTTTTATAGTGATATAATTGTTGTCATATTTTTGAAATGATTTTGAAAAGATTTTTGTTCCGAGTGAATTATATATCGATATTTTACCATTAAAAGCTGGACCTGGTAACGAAATATTGATTTCGTTAAAGAAAGGATTTGGCCATACCTTTACTTCAGAGAAATCATATTCTTGCGAAAAAGTTAATGTTTGAGCAAAATCGGGGATACCATATCCATAAGTGTTGTCGGGAGCTGAATACCTTGATGAAATATCTTTTACTTTTTCAACAATTTTTTTAGCCGTTAACGAAGGGTTTGACTGCCAAAAGCATGCTACCAAACCAGCCATTATTGGAGCAGAGAACGATGTGCCATTATTAGTTCCAATACTCCCATCATTTGCTGCAACTACCGAATTAACTCCCATGGCGCAAACATCAGGTTTTATCCTACCATCAGCAGTTGGTCCTCGTGAACTAAACGATGCAATTGTTTTGTTGGCATCTACTGCACCAACGGTCAATACGTTTGGGGAATCGGCAGGTGCTGAGATGTAATGCCATGGTTTGCTTCCTTCGTTGCCAGCGCTTACCACTACCACCATGCCCTTGCTAGCTGCAATGTTGGCTGCAAGCGTAATTGGTGTGGTTTGCCCATCTAAGTCTTGGTAGGTGTGGCTTTGCTCTTGTACATCGAACTCAGTATAGCCCAGCGATGAGTTTATTATGTCAACACCAGCACTATCGGCAAGTTCCGCTCCAGCAGCCCAGTTATACTCCTCTATGAGCTGTTCTGTGTTTGCATCTTCGGTTCTAATAAGCCAGAAATTAGCTTTTGGGGCGGTGCCTATTAGCATGCCATCGGCATATCCTCCTATGGTAGATAAAACCATGGCTCCGTGGTAGTGCTCTGCAAATATGTTTGAAGAGGGGTCGACAAAATCGCGAGTACCTAAGATTTGTTGATTAGCCCAAAGGCTATCAAAAGCATAGTGTGTGTTAACATTTAAAAATCCAGCATCAAGAATAGCAATTGTAATTCCTTCGCCTAGGTAACCGTTATTGTGAAAAAGGTGACCATTGTGCATCGCTATTTGGTTGAATGAAATCCCGTAATTTAATGATGTTGATTGCTTTTTTGTCTGTAAAACTTCACTTGCTGTTTTCCAATCAGTGTTAATTTGTTTCTGCGATTTAACAGGTTCATAGATTTTTGTGATGCTTTTAACAAAGGGTAGGTCTTGTATGCTGGCAATGTTGTTTGGGTCAACGGTAGCAACAACACCGTTAAACCATTTTAAAGGGTAGTGAATGGTGGTTGTGAGGCTGGCGAGCTGTTCTATATATGTATTGGAGACAGGTAAGTCTTCTTCTGTAATAGGGATGTTTTGTGTTGTTCTCCTTTCAATTGCTCTGCTTGAGAGAAACTTTTCGGGATTATCAAGTGAGTAAAGGTTGTTTTGCTTGTCGGTAAATGCAATAAAATATTTAGTTTGCCCCAATAACGGGGAAAAAGCGCATTGGAAAATAATTAGAAGAAGTGTAGTTTTAATAAATCTTTGTTCCATCATTTAGAATGTGGTTAGTATCCAACTCCACCTGAGTTAGAAATGTCATTAATATCGGGTTCTTTTATTTTACCTGCATTTTTAATTAATGAGTTTAAGTAGTCCGATTCCTTTTTTACAAGTTCGTCAAAATTTTCAGGTATTCCTTTTTTGTATTTAATTTTTTGTGTTAGGGTTCCATCTTCGGCATACAACTTCCATTCTCCTTCCTTTAGCCCTTTTACATAAAGACCTTCCACCCTAATATTACCGTTTGGATAGTAAACAGTCATTTTTCCATCAATAGTCCCATTTTTGTATGGTATAACCGATTTGTTTTGCCCATTTTCAAAAAATAAAACTAAAACGCCATTTAGCTTACCATTGCTATACATGGCCGATTCTTTTATTTTTCCAGATTTGTAGTAACTTTTTGAGCGGCCATGCTTTAATCCATTACTATATCGCTCCTCATATATTACGTTTCCTTTTGAGGAGTAGTACTGCCAAAGGCTGTCCTTTTTTTGATGTTTGTAAAAACCTGTTGATATTTTGATTCCAGAGGTGTTGTAAAATGTAACTTTTACTATTGGAGAATTTTCTGTGTATTCGAGTAAAGCCTTTAAAACTCCATTCTCGTGATATCTTTTAAATTCACCTACTGGTTTGTCATTTACAAACCATCCTTCATAAGCCATTTTCCCATTGCGATAATGCTTACACCAGTATCCTTGCTTACGATTTTGGTTGTCTAGCTTGTTGATTTCTGTGTTGCTTTGCGAAAAAGCTACAAATGATAAAATAATAAACGATAGAGTGGTAAGTTTTTTCATCTCAACTACTTTAATTTACAATGCAAATATATTGTTTAGAACCATAAAGATATAAAAAAAGGCTGCCTTTTTAGACAGCCTCTTTTTTTAGTGTACCTAAAGTGTTAGGTTATTTAACTTCTTCAAAATCAACATCGGTTACCTCTTGGTCGTTGTCAGACGAAGAGTTGCTGCTACCTGCGTTAGCCTGTTGTCCTGGGTTAGCATTTGCTTCGGATTGAGCTTTGTAAATCTCTTCCGATGCTGCTTGCCATGCAGTGTTGAGCTCATTGGTTGCTGTTTCAATAGCAGCCAAATCTTGGCTCTTGTGAGCTTCTTTTAGCTTGCCTAGTGCAGCCTCTATAGGCCCTTTCTTATCGGCAGGAATCTTATCGCCAAACTCTTTAAGCTGTTTCTCAGTTTGGAAGATTAAGCTATCGGCTGCATTGATTTTTTCGATGCGCTCTTTCTCTTTGCGGTCTGCTTCCTCGTTGCGTTTTGCTTCTTCACGCATGCGCTTGATTTCATCTTCTGAAAGGCCAGAGGAGGCTTCAATCCTAATCTTTTGTTCTTTACCAGTTCCTCTGTCTTTAGCTGTTACATGAAGAATACCATTAGCGTCGATGTCAAAGGTAACTTCAATTTGAGGAACGCCACGTGGGGCAGGTGGTATTCCATCGAGGTGGAAGCGACCAATGGTCTTGTTGTCTTTAGCAAGCGGTCTTTCACCTTGTAGAACATGTATCTCTACTGATGGCTGGTTGTCTGCTGCTGTGGTAAACACCTCAGTTTTCTTGGTTGGTATTGTGGTGTTGGCCTCAATTAGCTTTGTGAAAACTCCTCCGAGTGTTTCAATACCTAATGAAAGAGGTGTTACGTCAAGAAGTAAAACATCTTTAACCTCACCAGTTAAAACACCTCCTTGAATAGCAGCACCAACTGCAACAACTTCATCTGGGTTCACGCTCTTATTTGGTTTGCGGCCAAAGAATTTCTCAACAACCTCTTGAACTTTAGGAATGCGGGTTGAACCACCTACAAGTATCACTTCATCAATGTCTGATGGCTGTAAACCAGCATCGGCTAAGGCTTTTTTACAAGGCTCAATTGTACGCTGTACAAGATCGTCGGCAAGTTTTTCAAATTGAGCGCGGGTTAAAGTTTTTACAAGGTGCTTTGGTATGCCATTTACAGGCATGATGTAAGGAAGGTTAATTTCGGTTGAGGTAGTGCTTGAAAGCTCTATTTTGGCCTTTTCGGCAGCTTCTTTCAAGCGTTGAAGAGCCATTGGGTCTTTACGTAGGTCAACACCTTCATCTTTTAGGAACTCTTCGGCTAACCAATCTATAATTACTTGGTCAAAGTCATCACCTCCTAGGTGAGTGTCGCCGTTAGTTGATTTAACTTCAAATACACCATCACCAAGTTCTAGGATAGAGATGTCAAAAGTACCTCCACCAAGGTCATAAACTGCAACTTTAAGGTCTTTGTTTTGCTTATCTAGACCATAAGCCAGAGCAGCAGCAGTAGGCTCGTTTATAATACGACGTACTTTAAGCCCAGCAATTTCTCCAGCCTCTTTTGTGGCTTGACGTTGCGAGTCGCTAAAGTATGCAGGTACAGTGATTACTGCTTCGGTCACTTCTTGGCCCAAGTAATCTTCGGCAGTCTTCTTCATTTTTTGAAGAATCATTGAAGATATTTCTTGGGGTGTGTATAACCGGCCATCAATATCCACACGTGGTGTATTGTTATCTCCTTTTACTATTTTGTATGGCACACGTGGAATCTCTACCTGTGCAACCTTGTCGTAAGTTTCTCCCATGAAACGCTTAATGGAGAATATGGTTTTTTGTGGATTTATAATGGCTTGACGTTTAGCAGGATCACCAACTTTGCGCTCGCCGTTGTCAGTAAAAGCAACTACAGAAGGGGTAGTTCTTTTTCCTTCACTGTTAGTAATAACAACCGGCTCGTTACCTTCCATTACGGCAACACACGAGTTGGTTGTTCCTAAGTCGATTCCAATTATTTTGCTCATTGTTTCAAATTTTTTTATTTGGTTACTTAATTTATTTCTCAAATTTGTCGCTGTTAAATGTTCAATCTCTGTGCCATTTGGGTTTGGTACTAAAAATGTGTAAAGATGACAGTGTTTTTAAATCATTCTTATCAAATTGCTGTCAGGTTTTGTCTTTGTTGTCATGCTTTTATCGGTTTGAACTGCCTACCATGCAAGGGATATATGTGGTAGTGTCGTTTTGGCAGTAGTTCTAATTTTCATAATTTAGCTGATAATAACTGAAATAATACCTTACCTTTGAGTGATAAAATAAATTGAGATGTCATCGGAAAGTAAAGTAAAGGTTGTCACCACTCATGTACTTCATGAGATGAAGCTAAGAGGGGAAAAAATAGCCATGTTAACGGCATACGATTATTCAATGGCCCGTATACTCGACGCTGCAGGGGTTGATGTTTTGCTTGTTGGCGATTCTGCATCGAATGTCATGGCTGGTCATATATCTACCCTTCCTATCACGCTTGACCAAATGATTTACCATGCTAGCTCAGTAGTAAGGGCCGTAAAGCGTGCGTTAGTTGTTGTTGATATGCCCTTTGGGACATATCAAGGCAATTCTAAATTAGCGCTGCGGTCTGCTATTCGAATAAT